>CABVAZ010000024.1:0-41975 GCA_902496445.1 uncultured Prevotella sp. | reverse complement strand
TCAACTCCAAGAGGTACCACTCCTCCTTTCATTAGGGCGGTTCTCGTAAGAGGCCGCCTTTTTTTAGCTCTGCTTTATCGATTGCCTTGTTATTATAATATAATTATTAGCTCACTTTCTTCATGAATTGTAAAGAAAGTGCTACCTTTGCAACTGTATTAAGTAAAAGGACAATATGGAAAGAAAAGTAGCGCTGATAACAGGAATTACCGGACAGGATGGCTCTTATCTGGCTGAATTCCTAATTAACAAGGGTTATGAGGTGCATGGATTGCTGCGTCGCAGTTCATCGTTTAATACGGGTAGGATAGAGCATCTCTATCTTGACGAATGGGTGAGAGACATGAAGAAGCAGCGATTGGTTAACCTTCACTGGGCTGACATGACCGACTCTTCATCGCTCATACGTATTATCGGTGAGGTGAAACCAACTGAAATATACAATTTGGCGGCACAAAGCCACGTCAAGGTGAGCTTTGACGTTCCGGAGTATACGGCCGACACCGATGCTGTAGGCGTGCTTAGGCTGCTGGAGGCTGTGCGTATTTGCGGGCTGGACAAGAGTTGCCGTATTTATCAGGCATCTACTTCAGAACTCTTTGGAAAGGTGCAAGAGGTGCCTCAACGTGAGACCACACCTTTCTATCCTCGTTCACCCTATTCTGTTGCCAAGCTCTATGGCTTCTGGATTATGAAGAACTATCGCGAGAGTTACGGCATGTATTGCTGCAATGGTATTCTCTTTAATCATGAGAGTGAGCGTAGAGGTGAGAACTTTGTTACACGTAAGATTACTCTTGCTGCCTGCCGTATTGTGCAGGGTTATCAGGATAAGCTCTACTTGGGCAATCTTAACGCGTTGCGCGACTGGGGTTATGCCAAGGATTACGTAGAATGTATGTGGCTCATTCTGCAACAGCCCACCCCGGACGATTTCGTGATTGCCACTGGAGAATACCATACGGTGCGTGATTTCTGTACACTTGCTTTCCACCATGTGGGCATAGAGCTTGAATGGCAGGGTGAGGGATTGGATGAAAAAGGCATCGACAAGAAGACGGGCAAGGTGCTCGTAGAGGTTGATCCTAAGTATTTCCGTCCTGCTGAAGTAGAGCAGCTGCTTGGCGATCCTACTAAGGCGAAGAATCAGTTGGGATGGAATCCACGTAAAACTTCATTCGAAGAGCTCGTAAAAATTATGGTAGAGCATGACATGAAGTTCGTTCGTAAACTATATCTGAAGGCGCAATTGCCCGAATAACAATCATTATCATGGCTTTAAGCAAAGAAAGTAAGATATATGTGGCAGGTCATCACGGACTGGTGGGCTCTGCTATATGGAATAACTTGTGGAAAAGAGGGTATCATAACCTTATAGGAAGGACGCATCAGGAGCTTGACCTCACCGACCAATTGGCTGTTAAGCGCTTCTTTGATGAGCAGCAACCCGATGCGGTGGTGCTGGCTGCAGCTTTCGTTGGCGGCATCATGGCCAACTCACTCTATCGTGCCGACTTTATCATGCAGAACATGAAGATACAATGCAACGTCATTGAACAGGCTTATAAGCATCATGTCAAGAAGTTGCTCTTTCTTGGTTCTACATGTATTTATCCTAAGAATGCTCCCCAGCCCATGAAGGAAGATGCTTTGCTGACATCGCCTTTGGAGTATACCAATGAGGAATATGCCATCGCGAAAATAGCCGGACTGAAAATGTGCGAGAGCTATAACCTGCAGTACGGAACCAATTACATTGCTGTAATGCCCACCAACCTTTATGGCCCTAACGACAATTTCCATCTGGAGAACAGTCATGTTTTGCCGGCTATGATGCGCAAGATATACTTGGCAAAGCTCATACATGACGGCGATTGGGATGCCATAAGCGTGGATATGAACAAGCGTCCGATTAATCCACCCGCTAAGTTGCAGGATCTCATAGGTGATGGCAATGTTACCGGCCAAGATTCACGCGACCGTATACTCAAGGCTTTGGCTTTCTATGGAATTGAGAACAACAAGGTGACGTTGTGGGGCGACGGCAGCCCGTTGAGGGAATTTCTCTGGAGTGAGGACATGGCTGATGCCTCAGTATATATCCTCTTGAATGTAGACTTCAAGGACATCATCGGCATAGAGAAATATTCCAGTGTCTTCTATGGCGTAAAGACAGACGGCGCCGTGAACAGAAATAATTCAGAGGGTAGGGGAGGCGCCATCCCCAGCTTGGGAGAAATACGCAACTGCCACATCAACGTTGGCACAGGCAAAGAGCTTACCATCAAGTCTTTGGCTCAGCTCGTAGTTGATGCTGTGGGCTTTACAGGTGAAGTGATGTGGGATGCGAGCAAGCCCAATGGCACGCCTCGCAAACTCATAGATGTGAGCAAGCTCCATCATCTGGGTTGGACGCATAAGGTAGAAATAGAAGATGGTGTTCAGATGCTATACGATTGGTATAGAAACAGCCTGAAGGCATAACGTCTTTCTTGGCATTGATATAAGTGATGACAGCCTTCTCCGTTTATGTCGGAGGGGGCTGTTGTTGGTTATATACGTAGCGATGAATGATGCGGAAAGATATAGACACAAAAAAATCGGATGGTTATCCCGTCCGATTCGAGAGGCTCGCACCTCACGGTGCAATGCCTTTTAAATCTTCTTGTTCGTCACCTGAACAATCTTTGAAATTTACCTTAACTCTAATACCTTATGAAACAATCTTTACCTAATAACTAAAAACCTAAATCTATTACTACTAACCTAAACAATCTATTAACCTTTTGACGATGCAAAGGTAGGCATTGTGTACGGACACACCAAATTTTTTGAGCAAAAAATGCCCCATTTTAAGGTTATTTTAATATCATAGTATCATTTGAAAGATATTTTATAGAAAAGTCGGATGTTTTGCCGTATTAGACATTGGTGCTGACTTCAATTTGAGATGTTGTTCAGACTAAACGCCAGTCACAGGGAAAGCTGCTTGCGATAGGTTCTTTCTTGTCATCTCGTAACACGAAGAAGTCGGCTCGTGTCAGTTTATCAATCCTAGTTGTCTTAAAACATCATTATTTAATAAAAGGTAAGAAAAAACACAAAAATCTTTTTTTACACTCATAAAAAAGGCTTACCTTTGCATAGAAATAAAAATTGAGGTTGGTAAGGAAATGCTAAGAATAGGATTGGATGTAGGTTCTACGACGGCAAAAATAGCCGTTTTGGATGATAACGACAAACTCGTCTATTCGAAATATGCCAGACATCATGCCAAAGTAGGGCAGTTGGTGACAAACTACTTGCAGGAGATTCAGCATCAGTTTGGTGACAAAGAGGCCGTCATTTGCGTGACGGGATCCGTGGGAATGGCCACAGCCGAACAACTCAAGGCTGAATTTGTGCAGGAAGTGGTTGCTGCCACGGTTTATGCCAAGCATGTTCATCCGGAAGCAAAAGCGCTTATAGACATTGGTGGAGAGGATGCCAAGGTGGTGTTCTTCAACAAGCAAGGCATGGAACTGCGCATGAATGGCAACTGTGCCGGTGGCACCGGAGCTTTCCTCGACCAGATGGCTGTGTTGATGGGTATAGACAATCAGCAGATGAACGATTTGGCATTGAAAGCATCACACGTCTATCCGATGGCGGCACGATGCGGTGTCTTTGCCAAGACTGATGTGCAGAACCTCATGGCACGCAATATACCCGAGGCTGACATTGCTGCCAGCATCTTCCACTCTGTGGCTGTTCAAACTGTTACAACCCTGTCGCATGGATGCGATTATGAACCTCCTATTTTGCTCTGCGGCGGACCGCTTACTTTCTTACCCGCATTACGCAATGCATTTATGGCCTTTTTGAAGCTCAAAAGCAATGATTTCATCGTCTCAAAACATAGTAATTTGATTCCTGCTATGGGCTGTGCCATTCGTGCGGATGAAAACTTAGCCGGCAAGAGTGCTGAGGTTACGCGTGTTTCTGTGTTGTTGGGTCGTTTGAGCAAGGATATACAGTTAACCCAAAAGAGCGATTTGAAGCCGCTCTTCGCTTCGGCTGCCGAGCATGAAGAGTGGAAAAGGCATAAGGAACAGTTTGCCGTGCCCTCAGATTCCCTGCACTCAGGTGTAGAAAATCTCTTTCTCGGAATAGATTCCGGATCTACCACCACTAAGATTATCGCCATGCGGGCAGACGGCACAGTAGTGTATTCTTATTATGCACCAAATATAGGCAACCCAATTCAAGCCGTGAGAAATGGTCTGTCCAAGCTGGATGAGCTGGCTAAGCAAAACCATACCACCTTACAGTTTTTGGGCAGCAGTTCAACGGGCTATGGTGAGGATCTTATACGTACGGCGTTTAATCTTGATGAGGGTATCATTGAGACGATGGCTCATTACATGGCGGCAGAGAAGCTGGTACCTAATGTGTCTTTCATCCTGGATATTGGTGGTCAGGACATGAAGGCCACCTTCGTTGAAAATGGCGCTATCGTGCGTATGGAGCTGAATGAGGCCTGTTCGTCAGGCTGTGGAACCTTCTTGCAGACATTTGCCAACAACCTTGATTATGATATTAGCGACTTCGCCAATCTAGCTTGTACGGCACCCGCACCAAGCGACTTGGGTACCCGCTGCACCGTGTTTATGAATTCTAAGGTGAAACAGGTGATGCGCGAAGGGGCTACGGTGGCAGACATCAGTGCGGGCTTGAGCTATTCGGTTGTGAAAAATTGTCTTTACAAGGTGCTCAAGCTGAGAGGTAATGACAGTCTTGGCGACCATATTGTTGTGCAGGGTGGCACAATGCGTAACGATGCCGTGGTGCGTGCTTTCGAGCTTCTGTCAGGCAAGGAAGTGGCTCGCAGCAACATGCCGGAGATGATGGGAGCTTACGGATGCGCTCTACATGCCATGAAAATGTATGGGCAGAATAAGGAAAAGGCTCCTGCTTCTTATAAAAATATTGCCACATTGTTGGCCGGAGCCAATTATACTACACGGCAGATGCAGTGTAAAGGCTGTGAGAACCGGTGCTTTGTGAGCAGGTATAACTTTGAGGGAGGAAACAAATTCTATTCAGGTAATAAGTGTGAGCGTGTGTTTAATAATCATGCCGATACATCAGTAACCGGAGAGGATGTTTATCCTTACAAATATAAACTGCTGTTTGGCCGAGCTGAAGAAAACCTCGAAAATGGCAAGGATGATGATAAGACATACAGAGGAGTCATTGGCTTGCCACGCGTGCTGGGTATGTACGAGGATTTTCCGTTCTGGTATACTTTCTTCGATGCATTAGGCTTCAAGGTCATCCTGTCAGGCCCGTCTACTTTTGTGAAGTATGAGGGTGCCTTGCAATCTGTTATGAGTGATAATATATGCTTCCCGGCAAAGCTCGTACACTCGCATATAGCCGAGTTGGACAGTCGCCTGAGCAGAATTGAACATGAAGAGCGTTATCCTTTAGCGCCTATCATATTCTTCCCTTATGTAATTTACGAAAATAAGGAAGACGAACTTACGGACAATAGCTTTAATTGTCCTATTGTGTCGGCTTATGCAGATGTCATTAACAGTTCTATGAAGCTGCATGTCCAGCTGCACTCGCCCGTCATTAATTTCAGCAATATCAAGCTGTTGCTAAAACAACTGACACGTTATTGCGCCACCTTGCACATCGGGAAGGATGACACGCGTAAAGCTTTGTTTCAGGCTTTAGGCGAGCAGAAGGTATATGAGGTGGCCATTAAGCATAAGAATTTGAGTATTCTTGAAGAAAGTCGCAAGCAAGGAAAAATAACCATCTTGCTTGCCGGTCGCCCCTATCACGCAGACCCACTTATACAGCACAAGCTTTCAGAAATGATAGCCTCGCTCGGCGTGAATGTGATAAGCGATGACATTGTGCGCAATGACGACAACCAAAATTTAGGCGACAGTTATCTGGTTAAGCAATGGGCTTACACCAATCGCATCTTAAAGGCGGCTGAATGGGCTGCAGAGCAAGGCGATGATGTGCATTTTGTGGAGATGACAAGCTTTGGATGCGGGCCAGACGCATTTGTGCAAGATGAGGTGAGAGATGTGATGCGCAGGCATGGGAAGCCTTTCACCTTGCTTAAGATAGACGATGTGTCGAACATAGGCTCTCTGAAGCTCAGGGTAAGAAGCCTGATAGAAAGTCTGAAATATAAGTCGATACGGGGTGAGAGCCAACCTTTCGTTACAACAAAAGTGTTCCGCAAGGAAGACCGGAAGCGGAAGATATTGGCACCATTCTTTACCGATTTTCTTTCACCCTTGCTGCCTGCGTTGCTTCACCTCGCCGGCTATGACGTAGAAATTTTACCTCCAAGCGACAGCGTTTCGGCACAAAAGGGCTTGCAGTATGCAAATAATGAGGTGTGCTATCCTGCCACGCTCATAGTGGGAGATATGGTTAAGGCTCTTCAGTCAGGCAAATACGATCCTGACAAGATAGCCCTTGTGATGACGCAAACGGGTGGGCAATGCCGTGCCACCAACTATACGGCACTTATCAAGCGGGCGATGATAGCCAATGGCTTTGAGAAAGTGCCTTTGATAACCCTGGGCGTGACCACCAATGGCGAGGAAAACGAACAAGACGGCTTCGAGTTTCCTTGGCTTAAGCTGGCATCCATCACTACAAATACGCTTTTGTTCAGCGACGTGATAGCCAAGTTGTTTTATGCCTCAGTGGTACGTGAGAATGAGCCGGGAAGCGCTCATAAGCTCAAAGAAAAGTATTTAGGTTTGGCCAGTAAATGCATCTTGGCAAACGACTCACAGGGGCTGGTGAAGCTGGCAGGGCAGGCAGCTCGCGAATTTGATGGCATTATCCATGACAAAGATTGCCCCAAGGTGGGAATTGTAGGTGAGATATTCCTGAAGTTTAACCCCTTCTCACATCAGTATCTTGAGGACAAGCTTATCTCAAGGGGCATAGAAGTGGTTCCGCCATTGATTTCGCCATTCTTCCTGCAAGAGTTTGTGAACGTTCAGGTACAAAAAGATTTGTGCTTGAAAGAGAGCAATGTGCCCGACTTTATGGTGAAGATTTTATATCAGTTCATTGCCCGAAGGCAGAAAAAGATGAACAAGGCTTGCAGAGCCTTCCGCTATTTCCGCCCGTTCACCGATATTTACGAAGAGGCCAAGGGCGCCAAGGGCGTAGTGTCTCTAGCCGCGCAGTTTGGCGAAGGATGGCTCCTTCCGGCTGACATAGCAGAATTTGTGCGCGACGGCATAAAGAATGTGGTGAGCTTGCAACCTTTTGGCTGTATTGCCAATCACATTGTTTCAAAGGGCATAGAGAAGGCACTTCATAGGCAATATCCCGGACTCAATCTGCTCAGTTTGGACTTCGACTCCGGTGTGAGTGATGTGAATGTAACCAATCGCCTGCTTTTGTTCCTCGACAATCTCACAGCCTAAGCCTGAGGCTATATGACGTTTGATGGTCTTTTTTCCGCCGTTTTTTGCCCAACAGGTAGTAAACGGCGGATAAAAATATCCCATAAAGGCTTTTTGTTGGCATATTTTAAGCATCAAGGCTATGCCCTTATGCAAAAAATATGTATCTTTGCAGCAATATTAAATTATCCAATTGAACTTATGAAACCAACATTATTGCTGCTTGCAGCAGGTATGGGAAGCCGCTACGGTGGCTTAAAACAACTTGACGGCCTAGGCCCTCATGGTGAGACTATCATGGATTATAGCATCTATGATGCCATCAAAGCCGGATTCGGAAAGATTGTTTTTGTTATTCGCAAAGATTTCGAGGAACAATTTAGGGCACAGGTGCTCTCTAAATATGAGGGCCATATTCCTGTAGAACTTTGCTTCCAGAGTCTTGATAAGTTGCCCGAAGGATTTACAGTACCAGAAGGTAGGACAAAGCCTTGGGGCACCAACCATGCTGTTCTGATGGCCAAGGATGTCATTCGTGAGCCATTCTGCGTGATAAACTGTGACGATTTCTATAATCGTGACTGCTTCATGGTGATTGGAAAATATTTATCCGAACTGCCAGAAGGCAGCAAGAATCATTACGCCATGGTGGGCTTCAGAGTAGGCAACACGTTGTCTGAGAATGGCACTGTGAGCCGTGGTATTTGCTCAACAGATGCTGATGGCAATCTTACTACTGTTGTGGAGCGCACCGAGATAAAGCGCAACGATGGCGTTGTGCAGTATAAGGATGGCGGCGAATGGGTGTCTGTGGCTGATAACACCCCTGTAAGCATGAATGTATGGGGCTTCACGCCAGACTATTTCAAATATTCGGAGGATTATTTCAAAGAATTCCTTGCTGCACCATCTACCAAGGCTAATCCTAAGGCAGAGTATTTCATACCTCTGATGGTCAATAAGCTTATCAACGATGGCACGGCTTCTGTAAAGGTGCTCGACACAACCAGCAAGTGGTTTGGAGTAACTTACTCTGCCGACCGTCCCGGCGTAGTGACTAAAATACAGAAACTTATAGATGCAGGAGTATATCCTGATAAATTGTTCTAATATTTTATTATAAGCGTTTTTCTCTCATTTATGAGAGGAGAACGCCTTTTTCGTCTTTGCAATTAATGGAAATAAACATCCTTCGTCAAGAAGAACAAACCGCGTTACAACATATTCTTACTAACTCATCACGTATTGTTATTTGCGCACATAAGTCACCCGACGGTGATGCTATGGGCTCAAGTCTAGGGTGGGCCTCTTATCTCACTTCACTTGGCAAGCAGGTAACAGTTGTGATGCCTGATGCTTTTCCCATGTTCTTGCAGTGGCTGCCGGGTGCTGACGCTGTTAAGCGGTTTGATAAAAAGCCCGATGATGTACAACAAGCATTCAATAAGGCTGATACTGTTTTTTGTTTAGACTTCAATACAACGTCGCGGACGGAAGATTTGCAGCCGGTAATAGACTCATGTAAGGCCACTCTAGTCATAATAGACCATCATTTGTATCCCCAAGTCAATGCATCGTTGGTCATTTCACGCCCTGAACTGAGCAGTACGTGTGAAATTATCTTTTCCATTATATGGCAGTTGGGCGGATATGATAAGATTTCCCAAGCCGCGGCGCAGTGCCTTTACTGCGGTATGATGACCGACACAGGAGGCTTTACCTACAACAGCACCCGTCCCGAAATATTTTTCATCATCTCACAATTATTGGCAAAAGGCATCGATAAGGATCTTATATATAACAAGGTGTTCCATAATTACACCGAAGACTGTCTCCGTCTCAGGTCATATATCATCTTTAAGAAGCTTAATGTGATAAAACAACTTCATGCAAGTTATTATTCTGTTACGCGAGCTGATATGACCAAATTCCATTTCCAAAAGGGCGACCTTGAGGGACTCGTCAACGACCCGCTCAAGATGAAGGGGCATAAGTTGTCTATTGCTTTTCGTGAGGACACCGAAGTGGATGGCCGCATTCTTGTGAGCCTTCGTTCGAGTTGTGGATTTCATTGTCAGAAGATGGCTACAGAGTTCTTTAATGGGGGAGGACATGCCGATGCCGCAGGCGGAAAGTTGCTCAACAGTAACATTGCAGAGGCTGAACAGATAGCCCTGCGGGCTATTCTGGCCTACAAAGATGAACTTTCTGAAGCATAAGTACTAAAAAAATCATAAAACACTACTTTCGGTAATGCCAAATCTTAAGTTTTTAGTAACTTTGCAACTTGAACAAATAGTTTTGATATGAAAAAGATTTCAGTATTATTTCTTCTGCTCATAGGTGTCATGATGTTAGCGGCCTGCAACGACGGCGAGACTTATGCTGACCAGAAGAAACGCGAAACTGCCGCTATAAACGCATTCATCCAGAAAAACAAAATCAAGGTTATCAGCGAAAGTCAGTTTTATGCCCAAGACTCAACAACGGATGTCTCGCAGAACGAATATGTGCTGTTTCCCACAACGGGAGTATATATGCAGATTGTAGATAAGGGCTGCGGAAGCAAAATAAAAGATGGTGAGACGGTCAATGTGCTATGTCGTTTTGATGAGTACAACCTCCTTACTGACTCTCTGCAATATTCTAACAACAACCTCTATTATGCGGCGATGGTAGACAAGATGTCTGTTCGCAACACCAGCGGAACATTCACGGCATCCTTTGACACTGGCTCCAGCGTGATGTATCTTGTTAACAGCAGCACATCTGTGCCTTCAGGATGGCTTGTGCCTTTTACTTATGTCAATATTGGCAGACCGAAACTTGAGTCAGACAAGATAGCTAAAGTAAAGCTCATCGTGCCATCAGCACAAGGCACATTGCAGGCTTCAGCCAGCGTCTATCCATGTTTATATGTTCTGACTTTTCAAAGAGGAAGATAACAGCATTTAAGTATTATAATATTGTAATATGACTTTAATTAAATCTATCTCCGGTATCCGGGGTACTATAGGTGGAAAAGTAGGCGATACACTAAACCCACTTGACATTGTAAAGTTCACTTCAGCCTATGCAACATTCATTCGCAGAAGCGGACATTCCAGTTCAAATAAGATCGTAGTTGGTCGCGATGCGCGCATCTCCGGACTTATGGTGAAGAATGTTGTATGCGGTACTCTGATGGGTATGGGCTATGATGTTGTCAACATTGGATTAGCCACGACTCCCACTACCGAGCTTGCCGTTCGCATGAGTGGTGCTGCCGGAGGCATCATCATCACAGCATCGCATAACCCTCGTCATTGGAATGCGCTGAAGCTGCTTAATGAGCAGGGTGAATTCTTGACCAAGGACGATGGCAACGAGGTGCTTAAAATAGCTGAAGCAGAAGATTTTGAATATGCAGAAGTAGACGGTCTGGGTTCGTATACAGATGACGACAGCTTCAATCAACGGCATATTGACAGCGTCTTAGCCCTCAGCTTGGTTGACAAAGAGGCTATTCGCAAGGCACATTTCAAGGTGTGTGTAGATTCCATCAACTCTGTTGGTGGCATCATCCTTCCTCAACTTCTCAAGGCATTGGGCGTAGAATACCATTTCTTAAACGGTACGGCAAACGGTGATTTTGCTCATAACCCAGAGCCTTTGGAGAAGAATCTCGGTGGAATTATGTCTGAAGTAGCCAAGGGCGGCTATGATTTAGGCATCGTTGTAGACCCTGATGTAGACAGACTTGCCTTTATTCAGGAAGACGGAAAGATGTATGGAGAGGAATATACGCTGGTAACAGTGGCCGATTATGTGCTCGATCATAAGCAAGGTCCGACGGTTTCTAATCTCAGCTCAACACGTGCCCTCCGTGATGTAACGGAGAAGCATGGATGCAAATATTATGCCGCTGCTGTAGGTGAAGTAAATGTAACCACAAAGATGAAAGAAGTGGGAGCCGTTATTGGTGGTGAAGGCAATGGCGGAGTGATATATCCTGAGAGCCATTACGGTCGCGACGCATTGGTAGGCATTGCTCTCTTCCTCAGCTCTATGGCTGAAAAAGGATTAAAAGCCTCTGAGTTGAGAAAGACATTCCCTAATTACTACATTGCCAAGAATCGTATAGACCTGACACCTGAAACCGATGTAGATGCTATCCTGGCTAAGGTGAAGGAGCAATATGGCCATGCAGATGGCGTGAAGGTAACTGATATTGATGGTGTAAAGCTCGACTTTGCCGACCGTTGGGTGCACCTTCGCAAGTCTAACACCGAACCTATTATTCGTGTGTATAGCGAGGCCCATACCATGGAGGAGGCCGACAACCTGGGCAAGCAGCTCATGCAGATTGTCTATGATATGCAGAAATAAAGTCATCTGTTTGGGCATTGTGCTAAAGTATCATCACAACAAATAAGCTATTTAGTTTTCATTGCGGGCGGCCGCAGTGATATTAAGTCTGGGCTCTTCTCTTAGAGCCCAGCTTTTTTGCTTTTTAGCGCAATTGTTACTCAATCTATACTATCTGGAAATTAACAGTTGTATATGGCTTTTTTATGACAACCGATTATTACATCATTAACGGCTGATGATTAATATAATGTCTTTGAATGATGCAAGTTTCTCCTTCTTTATGCTTACCTTTCTATTTTGTTTCAGAGAAAAGTTGAAATTTTGTAGCACCTCTTAAAGAAGTGATTTTCTAACATTGAAAAGTCCTGTAGGTTATTTTCTTATTCAGAATGAAACACTATAATCAATTAGAAATGGTGCGTTACTAGGATCTTATGGCAAAGCATACAACAGAATTCTTCAGAAGCATCGCTTCTTTTCTCATTCGTCCCGTAGAGCAAGAATTGCCGTTCTTGTTCTCTTTCTTCTTGCTCATTTCACTCTCCACCCTTAAGTTTCTGGTTGCCGGTTTACTGTATCCAGACTAGATGGACACTGTGGTCTTCCTCCATCTGTCCAGAGCCTTAGCCATCAGTTATCTCCTTGCGTGTATTGTCTTTTATTGTGGTACGAGATGGGTAAAGGTGTTATTTTATGCCATAGGGCTTATGTTGTTTAGTGTCAACTTATTTGCTTGGTTGGTATTCCACAAGACCTTTTCTCCGCATATTTTTGTGCTTCTTGGCGAAACCAATTACAGAGAAGCTGCAGAGTTTGTTTAGACTTTTCTGTTGCAAGGACGTGGGCTTATCTGCCTATTTGTCATCGCTGTGATGATGAGTATGATTATCCTGACAGAGAAAAACTGGCCCATCAGAGGTCATCGCCGTCACTTTCGAATCATCTCTTCTGTTATTCTCGTTTGCTCGTTGTTGGGCTTTTTCTATTTCGATATCTACTATGATATTTGCAAAAGCCATACTTTTGAGGATCTTAACGTGGGCAAAAGATTTCCGTATGACACAGTTACGGCTACAGCATTGGCTTTACATGATGTACGGCTATTGCCTATGAGATGAAGCATGCCATCCTCTTGACAAAAAAAAGAGGATGGCGGACATATCACAGAGACGGACTCTTTGCATGTGATCTTGGTCATTGGCGAGTCTTATATAAAAAGTCATGCTCAGATTTATGGCTATTATCTGCCCACTACACCTTATATGATGCAGGGGAAAAAGTGGTCGCCTCATAACTTTCAATAATGTGGTGACTCCAAAAATAGTTACTTCACACCTTCAACGGTGTAACCCAAATTGCGCAGTCCTTGCAGTACGCCTTTTTCGCCGGGCAAGTGGCCCGCGCCAACCACAAACAGGGTGGGGCGGGTACTCATAATGGCGGGCATGAGTGTGAGCCATCGACTGTTGCGCTTGGTTATGAGCTTCTCATCCATCTCTGGCGAGTTGGCACAGGCCACACTCTGCTGGTCGTCAAGAATGGTCTTCAACTTGTCGAGATCCTGATCATAATAGGCTGTGCGCATGTTCTCCATTTGCATAAGCCACTTCTCTTGGTTGTCAAGAAAGCACATGAGCAGTTGTACTTGCTGCTTCATGGGCATGGAAGATACGAGAAGGCGAGTCTGCGCGGCCACGGTCTCCAAGCCGGCTGTTGGCTCGTTGTTGGCTTGTGCCTGCTTCTGGAAGTAGGCGTCCATGGGATTAGTGGGGTCAAACTCGCCCATGTGCCGCTGCATAAAGAGGGTCATCTCGAGTGCTATAGTGAGCGACAATGGGTTGAGATGTCCCATCTGCTGCATCACCATGGGGTTGGTGAGGTCGGCTCCTAAAGCTGCTTTGAGTGTGGTATTTAGTTTGGCATACTCTGCAGGGGTGAGAACATCTTTGATAGTGCTGTCGGCTGCCATCGTGGCTGCCTGCTTCATCCACTCCAGCGAGTCTGGGTTCATCATGTCTTCCAGTTTCAACTCTCCTACAATCTGGCTGGTCTTCATAATGGCATCCTTGGCTCCCGCAATTTTGTCAACAAAGGCTGTGTTGGCCAGATGATAGGTTCCTACGATATAAGATGGGGATGCGAGTCCGTTGCCCCACACCTTATATAATAGTTGGGCACGTGTGCCGATAGAAAACAAGGCCATGAATGATAGTAAAAAGATTGCTTTTTTCATTTTAAATACAAAAATTACGTTTTGGTTAATGTTTCTTGTCGTTGTCTTGCCGGGTTTCACTGTCTTGGTTGTCGGCGTCTTTGCGTACAAAGAAGCGGGCATATTCTTGCTCGAAGTTGGGCGTAAAAATGCTTTTACCCATGTTTTGCGACAGCTCCTTTCGGGTAAAGAAGCGTCCTCCGTCTAGTTCTTCGGTGCTGGGATAGATGGGTCCGTCGTAGATGGTTTTGTTAACATAAACTAGCTCGCGCTCTTTCTTGCCGTTGAATATATAACGAGCCACAACCTGAGGGGTATATTGTGTGATGCCCAGCTCCTCGCTCACTTCGCGTTTGAGCGCCTCGTCCGGGGTCTCACCATAGGCTATGTGCCCACCGCATGCTGTGTCCCACTTTCCGGGTTGCGTGCTTTTCCACATGGGTCTGTGCTGCAGATAGAGCTCACCGCGGCTGTTGAACACGTGCAGGTGCACCACGGGGTGCAGCTTCATAGAGCCTCCGTGGGCCTCGCCCCGGCTTAGCGGGCCCAGTGTGTGCCCCTCTGAGTCTACTTGGGGCAGCATTTCATTGGGATTGTCTCTCATAGGTTTATAGTGGCAATACTGCGGTAAAGCAGTTGTTAAAAGTTGTTTCTACATCAGCCGGTTTCTCTCTGAATATCCCGAATATAGTACTTCCGCTGCCCGACATCTGCGCATAGCAAGCTCCCATGGCGTATAGCTTTTCTTTGATGTTAGCTAGCTGGGGTAGCAGATTGAACACTGGCTCTTCGAAATCGTTGCTTAGGTCGTCTTTCCACGTCTCTATGGGCTGTCTAACCACCATTCGGCAGTTCTTTCGGGGCTCCTTGGGCGTGATGGCGGCATAGGCTTGGGCAGTGCTCACGGCCACATCGGGTTTTACCAGAGCTATCCAATATCCGTTCAGGTTGCCTGCCTCTTGGTCGGCAGGTTCCAATATCTCGCCTCTTCCTGTGGCATAAGCTGTCTCTGCTGTGATGAAGAAAGGGCAGTCGGAACCTAGGAGCGCAGCATAATGTTCCATTTCGGCGTTGCCCATGTTGAGTCTGAAGCGCTCGTCTAGCAACCTTATCATATAGGCACCATCAGCCGATCCGCCTCCCAACCCAGCCTGTGAGGGTATACGCTTGCACAGATGAATGTGTATGCGGGGCAACTTATAGTGTGCGTTCAGCAGGTTATACGCTTTCACCACAAGGTTGTCTTGTGGCTCGCAGGTGGTTGCCAACCCCGTGACGAGCAGGTCGCATGGCGTGGGAGAGGGAAAGTTGTCGTTCATCCGCTTTATTTCAAGCGCGTCGGTCAGTGCGATGGGGTACATCACTGTCTGTATGTCGTGATAACCATCACTGCGTTTGGCGATGACGTTCAGGCCTAAGTTTATCTTACAACAAGGAAAAGTAATCATAAGAGTGCAAAGGATTATTGTTGTTTATACTATTAGTGGCAAAATTACAAAAAAACTTTTATCTGCCAAATGCTGCTTACCAAGATTTTTGTAACTTTGCACTGTTTATTCAATAAAATCATTATGCCAGAGTCAAATAACTCACGTCAGGGGCGCAAAAGGCAGTCGGCACCCGTTGACATTACATACGGACATTTGCAGCCCCAAGCCATAGAGATAGAAAAACTAGTGCTTGGCGCTCTGTTAATAGACCGTGACGCTTTTACGGTGGTTTCGGAAATACTTCGTCCTGAGACGTTCTATGATCCTAGAAACCAAAAGATATATCATGCCATACAAACCCTCAACATGGAGCAGAAACCGTGTGACATTATGACGGTCACCGAGCAGCTCAAGCATGAGGGCACCTTTGAGGAGGTGGGTGGAGCAGGATATATCGTAGAGATAAGCTCGCACGTGGCTTCTTCGGCCAACATTGAGTATCATGCCCGCATCCTTCAGCAGAAGTTTTTGGCGCGACAGCTCATCCACTATGCTTCTGTAATTGAAACCGAAGCCATGGATGAGACGGTGGATGTAGATGAGCTGATGCAGAAGGCTGAGGGTTTGCTCTTCGAACTGTCGCAGAAGAACATGGCACACGACTTCACCCAAATAGACCCTATTATAGATTTGGCCAATAAGCAGTTGCTGGCTGCAGCTTCAAACAAGGGAGAGCTGACGGGTGTGCCTAGTGGATTCCACGACCTTGATAAAATTACGTCGGGTTGGCAGAAGAGTGATTTGATTATCATTGCAGGTCGTCCGGCCATGGGCAAGACCTCCTTTGCCTTGTCAGTGGCTAAGAATATGGCCGTTGACTATCAGCGCCCAGTGGGCTTCTTCTCGCTTGAGATGAGCAACGTGCAACTGGTTAACCGACTGATATCTAATGTGTGCGAGATTCCCGGCAACAAGTTGCTCAGCGGACAGCTGGCTCCCGATGAGTGGGAACGCTTTGACAAGAACCTTCGCAAGCTTACAGGTGCACCTATATATATAGACGATACACCAGCCCTCTCTGTGTTTGAGCTGCGCACCAAGGCCCGCCGACTGGTGCGAGAACATCATGTGCAGTGCATCATGATAGACTATTTGCAGCTGATGAATGCCAATGGCATGCGTTTTACAAGTCGACAAGAAGAGGTGTCTACCATCAGCCGTTCGCTTAAGGGCTTGGCTAAGGAACTCGACATACCCATCATAGCATTGTCGCAGCTCAACCGTTCGGTTGAGCAACGTGACGCTTCAAAGGGCGTTGACGGCAAGCGACCACAGCTGAGCGACCTGCGTGAGTCGGGTGCCATAGAGCAGGATGCCGATATGGTGATATTCGTTCACCGTCCTGAATATTATAAGATTACGGCCGGACCTAACAACGAAGATCTACGTGGCAAGGCACTTATCATCATTGCCAAGCACCGTAAGGGTGCCACAGACGACGTGCTGCTCAACTTTAATGGTGCCTATACGCGTTTCAGTAATCTGGATGACGACAGCTTCCAGATGCCGCTGCAAGACGGTGAAGGCGAGATATTGGGCAGCCGAATGAATGGCGACAATCCTTTGCCACCCTCTCCGACAGACGCTCCTTTCTGATAAGTCTCATCTTAAGGCGAAGGCTATTGGGTCTTCGTCTTATTGCTTTTGTAGGGTGTCTGTCAGTTTTACCGTTATATTCATGATATGTTTCATAGTCTGATAAAGTCAAAAAATCGTTCAAAAGATACAAAATTTGATACACGGAAACAAATTTATGTTACAGCGAACGAATTATGACTTATCATGAGTGTGGCGTGCATTAACTTTGCAAGCAGAAACCTGGTCAAGGGTAACATTCTATATGGAGCCTGCGACTTCAAAACATTTATTACACATCCTAAAAACATTCAATTATGATTTTCAATCATTTTACAAACTCGTGTTATTGCGAGGCACTCAATCTCTTTCATTTTACTGACCGTAAAGAAAAAAAATCAAATAAATAAAACTATGGGAGATACAAATAAGAAATGGGCCATTGTGCCTGTCATGCTCTGCTTTTTTGCCATGGGCTTCGTGGACCTTGTTGGCATAGCATCCAATTATGTAAAGGAAGACATGCATCTGAATGATGCAACAGCCAATATTTTTCCATCTTTGGTGTTCTTCTGGTTCCTTATTTTCTCTGTGCCAACAGGCATATTGATGAACCGCATAGGACGCAAGAAAACGGTGTTGCTCTCACTTATAGTGACAATCTTTTCACTTTTAATCCCTCTTTTGGGTGAGACTTTTACGGGTATGGTGGTTTCATTTTGCCTCTTGGGCATTGGTAATGCTCTGATGCAGACGTCACTCAACCCGCTGGTGTCTGTTTTTGTCAATGGTCGCCACCTTGCCTCAACGCTTACCTTCGGACAGTTTATTAAGGCCATAGCCTCATTCCTGGCACCTTATCTTGCCATGTGGGGAGCCACCTCGGTTATTCCTACGCTGGGCCTTGACTGGCGAGTGCTCTTTGCCATTTACTTTGTTGTGGGTACGTTGGCTGCCCTATTGCTGGCCTTAACGCCTGTGCCCGAGACAGGTGCTGATGCAGGAACCACAGACGGAGCCGGGCATGAGGTTGAGAGCGTTTGGCAGCAATTTAAGTCTTGCCTGCAATTGCTGGGCACTCCTGTCGTGCTACTGTGCTTTTTGGGCATTATGTGTCACGTGGGTATCGATGTGGGTACAAACACCACAGCGCCCAAACTGCTGCAGGAGCGTCTGCACATGTCGCTTAACGATGCGGCTTTTGCCACCTCACTCTATTTTATCTTCCGTACCTTGGGGTGCCTCTCAGGCTCTTTCCTGCTCAGAGTGATGCGTCATCGCACCTTCTTCTTCATTAGCGTGGGCATGATGGTGCTCTCTATGATTGGCATGTTTGCAGGCTCCACAAAGACCGTGCTCTATATCGCCATAGCGCTGGTGGGATTCGGCAACTCCAATATCTTCTCCATTGTCATGTCGAGAGCTTTGCAGGCTATGCCCAACAAGCAGAATGCTGTGAGCGGACTGATGATTATGGGCCTCTTTGGTGGCACTGTATTCCCGTTGATTATGGGCTTTTGCAGTGATGCTTTTGGCCAGCAGGGAGCTGTGGCTGTCATGGCTGTAGGCGTAATTTACCTCATCGCCTATGGAATGGTGAATATGCAAAAAGACTAACGAACCATATTATTACGAACAATTTAAACAAAACGAGAAATGAAATACATAGTAGGTTTAGGTGAAGTTCTTTGGGACGTTCTTCCAGAGGGCAAAAAATTGGGTGGTGCACCGGCTAACTTCGCTTTTCATGCCGGACAGTTTGGAATGGATTCATTGGCCATAAGCGCCGTGGGTAATGATGCCTTGGGTGATGAAACATTAGCTGAGCTTACCAAAAAGAATCTTAATCACGTCATTCCGCGTGTGGATTATCCTACCGGAACTGTGCAGGTAGAGTTAGATGCCGACGGTGTGCCTACTTATGATATCAAGACCAATGTGGCGTGGGATAATGTGCCCTTCACTAAGGAGATTGAGGCAATAGCCAAGGACTGTCGTTGTGTGTGCTTCGGATCGTTGGCCCAGCGCAGTGAAGTGACACGTTCTACTATACATAAGTTTATCAAAGCCATGCCAAAGGGCAGTTTGAAGATTTTCGACATCAATCTGCGCCAGAACTTCTACGACAAGGACATACTGCAGTCGTCTATAAAGGCGTGCAACATACTGAAGATAAACGATGAGGAGCTGGTGCAGCTTGGCAGACTCTACGGCTATCCCGGTCTCGACATCTCCAACAAGTGCTGGCTTTTGCTGGGCAAGTATAATCTAGACATGCTGGTGCTCACCTGTGGCGTAAATGGCAGCTACGTGTTCACTCCTGGCTGCATGTCGTTCCAAGAAACGCCAAAGGTGGAAGTTACAGACACTGTTGGAGCAGGCGATTCGTTCACCGGCACTTTCGCTTCAGCCATTCTTAATGGCATGTCGGTACCCGAAGCGCATAAGTTGGCGGTCGAGGTGAGTGCCTATGTCTGCACACAACAGGGTGCCATGCCCCGTCTTCCGCATAAATTCATTGATAGGCTGAAAGCTCAATAAGGTAATAAGGCCGGTTCTATACATTAGGTAAATGGGGTAAAGAGGCAAGGTGCGTATGTCAATTTAGGCCGTTATCAGCATCTATTGGCTTCAAAAACGTCAGGTGTCATCGGTTATGTAGCCCGCTACGATCCCTCTTCAACTTACGTTTTGGTACACAAAATCTTGCCGAACTCGTCACAATTTAATTTATAGAACCGACCTGAAAGATGTTTCAGGATAACAAGTTCAGCGAAGAACAATCTCAATCAGTCTTAGCCATTCCGGCCCGGCAGCTAGTGAAGTAGTTGTCGGGCCGATTGTTCTTATCTATCTATTGCCTCAATCACAATGCGCTCAAACACTATGGCAGGGTCGTTTGGTGTTATCCTAATGGTGTGCGTGCCATCGGAAGAGTGTCTCAGATTAGCCATGACATTATTCTTTACCACGCGCCTGGCTACTGTCGGATAATAAACAGAATATATGTTTTCCGGTTTTTCGTTTAAGTTTTTGTTGAAGTAAACCGTTGTAGGTGTTCCTTCATCTACTTGCACTGTATAGCTGAACGCACCTTTGTTGAGAAAGTCGAGCGTTGACTTCACGATGACGCTAACCTTGACTGGCAAGCTATCACCCATCATGGTGTTGGTCAGACTGTCGGTGGTGAAACGGTAGGTAAGCGATGCCCCGTCTATTGACTGTCCGTCAGGAAGCAGCCTCATGGCCCCATACCATTTGCCCATGTCGTTTATTTGCGTCCATTGTGTGCCTTTGCCATCAGTCCGACTGAAGTAGAACGGAGCCTCGAACACCACTTTGCCCTTGCACATTCTGAGGGTTGCACCCCCTAGCTGTTCTGACATGCCTTGCCCATAGCATGTGGGGCACGTGTCTTTGGCAAAGTCATCGTTCCATGAAGTGTAGCTTATATGCTTTTGAATCATCATGCCATTCCATTTGCCTTGTGCTATATTATGGTTGTAATCTGCGCACAGCACGGAGTCGTTATTAAATGCCTCTTTGCATTTCTTGGCCCAAACATCCGCCATGGGATTGCCTTCGGCATAGCACTTATGGTTCATGGCTTGGGCATAATACATACGATGAAGATTGGCCATCACGCTGATAGGGAAGAGCACCAACTCATTATAAGCGTCGCGCTGCTCCTTGCAGAGCTGCGAATATTGTCTCAGAGCCTGCGCCTCCAGTTCGTTATACTCATTAACAATCTGCAGCCAATCGCCGTTTTCCAGGTTATACGTGCTGGCGTCTAACATCTCGGGCGTGCATCGTCCGTTATATTTACAGCAAAGATTCAGCAGTCGGGCAGCCAGAGGCGCCTGCTTGTCACCGAACTGCTCTCGGCAGAAGTCGTCTACATACTGGGTAATGCTGTCTGCTCCATATTCGTCAGGGTTCCACGCCATTTTCATGAACATGCTTATGGGCAGCTCCATGGGCTTAATGTCGCCAACGTTAAGCATCCAGATTCTGTCTATGCCATAATGATAAGCAAGAGACAGTTGCTCCCACATGTTTTGTACAGGTGTTACGTTGATGAACTTTGAGTTGCGAGGGGCGCCCACATAGTCTACATGATAGTATAGTCCCCAGCCGCCTTTTCTGTGTCTTGCTTTGAGTGTAGGCACGCGCCTGATGTCTCCCCAATTATCATCGCACAGCATAAGAGTTATGTCGTCTGGCACCTTCATGCCCTTGTCATAATAGTCGAGCACCTCTTTATATAATGCCCATAATTGAGGCGTAGCCTCGGCAGGCTTACTTGTGACGCGGGCTATTATCTTACGCTGGTCGGCAATGATATTTTCCAAGAGTTCAGTGTTCACGTCATTGCTCATGGCCTCGTCGCCGTCGCCCCTCATACCCACGGTAACAATCTGCTCAGTGCCTTTCATTCTTTCTATGCCTTGGGTGAAGAACCTATGCAAGGTGTGTTTGTTGGTGACGTAATTCCACGCGCCCAACTCTGCCCTATGCCTTACCCACTCCTGATGGTTGCGTGCCATGGGCTCATGATGTGACGTGCCGATCACTATGCCCATGTGGTTGGCTGTTTGCTCATTAAGTGAGTCGTCAGCATAAAAAGACCATCCCCACATGGCCGGCCACATCATATTGCCCCGCAACCGGAGTATCAGTTCGAACACCTTCTCGTAAAACTGATGGCCGCCATAGTTGGTACCGAAAGTGTTCTTCACCCATGTGGTGAGACAAGGCGCCTCGTCGTTGATGAAAATGCCACGATACTTAACAGCCGGTTCGCCGTCTGTGTAAAGTCCTCTTTGAGCATATATGCTGTCATGATGCGCTGTGGGAACGTCAGCCCAGTAATGCCAAGGCGATATGCCCATCTGTCGGGATAATTCGTAAATGCCGTATATGGTTCCTCTTCGGTCGCTGCCAGCTATGACAAGCTGGTCGCCTAGGGTGGTGATGACAAATTTTTCCCACTTGCCTTTGAGCAGTTTGCTGTTTAACCTGCCATCTTTCACCATTCTGTCTATGGCAGCAGAGTGTCCTAACGTACCGATGATGATGCGTGCGTCTTTCTCATCCGTCTTTCTGCATCGGGCGTCGCACACTGTCTTGAAGTCTGTTTCCAGAGCTTTAACAGCGTAGTCAACACCCGGACAGTCGTTAGGGTCCAGACAGATATTCACGTTGTTGGTGGGATTGAGCAGCACTTGGCCCTTGCTGAAGGCGATGAACTGCGGTGCCGCTGCTATGTGCATCATGTGGCATATCGCCATGATGAATATCAATAAGAATCTTTTTTTGTAGGTCATGGTAACAATTACACTGTTTTTAGTTCACTGATTGCAAAATTATCAAAACTTTTCGCTTATAGCTTATGAATATGTTTCAATCGTGTTCATCTGTGTTTCATGGTGAATAGAGACTGAACGGGGCTTACATTTTAATCCCTTCCACATTCCTGGCCTGAGCATTCAGATGCTTTGTCTGCACGTTTTTGTAATGACCACTCATTCAACGAGTTGGCAAAATGTGTCGCAGGCTTTCCTATAATAGGCGTTTTCGCGTTGTAAGAATAGTTGTTTTGTGAGTTAAAAGAGCCTATTTTACGTTGCAAAATAGGCATGATGGTTTCGCTCTTCTTGCCTTGTCGGATGCTCAGCAGTCTTTTCAAAGACTCTGATACAAAAAAGCGGGAGGTCTTGCTGTTGTTTCTCAGCTTAGCCTCCCGCTCATCTAGTTTTCTAAACTCTCTAATTTTGTTATCTTTCTTCTAATACCTATTTTAGATAGAGCGCTTATCTGTGTCCGCCAAATGAATGGCTGCCTGAGCTGCTGCCGCCTCCAAAGCCGCCCCTGTTGCTTGATGAGGGTGAGCCGAAGCTGCTGCTGGGGGCGCTGAAGCTGCGACTGGGAGCGCTGAACGTGTTGCGGTTGGGTGCGGTGAAAGTGCTGTTAGGCGCAGAGTAGGTGCGGTTGTCGAACCGTTGTGTGCCGTTGAACTGATTGCCGGGGATGGTCACGCTACGTGAACCTCCGAAGGTTGCGGTGCTTCTGTTGTTGCCCCGTGTCACCGTGGTGCGTGTAGAGCTCTCACGACCTATGCTTCCGCGATTGAAAGTTCTGGGCACTTGGCTCTGAATGTTGCTTCTGGATGCTGCGCCGAAGGAAGTGGCGTTTTGCGCGCTGCTGTTGAATGCTCCGCGAGAGCGTGTCAGTCCGCCGTTGCCAAAGCTGGTACGCTGATTGTTGTTGAAGCCGTTGCGGTAGTCGCCGCGCTGCCATCCGTCGCGCATACCATAACTTCTGCCGCCTGGCGCTGGGCGTCCCCAGTCGTAACGGTCTCTGTACCAGGAGTGTCCGCCGTTCATTCTCCAAGAGTGTCCGCCGCGGTAAACCACGTAGAAGTTAGGACATCCGAAGTAGAAGTAGTCGCGGTGTGGATAGCGAGCGTAGATGCCGAAGTGCCAGTAGCCACCGTCCCAGTAGATGGGGCGATAGAAATAAGACGCTGCGCAGAAGTTACGATACTGCCAGTCTAGGAGTATATAGCTCAAATCGAGGTTGCGCTGCTGCCAGTATATGCCGTAGAGGTCGTCTACGCTGTTCACTCCCATGAGGTAGTCTAAGTTTATTTCATAGGCCGCTTCATATTGGTCTTCTGTAAGATTCAATTCGTAAGCCATCTTGTCTGTTAAGAACAGAGCCTGGTTGCGTGCTTGCTCATAGCTCATAGCCCTTACCGATGCAGTCATCAGGAGCAATGCTGTTAAGGCAATGATAAACTTTTTCATAATCGTATGATTTAATTTTTGTTCTTATTCATTGTTTTACGTTGCAAAGAAACGAAGATTTTGTGGCTTTAGAAAAGGATTTTCCCTATATGAGGGGGGAATTTCCCTACAATAAAACAGTGTATGCTACGTTATATGTTAAATTTGTATATATAATGAGAACTATTTTCGTTGTTCTGCTCATGCTTTCTGTGGCTGTGCGACTGCAGGCACAGCAAGAGCAAGATGAAGAGAGCAAATACTCTCTCAAGCCCTTGAATGACATAACGTATGGCGTGGAGATGCAGGGAAGTGTGTCTCATGGCAACACTCCCTTATGGCTCAATGCCAATAAATATGGCCTTTCGTCGCTGAAGGAGACTAACGGTTATCTGCGGATGAGTGCCATCAGGCCTTTGGATACAGATGCCGGCAGACATTGGGGGCTTGGATATGGCGTAGATGTAGCCCTGCCCGTAAACTATACGAGCCACGTGATTGTGCAGCAGGCCTACGTAGAGGGGCGTTGGCTCCATGGCAGCTTGAGTATCGGAGCTAAGGAATATCCTATGGAACTGAAGAACAACCAGCTCAGCTCCGGCTCTCAGACGCTTGGCAAGAATGCTCGTCCCGTGCCTCAGGTGAGACTGGCGTTGCCTGAATATTGGACGTTGCCTTTTGCCAACGGATGGCTGCATCTGAAGGGTCATATAGCTTATGGCAAGATGACGGATGACAACTGGCAGCATGACTTCACGCAGAAGCAAAGCAAATATGCCGACGACGTACTCTACCACAGCAAGGCTGGCTATCTGATGATAGGCAATGCGGATGTGTTCTGTCCATGGTCGCTGGAGCTAGGACTAGAAATGGCGTGCGAGTTTGGCGGTACTTCTTACTCGATGAGAGACGGAGTGATGGTGGCTACCAAGAATGCAACTGGCTTGAAAAGCTTTCTGAAGGCTTTCATACCCGGTGGAAGCGATACTCCCGAGCAGGGCACCGTATATCAGAACGAGGAAGGCAACCAGCTGGGCTCATGGCTGGCCCGCGTAAACTATGATGCCGACGACTGGCGCTTCAGCGTTTATGCCGATAAGTTCTTTGAGGATCACTCGGCTATGTTTCAGCTAGACTACGATGGCTATGGCACGGGCGACAACTGGAACGTGAGGGAGAAGCGCCGATACTTCCTTTATGACTTTAAGGATTGGATGCTGGGAGCTGAGTTCTCTATGAAGTATGACAGGGCCGTAAACACCATTCTGTTTGAGTATATATATTCAAAGTATCAGAGTGGACCTATCTATCACGATCACTCTGCAGGCAGACCCGACAGCCATATCAGTGGCATGGACAACTTCTATAACCACTATATTTATCCCGGATGGCAACATTGGGGGCAGGTGATGGGCAATCCGCTCTATCGCTCACCTATATATAACACCGATGGAAGCATCAAGGTAGAGGATAACCGCTTCATGGCCTTTCATTTGGGCATAGATGGAAGGCCGATGGAAAACTTCTATTATCGTGTGTTGGGCACATGGCAAGAGGGCTTGGGCACGTATGCAGCCCCTTACACACAAAAGCATCACAACGTGAGCTTTTTGCTTGAAGGGCAGTATGATTTTTGGGGCACTCAGCACAAGTGGCTGAAAGGCTGTAGTGTAAAGGTGGGGTATGGAATGGACTTTGGCGCTATTCTCAACGGACCCAATTATGGCTTGCAGCTCACGTTGATGAAGAAGGGCATTTTTAATTTATAGACGGAATGAAGAAGAAAATATACATAAAGAAAGCTCTGCCCATGCTGTGCGCTGTTGCTCTGGGTTCTGCTCTGGCATCATGTTCGCTTGAGACCGACGATGCGGGCAACTTGGGCGGCATGTGGCACATGGTGTCGGTAGACACACTGGCAACAGGAGGAGTGAAAGATGTATCGGCTGAGGGCAGATTCTGGTCGGTACAAGGTAAGATACTCGAAGTGAGCACCCGCTCGGCGGCTCTCACCGAATATATTATATTCAGATACGAGCATAACGGCGACTCTCTGAGGCTATATGACTGTAGACTAAACGACCGTGAAAAGAGCGACTCTGTTGTCACCGACGTAGAGAAGCTACGCCCGTACGGCATCAACAACACCCAGGAACGCTTTTATATAGATGCGCTGAATGGTGGTAAGATGACCCTTAAATCGGGTCGCTTGCGACTGAATTTCAAGAAGTTCTAACACGTTAGAACTTCTTTCCAAAAACAATATTGATGAAAGTCTTGAGCAAGATCTTGGCATCCAACCACCAAGAACGATGCTCCAGATAATAGAGGTCTAGCTCAAGCCTGCGCAACATCTTATCCATAGTGTCGGTGTAGCCATTATATAGCGTGGCGTAGGATGTCACTCCGGGGCGTATCTGATAGAGATAAACATATCTGGGGTCGTGCTCCATAATCTTGTCTATGTAGTATTTCCGCTCCGGACGCGGTCCGATAAAAGCCATGTCACCTATGAACACGTTCCACAACTGAGGCAGCTCGTCTAGGTGATGCAATCTCAGAAACTTTCCGATGTGCGTCAGACGGGTGTCTTTGTCGTGCCCATAAAGCTGCGGTCCGTCTTTCTCAGCATCTACTCTCATGCTTCTGAACTTGTATATATAAAAAGGTCGTCCAAATCTTCCTATCCTTTCTTGCTTGAATATGGCGGGTCCGCCGTCTTCTCTCCTTACCAGAATGTAGCAGATAAGAAAAAGAGGAGAGAATACGATGAGACATACTGCGGCTATGCACATGTCACCTAATCGCTTTACGTTCCTTTCAAAACCCGTCATACCGTCGGCTATATACTCGGTGTTCCCTTCTACGTAAGGTATGGATTGTACCTTTACAGTCTGTGTGTTCATATAATTCTATAACGTAGTCTGTTATTCTTTATTATATATAGCAAAAAAAAACTTTCTCATCTCCAGCCGTCACCCACGTCTCTTTTCAATGTGGGCAGGCTCAGATGATATTTAACAGCCAAGAAGCGAATGAGGATGATGACCACGAAGGTGGAGATGACCGTCATGTTGATGTTAGCGTTAAAGTGATAAAACAGCCAGTAAACGAGTCCGCCGATGACTGCTGCCATAGCGTAAATTTCCTTATGAAAGATGACGGGCACGTTGTTCAGCAGCACGTCGCGCAACACACCGCCCGCGCTACCCGTGATGCATCCCATGATGATGGCTACCCAGAAGGGATGGCCCATGGCCAGGGTCTTCTGTATACCGGCTATTGTGAAGAGTGCCAGACCCAGCGTGTCGAAGGCAAACCAGGCGTTGTCGAGCTTACGAAGCATTTTGCCGAAGATAAGGATAAAGAACAGGGCAAGAGCCGTGCAGGCTACATACATGATGCTGGTCATCCAGAAAGGAGTGACACCCAGCATAACATCGCGGATGGTTCCGCCTCCTATGGCCACTACGAATCCGCACACATAGCCGCCAAACCAGTCGAATTTCTTGGCTGCGGCATGTCTTATTCCTGATATGGCAAAAGCAAAGGTTCCCAGAAACTCCAACAGTTGTTGGATGTTATGAATCAGCATGGGATCTGATGTGGTGAAATGATGCATTCTTTTTATCCTTCACGTTTATGAAACAACATTCTTGGGCTCACCCTGCGCATAGCTCTTCAGATTGTCAATGGCTATTTCCAGTAGTCGGCCTCTAGCCTCGTGCGTGGCCCAACCTATGTGGGGCGTGATGAAGGCGCGGGGTGCTGTCAGCAGAGGATTATCTTGCGAGGGTGGCTCTTCTTCCATCACGTCAGCGCAATAAGCTCCCAGCTTTCCACTGCTAAGAGCCTTTGCCACAGCGTGTTCGTCTACCAAAGGTCCGCGACCTGTGTTGATGAGTATGGCTTGAGCCTGCATCATGGCCAGCGACTGGCTGTTGATGAGATGGTGGTTGGCCTCGGTGAGTGGACAGTGCAGCGACAGTACGTCGGCTTGTCTGAGTGCTTCCTCCATGCTAGCCTTTGTGATGCCATCGGGCAGGGCTTGCTGTTCCTTGCTAGTCACGGCGATGACGTTCATGCCGAAGGCCTGTGCTATGTGAGCCACATGCGATCCGATGTGTCCGAAGCCCACTATGGCGAATGTCTTGCCATAGAGTTCGGGCAGCGGAGTGTCCCAATAGCAAAAGTCGGGGCAACTGCTCCACTTGCCCTGTCTGGCCTCATGCGTGTAGTGCTCCACATGGTTGGTGGCCGTCAGCAAATGGGCAAATACCATTTGGGCCACACTATTGGTGCTGTAAGCCGGTATGTTGGTCACGGTAATGCCTCTCTTGTGGGCAGCCGTGACATCCACCGTGTTGTAGCCTGTAGCCAGTATGCCGATATACTTCAGCTTGGGATGCTCGTCCATCAGTTTTTTGTCAACCTTAATTTTGTTGATGATGATAACCTCGGCGTCGCCGATGCGCTCAGACACTAGGTTAAGTGGTGTACGGTCATAATAGGTTACAGAGCCTAGAGACTTGAAAGCCTCCCAGCTCAGGTCGCCCGGATTGGCGGCATAGCCGTCTAAGATAACGATGTTCATGTAGCGAATGCTTCTTCTATGTTAAGCAAATAGGTTGTTTGTTATTTTAATCTTCATAGCGTTTTCCCCAACATTGCAACATCTGCCTGTATAGCTTTTCCTCGGCAGGTGAGTGCTGTATGTGCCAGAAGCGTTCGTTCTTAAGTGCGTCTGGCAGATATTGTTGAGGCGTGAAGTGACCCGGAAAGTCGTGGGGATATTTATAGCCGTCGTGATAGCCCAACTCTGACATGAGCGCGGTAGGTGCGTTGCGCAAGGGCAGAGGGACGGGTTGGTTGCCTGTCTGCCTCACCTTTTGCAGTGCATCGTTGATGGCCAGATAGGAAGAGTTGCTCTTGGGGCTCGATGCCAGATATACCACAGCCTCGGCCAGGGGTATTCTGCCCTCCGGCCAACCTATCTTCATTACCGCGTCGAAAGCGGCATTGGCCAACAAAAGGGCGTTGGGGTTGGCCAGCCCTACATCTTCGGCAGCGCTGATGACCACCCGTCGCGCTATAAACTGTGGGTCTTCGCCACCCTCTATCATTCTGGCCATCCAATAAAGGGCGGCATCAGGGTCAGAACCTCTTATGCTCTTGATGAAGGCAGAGATAATGTCATAGTGCATATCGCCCTGCTTGTCGTAGGCCAGGGCGTTGTGTTGCAAGCGGTTTTCAACCAGTTTGTCGGTTATTTCTACATTTCCGTTGTCGCCCGATGTTTCGGTTACAAGTTCCAGAATATTCAGAAGCTTGCGTGCGTCGCCCCCGCTATAGCGCAACAGGGCACCGTCTTCTTTCACCGTGATGTGCAGTTTGCTCAGTTCTACGTCCTTGGTGATGGCTCTGTGCAGCAACGTTTCGAGATTGTCCTTACTCAGACTCTTGAGCACAAAGAGCTGGCAGCGGGAGAGTAGGGGGCGAATCACCTCAAACGAAGGGTTCTCTGTCGTGGCTCCTATGAGGGTCACCGTGCCTTTTTCTACAGCACCCAACAATGAGTCTTGCTGTGACTTGCTGAACCGGTGAATTTCATCAATGAAAAGAATGGGGGATGCAGAGTTGAAGAATCGTTCGCTCTCGGCACGATGTATCACCTCGCGCACGTCTTTTACACCGCTTGTCACTGCCGACAAGGTATAGAAAGGCGTCTTCAGCGTGTTGGCGATGATTTGGGCCAGCGTGGTCTTGCCCACACCGGGAGGTCCCCACAGTATGAGTGACGACAGACGTCCGGAGTCTATCATCTTGCGCAAAACAGCGCCCTTACCTACGAGATGCTCTTGTCCGATATAATCGTCGAGCGTGCGCGGACGCATTCTTTCAGCTAATGGTTTCATATTTGCAAAAATAAAAAAACTAAGTGACATGCCCAAAAATCTTAGTGAAAAGTTTGTGCATTCACTCTAAAGTACTTACTTTTGCAGCCAACTAAGAAGGCAACTACAGTGCCTTATTAATAGAAGTAGAAGAAACACATTATGAAACAAAAGTCGCAGAGAGCACTAACATTAAAGGCATTAACGAAAAGCAACGTATGGGATTTGCAGGAAAATGACATCTTCCGCATGTGGGCAGCAGCCGAGAAAGATGCTGACCTGAAGGATAACAAGCGCCATTACCTGGATATTATACGCAGTGCCTTCAACTTGGAGCCATTAAAAATAAGCAATTCTGACGTTATCAGCAAATATGAGGCAAGAGGTTATAAGGTGGGGACTATCAATACGGGCGACACCGACAAAACCAAATGGGCCATCAAGAAGAAACCTATTCTGCGCGTCACCGACCTTACTTATGAGAATATTCGCCACATATCGGCCGCAAAACTCATAGAGGTGCTTGAGCGCAACTTCGGCGGAGGATGGGAGTCGCTCTCACAAAGCATACAAGACATCATTCAGAGTGGATTTGATATCTCAACTACTACGCTACCTGCCGAGAGATTAAAAAGGCCCGGAGGCATGTATGAGCAGAAGCTCAACGACGGCTACGAGGTTCTCGAAATACCTAAGGGTTCGTGGGTTGAGGCTATCTTTGCTAAGGAAAAGCCAGAGACAGAAAAGCCACATCTCAAGATAGAGGACGCACCTAAGCCCAACAATGCTGATGAGGATGGCAACGATGATGATGACTTGGTTGACAACGACGACAGCTACAACGATGATGAGGATGAGTTCGACGACGACAAGCTCACGGAAGAAAGCTATCTGACTACTTTTGACGAGAATCCAGAAGATCTTGACTTGGCTGCCGACGACGTGGCCGACGATGAAGAAGACTATTAAACTCGAGCTCCTACTACTCTGATGCGGGTAACCTCGTCCTAATCATAAAGTATAGTAGATCCTGTTTTCACGTACAGTAGATACATGGAATGTCATTCAAGTGGTTTAACACACGGCTTGAATGACATTTCTAGCTAAGCTACATTTTTATACTCTTTCTTTAAACACCCTTTTTACAAGACGAAAAAGCCTTTTTGATGTTGCAAGAACGGCCTTTTTACAACACGAAAATACCTGTTTTACAGAAAAACACCGTAAACGCTATCTCACCCATTCCACCCAAAGAGTTAACATGTTGATATATAGCATGTTGTAAATCCTATTGTAGTTAAAAAAACATTCCACCCACATTCCACCCACATCCCACCCGTTTTTTTCTCTTCGCTCTACTTGTTGACCCTATGAGCGCACTATCTTTCTGTAATTTGCTGGGGCTTTTAGCCGTTCTTGCGCACCTGCATTTCCTCTGATTATTCCACTTTATATGGTTAATCAATAACCTAAGAAGCCTCATGAGGATGAGTAGAAAGCACAAATAACTATATTTTTTAACTCCTAGCAAACACTTTTCTTAAAAAGAATGCTTAATTTTGCAACCGACAATAGGGTAGGTAAGCAAACAAACAGATGGCTGCCCTGCCTGAAGAAATGATAACAAGCAATATAAATATATGAAGAAGATTCTTTTCACATTGCTTCTTGCCGCCATCAGCTCAGCTGGCGTGCAAGCGCAAGATGTTCTCAAGGAAATAGTGAAGTCATCTACCGCCGTATGCAACGACACCACCAAAGATATGGCATCGCGCAAGATTGCTGTTTTCAAGGTAGACGAATGCAACTATATGCGCTCAAAGGTCTTTCTTAATGCGCTGAGCCATAAGCTTACAGACGCGCAGATTAACGAAAAGGTAAAGTTACTTAACGAGCAATCGTATGCCATGTTCCAGTATATCAATCTCTATCTCAAGAGGCTCACTGAGGCCGAAAAAGACAAGCAGAAAGCCTTGGTTACACAATACTTCAAGCAGGCCACGATGGATTATCCGCTCTTTCATGACACCGATACAGAACTGATACGCTCGTACTACGATCGCGACGACTATCCTTTGCAGTTCAGCCTCGATTGTAACTGGGTGCAAGCCTTGAAAGTAATCAGGGCTATGAACTGGGCGAAACTGCTGCAATAAAACCATTGTGAAGAGTGATTTTATTGCCCAAAAATTTGGAAGTTACTTCTAAAAGCACTATCTTTGCAAAAAGAAAGGATAAGCTAAAAGGGCTGTGCTGATTCGATCGGGATAGTCATCAATTAAATTAGAAAAACCGGGCTGACTTCTTTTGTCAATGGCGGGCCACAATGCATCTTCGTGATGCAGAGCTGCAAAGCCGGTGGATTACAAAGACGGGGAGCACTCAAATATTTTAAACTCGGACTTTTCATCACATCGTCAGTACGGCCTTTCTTATATGCGGGCAGGATATAAACCTGCCCGTTTTTCTTAATTATTTTATCTGTAGTCAGTAAACAAACAACAACAGAAAAGCAAACAATTATGTTCTCAGGAATTATAGAAGACATGGCCACTGTAAAGGCCATCGAAAAGCAGGGAGAAAATATCAATTTCACTCTCAGTTGTCCCTTTGCCTCAGAGCTTAAAATAGACCAGAGCGTGGCGCATAACGGAGTGTGCCTCACAGTGGTGAGCCTAGAGGGTAACTGCTATGTGGTTACGGCCATGAAAGAAACGCTAGACCGCTCTAACCTGGGCTTGCTGAAGGTGGGCGACCGGGTAAATGTTGAGCGCTCCATGATGCTCAACGGTAGGCTAGACGGACACATCGTGCAAGGCCATGTGGATGAGACGGCTAAGTGTATTGGCATGGAAGATGCTGACGGCTCAACCTATTTCACCTTCCAATATAAGGGCAATGCCGAGATGGCACGTAGGGGCTACTTCACCGTAGACAAAGGTTCGGTTACCGTAAACGGCGTGTCACTCACCGTGTGCGAACCAACTGACAACACTTTTAAGGTGGCTATTATTCCCTATACACGGCAGCATACCAACTTTGCAGACATACAGGTGGGCTCGGTTGTGAACATCGAATTCGACATCTTGGGCAAATATATTGCTCGGCTGAGGCACTTTGATCATGAAGAAGTAGTTAAATGATGTAAAAGAAAATAACAAAGTAACGATTAAAAACGTAACTTTGCGTGCGTATAATCAGACGAGTTATCAAAAAAAATAAGTTATGAAGAAAATCAGTTTATTAGCCATCGCTGCATCAGCAATGCTTTTGGCAGCATGTGGAAACAGCAGTAAGCCGGCAGCATCAGCCGACTCAACATCTACTTCGGCTGACACTACGGCCCAGACCGCTCCTACAGCTCAAGCTTCAGACAGTGAGGCTCCTGCTGATGCCAAGGAGCTTACTTCGCAGCTCGCAGCTTGCGTGGCTGAGAAAAATCCGCAGAAGTTGGCGGCACTGCTGGAAAGTGCAAAAGCAAAAGCCTCTGACATGGCAAAGAACAACCCCGAACAGGCTAAGCAGTATGTTTCTGAGCTGCAAAAATGGGTGAGCAGCAATTCTGGCACCATCAAGACGCTTGTTGCATCTACTACAGATAACACTGTAGCCAACACGGTGGCAACGGCCATAGGAGCAGTGACGAGCATCAACCCAACCGATGTGGTGAACAGCGTGGCTAATGCTGCAAAGACAGATGCTAAGGCTATTGGCGAAAAATTCCTGCAAAACGCAAAGGCCGGAGCTGCCGAAGCAGTGACCAACAGCAAGGTGGGAGAAACAGTGGACAAGGCTATCAAGACAAAAGAAGCTATTGAGAATGCTCCCTCTGAGCTGAAGAGCAAAGGACAGAAAGAAGTGAACAAAGCAGCAGACAAAGCCAATAAGAAGATAAACGAGGCAGCAGAGAAAGCCAATAAGAAGGTGAATGATGCTGTAAATAATGCTACTAATAAAGCACTTAAAGGACTTGGCCTTTAATAGTTGAATAAAAGTAAGATAAGTAAAAACCGTTCTACTTTAAGTAGAGCGGTTTTTTGCATCTAGTGAAGACGAAAGAATCCCCTAAGTATTAGAGCCCTGAGCCGAGCATCAAATGTATTCATGGCTCCATAAAGAATAAAAACAACTCTCATTCTTTGCCAAATCTGTGGCGTACACCTTATTGAGCGGCTGGCCCGAAAGGCCAGACATGCCACGCAAAGAAAGAAAAGTCAAATAAAACAGCCAGATGTTTGCTTTTTGAGAAAAAAGTGATTATCTTTGCATCTGATTTTTTGTTACATATCATCTCCATGTTCAGCAAGGACATTACCCAGCAACTCACACAAGTGGTTGACCAACTTTCAGAGCCAGAATCACTGAAAGGCCTTTTTCATGAGCACCAAGACGGTGCCCCGTTGCCATCTGCAGGCGCTTTGCAAGAGGTCGTCAACCTGACAAGAGCCATTATCTTTCCGGGCTTCTACGGAAAGTCTCATGTACACATGAATACATTACGCTATCATATAGGTGTAAATGTAGAGCAATTACATAAATTGCTCTCACAGCAGATATTGGCAGGGCTATGTTTCAAAGAGAGCTGTCCTGGTGAGCCAAAGTGTAGTGAGTCGGCTGAGCTTCAAGATCGTTCAAGGGCTATTGCGGCCGAGGTGGTAGACCGTCTGCCTTCCATTCGCGAGGTTCTTTCTACTGATGTAGAGGCTGCCTACGAGGGTGACCCTGCAGCAGGCAACCACAGTGAGGTGATAGCCTGCTATCCTGTCATAAAGGCTCTGACCAACTTCAGGCTGGCCCATGAGTTGTATCTGCTCAACGTGCCCCTCATTCCGAGGATGCTCACTGAGATGGCGCACTCTGAGACGGGCATAGACATTCACCCTGCGGCCACCATAGGCCGGCATTTCACCATCGACCATGGCACGGGTGTGGTGATAGGAGCGACATGTATCATAGGCAACAACGTGAAGTTATATCAGGGCGTGACCCTCGGAGCCAAGAGCTTTCCTCTTGACAGTGATGGTAATCCCATCAAGGGCATACCCCGTCACCCCATCATCGAAGACGATGTGGTGATATATGCCAATGCCACCATACTGGGCCGAATAACCATCGGAAAAGGCAGTGTGGTGGGAGCCAACGTGTGGGTGACACGCAGCATGAGGCCAAACACAAAGAAATACAAAAAAGTAAAGCAAGACAATATAGACATAGAATTCGAAAATGGAACAGGAATTTGAACTCATAGCCAAGACCTTCATGGGCCTGGAGCCCGTTTTGGCGCGAGAGCTCACACAGATGGGAGCTAACAATGTGCAGATAGGACGTCGCATGGTGTCCTTTACCGGTGACAAGGAAATGATGTACAGAGCTAACTTCCAGCTTCACACAGCCATACGCGTGCTTAAGCCTATTGCACATTTCAAGGCACGCTCGGCTGAGGATATGTATGATGAAGTAAGTAAGATAGACTGGAGCAAGTATATCCTTCCGGGGAAAACTTTCTCCGTCGACTCGGTGGTGTATTCTGAGGAGTTCAGAAACTCACGCTTTGTCACTTATAAGGTAAAGGATGCCATAGTAGACCAGTTCCGTGAAAAGACAGGACAGAGGCCCAACATCAGCGTGTCTAATCCCGACATCAGACTGAATATTCATATTGCAGAAGACAATGCTACGCTTTCGCTCGACTCAAGCGGCGAGAGCCTTCATCGCAGAGGATACAGACAAGAGAGCGTAGAAGCACCGCTCAATGAAGTGTTGGCCGCCGGAATGATTCTCATGACAGGGTGGCATGGTGAAACCGATTTCATAGACCCTATGTGCGGTTCGGGCACGCTGCTTATAGAGGCCGACCTTATTGCCCGTAACATGTCGCCGGGTGTGTTCCGCAAGGAATATGCCTTTGAAAAGTGGCCGGACTATGATGCCGACCTTTTTGACCGTATTTACAACGACGATTCGCAGGAGAGGGAGTTTACCCATCATATTTACGGTTATGATATTGATATGAAGGCGGTGAATACGGCCAGGCTCAACGTAAGGGCTGCAGGCCTGACAAAGGACATCACCGTAGAGCAGAAAGACTTTAAAGATTTCACTCAGCCAGAGCATGAGGCTATCATCGTTACCAATCCCCCATACGGTGAGCGTATCTCTACCCCCGACCTGCTTGACACTTACCGCATGATAGGCGAAAGACTCAAGAATGCTTTCAAGGGAAACACTGCTTGGGTGCTGTCTTATCGTGACGAGTGCTTTGAGAAGATTGGGCTGAAACCTTCGCTGAAGATTCCTCTTTATAACGGTTCGCTGGAGTGTGAGTTCCGCAAATACGTGATGTTCGACGGACGATATAAGAGCTTCAGAGAAGAAGGAGGCATCGTGAAGACCGATGAAGAAAGGCAAGAGATGGCCGAGAAGCATCGCTTCAAGAAAAACAGAGAGTTTAAGAAGAGACTCGACGAAGAGGAAGAAAACGAGGAAGGCGACATACGCTCATTCAAGTTCCATGCTTTCCAAGACGACAGATGGCAGGACAGAGGCCCCAGATTGGGACGCCATGACGACGACCATCACTTCAGTCGTTCAAAAGACAAGCCTTTCAGACGCTTCAACCGCGACAGAGATGACGATGACCATCGCTTCGGTCGCTCGAAAGACAGGTCCTTTAAGCGTTTTGGACGCGACGGAGAAGACGGTGACAAACGCTTTGGACGTTCAAAAGACCGTTCATTCAAAAACTTCGATCGTAGGCGTGACGATGCAAAAGACGCACGCCGTGGTGGGTTTAAGAGCAGAAGAAAAAATGATGACGAAGATTAAATTTATATTGTTGTTGGCTCTTATGTCTGTAAGCGCAGTACCTGGTATGGCTCAGAAAAAGCAGTTTACGCTAGAAGACTTAAACTTTGGTGGCACCAATTATTATCACATGCTGCCGGAGAATCGTTACACCACATGGTGGGGCGATAAGCTGGTGCGCACGGATATGGAGGCCTGTTCGCTGGTAGGCTTGCGCAATGCCAAGCAGAGCACGCTCTTCACACTGCAAGATGTTGCCAAGGCCTCACGGGCAGACTCTCTCAAAGTGCGCTCATTATATAATGTCAGGTTTCCTTATGCCAGTAAGAGTATTGCCGTGATAGGCTTGGAAAATGGTGTGGTGTGGTTCGACTTTAAGAAGCACGCCATCATCAAGAGCTATGTTTATCCCTCCAATCTCCAGGCCAAGGAATGGTGCTATAAGTCGCAGATGCTGGCTATGGTAGAGAATAACCAGCTTTGTGTGCTTGATGCCAAAGGCAACAAGCACACCATAACCACAGATGGCTCTTCGGATATAGTCTATGGACAGAGTGTTCATCGCGATGAATTTGGTTACGATAAGGGCACTTTTTGGAGTCCCGATGGCATTAAGCTCATGTTTACGCGCATGGATCAAAGCATGGTGACAAGCTATCCGCTTGTTAACATACCTGAGATAGACTGGACTCCCGCTGCAGGACAGAGTCGTATAGCCACGGCTGCCCCCATCAAATATCCCATGGCGGGAGAGAAGATGCACAAAGTGACCATTGGCATATATAACACTCAAAATGGCAAGACTATTTATCTTGACGCCGGCGATCCTACCGACAGATATTTCACCAATCCCGCTTGGAGTCCTGATGGAAAGACTGTCTACCTCTTCGAGCTGAACCGCGACCAAAACGACTGCAGGCTCGTGAGCTACGACGCAGCCACAGGAAAGAAGATAAAGGAGCTTTATAGGGAAACCGACAGTAAGTATGTTGAGCCACTGCACCCCATCGTGTTCTTGCCATGGGATGATAGCAAATTCATCATGCAGAGCCAGAAAGACGGCTATAACCACTTCTATCTCTTCGACAAAGAGGGCAACCAGCTCAAGCAAATAACCAAGGGCCCTTGGGTGGTGATGGATTTTCTCGGCTTTTATGCTAAACATCATGCCATTGTTTATGCTTCAAACGAGCTCAGCCCTATTCAGAAAAACATTTGGGTAGTTGATGTGGAAAGTGGCAAACGAGCCTTGATGAGCGATGATAGAGGTTGGCATGAGGCGCAGCTTAGTGGTAGCGGCGCTTATGTATGCGACCATTTCCAGGCTCCCGATGTTCCTCGTAAGATTGATATCATCAGCCTTGAAGACGCCAGCCGTACTTCTTATCTCACGGCAGCTGATCCATGGAAAGACTATGAAGTGCCCGAATATTCTTGTGGAACGCTGAAAGCAGCAGACGGAAAGACCGATCTTTATTATCGGATGGTAAAGCCTGTGGGCTTTGATCCCACAAAGAAGTACCCCACAGTGGTGTATGTCTATGGCGGTCCTCACGCGCATAATGTAGATGCAAGATGGCATTGGGGCTCACGTTCCTGGGAAACATATATGGCGCAAAAAGGCTATCTGCTTTTCATCCTCGACAATCGGGGTAGTGAGAACAGGGGTAAAGACTTTGAGCAAGTAACATTCCGCCATCTGGGACAAGAAGAGATGAAAGATCAGATGGAGGGTGTGAAGTTTCTCAAGTCGCTTCCTTATGTAGACAGCACGCGTATTGGCGTTCACGGATGGAGCTTCGGAGGCTTCATGACCATCTCGCTCATCACTAACTATCCCGATGTATTCAAGGTGGCTGTAGCCGGAGGCCCCGTGATAGACTGGAAATGGTATGAGGTGATGTATGGAGAACGTTACATGGACACCCCACAAACAAATCCTGAAGGATATAAGCAGACCTCATTGCTTAGCAAAGCAAAGGATCTGAAGGGTAAGTTGCAAATCATTATTGGCGGAGACGACCCCGTGGTGGTGCCTCAGCACGCGCTCAGTTTCATCAAGGCCTGCATAGCAGCCGGCACGCAGCCCGACTTCTTTGTATATCCTGGAGAACCCCACAATATGCGTGGCCATCAAAGTGTGCATCTGCATGAGCGCATCACACAGTATTTTGAAGATTATCTAAAATAAGCTTATGAAACGAATCTTGTTATTAGGAAGTGGCGGAAGAGAACACGCCCTGGCCTGGAAGATTGCGCAGAGCAGTCAGGTAGATAAACTTTACATAGCTCCAGGCAATGCCGGAACAGCCAATGTGGGCGAAAATGTGCCCATAGGGGTTAGCGAGTTCGACAAGCTCAAGGACTTTGCCGTCAGTCACGATGTCAATATGCTCGTGGTAGGACCCGAGGTTCCGCTTGTGGAAGGCATCTACGACAATTTTAAAAGCGACCCTAGAACAAAAGACATACCCGTCATCGGTCCCTCCAAGAGCGGTGCCCGGTTGGAAGGAAGTAAAGATTTTGCCAAAGCTTTTATGCAGAGGCATCACATACCCACGGCCAAATATGAGACCTTCGACGGTACCACAGTAGATGAGGGCTTGCGTTTTCTTGAAACTCTTCAACCCCCTTATGTGCTCAAGGCCGATGGCTTGGCAGCCGGAAAGGGCGTGCTCATTGTGCCAACCCTCGAAGAGGCTAAGAAAGAATTCAAGGAAATGCTGGGCGGAATGTTCGGAAATGCCAGCGCCAAGGTGGTTATTGAGGAGTTTCTCAGCGGTATAGAGTGCTCGGTGTTCGTCCTTACCGACGGCAAACACTATCAGATTCTGCCAGAGGCAAAGGATTATAAGCGTATAGGCGAGCACGACACTGGGCTGAACACCGGTGGAATGGGGTCAGTGAGCCCTGTACCCTTTGCTACGCCCGAATGGATGAAGAAGGTGGAAGACCGTATCATCCGTCCCACAGTAGAAGGCTTGGCAGAAGAGGGAATAGACTATAAGGGCTTCATCTTCTTCGGGCTCATCAACGTAAAGGGCGACCCAATGGTCATAGAATATAATTGCCGCATGGGTGACCCCGAAACAGAGACCGTTATGTTGAGGCTCAAGAGCGACATTGTAGACTTGTTCGACGGCGTTGTGAAGGGCGACCTTGATAAGCGTAAAGTAGAGTTTGACAACCGCTCGGCCGTTTGCGTGATGCTCGTAAGCGGAGGCTATCCGGAGAAATATACCAAGGGTTATCCCATCACAGGAACCGACCGTGTGAGTGGTTCTGTGGTCTTTCATGCCGGCACAGCTATGAAAGACGGTCAGGTGGTTACTGCCGGTGGGCGCGTGATAGCCGTAAGCTCTTACGGAAAGGACAAGGAAGAAGCCTTAAAGAAGAGTTTCCAAGAGGCTCAGAAAATTGAGTTCAAGGATAAGTATTTTAGGCACGACATCGGTCAAGACCTTTGATAGACTTTTCATCCGGTTATGTATCATAAGAAAACATTTCAAGAAAAAATTGCAATAAGCAGATGGTCACTACCCGTCATGGCGGTAGTGGCCATTCTGATATGGGCCTTCACGGGGCTCAACGACTATTCCATGTTGCCCTCTCTGGGCATGATGATTGTGGCGGCCTACTTCATGGTGGAGCTCAACAACTCGTTCTCGCTCATCCGCATTTACAGTCGCATGGTGTCGTGTTCGTTCATTGTGCTCACCACAGCGGCCATGCCACTTTTCAAAGACCTGCACGTGCCTGTCGTCACCCTGTGTCTTGTGCTTTTCTATATGTTTTCTTTCCAGTGTTACCAAGGGCAAACGCGCTCTGTGCCCGGCAAGATTTTCATGGCGTTTGTCTTCATGAGTCTGGCCAGTGTGTTTTGGTCACAAGTGCTCTATTTCGTACCTGTGATGTGGATACTCATCACGTTCAATCTTCAAGCCATGAGTGCCCGCGCCTTTGTAGCGTCATTGTTGGGCCTTCTTTTGCCCTATTGGTTCCTGGCTGGCTATTATGCGGCCACCGGACAGATGCAGATTTTTGCCGATCACTTCATCCAGCTGGCCACCTTCCAACCGTTGCTGCATTATGAGTCGTTGGGGGCCGGTCATGTGGCTGTGTTGCTTTTCTTTGTCGTGGCTGCGCTGTTGGGAGGTACGCATTTCATGCTTACAAGCTTTAACGATCGCATCCGCACCCGTATGTTCTATTATATCTTCATCACTACAGACATGCTGGCCCTGGTGTTCTTGTTACTTCAGCCCGTTCACTTCAATATGCTCATAGGTGTCATGGCTGTCAACACATCGCCGCTGATAGGTCATTTCATAGCCCTCACACGTTCTAAACTCACTAATATCATCACCATAGCGCTGATGGTTATAGCCCTTCTCTTAGTTTTTTATAACGTATGGCTGCCCTCTATGACATTCTGAAAGACTACGGCTACTGGGGCATGTTGTTTGCAGCGTTTCTCTCCGGCAGCGTTTTTCCTTTCAGCAGTGAGGCCGTAATGTTGGCTTTGTTGGCGGCAGGCCTCGATCCTGTGCTGCTAGTGGTCTATGGCTCTGTGGGAAACGTGCTCGGCTCAATGTTCAACTATGGCATAGGCCGCTTGGGAAAGCTAGAGTGGATAGAGAAATATCTGCACATCAAGAAAGAGAGCCTGGACAAAGCTGAGCGCTTCATGCAGGGTAGGGGAGCGTGGATGGGCTTTTTTGCCTTTCTGCCTATATTGGGTTCAGCCATTACAGTGGTGCTAGGCCTCACCCGCGCCAATCTCTTCATAACCATTGTCAGCATTACCTTGGGCAAAGTTATCCGCTATCTCATCCTCGTTGCTGGTGTTGAATGGATGATATAATCATGCATTGCCTTTTTTGCTCCTAATCGTTTCCTGACGATATTAACAGCTTTGGCATAATAAACACCCCAATATAATGGTTGATGATATGACATATCCCTAAGCCATAGATGGCTTTCTGTAGCAGCTAGTACAGGTAGATGTCTATTGTCGGGAAGCCACCAGGAAGATTTTAGTAGCAAACAACTTGCCTGACGGCATTTACTGCCCTGCCCAGAAGAGATGCTCTCGGACAACCTTATAATGATGCCCCAGTTTATTGATAACCTTCAAAGATGTGATTTTATGTATCCGGGTGACCAAGTAGTTGCACCTGTTCATACTTTAATGTTGTTGGTCCAACATCATACAACGCATCCGCACACGTGAATATGCAGCGCAATCATCGTTACTATTATAATATCTCATTATGGCTATCATTTTAATCTCCTAATATCCGTACCACAATAGTCTCTAATATTTTATAACGTCTTGAGCAACAAAAAGTTGCTCAGGATTTGGGTTGTACGCTCGGCATGAGCATTGTCTAACGGGTGAAAGTCCCGAGCAAGCCCTA
>CABVAZ010000023.1:0-44938 GCA_902496445.1 uncultured Prevotella sp. | reverse complement strand
AAGTGGACAGGGTCGTGGGGTTGGGCCACGTGGGCACGTGCCTGGAAGCTCTATAACCCCGACGGCAGCGCACTGCTGCATGAGCTTGAAGACCGGCACCTCACCAATACGTTCGACTTTAACGGCAAGTACATCTTCACAAAGATGCTGCGCAATCAGGTAGAAGGCAAGAACGACTCTTGGGCTATACGCTGGAACGCGTCGCTCTTTCTGCATGACGTGCTCTCACTCAACGTGGGCAGGTCGCTGGTAAGCAACGTAGGGCTGGACGGAAGTGGCACAAACTCAACGGCACTAGACCCCTATACCTCTGATTTATGGATGGAGCCGTTGCCTGTAGAGAAGATTATCCCGATACAGGAGAACCTGGATGCCAGGCATATATATGAGATGTATTATGCCCATACCTACACCTTGTGGAACCGTGCGCGCCAGCGTTTGGCCCAGATTAAGGCACGATGGCACCTCAAAAAGAACCGGGCTTAAGGCCGCAGGCGCTTCAGCCACTTGTTGAGCGTGGTGAGATTAACGCCCGTGAGCATGGAAATCATTGTCATGAAAAACGAAGTAAAGAGCTTCGGCTGCCAGGGATAGATGACGGCCGCGCGCCAAAACTGACAGAAGGCGTAGCCATATTGGCGTGACAGGAGGCCCGTTACCATCTGCTGTTTGTGCCAGGCTGACACGAAGAGTCGGATGCCCGGCTTGCCACGACCCTCCTTCAGCAGGCTGTCGAAGTGCTTGTTCACCTTGCGTATGGCTGCTATGGGGCGGTGCTCACGCCCTACCGTGCCCGTGAGATAGGTGAGCGTGACCTTGTTGCAGAACGCTATGGGCGAGAAAAGAGCCACGCGTGCCATGAAATAACGATCCTCGCCGCTGGGCAAGCCTACCATAAATCCACCTGTCTTATCGATAACCGAGACGCTGATGGCCAGTACTCCGATTTGGAAAAGCACGTCAGACGACTTGCCGGCCAGCTCGTAATAGTTGGTCAGCACACCCTCATAGCCCTCTTTCAGACTGCTTGCCAGCTTCGGCCTGACGGGCTCCTTGCCTTCTTCCTTCATTTCATAGCTCGTAGCAAACACCTTGCACGACGGGTATTTCGTGATGAGATGGTGCATCAAATCAAGATGACAGTCTTTCCAAACATCGTCGCCGTCGAGCAGGCAGATGTATTTGGCGCCCAGCTTTCTTGCTTCGGCTATGCCATGATTGCGTGCTGCCGACACGCCTTGGTTGGTCTGGCTGAACAGATGAATGCGCTTGTCGGTGAAACTGCGTGCCACCTGCACGCTGTTGTCGGTAGAACCGTCGTCTACTATCACCACGCAGAAGTCGGTGAAGCGTTGTGCCAGCACCGAGCGGAGTGTGTTGCTGATGTATCTCTCCTTATTATATAAAGGTATAACAACGCCAAATTCCATTACGCCTTCCTCCTGATGGGCTCTGTGATGATGCGCTTGAGCATGGCACCCTTGCGCAGTTGGCTGCCCACATCCTTACAGTTAGCAATCATTTTCATATATTCGCTGTCGGTCAGACGGCTGATGGCCTGCTCAACATCGCCCAAACCGTCGACGGCAATGCCCAGATGGCGGCTCACAATGAAGTTTGCCACGGCCGATTGTCGCCATACGATGACGGGAAGTCCTGCAGCCATATAGAGCGAAAGCTTGTGTGGCAGGTTATAACGCAGATAGTCGCCCAGCTGTCCGCTGCATGTTGCCATGCTGTCACCATCCCACACCAGGCCCCAGCCGCCCTCTATGGCTGCCGTGTGGTCGCTGTCGAAGCTGCCCCGATAGCTCATGTGGCTGCAAGAGTCATAAGCTTGGCCGCCACCGCCATAGAGTTGAAACGTGACATGGCTGAAAGGATGACGCGAGAGCTCGGGAAGGAAAGCCGACTTGCCCAGGTTTCCAGCGAAGACAATCTCATTCTTATGCGCGAAGATGTCACTCTGCTCGCGAAAATCATCGTCAGAGTAATAGTCGAAGAGGCCCAGCACCACCATGGGCGTGGTCACGCCGTGCTCTGATAGCCACTCTTTCATGGCCTCGGTGTGCACGATGAGCAGGTCGGCAGCCTGAAAAATGGCCTTCTCGGTGAGCGCTTCGGCGGGTGTGCGCAGCATGAGCACGTCGTGAATGATGAGTGCCACGCGGCATTGCAGGGCATGCAGCCAGCCGAAGACCGTGGGCAGGCTCTTCTTGCACGATGTGGGATACTGATAGTAGAGCTCGTTGTGGCACCCTATGCGTGCCATCATGCCCAGATGTAAAGCCATGCCTTGCAGGTTGGGCAGCAGCGGAACGTTATAGAAACTGGTGTTCAGGTCCTCGCGCCCGTAGCCACATTGCCGGAACGAGAGGTTGCAGTCGCGCCGTGCCTTGCTCGAGGCAGTGCGCCCCCGGCGGTCTATTTTCTGATGATAGTTAACGATATATTTCATGGAATAGCGTTTTTCTTGCCATTAAGCAGCAGGCCCTCACGCCCTGTCCTTGCCCTTATGCTTCTTCAGAAGGAAGTTCATACACTCGTCGAGTATCTTCACCCGTGCCACCTTCATCAGCCCATAATAGAGCAGGGCGGCCGTTATGATGCGCGAGATGAGCAGCAACCACGGCGAACTCAGGGGCGACGTGATGAGCCACGTCAGCGCCATGACCGCCGCGGCAGCCAGCGCAAAGGGCATGACATCGGCCAGAAACATCCACAGCGAGTAGCTCACCAGGCGGCTGCTCAGCGCATACCAAATAAAGGCCCACACGATGTTGATGGCCACGATGAGCCATATCATCAGTTGGATGCCCCAGGGATAGGCCAGCAGCATGGCGCTGAGCTGGGTGGCAAAGAGTGCCAGCGTGCACCAGAATATGGTTCCCGACTTGCCGTGACTGAGTATAAACTCAGAGAAGAGCGTGCTGATGGGCAGAAAGGCGCCCCCTATGCACAGTATGCGAAGGTAGGAAGCGCTGGTGAGCCACTTGGCTGTTAGCGTGATGAGGATGAACTCTCTAGACACCAAACCAAAGCCCAGCACCATGGGGAAGGACAAGAAGGCCGTGAAGCGCACCAGCTTGCGCAGTGCGGCTTGCTGCCTGCCAAGGTTGCTGCGCAGGTCTACCATGACGGGCTGAGTGACACTATTCACCATGCCTTGCAGCAGATAGACCACCTTGGAGTTCCATTGGTAAGCCTGATTATAGTTGCCTGTGTCTCTGGCCGTGAAGTAACGGCCCAGCAAAATATTGAGTATGTTGTTGTTGATTTGCGTGATGATGGTGGTGGCCAGCACCTTAAAGCTGAAGCCGAACATGCGCTTGATGGGCGAGAAGTCTATCTTCAGGCTGGGGCGCCACGGCGAGTAATGCCAATAGAACACGGTGTTGAGCAGGATGTAGAGGTTGGTTTGCGTGGCCAGCGACCAATAGGCGAAGCCCCGCCATGCCATGATGGCCCCCACGCTGCTGGACAACAGCACGGCGCTGATATTGGCTTTGCTGCGCTGCTTCACCATGAGGTGCTTCTGAAGGAGGGCCGACTGCACGATGCCAAACGACGAAAAGAGGATGGAGAGAAAGGCATAGCGGCTCAGCGGCACCAAGATGGGGTGGTGATAATAGCGTGCGATGAGCGGCGCACAAAGAAAGAGGATGACGTAGCACGCCCCTCCCACCAGGATGTTGAACCAGAACACGGCGTTGCAGTCGGTGTCTGTGGGCTCGTCAAGGTTCACCAGCGCCTTGCCAAACCCTGACTCTTGCAGCGCGCCGGCTATCACCGTGAAGATGGTTATCATGGATATGAAGCCATAGTCGTCGGGGTTCAGCATCCTGCCCAGCAGTATGCCGAAGGCCAAGCCTATGAACTGCATCGCCCCATTGTTGAGCGCGCCCCACAGCAAGCCACGTGCTGTCTTCTCCTTGAGAGAGTCTCCCTTCTTCGTGTTCATCCTTGCAAAGGTACGAAACCTTTCTGATATGACCAAATTTGTGGCGCGGCCCATCGCCATATAGCCCTTTTTGCCTTGCAAGAATGCCTGTTTCGCGAGCTCAAAATGCCTGTTTCGCGTTGCAAAAAGGCCTATTTTGCAAGGTGCTCTGCCACGTGCTGATTATCAGCCACATAGCAGAGCGCGCGAAAGTTGCCCGAAAAGTGAGGCTGAATGAGATAAAATGATTACCTTTGTGGCAAACATTCATTTAAAAACAATAATATTATGGTAATTGATTTCGACAAGATTCCCGAGGTGAAGCAGATGGACTTCAAGGGCGGCAAGGGCGCACTCGACACCCGTAACTTTGAAGATGAACACGTAAAGATAATGTACAGCACGCTCCGTCCGGGCGCACGCAGCGGCCTGCACAAGCATGAGCAGAACTGCGAGATAGTATATATCATCAGCGGAGAGGCAACTTTCCATTATGATGACAAGGTAGAGACGGTGCGGGTAGGGCAGAGCCACTACTGTCCGGAGGGCCATTCTCACTACATGGAGAACCTTACCGACCACGATATTGTATATCTGGCCATCGTGGCTCAGCATCACATGTAAACAAAAAATCCCTTTCTGCCCGGCTGTCATGCAGCGGTGGGCGGAAAGGGACCCTTGTCTTGTAAGCTAAGTATTATTTCTTTTCGGTCATAGTGCCTTCTATAGATAGGCGCGTCATCTCCACCTTGGCATTAGAGAACACCGTGATGGTCTTCTTGAAGTGGCCGGCAAACTTGCCCGTGCCGTTATACCTCACGCTGATAGAGCCCTTCTTGCCGGGCAGGATGGGCTGTTTGTCATACTTAGACACTACGCATCCGCATGACGCTACCACCTGATTGATGACCAAGGGGGCGTTGCCAACGTTGGTAAAGGTGAAGGTGGTGTTCTGAACAGGCGTTGCTTCAGAGAAAGTACCGAAGTCATGCTCCAGCTGGTCGAACTTGATGTCGGCCTTGCCTTGCGCTGCCGCGAAACTCATTCCGCATATAAGCAGCAATGTTATCATTAAAAATTTCTTCATAGTCTAACCTTTCTTTTTACTCTTAATGGTTGCAAAAGTAGCAAATAAAGTGCTAACCTTTTAGTTATGTTGGCAATTTTTTTTATATTTAGCACCCGTTAACATACCGTGCCGACGGAATAATTTATCATTATTTTGCTTGTTTCATCTATTTATATTAACTTTGCAACTTAAATAGATAAGACTAGTAACAATGTATAGAACAAACACATGTGGTGAGCTGAGGCTGGCCGATGCCGGCAAGGAGGTTACTCTGGCCGGATGGGTGCAGCGCTCACGCAAGATGGGTGGCATGACCTTCGTGGACCTTCGCGACCGATATGGCATCACCCAGTTGGTTTTTAATGAGGCTGATGACGCACAGTTGTGCGAAAAGGCCAACAAGTTGGGTAGAGAATACTGTGTTCAGGTAAAGGGTACTGTGTCTGAGCGACAGAGCAAAAACGACAAGATGCCCACCGGAGACATCGAGATTATTGCCCATGAGCTGAACGTTCTCAGCCCAAGTCTCACACCTCCTTTCACCATTGAGGACCATACCGACGGCGGAGATGACCTGCGCATGAAGTACAGATACCTCGACTTGAGACGCCAGGTGGTGAGAAAGAACCTGGAACTGCGTCACCGCATGACCATATTGATACGCAACTTTCTGGACTCAAAGCAGTTTATAGAGGTTGAAACGCCTGTCTTGATTGGCTCAACGCCTGAAGGCGCGCGCGACTTCGTAGTGCCCTCACGCATGAACCCGGGACAGTTCTACGCCCTGCCACAGAGCCCTCAGACCCTGAAGCAGCTGCTCATGGTGGCCGGTTTCGACCGTTACTTCCAGATAGCCAAGTGCTTCCGCGACGAAGACCTGCGTGCCGACAGGCAGCCGGAGTTCACTCAGGTAGACTGCGAGATGTCTTTCGTAGACCAGGACGATGTCATCGACCTCTTTGAAGAGATGTGCCGCATGCTCTTCCGTGAGATTAGAGGCGTTGAGCTGCCTAAGCTTCAGCAGATGACATGGCAGGAGGCTATGCGCCGTTTCGGCAGTGACAAACCCGACTTGCGCTTCGGTATGGAGTTTGTAGAGCTCATGGACGACCTCAAAGGCACCGGAAGCTTCAGCGTGTTTAATGAGGCTCAGTATATAGGCGGCATCGTTGTGCCGGGCTGCGCTAACTATAGCAGAAAGCAACTCAATGAGCTTACCGACTTTGTCAAGAAGCCGCAGATAGGCGCCAAGGGCCTTGTTTACATTAAATATAACGAGGACGGAACGGTGAAGAGCTCAATAGATAAGTTCTATACACCCGAACAGCTGCAGCAAGTGAAGCAGACCACGGGCGCGAAAGACGGCGACCTGGTGCTCATTCTTTGCGGCGACAACGCCAATAAGACCCGCATTCAGCTCTGCTCACTGCGACTGGAGATGGGCGACAGGCTGGGTCTGAGAGACAAGAACGTGTTCAAGTGTCTGTGGATTATCGACTTCCCGCTCTTTGAGTGGAGCGATGAGGAGCAGCGACTCATGGCTACTCACCATCCCTTCACAATGCCTAACCCCGACGACATACCCTTGCTCGACGAGCATCCGGAGCGTGTTCGCGCCAAGGCTTACGACTTTGTGTGCAACGGTATTGAGGTGGGCGGAGGCTCATTGCGTATACATGACACCAAGCTACAGGAAAAGATGTTCGAGGTTCTGGGCTTTACGCCGGAGCGTGCAGAGGCTCAGTTCGGCTTCTTAATGAATGCCTTCAAGTACGGAGCACCCCCTCACGCAGGTCTGGCATTCGGTCTCGACCGCTTCGTGAGCATCCTTGCAGGTCTCGACTCCATCCGCGATTGCATCGCGTTCCCCAAGAACAACAGCGGCAGAGACGTTATGCTTGACGCTCCAAGCGAGCTAGACCCCAAGCAACTTGATGAGTTACAGATAAGAGTTGATTTACGTCAAGAAAACAAGCAGGCCTAACAAAAGATGAGTTTTTGAGCCTCTTTTTGTGGCAAAGTGTTTGACAAATATTGAAAAAAATCGTACTTTTGCAAGTAGATAAAGCATTAATAGACAACAATAAACGTTGATAAATAATTTATTTACTAGAATTATGGCAGAAAAAAAAGCAACAACAGTAAAGGCTCCGGCTGCTAAAAGAACTGCAGCTAAGAGGACAAGTGTAAAGCATGTGGCTGCTCATAAGGCAGAAGTAGCATTGAATGCTGAGAACGTTGGCTTCAAAGCAGGTGATGTTTACAACGCTTTGGCAGCAGCAGGTAAGGCTCTTTCCGTAGCCGAAATCGCTAAAGAGGCTAAGATTAGCGTAGAAGAAGCTTATCTGGGCATAGGCTGGCTCTTCAAAGAGGGCAAGGTAAAAGATGACAACAACAATATAGTATTGGCTTAATCGTCATTTTGGAATAAAGAAAAGAGGGCCGTTAGGATAAATGGCTCTCTTTTTTTTGCACGGCATGAACTATCAGAATGAAATTATAAAAGTACTGGCTGAGGCAGGAAACAAAGGGCTCTCGGTGATGAAGGTGGCCATCCACGTGCATCACTCGTGCAATACGCTGTTTGAACATGTGCCGTTTCAGGATGTGCATCGTGCCGTTTCGGCTTTCCTCATCAGGGAAACCAGAAAGAAACATCCCCTTGTGACAAGGCTCAAGCATGGCTGCTACAGGCTGAACAATAACGAAGCGCAACGCCGGCAGCTCACTCTTGACTTTGACAAACAGCAGGAGGAGACCCGAAAACAACCCACACAAGACTGCTCGTTGCAACTCTTCGAGCAGTGGGATGACGACTGACACTGAACGAACACTCCATTTTGACATATAAAATAACTACCTATATCTAAACATTAAAACAATGAGTAAACAATATCTTCTAGGCTTTGACGTGGGCAGCAGCTCGGTTAAGGCTTCCTTAGTAGACGTAGAGACGGGCGCCGTTGCGGCAGATGCCCACTTCCCGGAGAAAGAAGCACCCATCATTGCCGTCAAGGCGGGATGGGCAGAGCAAGACCCTGACATGTGGTGGAGCAATGCCAAGCTGGCTCTTAAGGCCATTATGACGGCCACGCAGGCACAACCCGACGACGTGAAAGCCATAGGCATATCTTATCAGATGCACGGACTGGTGTGCGTAGACAAGCATCAGCAGGTGCTCAGACCCGCCATTATATGGTGCGACAGCCGTGCCGTGCCCTACGGCGAAAAGGCTTTCAACGACCTGGGACATGACCAATGCCTGAGCCACTTGCTTAATTCGCCCGGCAACTTCACCGCGGCCAAGCTCGCTTGGGTGAAGAACAACGAGCCGGAGGTATATGATAAGATAGACAAGATCATGCTTCCGGGCGACTATATCGCCATGCGGCTCTCCGGAGAGGTGAATACCACCATCAGCGGACTATCAGAAGGCATGTTCTGGGACTTCAAAGAGAAGCGTCCGGCCGACTTCCTGATGCGCTATTTTGGTTTCTCTGACGATGTGCTGGCACCCATCGTGCCCACTTTCAGCGTGCAGTCGGAACTGTCGGAGAGCGCCGCTGCCGAGCTGGGACTGCGTGCCGGAACGCCCATATCCTACCGCGCGGGCGACCAACCCAACAACGCGCTGTCGCTGAATGTGTTTAATCCGGGCGAAATAGCGTCTACGGCAGGCACATCGGGCGTGGTTTATGGCGTGCTGGGCGACGTGAACTACGACCCCAAGAGCCGTGTAAACACCTTCGCACACGTGAACTACACCCCCGAACAAGACCGTCTGGGCGTGCTGCTCTGCATCAACGGCACCGGCATACTCAACGCATGGATGCACCGCAACGGGGCTTCTGAGCTGAGTTATGCCGAGATGAACGACGTAGCGGCATCTGCTCCCATCGGCGCCGACGGCATTACGGTCATCCCCTTTGGCAACGGAGCCGAGCGAGTATTGGAGAACAAAGAGACAGGATGCTCCTTGCACGGCATCAACTTCAACAAGCATGGCAAGTCACACCTGCTGCGTGCGGCGCAAGAAGGCATCGTCTTCAGCTTCTGCTATGGCATGGAGGTGATGTCGGCCATGGGCATGGACATCCGGAAGATACACGCCGGACGCGCCAATATGTTCCTCTCGCCGCTCTTCCGCGACACACTTGCAGGCGTGTCGGGAGCCACCATAGAGCTCTATGACACCGACGGCGCAGCCGGAGCTGCCAAAGGTGCGGGCATAGGCTGCGGCATTTACAAAGACCATGATGAGGCTTTTGCCACCTTGAAGCGGCTCGCCGTCATCGAGCCGGATGCCGGAAAGCGGAGTGAATATCTTGACGCTTACGCGCATTGGAAGGATGTTTTGGCTGCGACATTGCATTCATAAATTCCCCCCAAAGGGTGATATTTCAACCCTTTGAGCAGCAATATATATAAAAAGGTGGCGCAAAAGCCACCTTTTTTGTGTTTTTATTCGTATCTTTGTCAGCGTATATTAGTTTTTTTAAGATGAATCATTTAGTTATCATGGCAGGGGGTGTAGGCAGCCGTATATGGCCTATGAGCACCTCAGAGAAGCCGAAACAGTTTATAGACGTGTTGGGTGTGGGCAGCTCTTTGCTGCAACTCACCATGCAGAGATTTGAAGGCATAGTGGCAAAAGATAACGTTTGGGTGGTTACCAACGCCAAGTATGCGCCTCTGGTGCATGAGCAGCTGCCCGAAGTGCCCGAAGATCATATTCTGAAAGAGCCCTGCCGGCGCAACACTGCGCCCTGTATAGCCTATGTGAGCTGGCGCATACGCCGCCAAGACCATGATGCCAACATCGTGGTGGCACCCAGCGACCACATCGTAATGAACATTCCGGAGTTTAAGAGGGTAGTGTCTTCATGCCTGAAGTTCACCTCCGAGAGCGACTCCATCGTCACCCTGGGCATGAAGCCCACACGCCCTGAGACGGGATATGGATATATACAGGCCGACCTGAAGGCCCCCAGCGCCCATAACCATGAGCTGTTTGAGGTGACATCTTTCCACGAAAAGCCCGACTTGGAGACCGCAAAAGCGTATATAGAGCGTGGCAATTTCTTCTGGAATGCCGGCATCTTCATCTGGAGCGGAGACACTATCGTGAATGCCTTCCGCATCTACGCACCCTCCATAGCCAAGATTTTCGACGACATCAAGCCCATCCTGGGCACGCCCGAAGAGCAGGACTGCATCGATAAGGTATATCCCGAATGCGAGAATATCAGCGTAGACTACGCCATTATGGAGAAAGCTGAGGACATCTTCGTGTTCCCGGCAGAGTTCGGATGGAACGACCTGGGCACCTGGGGAAGCCTGCATCTGCAGATGGAAGGCGACGAAGCAGGCAACGTGGTGATAGGCGATGGCATCGAACTATACGACACCAAGAACAGCATTGTGCACCTGATGGGCAAGAAGCGTGTGGTGGTGCAGGGCCTTGACCATTATATCGTGGCCGAGCACGACAACACATTGCTCATCTGCCAGATGGATCAGGAACAGCGCATCCGCCAGTTCAGCGGTCAGGGATAAGGCTTGTAGCTAAACCATCTATCTTATAGAGCGAGATAAAAAAAGGTTGTAAGTCTCTCAGGACCTGCAACCTTTTGCTTTATATGAGCCTTCAGAGGGCTACTTCACTTTCTTTCCGTTTATCACAACATTCTTAACCACCGTGTTCTCTATGAGGTTCGGGTCGAACGCATTGGTATCGTCGGTCACGTCGATGTTGACGAAACTGAAGTCGTTGAGCTGATATTTGTCGCTCAGACCCACGTCGAAGAAGTTCTTGCACGTCATCTTGATGTTCTTGAACGATATGTTGTTGCACTTAGAAAGAGGCAACTTACGTTCACCGGGCTTATAAAACTGCGACCAGGGGCGCACGGTGATGAACTTGCCGGTGTTGCCCGTGATGTTCTCAACGCTCACATACTCATAGTGTTGTGGTGTGTCTGTGCGCATCTTGAGCCACAGCACGCGGTGCGACTTGTCGGCTTTGCAGTTGCGCAAGATGATGTTACGGTCGTGCAGACTCTCCGAGCCGAGTGTGAGCAAGCCCGCCACATCGCCGTAATGACAGTTTTGTATGAGCACGCGCTCCACGGGTCCGTTCACGCTCATGGTATCGGCCCATGTGCCTTTTCCGCCCTTCAGCACCACGGCATCGTCGTTCACGTTCATGTAGCAGCCGTCTACCAAGAAGTCATGACATTTGTCTATGTCTATGGCATCGGTACTGGGACCCTTCACCGGACCGTCGGTCACGGCATAGATGTAGCAGTCAAGGTAGCGCACATGGTCTGAATTGTAAACGTGATTGGTCCAGAACGGCGAGTTTTGCAGCCTCACGTCCTGCACGGTAACGTTAGAACTGTTGGATATATACACCAGCCTGGGCCTCTGCGCGTCTTTGTTGGTGCATTTAGGGTTCCACTTACGTCTTATCCAGAACTCATTCCAGTAGTGATAGCCGTTGCCGTCTATCGTGCCTTTTCCGCATATCACGAAGCCGTCGTTGTGGTCAGCGTTCACCAAGGCAGCGAAGTAAGGGCAAGTCTCACCCTCTATGCGCGTTTCCACAATGGCAAAGTTGGCTATTCGGTCAGAGCCTTTCAGCTTGCCCCCTTCGTCAACCATCAGCCTAGTGCCCTTCTTAAAGAACAGCGAACCAGACAGATACGTGCCCTTGGGCACCACAATCAGGCCGCCACCCTCTTGTGCCGCCTTGTCTATCACGGCCTGTATGGCCTCTGTCTGCACCACGGTGGAGTCTTGTTTCACGCCATAGTCAGTTATCACATATTGCTTTCCGAGAGTGCTGGGGTCTACCTTGCTGGTGTTTTCGAACCATTTGTCCATCTTGGTTCCGTCGGGCCAGTTGTCGGCATGTGCCATGAGGTTGCCCATGCACAGCAGGGTAACCAGTAAGAGTTGTTTTTTCATTTGTTTAAGAGTTGGTTTTTAATTGTCGGTAAAATTACGAATAAAATTCCAACTGTGCAAGCCTTTGCGCCTTTTTTACATCCGGGCGTTTTGCGAAACAGGCATTTTGACGAGGCAAAATAGGCCTTTTCGGCTTGCAAAACAGGCCTTTTTTGAAGGTAAAAAGGCCATTTTTACTTTCGCTCGGCTATCCGCCTGACTAACAGACTTATAGCAACAGCCCCTTGTCTGCGCCCATGCCTCGGGCCGGAGTGGCGTGTGTGGCATGTCGCAATAGGGATGATTTAGGAGCGGCTGGGATAAAAAAACACAGTGTTGCTCGCATTTCGAACACCGACATATAGAATATTATGCTTATATTTGCCACCGATAAATGAAAGGTATATAGGTATGTGGCACGCTAACAATACTTTACAGCCCCGACGGATGCGTTTTTGCGCAGACATACACGACTTGGGCGCGTATTTCGGAAGTGAATTTCTCAAGGCCGAAAGTCTTATCGTTATCTTGTGCTGTCGGGGAGAACAACATATCGACATAGGGCAGAAGAGCATCACCTTGGCGGCCAACGATCTGTTGCTGTGCCCCTTCGGCAGTTTGCTCAGTCATTTCAGAGGCTCCGACGATGTGCTGCTGATGGTGGTTGAACTGGCCCCCGACATGATAAGCCACAGCTTCTTTACCGACGGCGACTTTTGGAAATACGTTGATTTTATCTATAGTCAGAAGCCTGTCACGCTCACCCCAGCCGACGTGGAGCTCTTCAGGCACTATCAAGCCATATATCGTTATCACTCACAACAGCGGGACGAACACTTTCATGCCGACATCTTACAATTTCTGAATTCTGAGCTCTTCTACGAGTTGATATGCCTCATAGCCCGCAGCATCACTCCGCAGTACGAGCCAGGACGTGTAAAGAGCACTCAGCCGATGGTGATTTTCAAGAACTTTATTACCCTTTTGGGGCAGAATAAAGGTCGCAGACATAAGGTAAAAGACTTTGCCGACGCCCTTTGCGTGTCGCCTAAATACCTCTCGTCCATAACAAAAGAGGTGTGCAAGAAGTCGCCCAAGCAGATGATAGACGATGAGATTACCACCGTCATCAAGCAACAACTGCTTTATAGCAGCAAGTCGGTAAAGGAGATAGCCAATGACCTGAACTTCCCGAACCTTAGCTTTTTCGGCAAGTTTACCAAGGAGCATCTGGGCGCTTCGCCCTTGAATATTCGTCAGGGTGGCAAGAAATAAGGCGCTAAGGGTGCCGGGCCGGTGGCTGTGGAGCCCCCTTCTTACACGGCGCAGGTGGGACTATTGCTGATTGACAATATCCTGAATGGCCTTCTCGCCGATAATCGCGGCGCAAGAAGACAGTGCGGTGAGCGTCACTCCCTCAATGCCATGTAGCATCAGGCTCTGCCCTGTGAGAAGAAGATTGGCCGATTGGGTGCGTGGCGAAAGATAGGTGAGCAAGGGCTGGCGGCAGTCTTTGCGAATGCCAAAGGCTGAGCCTTGCGGCGTGAGGTTAAAATGCCGGTAGGTGAGAGGCGTGCTGCTGAACACCTTTTGCGTTATCTCAGACAATCCCGGCAGCGCCCTCTCAGCCAGAGCTATGCAGGCCAGCGCCTTCTGATGCTTCATGTCTTGATAAGCCTTGTCGCGCCTTCCCTCGGGCTGGTCGGCCCACGGCGCCACCTCGCTCCATGACATAGGCGTAAGCAAATCTATCTGTCGGGCATATTCCTCGCCCTCATCGGGCACCCTGCAACTTATCATCACACCGTTAACACCCGGTTCTTGAGGATAAGTCCACACATTGGCTTGCTTGTAGACGTATTGGTTGTAGTTGAAGTATCTCAGCTTTCCGGGCTTCAGCAGCAGCGACGCGGTGAACATGCCCGATGTGTTGGGCAGCTTGCCCACGCGCCGGCTGAAGCGTCTGTTGTCGCTTCTGTCCTGGGTAAGCAGGCCGGCCAGCACGGCAGTGAGCAGCAGCCACAGCCTGAGACGGTGGGTGTTGAAATAATCGTATATGCTTAATATAATTCTGGTCATGTGCTCTGCCCCCTCTTATTGTACGTTCCCTTGTGCTGTGAGGATGCCCATCTGGCGCAGCCAAAGCATAAACCGCTCTCTCCACTGCCTGCACTCGGCCGTGCCTTTGGTTTCTGACGCGCCGAAGCCATGGCCTCCCTGGTTGTACTGCACAAAGCAATGGGGCACGCCCTTGGCTGTCATGGCAGAGTCGAGCAGCTCGGCATTGTGGCGGTTAACGATGGGGTCGTCTTTGCAATTCATCAGGAACGTGGGCGGACAATGGGCCGGCACATGCTCCTCCATAGACAGTTTGTGGCACAACAGGGCGTTGTGCTCGTGGTTTTCGCCCAGCAGTCCGCGCCTGGAACGCTTGTGCACGCAGGGGTGAGACATGGTTACCACGGGATAAGCCAGACACAGAAAGGCGGGCCACTCGGCCTTGGGCAGCAGCTCTACCGAGCACATGGCAAGGTGACCGCCTGCCGAAAAGCCCATCACGCCGATGCGGCACGTGTCTACATGATAGCTGTCGGCCCTCCGGCGTATGTAGTTCATGGCCTGACGGAGGTCGTTGAGCGCGTCGGGATAGCGGTTGCCACGCAGAAAAAGGCGATATCGAAACAAGAAGGCGGGCACGTAGGCTGTGCGATATCTAAGTACAAAGGCGTTGATGCCTTTGCTTTGCAGCCACCTGCCCACCATTTCGCCCTCGTGGGTGAGGTCGTGCCAGAAGTAGCTTCCGCCCGGACAGACGATGACAGACACGTTTCGGTTGCCCGCGGCGATGTAGGGGGTGAGCTCAACACGATGGTGTACGGACGTTCCCTGCCATATATCGACTTGTGAGAGCGCCTTGGCGGGCAATAGCAGCAGGCCGACAAACATGATGAAACAAAGAATATGGGCAGCCTTTTGCTTCATGACTAGTCGTTCCAATGCAGTTCTTCCATAAACCGTTTTATCACTTCGGGCTTGCCAACGTGCTTGCCGTCGTCTTCAGAAAGCTTGCATGTGTCGTTGAAGAAGGGCCATGCGTCGGATATCTTACATGCCACCAGCTTGATGACAATGTTCATTGGCTCTACGTCTTTGAAGTCGTTGGTGAAGTGAGTGCCTATTCCGAACGACGGCTGACAATAGTTTCGGGCATACTCTTGTATGCGTATGGCCTCGTCGGTGTCTAGCGCGTTGGAGAAGATAACCTGCTTGGTGCGCGGGTCTATGTTGAGTGATTTGTACTTATCTACTATGCGTTGCAGCTCCTTATAGTTGTCGCCGGAGTCTATGCGCAGCCCTTTGAAGAGGTTGGCAAAGTCTTCTGAGAAGTTCAAACTGAAAATTTTCCAGCCGAAAGAGTCGTAGAGGTATGTGCCCAAGGCTCCGTTGAAGGTGTGCCTCCAGGCGTTCATGGCTATATGGTTGGCCATCTGCGGGCCGTACATGCCGCCTATGGCGCAGATAAACTCATGTGCCATGGTACCTACGGGCAGCAGGTTGTGCTTCATGGCGAGGTAGACGTTGCTCGTGCCGACAAACTTTCCCGTCCAAGGACGACTCTTGTAGCAGTCGTTGAGGGCGCTTATGGCAATGTCTTCTGCCTGGAATGAGGCTCTGCGGCGCGTGCCGAAGTCAGAGAAAACGCACCCCGCCTGGAGCAATCTCTCGGCCTTGTGATAGGTGCGATGATAAAAAGCGTCGTAGTCTAAGCGGTTGGTTTGCTCTGTTAACTCATAATATAGCTCGGAGATGATGGCCAGAACCTTCACTTCTAATAAGATGGTGTCAGACCAGTTGCCCTCAAACTCCACGTAGAGATGGCCCTCGTCGTCTTGCCAAGCCTTTACCCATGAGGCCGAGAAGCGGAATCCCCGCAGGTAGGTATAGAACCAACAAGGTATGTAATGGCACTTTTCTCTCATGAAGTCTATTTCTTCCTGGGTGATGGTAACATCCTCCAGAGCCTTTATCTGCTCCATGAGCATGTCGGCAAAGCCTGCCGGATAGACCGTGTTGTTGCGGTCTACAAACTGATAGCGCACCTGTGCCAGGGGATAATTGTCTATTACGGCACAGCACATAGTGAGCTTATAAAGGTCGTCGTCGGTGAAGTGATTGATGATTTGTCGCATATTTCTTCTGTTAGAAGCAAGTACTTATTATTGCTGCAAAAGTACGAAATAATTCTGAAACAAGCATTGTCTTGTTTTGTTCAACTGCTTTTTTATGTCAGTTTTTCTGTTCGGTAGTTGCCCACTTGCCTGTTTTGTAGTATCTTTGCATGGATTAGAGCTATAATAATGGGTTTATATGATGATGGAAAAACTGCATACGTGCGCTCAACTCATAGAGTATATCAATGATGTAGGGTTCTTGCCGTTGCTGAACATCGGCATAGAGGGGTGGAGCGCCGACGACGTTATGGATGAGGAATGCCGCTACCGGTATCTGCCAGAGGGCGGATGGGAATGGCCGCTATGGGATTGGAAGGGTGACATCATCCGCGAAACGGGATGCGCCTATGGCAAGTTTTTCTGCGGAAAGGCAGCCTTTGTAACCCGCCAATGGTGGCCCGACTTCTGTAACTGGCGCCGTTATAAGCATGAGAAACCTGCGGAAGGAACGGTGGAGGAGGGCATATTGGCCACGCTGAGTGTTAATGGCAGCATGTCGTCGCGGCAACTCAGGCAGGCATGTGGCTTTCAAGGCAAGGGTATGAGAGGCAAGTTCGACGGCTACGTTACGCGTTTGCAGATGGCCGGATATGTGGTTACGCAAGATTTTGTATATGCTCACGATCGCTCAGGCCGCCCTTATGGCTGGGGATTCTCGTTGCTGGCTACGCCCGAAAGTCTCTTCGGCCATGATGCATGCCATGCGAAGAGAAGCGCAGAGGATTCTAGACGGCGAATGGAAAGTAAGTTGAGAGAAGTTGTTCCGGGCATCACAGACCGGCAATTGAACCGCTTGCTGGGCTGAAGAGTACTTCTTCGGCCTGACAAGGAAGAGAATATGAACAAACAAAAGAAGCATGACGGTGGTGTGCCGCCATGCTTCTCATATTATAAGGTTGCAGTGTTAATGGTCTTCTTTTAGGCTTGCTGATGCTGCTCTCTGAGCAAGTCGTTGACTGTCTTCACCGGATTGAAGGTGGAAAGAGGTACTTCTACGAACACCGTATTCCAGTCGCTCATGCTTCCATTCCATAGTCCGGGCAGCTCCAAGGCTTTGAGCTCGCGCCCGTTCTTGCTCTTCGAGCTGATGAAACCGGCCTTGCGGTCAACGAAATCTTTGAGGTTGAAGGCGTGACCTTGATAGTCTTTCGTAGCGCAAACCAAGTCTACGGGGTTGAAATGCGTGCCGCTCTTGAACATCTTCACGTATTCCTCGTTGTTGGTGTCTATCTGTGAGCTCTCCAAAATCTGCAGGCTCACGGTTCCGTCGGCGTTGTATGTCAGGAAAGGACCGCCACCTGGTTCGCCCACATTCTTCACCATGCCGCACACGCGCATAGGTCTGTTGAGCTTCTTACGCAGGTATATAACGAGTTCGGCGTCTTCCAGCTCTTTGATATCGGGCTTGCGGCAGCACAAGGTGCGCTGCACAAAGCGTATAATCTCCTCTAGTTTGTCATGTGTATAGTTGCCGCTGTCAAGCAATCTGAGATATTCAAAGGCTTGCTTCTGCAGAGAAACGAGTATGCCGGCAAGCAATTGCTTATATGTAACGGTATCTTCTTTGAGCCTGTCGGGCACCACATTGTCGATGTTTTTGATGAATATCACGTCGCTGTCTATCTCGTTCAGGTTCTCTATCAAGGCACCGTGGCCGCCCGGTCTGAAGAGTAACGAGCCGTCATCGTTGCGGAACGGCGTGTTGTCGGGGTTTACCGCCACTGTGTCGGTGCTGGGTTTCTGCTCTGAGAAGGTGACGTTGAACTGCACGCCGAACTTGTCTTCGTACTTCTTTTTCTTGTCGTTAACCATCTTTTCGAACAGAGGCAGGTGCTCATGCGATACAGTGAAGTGGATGTTTGCCTTGCCGTTGGAGGCTGCATACAGCGCTGCTTCAACCAGATGTTCCTCCATCGGCGTGCGCGGACCGTCGGGATAGCTGTGAAAGAGCAGCAATCCCTTGGGCAGCTGACCATAGTTCAGCCCCTCGGGAGTGAGCATGTTGCGCACGATAGCCTTGTAGTCGCCGTCTTGAAGCATCGTCTTGATGTTCTTGCCATCATTGGCTTTGCACTTATCGCATAGGGCTTCCCTGAACGCAAACTTCTTAATACCCTCGAAGAAGGTCTTTTCGAAGTCGGTGGTAGGTGCGTCGTAGGGTGCATGAAGGAAGGCGAACATGTTCTTAAACATACGGCTGGCAGCTCCGGAGGCAGGCACAAACTTGGTGATATGGTGCCCGGCAGCCTTATACTGCTCCCATTCGCGTATGTATTTCTTGCGCTCTACCTCGTCAGGTGCCATGATGCCGTTGCCTATAGATGCGGCTGCTTGCAGCTTGAGGAAAGGAAATCCGTGCTTGAAATCATCTAGCTGCTCTTGCAGCTGTTGTGGTGTAATGCCACGGTCAGTAAGTTGCTTGAGGTCTTCTTCTTTCATTTTCTATAATATTTTTGGTATGAATGTATAATAATAGTATGCGTGTTTTAACATTAACTTGTACAAAAGTAGTTACTTTTCGCCAAAAACCGAAATTATTCTTGATATTTTTTATACCTTTGCCATAACATTTCGTGATATTATGGAGGATAAGTTGACTTTTACAGAAAATGAGCGCAACACGTGCATAGAGTTGAGCCAGGATCTTCGGGAGAAACTATCAGACTACATGAAGCCCGATGATGAGCAAAAGCTTACTATGCAGTTTCGTGCTGCCTTAGATGCTGGCAAAGTGGTTCGCAATGCTTTTGGTCTTAATCCGATAGTCTGCGCGCTTCAGACAGCGTGCATTTGCGTAGAGAATATCGGGCTTAAACGTGACAGCGTATTGGCTGTTATGCTTTACGAGCTGGTGCTCGACGGTTCGCTGTCAGTGCAGCAAGTGGAGACCGATTACGGCAAAGGAGTGGCCGGAATTATTCATGGTCTGGTGAAAGTGCAAAGCCTTTATAAGAAGAATCCTATCATAGAAAGCGAGAACTTCAGGAATTTGCTGCTCAGCTTTGCCGAGGATATGCGGGTGATACTCATCATGATAGCCGACAGGGTGAACCTGATGAGGCAGATACGTGACACTGATAACGAGGAGGCACGGCACGAAGTGTCTGAAGAGGCCAGCTATCTCTATGCCCCGCTTGCACATAAGTTGGGCCTCTATCAGCTGAAGAGCGAGCTGGAAGACCTCTCGTTGAAGTATCTGGAGCATGATGCTTACTATATGATAAAGGAGAAGCTGAACGCCACCAAGCGCTCGCGCGATGCCTATATCAAGCGTTTCATAGGCCCAATAGCCGAAAAGCTCACTGCAGCAGGCTTTAAGTTCCACATGAAAGGGCGCACAAAGTCTATTCATTCTATCTGGCAGAAGATGAAAAAACAGAAGTGCGGCTTTGAAGGAATCTATGATTTGTTTGCCATCAGAATTATTCTTGACTCGCCTTATGAGAAAGAGAAGATGCAATGCTGGCAGGTTTACTCCATCATAACCGATATGTATCAGCCCAACCCCAAGCGTTTGCGCGACTGGTTGTCTGTGCCTAAGTCTAACGGATATGAGAGTTTGCACATCACGGTGCTGGGTCCGGAGAACAAATGGGTGGAGGTGCAGATCAGAACAGAGCGCATGGATGAGATTGCCGAGCACGGTCTGGCTGCCCATTGGAGGTATAAAGGCATCAAGGCAGAGGGTGGCATGGACGACTGGCTGGCCTCTATACGCACCGCGCTTGAGGCAGGCAACGACCTGCAGGTGATGGACTCGTTCAAGAAAGACCTTTATGAAGACGAGGTATATGTGTTTACTCCCAAGGGCGACTTGCTCAAATTCCCCAAGGGCTCGACCGTTCTCGACTTCGCTTATCACATACATTCCAAAATAGGAAACACTTGCGTGGGCGGCAAAATAAATGGTAAGAACGTGTCTTTCCGCAGTGAGCTGCACTCTGGCGACACTGTTGAGGTGCTCACCTCGGCCAATCAGAAGCCCAAGCAAGAGTGGATAAACATTGTGAAGTCGGCCCGAGCCCGTGCCAAAATACGCCTGGCGCTGAAGGAAACGCAGATAAAGGATGGCCTGTATGCCAAGGAAATGCTTGAGAGACGCTTCAAAAACCGAAAGATAGAGGTGGATGAAGGCATCATGTCGCACCTCATCAAGAAGCTGGGATTCAAGGTGGTGTCTGACTTCTACCGCCAGATAGCAGAGGATAAGCTAGACCCCAACTATGTCATAGAGGAATATCAGAAGCTGCGCGACCACGATCTTAACCTGAATAACAGCAAGACTGTGGAGAGCGCACAGAACTATGAGTATGAGAGTCCCGATGAACAGCTGGCCCGTTCTAGTGATGATGTGCTTGTCATCGACCGCAACCTCAAGGGCATCGAGTTTAGTCTGGCAAAGTGTTGCCACCCCATTTACGGTGACCCCATCTTCGGTTTCGTCACCGTGAACGGCGGTATCAAAATCCACCGGCAAGACTGTCCCAACGCGCCCGAGCTGAAGCAACGCTTCGGCTACCGCATTGTGAAGGCGCGTTGGAGCGGTAAAGGCACCAGCCAATATGCCATTACGCTGCGCGTGATAGGCAATGACGACATCGGAATAGTAAGCAATATCACCAATATCATATCTAAAGAAGAGAAGATAGTGATGCGTTCCATCAACATAGACTCCCACGACGGGCTCTTCAGCGGCAACCTTGAGGTGCTGCTCAACGACACTTCGCGGCTCGACTCACTCATTAAGAGGTTGCGAACTGTGAAGGGTGTGAAGACGGTTGAACGTCTCTGATTGGCATATTCACTTGGCATTTGGTAGTATTTAGAATGCAAAAAAACATAAATACTGCCATTCCATGCCCTTTAGAAGAACTTATTTGCGTATATTTGCATGTAGAATAATCATTCTTAAAACATAATAAAAGTAAGAGAAGATGAAGATCAATGATTTCAATTTCGCCGGCCATAAGGCCATTGTGCGTGTAGATTTCAATGTGCCATTGGACGAGAATGGACATGTAACAGACGAAACCCGCATCAAAGGTGCGCTGCCTACGCTGAAGAAAGTGCTCAACGACGGTGGCGCCCTTATCATGATGAGCCACATGGGCAAGCCTAAAGGCAAGGTGAACCCCAAACTCTCACTCAAGCAAATCGTGGGCAACGTAAGCGCAAACCTGGGCGTTGACGTGAAGTTTGCACCCGATTGCGCTCATGCTGATGCTGAGGCTGCTGCCCTGAAACCGGGCGAGGCACTGCTCTTAGAGAACCTTCGCTTCTATCCGGAAGAGGAAGGCAAGCCCGTAGGAGTAGAGAAAGGCACGCCCGAATACGACGCTGCGAAGGAAGAAATGAAGAAGCGTCAGAAGGATTTCGCCAAGAAACTGGCCTCTTATGCTGATGTTTACGTGATGGATGCCTTTGGTACTGCACACCGCAAACACGCATCTACGGCTGTCATTGATGAGTTCTTCGACAAAGACCATAAGATGCTTGGCTTCTTGATGGAGAAGGAAGTGAAGGCCGTAGACAACGTGCTGAATAACATCAAGCGTCCTTTCACTGCCATCATGGGTGGTTCTAAGGTTTCTACAAAGATCGGTATCATAGAGAATCTGCTCACAAAGGTAGACAACCTGATACTCTGTGGCGGTATGACCTATACCTTCGCAAAGGCTCAGGGCGGCAAGATTGGCAAGTCTATCTGCGAGGATGACAAGCTCGATGTGGCTCTCGACGTCATCAAGAAGGCTAAGGAGCACAACGTAAACCTCGTTCTTGGCACCGATTCTGTCATCGCCGACAACTTCTCTAACGATGCCAATACAAAGGTAGCTCCGTCTAACGACATTCCCGATGGATGGGAAGGCATGGACGCAGGCCCCGCTACACGCAAGCTCTTTGCCGATGCTATAGAGGGCTCTAAGACTATTCTGTGGAACGGTCCGGCCGGAGTATTCGAGTTTGATAACTTCACCGGCGGCTCAAAAGCCATTGCTGAGGCTATCGCCAAGGCCACTAAGGAAGGCGCATTCTCTCTTATTGGCGGTGGCGACTCTGTTGCCTGCATCAACAAGTTCGGCTTGGCAGATCAGGTTAGCTATATCTCTACTGGTGGTGGTGCCCTGCTTGAGGCTATCGAAGGCAAGACTCTGCCCGGCGTTGCTGCCATAGAGGCATAAGCATAGCCTTGAAAATATAACTGCCCTCCATGCCCGATGGCTTGCTGCCTGAGGCCTGGAGGGCTTTATTATGCGCGGATGTGAAGATGAGAGACGATAATTCTGTCTATAATCAGTAGTTTTGTAACAATTATTTAGTAACTTTGCGCCCGCTAAATAGATATATAAAAGTATGCCAGAAAACTACTATCATCACAGCCATGAGGCTGGAACAACTCATACCCATCACCATCACCACCATTCTGTAGACAGCAGTGAGCGTGACAAGCGTCATCGTTTGTCAGCATCAAAGCGTCGCAAACTGATTGGCAGAATACTTTTTGTCCTCCTGTCAATCTTGGCTTTGATTATTGTGATGACAGTGGTTTGGATGTATTGGCCTGAGAAATAAGCTACAAACTACTTCAGAAGAAATCCGCAACTCAGCAACAGTCCGTACAAAAATATGTTGCGTGCCGTCTTGCCAAGCACCTTGTTCAGTGCCTTACCCTTGTTTATTCTCACCATCTCACGATATGTTGACACATGCAGAGGTACGTAAGCCAGCGTGAGCAACGTGGCATAAGGATGCCCTTTTAAGGCAAAGAAGGCGCCCACTATAACGGCTGTGATGCCCGTAAGCAGGTAGAGTGTCCTGCCACCTTTTGCGCCTACCCGCACCACCAGCGTTATCTTTCCTGCCCGCCGGTCGTTTTCTATGTCTCTGTAATTATTCACCAGCAACAGCGCGTCGGTCACTATGCCGCATGTGAGCGATGCTATGATAGCCACCGACGTGAAGCATCCCGTCTGCAGATAGTAGGTAAGGCTCACCGGAACTAGCCCGAAGAACACCACAACCAGCACGTCGCCCAGTCCCAGATAGCTCAGCGTGGTGGTGTAGAGAAAGCAAAAGGCCACGCAAGCCATGCCCACTAGTATCATGGTCCAGCCTCCCCACATCACCAAAGGCAGTCCGATGACACAAGCCACACATGTGGTTACGGCCATGCCCATGCGCATAGCCCCCGGTGTTATCCATCCTTGCGCGCATGCCCGCTTGGGTCCCAGGCGTGTTTCATCATCGTTTCCGCGCGCAAAGTCGAAGTAGTCGTTCACAAAATTAGCGTCTATCTGCATCACAAAGGCAAAAAGCACACACAGCAGAGCTGGCACCACGGCAAACGAACGGCCCGCGGGCATCTCGCTCCATGCTATAGATAATCCCACCATGACGGGCACTGCGGCTGCCGCAAGTGTTTTGGGTCGGCTGGCCAGTAGCCAGGCCTTGACCGAATTTACACTTATTTCTTCCTCTATCATATCCTTGATTACTATAAATAACTGCTAATTCTTTGCAAAAGTAAGTATTAATTGTTATATTTGCAAAAAATATTACACTATTTAAAAATAATGGAGTCGCAAGTCAATCTAGACCTTATGCATTTCGTTGAGACGCAGATTTTGCCCCGCTATGCGGCCTTCGGGCGCTCGCATGGCCTCGAACACGTGACGCGTGTCATACGCAATGCCCTTGCCTTGGTAAGCGTTACGGGGGCTGATATAAATATGGTGTACTGCATAGCAGCCTATCATGACCTGGGCATGTCAGGCCCGCGGGCCATTCATCACATCACCGGAGGCAAGATATTGGCGCAAGACGCGCGTCTGCGCAAGTGGTTTTCGCCCGAGCAGATAAAGATAATGAAGGAGGCCGTTGAAGATCATCGTGCCTCAGCCTCGCACGCTCCGCGCAGCATCTATGGCAAGATTATCGCCGAGGCCGACCGCGATCTTGAGCCGGAGAGCGTCTTCAGACGGGCCATACAGTTTGGTCTTGAGAACTATCCGCAGCTAGATGAGCAAGGACAGTGGGAGCGCTTTGCCCATCATGTGAACGAGAAGTATGGCGTAAACGGCTATATGCGCTTGTGGATACCCGGCTCGCCTAACGGCAAGGGCCTGCAAGTTATCAGGCAGACGCTGGCAGACAAGCCCCGGCTCAGGCAGGTGTTTGACAGAATATATGCCGAGGAAACTGGCAGAAAGTGACCCCTATAAATCATGAATATGGATAAGAAAGATTTTATGAGCCGTGCCATACGGCTGAGTGAAGAGAGTGTCAGCAACGGCGGAGGGCCTTTTGGCGCTGTCATAGTGAAGGATGGAGAGATCGTAGCCGAGGGTGCCAACCACGTCACACAGGCCAACGACCCTACTGCTCATGCCGAGGTTACGGCCATCAGAGAGGCTTGTCGCAAGCTGCACACCTTCGATTTGTCGGGCTGCGACATCTATACGTCGTGCGAGCCCTGCCCCATGTGTCTGGGCGCCATCTACTGGGCGCGCCTGAGCAAGATATATTTTGCCAACAACCGTGATGATGCCGCGCGCATCGGATTCGACGATGAACTCATCTATCGCGAGCTTCCGTTGAGTCCGGAAAAGCGCTCCATACCCTCTGTCGTGCTCATGCGCGATGAGGCCAGCAAGGCTTTTGCCATGTGGAGCGCCAAGACTGACAAGACAGCCTATTAAGCTTCATGTCCCCGCTAGGGCCGGTTGTTCTCGGCGGGAGCCTCGCTTGCGTTGCTGATGGCTATGCCGTCGGGCGTTAGATCATGCCGGAAGGTGATGGTGATGTCGGTTTGCCGGTAGCCGAAAGCCGTCATCATGGGTATCAGCACGTTGGCAGCGCTGCGGCACGCATCAGCTTGTATGTCGGCCAGGGGCAGACTCTTCACTATTTGTTCCCGCCCTTGCCGCTCATAGTTAGACAGGTCTGCGTCGCTGAAGTCAGAGCGCATCAGGGCCACATACCGCTTCACCTCGTTATGGTCTATGCTGCTTGATGTGAGAGCCACCTTGGGCTCGGGCAGGTAGATGGTTAGCTTTTTGCCGTCGCGGCGTATGTCATTGGCCGTTATACTGCCCATGTCGATGTAGCCTTTCACCGTAGCGTCCATCGGAATGGCTATTTGCCGCTGACCTAAAGGCAGGTTGATGTTGAACGGCGCATTCATGATAGAGCCTTTCAAACTCAGCTTGTCGTCGTGAGTTATAATCTTATGTATGTGATATTCTGTCGTGTAGAGCTTGCTGCACTGGCTGATGCGCTGCAGCATCATCTGCGTGGTGTCTATCTGGTCCACCGCCGCTGAGTTGTTTTTGCCTCCTTTGCAGGCCACCAGCAGGATGATGGCCACGAATAATAATTTCCTCATGGGTATATGTTCTTTTCCTGTTTGCAAAAGTAAGGAAACTTTTCCGAATAACTTCTTCCTCGCTCTAAAAACGTGAGATGCCCCATCTTTTTTTGTCAGCTTGCCGTTACCCGTTCTTTGCCAGGGCTTCATACGTCCTATCCATGGACTTTTTCCGTAAACCATTGCACACCAGTAGGTTAACAACACTACGCTGCTTTCTCGGCAAGACGGGCTTTCTTGCGTTGCAAAACAGGCCTTTTTGCAGGCTCAAATAGGCCTTTTCAGCTTGTAAAAAGGCCGCTTTTACTTGCCAGGCAAATGTCTACCGTCTTTCAACTTTGCAGAAATGTAATTCTGAAGATGCTTTTCGGCTCTTCATTTGTTGTATATCTGTAAGAAAAATCTTATCTTTGCACGAAACAAACATAAAGCCATGAAACTTAAACTTCTACTATCCGGAATTACCTTTTCAGTCGCTCTGCTGGCCGGGGCGCAAACCTATCCTTATCAAGACATCAGGCTCAGCCCTCTAGAGCGGGCACGCGACCTTTGTTCCAGGCTTTCGTTAGAAGAGAAGGCCTCTCTTATGCAAGATGTGTCGCCTGCCATCCCCCGTTTGGGCATACCGCCTTTTCAGTGGTGGAGCGAGGCTTTGCACGGTGTGGGACGCAATGGTTATGCCACCGTCTACCCCGCAACCATCGGCATGGCGGCCTCGTTCGACGACGCTTTGCTGCAAGATGTGTTCACCTCTGTCAGCGATGAGGCTCGGGCAAAGAACACGCTGGCCCGTCACACCAACAGCTTGAAGCGTTATGCCGGACTCTCTTTCTGGACACCTAATATTAACATCTTCCGCGATCCGCGTTGGGGAAGGGGGCAGGAAACTTATGGCGAAGATCCTTATCTCACCACACGCATGGGCTTGGCTGTGGTGCGCGGGCTGCAAGGGCCTGTCAACGGTCCTTACAAAAAGTTGCTGGCGTGTGCCAAGCACTTTGCCGTGCATAGCGGACCGGAGTGGAACCGCCACACCTTTAACTTGGAGAACGTGCCCATGCGCGACCTTTGGGAAACCTATCTGCCGGCCTTTAAGGCGCTTGTTCAAACCGGCCATGTGGCTGAGGTGATGTGTGCTTATCAGCGACTGGATGGCGAACCGTGCTGCGGAAACACACGGTTGCTGCAACAGATATTGCGAAACGAATGGGGCTTCAAGGGTTTGGTCACGTCAGACTGTTCTGCCATCACCGACTTTTGGAAACCCGGGCACCATGAAGTGACCAAAAATGCCCATGAGGCATCGGCTATGGCCGTCAGGTCAGGCACTGACCTGGAGTGCGGAAGCAACTACCGCACATTGCCGGAGGCTGTCAAAGCGGGCGAGATAACAGAGGCTACGATAGACACAAGCGTGGTGCGTCTGCTGCAGGCACGTATAGAATTGGGCGACTTAGACCCCGACAGCCTTAATCCCTGGACCAAGATTCCCATGTCGGTTGTGGCATGTAAAGAGCACAAAGAGCAAGCTTTGCGCATGGCACGAGAGGGCGTGGTGCTGCTGCAAAATAAGAATAATGTGCTGCCTCTGCCTAAAAACGCTGCCGACATCGTGGTAATGGGGCCAAATGCTGTAGACTCTGCCATGCAGTGGGGCAACTATAACGGTTATCCCACGCGCACTGTTACCTTGCTGCAGGCCGTAAGGCAGAAGCTGGGAGGCAATGTAAGGTATGTCAGGGGCTGCGGTCTTACATCCGCTGACGTAAGCGAAAGCCTTTATGATAAGATGCATACGTCTGACGGGGCCAAGGGTATGAAGGCCACGTATTGGAATAATATGAAGATGCAAGGCACTCCTGCCGCTACGCAAGTGCTGTCACAGCCCTTCAATCTGAGCAATGGCGGTGCCACGGTGTTTGCTCCCGGTGTCAACCTTGAGGGCTTCTCGGCCCGCTATGTGGGCACGTTTGTGCCGGAGAATACGGAGAAGGTTGTCCTGTCACTGGCCTTTGATGACGGCGCCAGGCTCATAGTGAATGGTGATACGCTGGCTGATGTGTGGAAAGGAAGGGCTCGTATACAGCATATCAATGCTCCTTTGAACGTTCAGAAGGGCAAAAGTTATCAGGTCGTAATAGAATATTTCCAAGACAAGGACTTCGGTTTGATGCAATTTGATGTGGCCCGTCAGTACACGCCCACCACGCAACAGCTGCTCGAAGAGGTGGGTGATGCCGGCACAGTGGTGTTTGCCGGTGGTATATCGCCCAGCCTTGAGGGTGAGGAAATGAAGGTAGATGCTGCCGGATTCAAGGGTGGCGACCGTACAAACATCGAGCTTCCGCAAGTTCAGCGCGACCTCATAGCCGCCCTGCATAAGGCGGGCAAACGTGTGGTGTACGTAAACTTCTCCGGCTCGGCCATTGCCCTGATGCCCGAAACACAAAATGCTGACGCCATTGTGCAGGCTTGGTATCCTGGTGAGCAGGGTGGTACGGCCGTGGCTGATGTACTCTTCGGCGACTATAATCCTACGGGAAAGCTGCCCATAACGTTCTATCGCTCAACGGCAGATCTGCCTGATTTTCTTGATTATCGCATGACCAACCGCACTTATCGTTACTTTACGGGTCAGCCGCTCTACCCCTTTGGCTACGGACTGAGCTACACAACGTTTAGCATAGACAACCCTGTTGTGAAGCGTGATGAGCTGAAGGTGCGCGTGAGCAACACGGGCCGGCGCGACGGAACCGAGGTCGTGCAGCTCTACATTCGTAGGTTGGCCGATGTCAACGGTCCGCTTCGCTCTCTCAGAGGCTACCAGCGCGTTAGCCTGAAAGCGGGTGAGAGCAAGGTGGTTACGTTCAGCTTGCGCGACAAGAGTCTGCTCACCACATGGGATGCAGGGTCTAACACCATGCGCTACGTGCCCGGTAAGTATGAGCTGATGGTGGGTACCAGCTCGGCAGATGCCGACTTGCGTAAGGCGACTTATGTTGGCAAGTAGTCAGATAGGGTGGGGAGGACGCTCGTAGCAGCGTTCTCCTCACGTCTCTTACTTCGGTTGTAAGCGCCTAGGAATGATGTTATAAGGAGCTCACAGTGGCTGTTTGCAATAGTGTCAAGCCATTGCCAGAAACGCAAGAATACGAAAAGTGGGAAGCCGACTCATGCTACATGAAGTCAGTTTCCCACTTTCTTGTTCTGTGTTTTGCTCTGTCAGAGCGTGTCGTTTTTATCGGTAAGTGCCGGTCTGGTGTGCCTTTTGTGATGTCTAAAAGCCCTTTGGCTTTCTTGCTATGAGCACCGCGTTGAGCAGGCAGTTGGCAAGCATCTGCTCAGGAGTAAGGTCTACATCGCTGTCTTTCTTCACTTGCTTGCCTGCAAGCGCCTCCCAAGTGGTTTGAAAGCACCGGTCGTCGGCCCCGTAAAAGTACTCTTGCGTGTCAGGATCGTGCATCAACTCATAGCGTATGGCTTTCTTTCCCGTTACAGCTTTGATGTTGATGAGCGCGTCATACACCCTTCTGTAGAGCTCACGCTGCTTTCTTGCAGGCTGATACATCAGTCCTATCTCCGGATAAATCTCTTCAAAGTCGTATGCCTGAAGCATTTCCTGTAGTGTCATACAAGCTCCTTTCTTTAGAATTTGGCCATCTTGATGGCGTCAACGGCACACTCGTCGCCCTTATTTCCCAACTTTCCGCCACTTCTGTCTTTTGCTTGTTGCAGGTCGTTTGTGGTGAGCAAGCCGTAGATAACGGGTATCTCGCTGGTTGAGTTGAGCCGTGCTATGCCGTAGGTAACGCCTTGGCAGATGTAGTCGAAGTGGGGAGTCTCGCCCCTTATCACGCTTCCCAGGATGATGATGGCATCATATCCGCCGTTGAGCGTCATCTGGTGGGCTCCGTAAATGAGCTCAAAGCTGCCCGGAACAGTCTTTACATGTATGTTCTCAGGCAGTGCTCCGTGCTTCTCTAGTGTCTTTACGGCACCGTCAAGCAGGGCTCCTGTTATCTCATGATTCCATTCAGCGACCACTATGCCGAAGCACATATTGCTGGCATCGGGTACACTTTCAAAGTCGTAGTCAGATAAGTTATGGAGTGCTGTAGCCATTAATTGGATGCCCTTTCTATGTATTTGTCTATATCTTGATATGCAGGAGAGTTCACATACTTCTTCTTTATATCCTGATATATCTTCAAAGCGTCAGCCTTCTTGCCTTGCTTCTCAAGCAACATGCCTGCTTCTTTGAGGAAGACGGGCGACAATGAGTTGTTGGCATCGTTGAAAGCACGGCTGTCTGCCATGTCAGCTGCCTTCTGGAAGAGGTCTACAGCCTTGGCCAAGTCGCCGTTGTTAGCGTATGCGTTGGCTGCTGCAGCCACTGCTGCAGGCGATATGTTCTGGTCAGATTGTGTGTCAAACTTGTCAAGATATTCTTGTGCTGACTTCCAGTCGGGCTTTGCCTGATTAGCATAGCACAGTCCGGCATACAGATTGGCCAGGTTTCCGGCCTTTGTGCTGCTGTAATCGCTGGCTATATTGATAAATCCTGCGTAGCCGGCACCATCACCTTTGAGTGCCTTGTCGTACTGCTGGGCAGCGAAATATGTCTGTCCTTTTGACAATGCGGTGCTTGCCTCATCCTCGCGAGGCTCTGCCACGAAGTTGTTGTAAAGAATAATGCCTGCTATAATCACCACGATAGCGCATACAGCTATGATGATGGGTTTCTTGAATCTGAGGAATAGCGCTTCAGACTGGTTGAGAGCATCACTCTCTGTAGCTCTCGTTTCGTTTTTCTTTGCCATTTATTATCTAATGTTTTGTAGTTTTCAACATCTTTGTTTAAGCGTTGCAAAATTACGTAATTAATCTCATATATTGAAATTTCGCACTGACTTTTTTCGTTTTTGAACCGTAAATGCATTATCTTTGCATCGTTTTTACATTTTACGGTATATGGTATTAGAGAATTTATCGGTCATTAATTTCAAGAATATTCGTTCTGCCTCGCTTCGTTTCTCAGCTAAGCTGAACTGTCTGATAGGCAGCAATGGTGAGGGGAAAACCAATCTTCTTGATGCCATATATTATCTATCGTTCTGTAAGAGTGCCTTCAACTCAGTTGACTCTCAGTCTATTACGCACGATGCTGACTATTTTGTGCTGCAAGGCGACTATGTTCACGATGATGGCGAAGGCCATGAGCAGATTTATTGCAGCCTGAAACGTGGCTCAAAGAAGACGTTCAAGCGTAATAAAAAATCGTATAAGCGGTTCTCAGAACATATAGGCTTGATACCCATTGTTTTTGTGTCGCCGTCTGACGAAAGTCTTATACATGGCGGAAGTGATGCACGCAGACATCTCATGGACGTGGTTATATCACAGTATGATCATGCTTATATGGAGGCTTTAGGGCGATATAACAAGGCATTGCAGCAGCGCAACGCCCTGCTGAAACAAGAATACACCGGCGATGATTCCCTTATGGATATTCTGGAACAGCAGATGGCGGCCAATGGCGAGGTGCTTTACGAGAAGCGCAACCGCTTTGTAAATGACATGGAGCCTATCTTTCAACACATCTATCAGGCCATTTCGCAGAACAGAGAATCCGTTTCATTGCGTTATGTTTCTCATTGCCAGCGCGGTCCGTTACTGGATGTTATACAGCGTGACAGGGCAAAAGACCGCATCATGGGCTATTCCTTGCACGGTTCGCATCGCGATGATTTGGAGATGCTGATAGGCGGTTATCCCATGAAGAGAGAGGGAAGCCAGGGGCAGAACAAGTCGTTTGTGCTGGCACTGAAGCTTTCTCAGTTTGCCTTCTTGAAGAATACGTCGAGCAAGACAACCCCTTTGCTCCTCTTGGACGATATATTCGATAAGCTTGATGCTGGCCGTGTGGAGCAGATAGTGAGCCTGGTGGCGGGCGATGACTATGGCCAGATATTCATAACAGATACTAACCGCGACCATCTTGACAAGATTTTGGAGCACGTTTCATCCGATTTCAAGCTCTTCTCCGTTCAGGATGGCGAGATAAACGAAAGGGAATTGTGATATGTTCAGACGCGAAGTGAAGCCTTTGACAGAGCTGCTTAACAAGTTTTTGAGGCAAGAAGGGCTCGAAGCTCCTTTGCAACAAAAGCGCTTGATAGATAATTGGGAGGCCGTGGCGGGTGAAACGGTGGCGCGTTATACATCTGACAAGTTCATCAAAAACCAGACTCTTTTTGTCAGGATAGACCATCCGGCCTTGCGTGCCGACCTGTCCATGCGGCGTGGAGAGCTGGTACGGAGGCTCAACGAGTCGGTTGGCACATTTATTATCTCTGAAATCAGGTTCATCTCCTGATAGTTTTCACTTTACTTTTCATTTATTGCGATGTATAAAAAGGCGTTGATCGCACGCTGGCAGTTTACGCCTTGAATCTTTGAATTTTCATTTTATACGCCACGTCCAGCCATCTTGTTATCTGGAAATAGTATTCTTAAGTTGCAAAAGTACCCTTTTTGCAAGCCAAAAGGGCCTATTTTGTGTTGTAAAAAGGCCCTTTTCGTAAACGTGTACGCAATGGCTTGATAATCTGTATGTTATACTTGTGACGAAAAGACTATTATTCAGCCAGTACAAACATATCACAAAGGTTGATAACAAGCTTGTTGTATTGGCTGAAAGCCATCATTCCGAAGACTGGCTGAGCCTCATGATTGTCTGCATAAACGTCCATTCTTGGCAGTGTAACTTGCTTGCCTGCGAGTGTGAAAGGATAGTTGTAGAGATGGTAAATATTTTCTTGTCGTATGCCGCCATGCCCGGCAATTCTCTCAATATCGGCCTTGCCCTGAGCCTCGATGTCCTTCTGATGCTTCATGAAGTAGGAATATGACAGTGTGCCATAGTTGTCATTGCCTGTATCTAGCAGGCCAATGATAGGCTCGCCGTTGTGATACGCCCTGAGCAGCATAGTGCCATCATCTGCTTTGAAGCATAGGTTTTGCTCCTTGCATGTGGTTTTAGAAGAGGGGATGAGGATGTTATGGCTTCTGAAATCTATCTGCATCTCGCCCACCTTGTCCATAAACGGAATGCCGATAATGCAATTCATGGGGCTCAGATAGCTGTCAATGGAGTCTATGCCGGTCTTTGTGTTATAGATGTAAAAGGGTACATTCTTCATCACAAGGTCGCCTATTTGCAACTGGGGCATGATGGCAAGGTTTACTCCGCTTATAATTGACTTACCTTCTACCTTAGAGTGGGTCTGTATGATCTCCAGTCCCATCTTCTTGGCATACTCTTCTGTCATGACATTCACACCCGCGCCGGTGTCGAAGAACAAGTCAAGAGCGGTTTTACCTGCCTTAGCCGGAATCATGATGCAGACGCCCCGCTTGTGCCGTGGCCCTACGGAATCGATGCGAAAGGGTAGGGTATAACTCTTTGTTGAGTCATATGAAAGGAGCTCGTACTGGGCCAGTGCCTCGCAAACACGTTGCTGTTCGGATAGTGTTTCATAATAAGAACTGTCTACCTTCCCCTTTATCTGACTGATAAATCCTTTCAATGTGTTGACTGCTTGCGTGTTCTGGCCTAATCTGCTATAATCGTTTGCCAGAAAATATATCATAGACACGATGCTCGAAAAGTCCATTTCATGCTGATGATTACGCAAAAGGTTCTTGATGGAACCAATGGCTTGAGCCTTGCGATTGAACGTTTGGTCGAGCATGGCTTGTGCAAATGACCGCAGAAAGGGTGACAACATACTGCCTTTTGCCTCGTAAACGTCTTTCAGCCCGAACCAGTCTTTTTGGTTCATACATGTTCCTGCCTCCTGATCAGCGTTTTGAGCGGTGGCTGAGAGGGGCATGAGCGTGAGCAGCATAAGCATGATGGCAGACAGAAAATAGTGCCTTCTAATGATAGGATTGATTTTCTTAGATGTTTTTCTGTTCATTTTTTCCCCTTTCTTTTGTGTCGATTATTGTCCTAATGGCGCTTTTCAGTCGTGCAGCACTTCATCTACGGGAATATCTAAGGGACCTGTAGGAATGTTGTTTACGAACTGAAAGGAAAAGCAAATGCCTATCTTGAAGGCGTCAGGCAGCAGGGTCAAGAACCTGTCATAATAGCCTTTGCCCCTGCCCATACGGTTGCCCGAGGCATCGAAAGCCATGCCTGGGATGACGGCTGTGTCTATCTCGTCATAGCATGTGAATGTTTCACCAGTGGGTTCCATGATGTTATAGGCACCCAAAGCAAGGTCATCGGGCGACGTATACAGGCGCAGCTCCATGTGTTCGCCATCGGTCACCTTGGGCAGGAGCACCCTTTTGCCTTCAGCCAATAGCTGGTTGATGGCCTGGTGCGTGCATACCTCATCTGCAAGAGAGTAATACATCAGGATGGTAGAGGCCTTCCGCACGCGCGGATGAGCCATCAACCGGCTGATGATGGGCGCAGAGAGGTCTTCCAGCTCTGCTGTGCTGTATTGCCCCTTGCGCCTTCTTATCTCTTTTCTCAGTTCAGCTTTCAGCATCATCGTTGTTGTCTTGTCCTCATGATGAGGGGTTTTTGCGGGAAAGCCTTGCCCTCACGCAGCACTCTGAGCGCTGTTTCAACCGTCTTGTCGTCTTGGTTGAGATACTCATTCCAAGCCTCTTCGTCCAGCATAGTGTATATAATGCGGCTGAAGATGAATGTTTGCAGCAGCGTATGCGACTTGCTTATCATCAGATTACGGCGGCGCAGGCCGTTCTTATCCGCAAAGTTGGCGAAGCCTTCCACCAGGTTTTGCTGCGAGAGATAGTTGGCCATCTGCTGCATTTCAGTGAAGTTTTTCAGCTCAGGACGGTTTTCGGCCGTGTAGTTGAAGGCATACTGAAGGATGAGTCCTGTCATGATGGCCTCCTTATAATAAGAGGTTATGTTGGTGGTATCCTCGGGAACGAAGATGTCGGGCGTTATTCCGCCACCGCCATACACTGTTCTGCCCAGCACAGTATAGTAGGCCGGACCGGTGTGCTTGATGCTGTCTTGCGAGAAGAACTCGCCATGCTCGTATCTCGTCATGAGGTCTTGCTCATAGTCAACGTCGTCTCCCGGCGTGTAAGGCTTCTGTATGCACCTGCCCGAAGGCGTGTAGTAGCGTGCTGTGGTGAGCCTTATCATGCTGCCGTCAGGAAATTCTATCTGCTTCTGCACGAGGCCCTTGCCAAACGAGCGTCGCCCTATGATGGTGCCGCGGTCGTTGTCTTGTATGGCCCCGGCGAATATTTCGGCTGCCGAGGCGGTGCCTTCGTTGATGAGAACCACGAGGGGAATGTCCTGATAACTGCCCCGTCCGTCGCTCACATACTCCTTTCGGGGCGACTTGCGGCCCTGTGTGTAAACGATGAGGCGGTCTTTTGGCAAGAACTCATTCACCATCTGGACCGGCCGGTCGAGCAGTCCGCCCGTGTTATCACGCAGGTCTATGATAAGATTCTTAAAGCCTTGCTGCCTCAGCTGCCCCAGTGAGGCCAGCATTTCGGCGTAGGTCTTGTCGCCAAACGACTTGATGCGAATGTAGCCCGTGCTGTCGTTCATCATGTAAGTGGCCGATATGGTCTTGGTGACGATGTCGTCTCGTGTGATGTTAAAGTATTTCACGCCCTTCACTCCATACCTTTGCACACCCACTTTTACCTTCGATCCCTTCGGCCCTTTGAGCCTATGGGTGGCTTCATCGTTGGTAACCACCTTGCCTACGAAGGGCTTTCCGTCGATGCTCACTATCTTGTCGCCGGCCAGCACACCCGCTTTCTCGGCCGGGCCACCCTTAATAATGTTCTGCACATTGATGGTGTCGTTGCGTATGGTGAACTCTATGCCCACTCCGGAGAACGAGCCTTTCAGCTCATCCAGGTTAGTCTGAACGTCTTTCGCGCTTATGTATACAGAGTGAGGATCAAGGTCTGCCAGTATCTGCGGTATGGCCTTGTCCACCAGTTCGTCTATGTTCACCGAGTCAACATATTGGTCGTCAATGATATGCAGCAGGTTGCTGAGCCTGCTACTGCCGTTGTTGATGATGTTGATGCGGTTGCCTGAGAAGTGATTGGCATAGAAAGTGCCAATGATTATGCCTGCAACCACGCATCCAGCCATAATTAATGGCATGAAGCGATTCTTATCATTTTGGTTCATTCTTCATCCGGATTAAGATAGATAACTTCGATATTGGCCCTTCTGAGCAGGTTGATGCCGTCTTCCAGCCGATATTTTTCGCCGTAAACAACGCGCTTGATGCCGGCCTGAATGATGAGCTTGGCGCACTCTATGCAGGGTGATGCCGTGACATACAGTGTTGCTCCCTCCGAGTTATTAGAGCTTCTGGCCAGCTTGGTGATGGCGTTGGCCTCGGCATGCAGCACGTAGGGCTTGGTGATATTGTTGTCGTCCTCGCACACATTCTCAAATCCGGAGGGCGTACCGTTGTATCCGTCGCTGATTATCATCTTGTTTTTCACGACGAGAGCGCCCACCTGCCTGCGCTTGCAATAGGAGTTTTCGGCCCATATACGTGCCATACGCAGGTATCTGTTGTCAAGTTTATGTTGTTTTTCTTCTGTTGTCATCTTCTGGAATAGTGGAATGTTGTTGATGGAAAGGGCCTCAAGCTTTGATGCCGTCGCGCTTGAGCAGCGCGTCGATGGTGGGTTCTTGCCCGCGGAACCGCTTATAGAGCGTCATGGGATGCTCGGTACCGCCTTTTGACAATATGTTGTCGCGGAAGCTCTGTGCCGTCTTTCGGTCGAAGAGTCCGTTCTTTTTAAACACGCTGAAGGCGTCGGCGTCCAGTACCTCTGCCCATTTATAGCTGTAATAGCCTGCCGCATAGCCTCCTGCCATGATGTGGCTGAACTGTGTTGTCATGCATGTGTCGGACATTTCCCGGCCTATGTAGGCTTTCTTCCATGCCTGTTTCTCAAAGCTGATGATGTTCTTTTTGAAGGGTTCCTTCTGCGTATAGTAGGCCATATCGAGCAGTCCGAAGGTCACTTGGCGCATACATGCCAGTGCCACATTAAAGTTTCGGCTCTTCCTCACCTTCTCTATCAGCTCGTCGGGTATGGGCTCTCCCGTTTCGTAATGAAAGGCAAAGGTGCGCAGAAAGTCTTTTTCCACGGCATAGTTTTCCATGAACTGCGATGGCATCTCTACAAAGTCCCACCACACATTGGTGCCCGAGAGCGACTCAAAGCGTGTGTTGGCAAACATGCCATGCAGCGAATGGCCGAACTCATGCAAGAAAGTTTCTACCTCGCTAAGCTTCAGCAGGGCGGGCTTTTCGGCCGTTGGCTTGCTCAGGTTCATCACCAGCGACACGTGAGGACGCACGTTTTCGCCGTCCTTCTCTATCCACTGGCCCTGAAACTCCGTCATCCACGCACCGTCTTGCTTGCCCTTGCGTGGATAGAAGTCTACGTAGAGCACGGCAAGATAAGAGCCGTCGGCATCTGAAACCTCGTAAGCCTTCACGTCAGGATGATAGACTGGTATGTCTTTATTCTCCTTAAAGGTGATGCCATAAAGCCTTGTTGCCAGGCCAAAGACGCCCTTGATGACGTTCTCCACCTTGAAGTAGGGGCGCAACATCTCAGGATTGATGTCATAACGTTGCTGTTTCAGCTTCTGAGAGTAGTAGGCCAGGTCCCAGTTTTGGAAGTCGAAGCCCTCTCCTTCCTCCTTTTTGGCAAGCTCCACCACATCGTTATATTCCTTCTCTGCCGTTGGCTTGTAGGCGTCTATCAGCTCATCCAGCAGCTTATATACATTCTTCACGTTGCTCGCCATGCGATATTTCATCACATAGTCGGCATAATTGTCGTATCCTAACAGTTGAGCCAGCTCGCGCCTTAGGTTGATGAGGCGCGAACAGATGCCCAGATTGTTCTCTTTATTGTCTTTGATGCCCTCTGTGTTGCGTGCCATGTAGAGCTGCTTGCGCAGGTTTCTGTCCTTGGCATACATCATCACGGCGGTGTAAGATGCCGGTTCAAGGGTCACCACCCATCCGTCGAGCCCTCTGGAGCGGGCTTCTTCGGCAGCAGCCTCCAGGGCAGTGTCGGGCAGTCCGGCCAGTTGCTGCTTTTCGGTGAGGTGCAGCCAGAATGCCTTATTCTCCTTAAGCAGGTTCTGAGAGAACTGCAATGAGAGCATACTGGCCTCTTCTGTCAGGGCTCTTAACTTGTTTTTACCGGCCTCGTCCAGCAAAGCACCGCTGCGCACCATGCCGTCGTAGCTTCGGTCTAGCAGCATCTGCTCTTCGGGTGTAAGCTCTCTGTGATGCTCATATACCGCCTTGATACGGCTGAAGAGCTTGGGATTGAGGCTTATATCGTTAGCGTGTCGGGTGAGCAGGGGGCTCATCTTCTGCGCCAAAGCATCCATGTCGTCGTTGGTGTCGCAGCTCAGCATGTTGAAGAACACGCTTGTCACTCTGTCAAGCAGGTCATAATAATGCTTGCGCCCCTTTACTTCATCGTCGCGCAAGATGGTATTGTCGAAGGTGGGAGCCTCCGGGTCGTTCACTATCTTGTCTATTTGCTCATCCTCACGGCGCATGCCTTCCATCATGGCCTCCTCATAGTCGGCCAGCGTTATTTTGCCGAAGGGCACCGTGTTGTGCGGTGTCTCGTAAGGCTCCAAAAAGGGATTGGCGTGCTTACTATTCTCTGCTATATTCTCATTCATACTTACGCTATGTTCTTATTTCATGCAAATATACTAAAATTCACTTGCTTATAAGGCGTAGTGAGCCAATTTTTAACGTATATTACATAACAACTTGCTTCGTTAAATACCCGTGCCGGGCAGCCCTGGTCGTGCTGGTCAGAAGGTCCACTTGGCTGCAATGGTGGGTATGGCGTAGAACTTATTGTTGGCGCCACGGTCGTTCCACACGAAGTTGTTGGACACTTCGCACTCCGAACCCACAGAGAGATGGATGTCGTTCATGCCCTTCAGCTTGTTGAGGTTCACCCAGAACTGAGGCTCTGAGAGCAATATCCACTTGCCGTTTACGTACGGGCTGTACCACAAATCGCAGAATCCGCTGAACGTGCACAGCCCTTGGGCAAAGTTGATGCCCCATGCTTCGGTGAGCTGAACGCTGTTAAAGGCGCGGGCATTGCTGTGATGGTTAGCGAAATAATATTTATACATGAGCTGAATGCCCAGTGTCCTGTTGAAGTCTTTGCTGTGTATGTTCCATGCAGGTCCTGCAAGCGCGGCGTGCTGAAAGCGGTTTCCGTAATAGCCTGCGGGCGTTTCGCCCGTAGAAACACCGCCGTTATACTCCACATGAGCTGCCCAACGCTTGTCCTTGCTCACGTTGAGCTCGCGCGATATTTCCCAATATGCGCCGATGGTGCCGTCGCTCACGTAGTCGAAGTCGATGAACATATAAGTAGAACCGAACTTGTCTGGTTTGAACATTTCAACTGTCGAGGTCACGCTCTCACGGTTGGAGAGGTCGTTGTAGAGTGATTTACCTAAGTCGTAATGCAACTGCACGTTTTGTGCATAAGCACTCATAAAAGCCGCCATGAAGAGTATGACGATGGAAAAGTGTCTTTTCATTTTTTGTTATGTTTTGAGTTAAGTTGCCTGCAAAGTTACGAATAAAATACAAAAAATGCTAAATAAAACATTAAATAAGATGGAATATTGCTAACTTTGCATGATTATGAGAATAGACATCATTACTGTTTTGCCGGAGATGCTGGAGGGTTTCGTGCACGAAAGCATTCTTGCCAGGGCTGAAAAGAAGGGACTTGCCGAGATACATTTGCACAATTTGCGCGACTATACGCTGGATAAGTGGAGGCGGGTAGATGATTATCCCTTCGGCGGGCAGGCCGGAATGGTTATGCAGATAGAGCCTATAGACCGATGCATCAGTGCTCTCAAGGCCGAAAGAGACTATGACGAGGTGATCTTTACATCGCCCGACGGGGAGCAATTTACGCAGCAAATGGCCAATAACCTGTCGCTCTTGGGCAACATCATCATTCTTGCCGGACACTATAAAGGCGTAGACATGCGCGTGAGAGAGCATCTCATCACACGCGAGATAAGCGTGGGCGACTATGTGCTTACGGGTGGCGAGCTGCCTGCTGCCATCATAGCAGATGCTGTGGTGAGGCTCGTGCCGGGCGTGATAAGCGACGACCAGAGCGCGTTGAGCGACTGTTACCAGGACAATATGCTGGCTGCGCCCATCTACACGCGGCCACGCGAGTATAAAGGCTGGGCCGTTCCAGACATTCTGCTCAGCGGTAATGAGGCCAAAATAAGGCAATGGGAGTTTGACCAAGCCATGGAGCGCACGCGCCGTTTGCGCCCTGACTTGCTGGGAGAGTGATGCTTCTGCCTGCCCGCGCTGGGGCTGCAGAGCCGCGGTTACAGAGCTTCCAGGCTGTCGTGCATCCCTTTTCGTGTTCTGAAAGGGGCTTTCTTGTCGTTCAAAACAGGCATTTTGAGAGGCCGAAATAGGCACTTTTGCCGTCTAAAAACGGCACTTTTACAAGCGTGCTTGCAAGTGGCTGCGTGCCAACTACTTGCAAGAGGGCTTTCGATAAGCTTTTCCTAGTAAAATGGTATAGCTGTTCAGGCTTTTCCGTATGGATGCAAAAGCCGGTAGGAAAGAGCGGATTGTGGATTATTTTTCTTGTAGAACGAGCTCTAATCTGGGCACGATAATCACGCCTCTGCGCATGATTATCAAGCCCTTTGAGCGCAGTTGGCGTAGCACAACCGACACTTTGGCGCGTGTTTCGTTAATGGCTTGGGCCATGGTTTCCATCTTGATGTAGAAGCATTTCCATCCTGCCGGATGGCTGCAATGCTGTTGCATGAAGTCGATGACACGCTCCTTCACCGTGAGAGGCTGCTTGCGCCACGGCCCTTCGAGGGCTTTCTGGCACTGCGTAGAGATGAGATTGAGCAGGTTGATGTGGAATATCATGTAGCTCTTTGACAGTTTCAGCATCTCTTGCTTGTCTATGATGATAAACGACGACTGACCTTTAGACCTGTAAGACTTGGTGTAGCGGTGGTAAAGGCCGAAGAGATGCTCGGCCTGAAGCAATGCCGGGGCAGTGACTTCTTCCTCTACAGCATAGCTGTGATCTATGGCTTCGGTGTGCTGCAAGAGCGTTCCGTCGGTCATCAGATACATTCTCATGTTGCCTTGTCCCTCAGTTATCACTTCATCTCTGTCATGATACTTCCTGAACTCCAAGCGTGTGTGGCCCACGATGTGCGTGAGCTCGCTCATGCTGAGGCCCTGAAAGAGGGGCAGGAGCAGCAGTTTGTTAAAAGAATTTCCTCCTTCCATGCGCGTCACTATTCAGCTATCTTGTCGCGTAACGATGGTGAGAACCACACCTTCATCTTGCCGTCGGGCCCCGCGTAGATGAAGTAAGCCATCAGCTCAGGATGCTTCTGCAGCACCACCTTGGCCTTGTCAATGCCCAGCACCATGAATGCTGTGGCGTAAGCATCGGCCGTGGCGCAGTTGGAAGCCAGCACGGTAGACGACAGAAGGCTGTGCTGCACGGGGTAGCCCGTCTTAGGGTCGATGGTGTGAGCATACTTCTTGCCTCCCTTATAGTAGAAGTTGCGATAGTTGCCGCTCGTTGCCATGGCCTTATCTGTTACGTTCAGCACGGTTTCCAGCTCCTGATTGGTGTTCAGCGAGTCGTCAGTGGGCTTGGTAACACCTATTTTCCAGGGCAGGCGCTTCTCACTCTTGCCGCTTGTAACTATCTCTCCGCCTATCTCTATCATAAAGTTTGTGATGCCTTTGCTGCGCAGGTAGCGTGCCACGACATCACTTCCGTAGCCCTTGGCTATGGCGCTGCAGTCCAGCATGATGCGTTTGTCGGCCTTGATGACGTGTCCGTCGCGCAGCGAAACCTTTTTATAGCCCACTATTTGCCTCAAGCTGTCTATCTTTTGCTTGGAAGGTGAGATGCCTTTCTTAAAGCCAAAGCCCCACAAATTGACCATTGGGGCCACTGTAATGTCGAATGCGCCATCCGTTTCTTGAGACACTTGCTCGGCCAGATTGAACACATCGCTGAACATCTCGTTTACCTCGGGGTTCTTGTTCTGGTTTACCGCGGTGATAACAGACTGGTTGTTGAAGGGTGACAGGCTGTTGTCCACCTTGTTCAGTTCGGCTTCTATCTCATCTTTCAAGTCACGGTTGTATTGGTAAGTGACGTGATACACCGTTCCGAATATAAATCCGGTGTCGTGTTGATAGGCCATTGACCGCTGCCTGCCTATGATAAGCACCGTTCCTATGATGAGTAATGCGAGGAAAGGCAGTTGCCATGCCATGCGTTTCTTATTCATTGCGCTCATAAACTTGCTTTGTTTTTAGAAAGAATATATAATGTTGAACGTTGCTCCAAGCCTTGAAGCGCCGCGCTTTCCGTAGCCCGGCACATACCAAGGCTCGCCTGCTTGGCCATGCTTCTGGGCTATTCGCTTCTTGTATCTCACGCTCCAGCCCAGGCTGAGCGGTCCCCAGATGCGGGCCTGTATGCCTCCCAGAGCCTCTATCCAATGATAGTTGCAGCTCACGTCGCTCACGTTGTAGGCTGCCTGCCCGTTCCACACGGGGTCGGTAATGCCGTCTGCCACCTGCACATCATACTTGAAGGAGGTGAAGGCGTATCGTCCGCCCACGTAAACGCGGTAGAGATCGTGCTTGTTTTTGAGGATATTGAAGTCTACGCCGATGCGTCCGTAGGGGGCACTGGTCTTATATCTTATCTCCGTAACATCGTCTTCATGGTTGGCCGAGCCGTATCCCAGCTCGATGATGGGAAAGTATTTGTCTTTCAGATTGGCCCTCAGAGCTGCCTCATACTGGCCATATCCACCCACAGCGCGCTGCACGGGGCCCACCACATCTACGCTCAGCTCCATTCCGCGCAGTGTGGGCAGGGTGTCGGCCTCAACCTTTGGCGCAGCCTTCTTGGACCTTTGAGCCATTGACGAGCAGGGCCACAGCAGGCTAAAGGCCGCTGCGACGAGTATAGATAAGCAAGTGTGCTGATGAAACATGATTGGTTACTTGAGAGTTATTGATGACAACAGAGTCTATGAAGTGATGTGTAGACGATACGGCTGTGAGCGTGTGAAAGTATTGCGGCGAGCAGTCTACCGACTCAAAGCGTGGCTCATTGGTCTTGCTCACGCTCAGCGTGTCGGCCGTAACCTGTCCCGCGGCATCCTTAAAGACAAATCTGTAGCTGTCGGTTTGCTGCATATAGCTCATGGGCAACTGCAGTGAGTCGGTGCTCACGCCCCTATTATATAATAAGGTGTCAGCCTCGCCACCTCGCAAGGCCGACACGTTGAGCGTGTCAGCCGCGCCTTTTATGCGCACCTGCATCATCACCGTGTTGTCTATCGAGCAGTCTATCGATGTGCAACCGGCCAAGGTTAGCGCTGCCAGGGCAAGTGTGAGCAACTTCTTCATCACTTCTTTACGTCGTTAAGCCTTATTTCTGACTCTATCTGATAGTCGTTGCGACGCTCAGAACTGCGGCTCACCAAGTCGCCTATGAAGCCTGCCAGGAAGAGCTGCGTGCCCATAATCATGGCCGTAAGGGCGATGAAGAACGATGCGTGCAGCGAGAGCAGGTCGCCATAGTTGCCGTTGTTGAGGTTGATAATCTTCTCCACGCCCAGCCAGCATAGTGCTATGAAGCCTATGAAGAACACTATTGAGCCCAGAAAGCCGAACACGTGCATGGGCTTCTTGCCGAAGTTGGAAAGAAACCACAACGTGATGAGGTCAAGATAGCCATTGAAGAAGCGGTTAAGACCGAACTTTGACTTGCCATACTTGCGTGCCTGGTGGTGCACAACCTTCTCGCCTATCCTGTCGAACCCTGCGTTTTTGGCCAGATAAGGTATGTAACGATGCATCTCGCCATATACTTCTATGTTCTTCACCACGTCGCGGCGATAAGCCTTCAGGCCACAGTTGAAGTCGTGAAGGTTCTTAATGCCGCTGATGCGGCGTGCCGTTGCGTTGAAGAGCTTGGTGGGAATGGTCTTTGAGAGGGGGTCGTAGCGCTTCTTCTTATATCCCGACACCAGGTCGTAATGCTCTTCGGTAATCATCTTGTAGAGTGCCGGTATCTCATCGGGTGAGTCTTGCAGGTCGGCATCCATCGTTATCACGACGTCGCCCTGAGCCGCTTTGAAGCCGCAATAAAGGGCGGGGCTCTTGCCGTAATTGCGACGGAACTTGATGGCGCGCACGCATTCGTCCTTCTTGCTCAACTCTTGTATGACATCCCACGAGCCGTCGGTGGAGCCGTCGTTCACGAAGATAATCTCATAGCTGAAGCCGTTGGCCTTCATCACGCGCTGTATCCAGGCGTGCAGCTCCGGCAGTGACTCTGCCTCATTATAGAGAGGTATGATTACAGAAATATCCATATTTGTTTGTTAATTGTTAGCTGTTGGTTTTGATTTGATGAAGAATGCGATGACAATGCTCATCACCGAGCCTATCAGGCAGTTCTGAATGAAGTAGGAAGAAGCCATCTCCAAGGGCGACACAGCCTGTATGGCGCGTGTGTAATCGGTCACGGAGAGCCCTGCCTTGCGCATGATTTCGGCATTCTCAGGGGCGCTCAGCACCATGGTGAAGTAGCTCATGAGCCGCCCGCCGTCTAGATATGTGAGGTAGGCCCACTGCGCAATGGCGAAGAAAAAGGCCGCGATGAAGAACATGCGTAGGGCGTAAATGAGCGCCATAGAAAAGGTCAGGCTGCCCTTGAGCACCCCTTTGTGAAACCGTTTTATCTTATAGCCCACAAAGAAAGGGGTGGAAACGGCGAGCGTCAGGCTCACCACAGACATCCAGTTGATATAGGGCATAAGAGCCAAAGCAGCGAAGCTGGCTATCCAGATAATGGCCAGATAGATGCCATCGTATCTGGACCAGGCTCGTAGCTGTGCGTAATTCTCGTATCTCATATTACTTGCAAAAGTACAATATTTTTCTATTATATAAAGAGGAATGGCTCCTTAAAATGACGATTTTATGTTAAAAAGGAGTAAAAACACAGCCTTCTTTGCTTTATTCATGATTTATTCATTACCTTTGCACCGCAATTACGGGCAAGTCTCCTACGACCAGCTCCCCTCGACTCCCCCAGGACGGGAACGTAGCAAGGGTACTGGGTTGTAGCGGTGCGATAGGAATCGCTTGCCCACCCCGCCTCTTTAGCTCAGTTGGCCAGAGCACGTGATTTGTAATCTCGGGGTCGTTGGT
>CABVAZ010000022.1:0-45571 GCA_902496445.1 uncultured Prevotella sp. | reverse complement strand
AGACACTACCAGGTCGGGGCGGTAGGCCTCTATGGCCACGGCAGCGCCCACGGCAGCGTTCACCTTACCTATACCACACTTCATGAGCGTCACTTCATGCTTGCCCATGGTGCCCTTTACGAAAACATAATGGCTGTGCTCCTCGGCCTTTGCGCCGTCCAGGAGACCTTTGAGTTGCCCGAACTCTTTGTCCATGGCAACGAGAATAACGATTTTCATGTTGCAAAATTAATAAAAGTTTGAGTATTAATGGTTAGGGAATAAATATTTTTTGTAATTTTGTGGCCTGTATGGTAAATCATAAATAAGGAAATATGAATAATTTGAAGAAATGCTTACCCGACCTTGCGGCCGTGGTATTTTTCATCCTGATTGCTTTTGCTTACTTCTTTGTGCCCGTTTCTCAGGGCAAGATATTGTTTCAGCACGATGCCTCAGCCGGCGTAGGCGCGGGCGCTGAGCTGCAGCATTATCGTGAGCTAACAGGCAAGGACTACCGTTGGACCAACTCCATCTTCGGCGGAATGCCCACTTATCAGATTTCACCCTCGTATAAGTCAGACTCCGGTTTGACCTTTTTGATGAAGATATATCAGCTTGGGCTGCCTGACTACGTATGCTGGCTGTTTCTCTATTTGCTGGGATTCTACATTCTTTTGCGAGCCTTCGGCCTGAAGCAAGTGCTATCCGCAGCGGGGGCCGTGGCCTGGGCTTTCTCGTCATATTTCCTTATCATCATAGCCGCAGGCCATGGCTGGAAGGTTCAGGCACTCACTTTCCTGCCGCCAATGATAGCGGGCGTGGTGCTGGCTTACAGAGGTAAATATCTCTGGGGCTTCATTGTCACAGCCCTCTTCACTGCTTTTGAAATTAAGGCCAACCACGTGCAGATGACCTATTACTTCCTTTACGTCATGCTGTTCATGGTGCTGGCCTTCCTGGCTCAGGCCATCAAGACCCACCGTTTGCCCCAATTTCTCAAGGCTACGGGCGTGTGTGTTATGGCCGCGTTGCTGGGTCTGGCCCTCAACGCCAGCAGCTTATATCACACGTGGCAATATTCACAGCAGAGCATGCGCGGCAAGAGCGAGCTCACACAGCAGGCCCGGGGCGCCCAGAAAGCCACTTCGGGTCTCGACCGCGACTATATCACCAACTGGAGCTACGGCATCGACGAGACCATGACGCTATTGGTGCCCAACGCCAAGGGTGGTGCTTCGGTGCCATTGAGCCAGAGCGAGACGGCCATGAAGAAGGCTAACCCGCAGGTAGAGCAGATGTTGCCGGGCATTTACGACGGTCTGACGCAATACTTCGGCTCTCAGCCGGGCACAAGCGGCCCCGTCTACGTAGGTGCCTTCGTGCTCTTCTTATTTATATTAGGTCTGTTCATTGTCAGAGGACCTATGAAGTGGGCCCTTCTGGCTGCCACTTTATTGTCCGTAATGCTGGCTTGGGGCAAGAACTTCATGGGTCTTACCGACTTCTTCATCGACCATGTGCCCATGTATGCCAAGTTCCGTACGGTAGCCTCCATATTGGTTATAGCCGAATTCACCATTCCTTTGCTGGCCGCGCTGACGCTCAAGACCATCATCGACCAGCCCGAATTGCTCAGCAAGAAGATGAAGTTTGTGTGGATAAGCTTTGCGCTCACCGGCGGCGTGTCACTCATCCTGGCCATCGCTCCGGGCTTTATGTCGCCCTTTGTCACCGAACAAGAGCGTCAGATGCTTAGCAGTATACAGGGCATGACGCCCGATGTGCTCAACATGATTACGGGTAGTCTGACCAGTATGCGCGAGGCTTTGGTCACCAGCGACGCCTTGCGCTCGCTCGTATTCATCATCCTGGGTCTGGCCGTGTTGCTGTGCTATAAGGCCAAATGGCTCAAGGCACCCTACATGACGGGCATCATCCTGGCGCTGTGCCTGGTAGATTTGTGGCAAATAGACAAGCGCTACCTCAACGACAGCATGTTTGTCAACAAGAGCGAGAGAGAAAATCCCGTGCAGATGAGCGATGCCGACAGGCAGATACTCAAGGATAAGAGCCTTGACTATCGTGTGTTGAACTTCGCCTCCAATACGTTTAACGAGAACGAGACATCCTATTTCCACAAGAGCCTGGGTGGTTATCATCCCGCCAAGCTCATGCGCTATCAAGACCTTATCGACCATTACATCGCGCCGGAGATGCAAAGCGGCATGAGCGCCATAGCTAAGGCAGGCGGCAACATGCAGGCTGTTGACGGGCAAAACGCCTTCAGAGTAATCAATATGCTCAATGCCAAGTACTTCATACTGCCTCTGCAGGGTGGCAAGACCATGGCTATGGCCAACCCCTATGCCCTGGGCAACGCATGGTTTGTCAACAAGGTAACCTACGTGGGCAATGCCGATGCCGAGCTGGGTGCGCTGGGCAACACCGACTTAAGGCATGAGGCAGTGGCCGACAAGAAGTTTGAGGGCGTGCTGGGACAAAGCAAGGCCAACGACACAACGGCCGTGGTGAAGATAACAAGCTATGCTCCTGACGAGCTGCACTACACAGCCAGCTCAAAGAACGGCGGCATCGTGGTGTTCTCTGAGATATATTATCCGGAGTGGACGGCTACTGTAGACGGCAAGCCGGCAGAGATAGGACGTGCCGATTACACGCTGCGCGCTCTGAATGTAGCTCCGGGCAAGCACGACATCGTGCTCACCTTCCACCCCAAGAGCATCACGGTGACCGAAGATATTGCCTATGCCGCTTATGCCATTCTGGCCCTTGCCATCATCCTGGGCGGCGTGGTAGAATATAGAAGACGCAAGAATCAGGCAGCCTGAACGTCTCTCCTCACATAGAAGAAACATCTGACGGCACGGCCGGAGACCCCACCGAGAGTCTCCGGCCGTGTCTTTTCTTCACATCGCTTGCCGTCTGAAAAGCGTCTAAAACGCATGAAAAACAGCGCAAAAGGCCACAGGAAAGGGCTGAAAAAAGTGAAGAATGGGTGAAAGAAACATAATTTTGTAATTTTTCCAAAGATAATTTGGAGATAACAAAAAAACTCTTTACCTTTGCATCGCAAAACATTAGAAACGACAATGACAGACAGAGAAAAAGCATACAAGCACCTTATTGACTGCGAGATTCATCCCTCTATGCAGCGGATAGCCATCATGCAGTATCTCATGACGCACCACACTCATCCCACGGTGGATGATGTTTACAAGGATCTATGCCCGCAACTGCCCACGCTGAGCCGCACAACAGTGTATAACACCCTGCGTATGTTTTCCGAGAAAAAGGCCGCGCTGATGATTACCATAGACGATCACCGCGTGTGCTACGACGGAAACACCGAGCCACACGTACACTTTTACTGCAAGAAATGCAACAAGGTGTATGACATGATGGATGAGGAAGCTCCGCTGAACATCACAAAATATATTCACGGAAACCTCGTCGAAGACACCCAACTATACTATCGTGGCATTTGCAGCCACTGCCTGGAGGCTGAAAAGCAAAAGGCTTCGTGAAGTGATACCTCACACAACAAACAAAAACATTATATCAGACATAAGCAATAACGCTTTTAAAATTAAACAAAAACATTATGAAGAAGAAATTTATTTGCACCGTTTGCGGCTACATCTATGAGGGTGATGCTGCTCCTGAAAAGTGCCCTTTGTGTGGCGCACCTGCTAGCAAGTTCAACGAGCTGACCGAAGATACAACGCCGGAGTTCGCTACTGTACACGAACTGGGCCAGGCTTTCAAGGACGGTGTGAGCCAGGAACTCATCAAGCACTGCCGTAGCACCTTCGCTGGTGAGTGCAGCGAGGTGGGCATGTACCTTGCTATGGCACGCCAGGCTGACAGAGAGGGCTATCCTGAAATAGCACGCGCTTTCGAGCACTACGCTATGGAAGAGGCTGGACACGCTAGCCGTTACGCTGAGATGTTGGGCAGCTCTATCCTGCACGACACCAAGACGAACCTCGAGGTGCGCATTGCAGCTGAGAAGGGTGCTTGCGCTGAGAAGTTCGAGGCAGCTAAGAAGGCTAAGATGGAGGGCTCTGACGCTCTGCATGACAGCATTCATGAGATGGCTAAAGACGAGGCTCGCCACGCTGCAGGCTTCATCGGACTTTACAACCGCTACTTCAAGTAACCTCAGGTTACATTGATATAACAGCTAAAAGATACTTCCCTGACCGGTACAACAAATCGGCCAGGGATGTTGTATGGTTTCATAAGGAGAGCAGCTTTCAGAAGAAGAAATGAAATATACGGTTACATGCAACCAGTGCGGAAAGAAGTTCATCGCACAAAGTGAACAGCCCGGAGAGTATAAGTACCGCTGCCCGCACTGCGGACATATCATGACCTGCCGGTTTGAGCAGCCCGAACACTTTACAAGGGCACGGAGTGTGGTGCCCGTAGCAGAGTCGGCTGACGTGTCAGACGATATACCTTTTGTAGAGACAGAGGGCAGCGAACCCGGTCAGACAACCGCAATGGCTGCTAAGCAGGCACCCATCAAGTGGAGCGTGATGTGGTTCATGGCCCACTTGTCCATCTTCTTTCACTGGTCATCCAGCCGCATCAAGCAGTTCAGAGAGACCTATGACGATGCCGACCTATGGCTCTTCTTCGGCTTCTCCATTCTTTTCATCATCCTGGTGTTTGTCGGCTTGTTCTGTTTTGCCGAGATTGCTAAGGTGGTAGGCGAGAGTAAGTCGTGGCTTTTCAAGCAATATCTCGGCGTTACTCATCTTTTCAATTAATCATATACCTGACTTCCCCGCTTCGCGTAAAAGCGGATAGCCACGCTTTTATACTCTTACGGGCGCACGAGGAGTGCGTCCCTACTGATTGATTGTGTTTTGATTTGAATTCTTAACCCACCTTTTGTGGTCGTCTGCATCCCGGTAAGCTAACTTTATTTCACCTTTTATTACGCACCCCACGCACCCCTACGGTTTGACAGCTACTTGATACCAATTCGCCAACCACCCTTGCAGCAGTATGAAAACAGACACTGAGGCGGTGTATCTCCTACCTTATCCCTAGGGTTTGATGGCGACTTTAATGAATCATTAATCATTCTTGTGGCCGTCAGAAAGCGAATACGCCGATGGCTACGGCGACTGTTTGACGACTTTGTTAATGAATGAGTATCACTGAAGCGAAATTATTGACTGACAGCTTGTTGACTTGCTCTTTGCAAAAGCGGTACTTTAGCGTTTCAAAAGTGCCTGTTTTGCTTTGCGAAAGTGCCTGTTTTGAGTCGTAAAAAGGCCGTTTTTGCTCATTGCCATGCGCTGGGGTAGGGCACAGATTGCTTCACCCCGTAGTGCGCTGATGGCCATCGGACGAGGGCTAAACGGAATAATTGCGGGTCGTGAATAAAAATTCTGACTTTTATTTTGGCGGGTCAAAATAATGAACTATATTTGCATCGATTGTTAACCTAAACACATTTGATGCTATGGACGATGAAAGACTAACTATGAACATCAATCCACTGGTGGCCCAACTCAGGAAGTCGCCGGAGCAGTTTACCATTGAAGACATGGTAACTTTTGTGAGAAACAACAACGTTCACTTGCTTAATTTCATGTATCCCGGTGGTGACGGCAAGCTCAAGACGCTTAACTTTGTCATCACAAGTCTTCAACATCTCAAGTCGATACTCACCTGTGGCGAACGTGTAGACGGTTCGTCGCTCTTCAACTTCATACAAGCTTCAAGCAGCGACCTGTATGTCTTGCCGCGCTTCTCTACCGCTTTTCTCGACCCGTTTGCCGAAGAGCCCACGCTGTGCTTCTTGTGTTCTTACTTCGACAAGGATGGCAAGCCCATGGAGAGTGCGCCCGAATGGGCACTGCGCAAGGCCGTCAGAGCCATGAAGGAACATGCCGGCATAGACTTTCATGCCATGGGCGAGCTGGAATATTACGTCATTAAGCCGGCCGAGAATGTTTATCCCGCCCGTGAGCAGCACGGCTATCATGAGTCGGCTCCCTTCGTCAAGAGCGGCGCTTTTCGCACCAAGTGCATGGAATATATAGCCAAGGCGGGCGGCATCATTAAGTATGGCCACTCTGAGGTGGGCAACTTTGTGAAGGACGGCATGTCGTATGAGCAGTGTGAGATAGAGTTTCTGCCCGTTCCTGCCATGCAGGCTGCCGACGAACTGCTCATCGCCAAGTGGGTGATACGCAACTTGGGCTATCGCGAGGGCTATGACGTTACCTTCGCGCCTAAGATAACCACGGGCGAGGCAGGCAGTGGCTTGCACTTCCACATCAGGCTGATGAGCGACGGAAAGAGCGTGATGACCGAGCACGGCAGGCTCTCAGACACGGCACGCAAGGCCATTGCCGGCCTCATAGACGTGGCGCCTGCCCTCACCGCCTTCGGCAATAAGACTCCCACTTCTTACTTCCGGCTGGTGCCGCATCAGGAAGCTCCCACCAATGTTTGCTGGGGCGACCGCAACCGTTCGGCCCTTATCAGGGTGCCGCTGGGATGGAATGCCGGAGTAGACATGTGCCATCAGACCAACCGGCAGCAGCCCGAGCAGAGCTATGACACAACCGACAAGCAGACCTTTGAAATACGGTCGGCTGACGGTTCGGCCGATCCTTACCAGATGTTGGCAGGCATCTGCGCCGGTTGTCTGCATGGGCTGGAGATGGAAAACGCCTTGCAGCTGGCTGCTGACACCTATGTAGACGTGAACATACACGAAGAACAATATGCCGAGAGGCTGGCAAGGCTGAAGCAACTGCCCGACAGCTGTGCCGCATCTGCCGACTGCCTGGAGGCACAACGCGGCATCTTTGAGCAGCACGGTGTGTTCTCGCCTGCCATGATAGACGGTGTGGTGCGGCAACTGCGTTCGTTTAAGGATCGCAACCTGCGCCAAACCACAACCGATCATCCCGAAGATCTGCCACCTCTGGTGCGCGCTGCCTTCCATTGCGGATGACATGCCTGGCGCCTCAGCGGTAGGTATCGGGACAAAATTTAACGGTAAATGATGACAAACCGGGGGGTGATTCGTCTTCATAGTAAAAAACTAAAAACTTATTTACTATGCCAATCGTAAGAAAATCACCCCTAAACGGTATTATACCTCCACTGGTTACACCCCTTATAGACAACGAGACGCTGGACATAGCCAGCCTGGAGAGCCTCATAGAGCATCTTGTGCAGGGCGGCGTGAGCGGACTCTTTATCTTGGGAACCACAGGCGAAGAGCAGAGCCTGAGCTACAACATGCGGCATAAGATGATAAGAGAGTCGTGCCGAATTAACGCCGGAAGATTGCCGTTGCTGGTATGTGTGAGTGACACCTCCATCGTAGAGAGCCTGAAGATGGCACAGGTGGCTGCCGAGTGTGGTGCTTATGCCGTGGTGTCGGCACCGCCCTATTATGCCGCTACGGGTCAGCCCGAGCTGGTACAGTTTTATGATGAGCTGGTGTCGCAGTTGCCTTTGCCTCTCTTTTTATACAACATGCCGAGCCATGTAAAGGTGAACTTCGCTCCAGAAACAGTTGAACAGATCTCTAAAAACGCCAAGGTGATAGGCTTTAAGGACAGTTCGGCCAATGCTGTTTATTTTCAGCAGGTGATGTATAAGATGCAAAACCGCAAAGACTTTGCCATGTTTGTGGGTCCGGAAGAGATAACGGGCGAGTGCGTGCTGATGGGTGCCGACGGCGGAATAAATGGTGGCGCCAACATGTTTCCTGAGCTTTACGTAGCCATGTATAACGCCGCGCACGCCGGAAACCTGGCTGAGGTGCTCCGACTGCAGCAGTTGATTATGCAGATAAGCGACTCTATCTACACCGTGGGCAAGCACAGCTCAAGCTATCTGAAGGGCTTGAAGTGTGCCTTGTCTATCTTGGGTATCATCAAAGACGATTTTGTGGCATCACCTTTCTATAAGTTCTATCCGCCAGAGCGTAGAAAGATAGAGCGTGCATTGGCCGCTCTGCCCATAGAAAACGGCAAACTGGTGTTCTGACAAGGGGCGGCAGCCAGCCTCTGCCGCCTCATATCCTTTGCCTGCTGCGCCCCAGTGAGGCTACTAACCTTTAATCAACATGCAATGAACACGATAGATTTTATAGTTTTTTTGCTCTTTACCGCAGGTGTGGTGATATTCGGTTGCTCCTTCTTTAAGAAAGGAACGTCGGCCGAAGAGTTTACCTCTGCCGGACACTCACTGCCGGGATGGCTCGTGGGCATGTCTATCTTCGCCACTTATGTGAGTTCCATCAGCTATATAGGCTATCCGGGCAAGGCCTTCGCAGGCAACTGGAACGCCTTTGTCTTCAGCCTCTCCATACCCATAGCGTCTTATTTCGCGTCCAAATATTTTGTGCCGTTCTATCGCGAAAGCAACAGTGTGTCAGCCTATTCCTTTCTGGAGGAGCGCTTCGGAAGGTGGGCGCGCATCTACGCTTCGGCCTGTTATCTGCTCACGCAAATAGCCCGCATGGGCTCCATTCTCTATTTGCTGGCCGTGCCTATGAACATCCTGATGGGGTGGAACATTCAGTTGGTCATCATAGCGACGAGCCTGGCCATCATCGTTTACTCTATGGCGGGAGGCATCAAGGCCGTGATATGGACCGATGCCATACAGGGCTTCATCCTCATAGCGGGCGCGCTGCTCTGCCTGGGCCTGCTCTTCACGGGTATGCCCGACGGTCCCGGCCAGGTGTTCGACCTTGCCATACACTCCGACCAGGGCAATAAGTTCTCGCTGGGCTCGTTTGGCGGGAGCGTCACGGAGAGCACTTTCTGGGTGTGTCTGATATATGGCATCTTCATCAACCTGCAAAACTACGGTATAGACCAAAACTATGTGCAGCGCTACCACACGGCCAAGAGCATGAAGGCAGCTAAGTTTTCGGCGCTCTTCGGGGGCTATCTGTTTATTCCCGTGTCGGCTTTGTTCTTCTTGATAGGCACGGCGCTCTACTCTTATTACACGGCCTACCCGGCTCTGCTGCCTGCCGAGATAAGTCAGAAGCCCGATTATGTCTTTCCTTACTTCATCGTGACGGGCCTGCCCGTGGGCCTGCGCGGACTGCTCATTGCCTCTATCTTCGCGGCCGGAATGAGCACCGTGGCCACCAGCATAACCAGTAGCTCTACCATTATCCTTACCGATTATGTGAAGCCTTTCACCCGGACGCGAAACGACAAGCGCGACGTGCGCGTCCTGCAAGGCTCCAGTTTGGTAGTGGGATTGCTGGGCATTGTGGTGGCCATAGCCATGCTGAGCGTTGAGAGCATCATAGACTCATGGTGGACGCTGAGCTCTATCTTCTCGGGAGGCATGTTGGGACTCTTCTTGCTGGGCTATGCCGTGAGGCGTGCTGGCCGCCGACATGCCATAGCCGGCGTGGTGCTGGGCGTGTTGGTGATAGGGTGGATTTCGCTGGCAGGACCTCTTGACCTGCCGGGCGTGCACCTGCATGAGTATCTGGCCATTGTGCTGGGCACGGCAGTGATATTTGTTACGGGGTTTCTGCTCACTTTGTTGGGCACTAAAAAATAGCATACATGTTACTAACCATAAAAACAATTCAAAATGAAACAAGCTTATCCTAAAATTGGCATACGCCCCGTCATAGACGGACGGCAAGGTGGTGTGCGAGAGAGTCTGGAAGAAAAGACCATGAATCTGGCCAAGGCCGTGGCTGAACTCATCAGCACGCACCTCAGAAATGGTGACGGTTCGCCCGTGGAATGTGTGATAGCCGACACCACAATAGGTCGGGTGGCTGAGTCGGCGGCCTGCGCAGAAAAGTTTGAAAGGCTGAACGTGGGAGCCACCATCACCGTTACGTCGTGCTGGTGCTATGGTGCCGAGACCATGGATATGAATCCTTACTATCCCAAAGCCGTATGGGGATTTAACGGCACGGAGCGTCCCGGAGCCGTATATCTGGCTGCCGTGCTGGCCGCATATGCCCAAAAGGGATTGCCGGCGTTCGGTATCTACGGCAAAGACGTGCAGGACGTAGACGACAATAGCATTCCCGACGACGTGAAAACAAAGATTTTGCGCTTTGCCAAGGCGGCTCAGGCTGTGGCTACCATGCGCGGAAAGAGTTATCTGAGCATGGGCGGACCCTGCATGGGCATTGCCGGCAGCACCATAGACCCTGACTTCTTTCAAGACTACTTGGGCATCAGAAATGAGTATATCGACCTGGTGGAGATACTGCGAAGGGTGGATCAGGGCATCTACGACCCCGAAGAGTTTAAGAAAGCCATGGCATGGGTGGAGCAATACTGCAAGCCTAACGAGGGACACGACTATAATGTGCCCGCCAAGGTGAAGAGTCGTGAGGAGAAAGACCGTGACTGGGAGTTCACCGTAAAGAATATGCTGATTATGCGCGACCTCATGGAGGGCAATCCAAAGTTGGAGGAAATGGGATATAAAGAGGAGTCGCTGGGACACAACGCCATACTGGCCGGTGTGCAGGGACAAAGGCAATGGACTGACTATCTGCCTAACTTCGACTTCCCGGAGGCTATGATGTGCACGTCGTTCGACTGGAACGGGGCTCGCGAGGCTAGGGTGCTGGCCACGGAGAACGACTCACTCAATGGCGTGGCCATGCTCTTCGGTCATCTGCTTACCAACAAGGGGGTGATGTTCTCAGACGTTAGAACCTACTGGAGCAAGGATGCCGTGAAGCGGGTTACGGGCAAAGAGCCTCAGGGACTGGCCGCGCAGGGCTTCTTGCACCTCATCAACAGTGGCGCGACAACGCTGGATGCTACTGGTGCTGAGACGGATGCAGACGGCAAGCCCGTGATGAAGAGCCATTGGGAGCTGAAGGATGCCGACATCAAGGCGTGCCTGAAGGCTACCACATGGTATCCGGCTGACAGGGGATACTTCAGAGGTGGCGGCTTCTCTAGCAGCTTCCTAACTCGTGGAGGAATGCCTATGACGATGATTAGGGTGAACCTTGTCAAGGGCTTGGGACCAGTTTTGCAGCTGGCCGAGGGCTGGACGGTAGACCTGGAACCCGATGTTTTCGACATCATCAATAAGCGAACGGACAAAACGTGGCCCTCTACGTGGTTCACACCGCGCCTCGATGCGACCAAAGACGCGTTTAAGGACGTTTATTCTATGATGAACAACTGGGGCGCCAACCATGGTGCCATAGCCTACGGACATATTGGAGCCGACCTCATCACGCTGGCTTCTATACTGCGCATACCTGTTTGTATGCACAATGTGCCTGATAAGGACATCTTCAGACCGTCGGCTTGGAACGCCTTTGGCATGGATAAGGAAGGTCAGGACTATAGGGCTTGTCAAACATTCGGACCTATCTATGGTTGAAACAAGCACAATATGATTGAACAGAAAAGCCGGGCTCCTTGTCAGAACCCGGCTTTTAGATGTCTAAACCAGAAAGCTTTTTTATTTACTTACAGGTATTTTCTTCACCCTGCGCTCATGCCTTCCGCCCTCGAACGTAGCCTTGAAGAACTCGTCCATGATAACTTCGGCAGTCTTGTTGTCTATAAACCGGCCCGGCATAACAAGCACATTGGCATCGTTATGCTGGCGTATGAGCTGGGCAATATCCTTGCACCAAGCCAGTCCGGCGCGCACTCCCTGATGCTTGTTCAGCGTCATGGCCATTCCCTCGCCACTGCCACAGATGGCAATACCCGGATAAACCTCTCCGCTTTCTATTGCTTCTGCCAAGGGATGAGCAAAGTCTGGATAATCAACACTCTCATCGCTGTATGTGCCAAAGTCCTTGTAAGGATAGCCTTTCTTATCAAGATACTGCAGCACAAACTGCTTTAAAGGATACCCTGCGTGGTCGCAGGCAACGCCAACAGTCTTTACTTCCATAGTCGTATGTTTTAATAGGTTAAGCAAAGAGGGGCATACAGCCCCTCTCCACACAAATATTTATGCATCAGCCAAGAAGGCCTTAACTTGCTTGTAAACATTTTCGCCGGTGTAACCCAGCTTCTCATCGAGCACCTTATAGGGCGCTGAGAAGCCAAAGCTCTTCATTCCGAAGATGCGGCTATTGGGACCTATGCCCACCAATCCTTCGAGAGTGACGGGCAGACCGGCCGTCATGCCGAACTTCTTTACGTCGTAAGGCAGCACCATGTCCTGATATTCTTTGGGCTGACGACGGAATAATCCCTCTGAAGGAGCACTCACCACTCTTACCTTTACGCCATCCTTGCGCAGCAAAGCAGCGCCTGACTCGAGCGTAGATACTTCAGAACCTGAGGCGATAAGGATGACGTCAGGGTTGGCATCGCTGCCTGCAACAATGTAAGCACCCTTGCGAGCCAGTTGATAGTCATTGCCTTCAGGCAGCTTGGCGATGCCTTGGCGGGAGAGAACAAGGGCCGTTGGCGTGGCCGTATTCTCCATTGCCATCTGCCAGCACACGGTTGTCTCATCGGCATCAGCAGGTCTGAACACGCGCACGCTGTCGTTTCCGTGGTGGTTCTGCAGCTTTTCCATCAGCCTGATCTGAGCCTCTTGCTCAACGGGCTCATGCGTTGGACCGTCTTCACCCACACGGAATGCATCGTGAGTCCATATAAATTTCACCGGAACTTCCATCAGGGCAGCCAGTCTGACTGCGGGTTTCATATAGTCGGAGAACACGAAGAAGGTTCCCATAGCTGCTATAACGCCTCCGTGCAACATCATACCGATGCACATATCAGCCATCGTAAGCTCGCTCACACCGGCCTGGAAGAAGGCTCCACTGAAGTCTCCTTTGCGGAGGCTATGTGTTTGTTTCAAGAAGCCATCGGTCTTGTCAGAGTTTGAAAGGTCGGCCGATGCGCATATCATATTAGGTACTTGCTGTGCCAACTGGGCCAGGCAAGCCGACGAAGCGGCGCGAGTTGCCGAGCCTTCTTTCTGTTCTACCTTGCTCCAATCCACCTTAGGAGCCTTGCCGGAGAACCATTCCTTCATCAGTTGAGCCTTGTCCGGATGAGCCTCAGCCCATGCTTTCTCCTCTTGGTGACGCTTGGCTACGATGGCACGAAGCTCTTCCTTGCGCTTGTCATAAAGCTCTTGAACCTCCGGGAAGATGACAAACGGATTGTCGGGATTGCCTCCCAGGTTCTTGATGGTGTTGATGTAAGCCCCGTCACCAAGTGGTGCTCCGTGCGTCTTAACGTTTCTTTCATAGCTTGACCCGTCCGCTTTCAGGGCACCCTTACCCATGATTGTCTTGCCAATGATAAGGGTAGGACGCTCTTTCTCTGCTATAGCCTCGTCAAGAGCATGGCGTATCTGGTCTACGTCATTGCCGTTGATGGTTATTACTTTCCAGTTCCAAGCCTTGTATTTAGCGGCAGTATCTTCTGCCATAACATCCTTTGTCTCAGTAGAAAGTTGTATGTCGTTAGAGTCATAGAACATCACCAGATTGTCAAGACCGAGCGTTCCGGCTATTCTGCCCACGCCTTGTGAGATCTCTTCTTCTACTGCTCCGTCTGATATATAGGCGAAGATGCGATGCTGCATGACCTCTTTGCCTAGGCGAGCCTCAAGGAATTTCTCTGCCACAGCGGCACCGGCAGCAATGGCATGTCCCTGTCCGAGGGGGCCGGATGAGTTTTCTATGCCTCTCTCTACGCAAAGCTCAGGGTGTCCGGGTGTGGGAGAGCCCCACTGCCTGAACTGTTCCAGCTCAGCTATTGTGAACTTTCCCTGCATAGCCAAGGCGCTGTAGAGCATCGGGCTCATATGTCCCGGGTCTAGATAAAATCTGTCGCGGCCCTCCCAAGTGAGGTTGTCGGGGTCGTAAATAAGATATTCTGAGAAGAGCACATTAATAAAATCGGCACCTCCCATGGCTCCGCCTGGATGTCCTGAATTTGCTTTTTCAACCATCGAAGCAGCCAATATACGTATGTTATCGGCTGCGCGGTTCATTAATTGTTTGTCATTCATGATTGGCATATACTGAAATCGTGGTACGAAATTTATGATGTTACAAAGTTACTATTTTAATTTTAAAACTACGATGGATTTAGCCGGAATATTTACTTCAAGCGTTTGTTTTTTTAATTTGGCATCTTTGAAGACGGCTGGCTGCACTGTTTGCGGGTGCGAAAAATCATTATAGTCGGTTATCTTCTTGCTTGTGAGTATTCTTCCCTCCACATTCTTGGCATTGATGCCGGGCAGATGGAAGAGTACATCCTGCGACTTGTTGAGTGAAACATTCACCAGCGATACCACGATGGTGCCGTCTTGCGTCCTTGCAACAGATGAAGAAACCAGCGGAATGGTCTTTCCACCCTCCACGCTGAGCGAGTCACAGTGTATGTCGGCAGGCAGATGAGTGGCTTCCTGGAAGTCTTTGTACATCTCAAACACATGATAGGTGGGCGTAAGAACCATCTGCCCCCTCATGTTAGTGAGTATCATAGACTGCAAAACATTCACTACCTGCGCGATGTTTGCCATGTGCACCCTGTCGGTATGGCGTTGGAAGATGTTCAGAGTGAGCGCGGCGACGAACGCATCGCGCATGGAGTTTTGCTGATACAGGTGTCCATGCACCGTGCCGGGCTCTTCGTCCCACCATGTTCCCCACTCATCTACCATCAAGCCAATCTTCTTTTCGGGGTCGGTAGCATCCATAATGGCGGAATGCTTGTTGATAACCGTCTCCATGTCGAGGCATTTTCCGAGCGTCCAATAGTATTCTTCGTCGGTGAAAGGCGTAGCGGCGCCCTTGTGCTTCCAGTCTTTTACAGTATAATAATGTACGGATATGCCATCCATCCGCTTGCCAATGTTCTTCATCAGCACGCTAGTCCAATTATAATCATAGTCGCTTGCTCCGCTGGCTATGCGCAAGAGATGCGTGCCATAATCGCGTATGTAAGTGTTGTATCGGCGGAACACGTCGCTGTAATATTCCGGACGCATGTGTCCTCCGCAGCCCCATGCCTCGTTACCAATGCCGAAGTACTTCACTTTCCACGGCTTCTCACGGCCGTTCTCCTTGCGTAGCTTGGCCATGGGAGTTCCGTCTTCAGATGTCATATACTCCACCCACTGGGCCATTTCCTTTACTGTGCCGCTACCCACGTTGCCAGAAACATAAGGCTCACAGCCCAGCATTTCGCATAAGTTGAGGAATTCGTGCGTGCCAAAAGAGTTGTCTTCTATCGTGCCACCCCAGTTGTTGTTTCTCAATGAGGGTCGTTTGTCTTTAGGACCAATGCCGTCCATCCAATGATAATCATCGGCGAAGCAGCCTCCGGGCCACCTCAACACGGGCACATGCAGGTTCTTCAGCGCCTGGAAAACGTCTTTTCTGTAACCATTTATATTAGGTATAGGCGAGTCAGTTCCCACCCACAGGCCGCCGTAGATGCAAGAACCTAGGTGCTCGGCAAACTGTCCGTATATCTCTTTGTCTATTTTATACTTACCTTTATCGGCATGCACGTTGATGGTTGCGTCTTGAGCGTTTGCCAATCCGAAGCTCATCAGAAAGCAAGAAACAGTGATTAGGAATTTTGTCATAGGTAAAAGGTTATTTAAAGTTTAAATTTTGCGCCGTGAAAATAGTTGGTTTCATTAAAGCGATAGAGGGCCGCACCTCGTTTAGAGGTTGTTTTGTCTATCAGATCTGTCTTTTCCAGGAAATCCATCTGCTTGATTTTCTTCCTGAAGTTGCGCTTGTCTATCTCATGACCGAGTATGGCTTCATACACATGCTGCAGCTGTGTGAGCGTGAAAAGCTTAGGAAGGAGGTTGAAGCTGATAGGCTCTTTGTTGATGTCTCTGCGCAGTTGGTTGAGCGCTTCCTCCACTATCTTGTTGTGGTCAGAGAAGAGTGTGGGCATGTTATACACGTCCACCCATTGCAGTTGATACTTGGAGAGCAGACTCTCCTTATAGTCTTTCACGTTGATGAGGGCGCAGTAGGCCACTGAGATGACGCGGGCCACAGGGTCGCGGTCTACTGTTCCGAAGGCTCCCACCTGCCTTAGGCTGAGTTTGCGTATGCCGGTTAGCTCATAAAGAGCACGCTCCGCCGCCTCGTCAAGGCTTTCGTTGGCTCTTACAAACACTCCGTTGAGCGTGTATTCTCCCTCACCCGGGCTCAGCTTTCGCTTGCCTATGAGTATCTTGAGTGTGTTTTCACTAAATCCCAGGATGATACAGTCAACGGCAACGTATAGTTTTGTTTTGTCTAAATAGTATTCAGGCATCAGTTTATTTTTGATAGTTTTATGTTATTAAAAAGTAGTTTCTGATTTTATGTTATATTATGTTTCACGACTAATCGATGCATACCAGATTCTTATCGGGTCTGTGTTTCGCATCAAATAGATTAGAGCAGTGTTTGTGCATGGTATTTTTCGTCCGGGCTCGTCACATCCATGACAAGCCATTAAAGAACACCCACTCTATGTGTTTGCCTTTAGGAACAGCCGGCTTGGCAAAGTTTCCGTGCAGCACCAGCACCTTTACGGTCTGCTTGCCCTTGGGTATTGCATTCACTGCATCCTGCGGATTGAGGTAGTTTCCACGCCCCTCGTCGCTCACTATGTAGTCGAAGTGGCGCACATGAGGCTTCAGAGCGGGTATGGCTTGACCCAGAGCGTCGGCCAGAGCGCCTGCCACCACGTGTGCTCCGTATTCATTATAGTGTGTGTTGTCCTGCCTTCCTTTGGTTGCCCAGGCATATTTTCCGGGTTCAACCCACATGTGCAGCTTGCGCGAACCCTCGATTCCCATCGACTGTTCGATGTCGTGCGTTATCTTATTGGCATCTATAAACACCACGCCCATATCCTTAGCCACCTTTCGCGGAGCCAGTATATAGGCCCCATGAGTGTCTACCAGCGTGTCGGAGTTCACCTTCTCACCCTGATAGGTGGTTTGTCTTAGAGCCTCATCATCATCCTGCCTGGCCGGCTGAAGATAGAAGTTGCGGCGCACCACGGCATTCATCAGTATGGGCGTAGCTCCCTTTGCGCGCACCTCTCTCACGTATTGAGCCAGATGGGCGTCGAAGGTTGTGCCCACATCCGTATGTCTGTCGGGCTTGGGCTTCTCATCGTTATGCCCGAACTGTATGATGACGTAGTCGCCGGGACGCACCTTATTGATGACATTCGCCCACAATCCTTCCGAATAGAAGCTGCGTGACGACCTGCCGTTCTTGGCATGGTTCTCCACTCTTATGCCCTCGTCAAAGAATCCTTGCAGCACCATGCCCCATCCACGTTCCGTACATCCCGACGAGATATCCTTCTCGGCGGCAGTCGAATCACCTATTATATATATAGTAGGCACATCATCCGAAGCAGTGAGGCACAGCATTGCCACGAATGCCATCAATAAAGTTGCTATCTTCTTCATATCTGTTACGAATTAAGCACAGTGTCTATCAGCTCTTGGGCGTCAACCAGTTGCTGCGTTCCCGTGAGCATGTTTTTCAGTGTAACCTTTCCTGCGGCAATCTCATTCTCTCCGGCCAGTGCCACGAAGCCGATGTGCTTGCTATTGGCATAGCTCATTTGCTTCTTCATCTTGATGCTGTCCGGGAACACCTCAGTGCGTATGCCGGCCTGGCGGGCCTTGCTTGCTATGGGCAGGCAATAGGCTGTTTCCTTCTCACCAAAGTTGATGAAGAGCAGCTGCGTGCCCTTCATGCTCTCCTTGGGATAGAGGTCTAGGGCATTGAGCACGTCGTAGATGCGGTCGGCGCCAAACGAGATGCCCACGCCGCTGAGCCCCGGCATACCGAAGATACCCGTGAGGTTGTCGTAGCGTCCGCCACCCGTGATGCTTCCCATGGGCGTGTCGAGAGCCTTTACCTCGAATATTGCGCCCGTATAATAGTTCAGTCCGCGGGCCAGGGTAAGGTCCAGCTCCATGCTGTTATGCAATCCCAGCTTAGCCAGCTGCTCCAGAATGAAGCGTGTCTCCTCTATACCTTTGAGTCCCGTTTCCGAGTCTTTCAGCACCTCGGCAATGGTCTTAAGCTTTTCTTCATTGCTTCCGCTCATGTTGATGATAGGCTGCAACTTAGCAATAGCCTCCTCGCCGATGCCGTCCTGGTGCAGTTCGTCGTTTACGGCATCTATGCCTATCTTGTCTAGCTTGTCTATTGCCACGGTGATGTCCACTATCTTGTCTTTCTCGCCCATCACCTCAGCAATGCCCGTGAGTATCTTCCGGTTGTTTATCTTGATAGCCACGCGCACTCCGAACTTGGTGAATACGGTGTCTACTATCTGCATCAGCTCCACCTCATTGAGCAGAGAGTCAGAGCCAACGATGTCGGCATCGCACTGATAGAACTCGCGATAGCGTCCTTTCTGCGGTCTGTCGGCCCTCCACACGGGTTGTATCTGATAGCGTTTGAAGGGCATTTGCAGCTCGTCGCGGTGCATCACCACGTAGCGGGCGAAGGGCACGGTGAGGTCATAGCGCAGTCCTTTCTCACACAGGCGCGTCTGCAGCTTCAGCGTGTTGCGCTCAGTGAGCTCCTCATTGGTTATCTTTTTCAGATAGTCGCCCGAGTTTAGCACCTTGAAGAGCAGCTGGTCGCCCTCTTCGCCATACTTTCCCATGAGGGTGTGCAGGGTCTCCATGGCCGGTGTTTCTATCTGCTCAAAGCCATAGAGGGCATACACCTGCTTGATGGTGTCGAATATATAGTTTCTCTTGGCCATCTCTTCGGGCCCGAAGTCACGTGTGCCCTTGGGGATGGAAGGTTTGTTTGTTCCCATTATGATGATTGTGTTTTTTGTTCTATCTTATGATGGTCTGGCTTCTGTCCGGGCCTATGCTGATAACGCCGATGTGCGTTCCGAGGAAGTCTTCCAAGAACTTGATGTAGTCGTTGAAGGCTTGCGGGAACTGCTTGGGGTCGTTAAACTGTGTCATGTCGCAGTGCCAGCCCTTGAATTCCTTGTACACCGGCTTCACGTCGTCTATCTCATAGGGAAGCTCATCGGTTGTTGTGCCATCCGGAAGTTGGTAAGCCACGCACGCCTTGATAACGTCAAAGTCGTCGAGCACGTCGCTCTTCATCATGATAAGCTCCGTTACGCCATTCACCATGATACTGTATTTCAGCTGCACAAGGTCTATCCATCCGCAGCGGCGCTCACGTCCTGTCACGGCTCCATACTCATGTCCGAGGTCGCGAATGCGCTTTCCCGTCTCGTCAAACAGCTCTGTGGGGAAGGGACCAGAGCCCACGCGGGTGCAATAAGCCTTCATGATGCCATACACATTGCCCACCTTGTTGGGTCCGATGCCCAGTCCGGTGCATGCTCCGGCGCAGATGGTGTTAGAAGAAGTTACGAAAGGATATGAGCCGAAGTCCACATCGAGCATCGTGCCCTGCGCTCCTTCGCACAGAATGTTGCGGCCGGAGAGCAGTATATGGTTTATCTCGTGCTCTGAGTCTACAAACTTAAACTCCTTCATGTATTCAATGCCTTCCATCCATTTGCGCTCCGTCTCCTCCAGGGTGCTGAAGTCGGTCCATCCCAGGGCCTTGAGCATGCGCATGTGGCGTTGCTTATGTGCCTCATACTTCTCCTTAAAGCCACTCATGATGTCGCCCACACGCAATCCGTTGCGGCTCACCTTGTCGGTGTAAGTAGGGCCTATGCCCTTGCCGGTGGTGCCCACCTTGTTCTTGCCCTTGGCAGCTTCGATGGCCTTGTCGAGCAAGCGGTGTGTCGGCATGATGAGATGTGCCTTCTTAGAGATGTGCAGACGCTCCTTGAGAGGGTGCCCGCTCTTCTCCAAATCCTTTGCTTCGGCCATAAACAAGTCGGGTGCCAGCACCACGCCATTGCCTATAATGTTTACCTTTCCGCCTTGGAATATGCCTGAAGGAATAGAGCGCAGCACATATTTCTGTCCCTCAAACTCAAGCGTATGTCCTGCGTTGGGGCCGCCTTGAAAGCGTGCCACCACGTCATAGCGCGGCGTGAGCACGTCTACTATCTTTCCTTTTCCTTCATCGCCCCATTGAAGTCCCAGGAGCACATCTACCTTACCTGTATTCATTTTTCAATATATTATTGTTGTTTCTGACTGTTGCGCTGCAGCGAGATGCGCCGTTGGCAAGAAGAGCACACACCATATATATATAATGTGAAGCCGTCTTTGCGAAAGCGGTATAGCTTGGTGCCCTCTATGGCCTGCTGTATGGCGGGCACGTTCACCTCGGTCACCTTGCCGCATATCGTGCATATCTGGTGTATATGCTGCTCGTTGTCGTAGCAGCCCTCATACACTGTCTGGCTCATAAACCGGTGCCTAATCACCAGTCGCAGCTTGATAAACAGTTTCATGGTGTTATAGAGCGTTGCCCTAGACACCCTGAAGTTGCTTTTTTGTAACGTCTTGTCGAGCTCATCAAGTGTAAAATGCCGGTTCATGGTGTACACCGCGTCGAGTATGGCATAGCGTTCCGGAGTCTTACGATGATTGTTAAGCTCAAGATAGTGGGTGAGAATCTCTCGCACCCGTTTTCTTACTACGTCTTTAGTCACGTGTTGTCAAAGATTTAAATTCGTACAAAAGTAATCATTTTCCATGAATTACTAAGCAAGAAGCATTGAAAAAAAGTTAAATAAAGAAAGGCCATTATCAACTTTTTCGTACCTTTGCACGCTGTAGAAGATATATTGTCATTATGGAAGAAATTCTGAAATACTTCACTCATCTCACGCAAAAGCAGATACAACAGCTGCAAATGCTGGATGGGTTATATCATGAATGGAACGCTAAGATAAACGTTATATCGCGCAAGGACATCGACTCGCTCTACTTGCACCACGTGCTCCATTCGCTGTCTATCGCCAAGTTCATTCATTTCAGGCCCGGCACCAACGTGCTCGACATGGGCACCGGGGGTGGCTTTCCCGGCATTCCGCTGGCCATTCTCTTTCCCGAGGCCAACTTTAAGATGATAGACCGCACGGCCAAGAAGATACGCGTGGCCAACGAGGTGGCATCGGCTATCGGACTGCATAACGTGAGCATCGTGCAGCAGAGCGGCGAAGAGGAGCACGGCAAGTTCGACTTTGTGGTGTCGCGCTCGGTGATGTCGCTGCCCGACCTGATGCGCATCGTGAAGAAGAACATTGCCAAAGACCAGCACAACTCCATGCCCAACGGCGTGATAGTGCTCAAGGGAGGCGATATACAACAGGAGATAAGGCCCTTTAAGCATCTCGCTGAGGTGGACGACCTCAGCCAATGGTTCAGCGAGGAATGGTTTAAGGAGAAACACTTAATATACGTGCCGGTATGATAAACATCAAACGTTTTGAATGCAACATGCTCCGCGAAAACTGTTATGTGGTGAGCGACGAGACCAAGGAGTGCGTCATTATAGACTGCGGAGCCTATTATGAGGCTGAGCGCACTGCCATCACCGACTATATCAAGGCCGAAGGGCTGCGCCCCGTGAGGCTCCTGGGCACCCACGGACATCTTGATCACCACTTCGGCGACGACTTGATGTATGCCCGCTACGGCCTCCTGCCGGAGGTGGACAAGGCCGACAGCTCGTTCATCAACGACTTACAGAAGCAGGCCACCCAGATGTTTGGCATCACCCTGACGGGCTCTTATCCTCATCCCAAACGCTTCCTCAGCGCCAACGAGGCCATCAGCTTCGGCTCACATACCTTCGTAGTGCTCGAAACGCCCGGACATTCGCCCGGCTCGGTAACCTTTTACTGCAAGGCAGAGCACGTGGCCTTCACCGGCGACACGCTGTTTCGCAACAGCATAGGGCGCACCGATTTTGAGGGAGGCTCGATGTTTCAGATCATCAACAGCCTCAGAATGTTGGCCCAGCTGCCCGACAACACCGACATCATGCCCGGCCATGGCATGGCAACCACCATTGCCCACGAGCTTGACCTGAACCCTTATATGGACAGATAGCACATCTATGAAGAGGCAGCAAGGCGAAAAAATCATTCTGGGCATAGACCCTGGCACCAACATCATGGGCTACGGGGTGCTGCGGGTGGTGAACGATAAGGCGCAACTCGTGGTGATGGGCGTGATAGACATGCGGCGAGAGAGGGATGCCTACCTCAAGTTGGGCAAGGTGTTCGACCGCGTCACGGGCATCATAGACGAGTATCTGCCTGACGAGATGGCCATCGAGGCTCCCTTCTTCGGCAAGAACGTGCAGTCTATGCTCAAGCTGGGGCGGGCCCAGGGCGTTGCCATAGCGGCCGCCATACACCATAGCGTGCCTATACACGAGTATGCCCCGCTCAAGATTAAGATGGCCATCACGGGCAACGGCTCGGCATCCAAGGAGCAGGTGGCGGGCATGTTGCAGCGCATGCTGCGCATATCACCGTCTGAAATGCCCCATTTCATGGATGCTACCGACGCCCTGGCAGCTGCCTACTGCCACTATCTGCAGGGCCACATACCCTCTACCGATGCCACGCACTATGGCTCGTGGAAGGACTTTGTGAGGAAGAACAAGGCACGAACCACCGGACTATAAAATCAGGCGAGGCCTATATGGAAAAATAAAACAGGCCTTTTTACAAGCTCAAAATGCCTATTTCGGCACGCAATAATGCCCTTTTTGCATCGCAAAAAGGGCATTATCGTAAACTTACTGTCAGTCAGCAGGTTAGGTTAAGCAGGCTAATCGGCTTGTTGCTTGCTCTTCTTCTCACGCTTTCTGGCTTTCTTCAGCACCTTCTCTTTGGCGAAAGCCTCGCTCACTATATCAGCCATCTTGCCACAACCCTCGGCTGTCGGATGGATGCCGTCGGGCTGCACAAGGTCTCCGTAGGGCGCGAAGAGCGTGTGAAAGTCTATCACCTCACAATGATTATGCCGCGCCACCTTCTTGATGATGGGCGATATGACGTTGCCAATGATTGAGTCGTTGATGGTCCAAGTGTTCTTGAAGGCGGGTATCGGGGTAGCCAGGAAGATGATGGGACGGGCAGGCAGGGCGCTGAGCGTGTCTATCATAGACTGCAGGTCGGCCTGATAGTTATAGCCATACTTCCAGTTCAGGTCCTTGCTGTCGTTGGTTCCCAGTTTGATGACCACCACGTTGGGGTTGAAGGCCTTGGCGTCTTGCCATGCCATCTCCTTCATATAGGGGTGGTCGCCCTGCTGTAACATCGTGCGGGCACTCACGCCATAGTTCTTCACAAAGTAGTCGCTGCCCAGCTTCTGCTGCAGTTGTGCGGGATAGGCAAACTCTTCTTGCATGTCTACGCCACTTCCGTCGGTTATGCTGTTGCCTATGCAGGCCACGCGCACGGCGTCTTCTCTGGGCGAAGGCAGGTTTCGCAGCCATGTGGTAAGGTCGTTGAGCATCTGCTCATGATAGGTAAACGATGGTCTGAAGCCGAATCCGTGACCGCCGGTGGGGTAAACATACAGTGCCGCATCGTTGCCGTGGGTGCGCATGGCCGAGTAGTAGGCCACACCATTATATACGGGCAGCACGCCGCGGTCGTTGTTGGCCAGCATGATAATGCACGGTGGGGTGAGGTGCCGGCGCACCTGCCGGTCGCTGGAGTAGGCTTTTTGTGCCTTTTCATCGTCGGCTTGCGTGCCCAGGAAGTTGCGTATGGAGCCCTGATGACCCTGCTTCAGGTTCATGGTGATGACGGGATAGAAGAGTATAGAGAAGTTGGGGCGTGCCTCAAAGGGGGCTTGCGTGGAGAGCGTAGAGGCCAGATGGCCGCCTGCCGACGAGCCCATGATGCCCACGTCGTAGGGGTTCACATGCCACGCCTCGGCACTGTCTCTCACCATTGTCATAGCATGTTCGGCGTCGCTGATGGGTATGCTTCTGTCGCCGTGGGGCATTCTGTATTTCAAAACAAAGTAGGCTATGCCTTGAGCGTTGAAGTAAGGCGCCCAGTCGGTGCCCTCATGCTCCATGGCAAGGTGGCTGTAACCGCCACCGGGACATGCCACCACGGCGCGTCCTGTGGGTTTTTCGGGCAGAAAGCAGGTTAGGGTAGACTGTCCGTCGGCCGAGTTTTCCAAGGTGAAAGTGCGTAGGGTCTGTCCTTTAACGCCAAAGGACACTAGCAGAAAAGCTAAGGCTAAGGTTGTTTTCCTCATAGATAGATAATTGTTTAAGAATGTTTGTTGACTGCAAAGTTAGGATTTTTTTTGTCAACAGCTTACTTATTAAAGAGAATTTTTGTTGTTTCAAACAAAAACTATTACCTTTGCCACAAAACGGAGGTTACCATGATTACGCAGGAAAATTTCAATATCAACTATGTAGACAAGGTAGAAGAGCTGGAAATAGACAAGTTCGTGTGCCGCGAAATGCAGCGACAAGTGAGGCGATACATCAAGGGCATGTCGGGCAGCAAGGCCATTATGGAGCTCTTCGACCAGAAGATGGCCAGGCTCTCTTTGCCCGAACGCGAGGAAGCCATAGCCCAGTATCTTGACCTGAACCGCAAGGCGCTCGACGGACTAGACTTTAAGATTGTGCTGACGAGGGCTATTGCCAATTACTGCGACACCTTTGATTATCTCATGACGTTTATTAAAGACAAGCGCAAATGGGCTAAATATCTTGAGCTCATCAAGGAGAAGTACATCCGTCCGCATGAGTTGTTTGAGGAGAACGGCCTCTTTGGCATCAAAGACTGGAAGGGCAACGTGCTCATTCCGGCCCATTACAGCTTCTTGCGCACGCCTTATGTGTATGTAGACGACTTGTGCATGATGCCCGTGATAGCCGAGCTGAACGGCAAGATGGGGCTCTTGCTGCCTGACGGACACGAGACGGTGCTGGCTCCTTTTGAGTATGACGACATCTCATTGCGCTCTGAACCGCCTTTCTTCGAGGCTATCAAGGGCGATAAGCATTACCTCATCAACCGCTATGGCGTGGTGAGCAAATAGATTTTTAGAACATTTTAGAATAAAAGAAAAGCGATGACGCGGTGCCAAAAAAAGGCCGTTTCATCGCTTTTTGCGTTATGTGCTATTGCGCTTTGCCGCTTGTCAGCTTGGGCTTCAGCTCGTCTGGCGACTCCTTGGTGTACATATTGACGGGTGGGGCCTGCTTGGTGAACAGGTCGCTAATCACTTCGGGCAATACGGTAAAGGCGGGTTTGAAGGCCTTACTGTGCATATACTGCAACACACTGTATAGCAACTGCTTGGCTACAGGCCGTTTATCTAAGTCTTTAACCAAGTCTATCGTGGTCATCATGAGCCTTCCTCCCAGCACGTTAGCCTCGATGAGCATACCCAGCTTGCGGCTCACGTGCCACGTGTCTATGGGTTGCACGATGGGCTGAAAGGCTTCAGGAAACTCTGACAGGTTCATTACCTGCGCATGATTTACCAGCTCCCACCAGTTCAGGTTCTGCCAGTCGTCGGTGGGGAAGTGGGCAAACACGGGGTGAGAGGCCCTGATATACGAGCCCGTGGTGTGCGGCGGGCGCATCTTAAACCAGCTCGTGTTCCAGAAAACGGGCAGGTAGGTCTGCTTGACATCGGCTCCGTAGCTCACCTTTCCGGCCGCGGTGATGAGTACCTTACCGCCTTTGCGCAGCACGTTTCGGGCCTTTTCATCGAGCGTGTCGGTGATGTAGACGTCGGCCAACCGCTCTTCCGGCAATTTCGTGGGGTACACCCAGAAGTCGTAAGTGTTGGTTCGGGTGCCACAACTGCCCGTCACGGTGAGGCGCAAGGTTAGTTTCGCGGGCGCTGCTAAGGCCGTGAGGGGTTGTGTAATCGTTGCCAGCGTGGGGTGTTTGCCCAGTGTGACGTCGTGTTTTCCCAGCTGTCCGCCGGTCAGCACGTTGTTGCCGCTCAGTATCTCGTACGAGAGCGCGAGGCCGGAGTAGGGGCGTGAGGCATTATAAAGGTCAACGGGAACCTTCAGAGTGTCGGTATCCGTGAACACAAACCTGGGCATTCGAGCCAGCACAACCAGTGGAGCGCACCACTGCCGCCATTCTTCGGCCTGCACATAGCCCTTTTCTTGCCAGAACACATTGAGCACTCCGACGAGCGCCGTGCCCTGTCCGCTGTAGTCGTTCAGGCCCAAGAGCGCGAAGCCGGAGTAGTCTGGCGTGCGCAAATTGCGCTCTATTTCATATTTATATGCCAGCGTTTGCAGCCTGCCACTGGCATAAAGAAAGTCTTTAGCCAATGCCTTCATCCCGTTGTTTGCCAGCAGGTCGCTGAATATATCAAAGTTATAAGCTTTATAAGGGCCGGTGTAGAGTCGCCTTTCGCTGAGGTCGGGAAAGGCACACCATTGCCCTTGCTCATGCGCAATGATGGGTGAGCGGTTGGGCTGCTGCCCTTTGTAGTTGCGCGGATAGAGTATCTCACTGTAATAATCATCCGCTGCCTGCGGCGCATGGTCGTTCCAGTTCAGCCCTCGTGCCCCTCCTTTCACGTGATATTGGCTTCCGGCATCCCAGGCCCAGCCTCCTCCTACCGACGCACCGGCGTAGATGCGTCGTGAGTCGTGCTTTTTCCAGTAGTCAACAAACCGGTTGCACCATTCCACCCAGTTGCCTGCAGGCTCGTTTCCGGCCGCCATCATGCAGAAAGAGGGGTGGTTGCCGTAAGCCTGCACCATGCGTTGGGCCTCCTGCATCAAATAGTTGTCTATCGGCATACCCTTTCCCAGCTTCACACCATGGTTAGGCCACGACGGTCCTTCGGGCTGTAGATACACTCCAATGCTGTCTGCCGCGATGAAAGCAGCCTCTGGCGGACAATAAGAATGAAAGCGCATGAAGTTCAGTCCGTAGTCTTTGCACTTCTTGAAAATGCTTATCCATGACCCAACATCCGTAGGCGGATAGCCCGTCAGAGGGAAGTCACAGTTTTCCACCGTACCTCTTATCCAGATAGGATGGCCGTTGAGCATGATGTCACGGCCACTGGTGCTTATCTCTCTCATACCAAATGTGGTGCTGAGGGTGTCATCAGCGTAGCTCACGGTGAGGTGATAGAGGGTGGGAGAGTACTCATCCCAGGTTCTGACGGTATCAAGTAACAGTGTGTAAACACTGTCAGACACTTGCCGTATGCCGGCTATATCATTGGGATATAGGCAGAACGAGGGCTTGATGCGCCGCCCCTTTCCGCTGAAAGTGAGGCGCACGTCTACGCTGCGGGTGCCAATGGAGGGCCAGGTAGATAGGTTGGAGATGGCCATTCGGGGCACCGAGCGCAGCTCCATGCGCCCTATGATGCCGTTCCAGTCGCCTTGTGTCTGGTCGGTAACGCTGTGCGAGTCTTGTCCCACGCACACATTTTCTATGCCATTATATACGTCTATCGCAATGTCATTGTCCTTGCCGAAGGCTACAAAGGGCGTAAGGTCATACTCATGTGGTGCCGAGAGCGACATCTCATGCCCCACCTTCCGGCCGTTCACATACACGGTGGTCTCTATGTGTGGCCGTTCCAGGAACAAGACCACGCGCCTCCGCCGCCATGTCCGGGGTATGCTCACGGTCTTGGTATACCATGCGTGGCCCACGTAATGCTTGGCGGGAGTGAGGAAGAAGGGAAATTTCAGCCTTCCCTTCATTCTATACGGTTTCATCGCTGGATTGTAGTAGTAAGACGAGTCGTAGATGCTTCCCACCCAAGGCGTTGTCAACGACACGTCGTCGCCCTTGTCGTTGGTGAGCATAGAGCCCGGAAGGGTCACCTCATCATCATTATGCGGCGTTGCGCCCATGCTGAATTTCCATTGTCCGCTGAGGTCTATGACGCGCGGCGCGGCCCCTTTGGGCTGGGCACACAGGCCTGTAGCCAGTGCCGTGAGGATGAGGATGAATGCTGAAATGCGTTTCATGATTTGATTTATAGTTTGGTTTTTAGGCTTCAAAATTATAAAAAAAGAAGATGATATGCAAACAAACGACTGAAAATCAAGCTCGTTTTGCCGTTTCATCGGCTTGCGGCCGGGTGTCTGCCGTGTTATTTGCGTTTCACGATCACATAGATAATGACAGGCGCACCTATCAGTGGTGTGATGGCATTTATGGGAATTACCTCTCCGTTACCGGGCAGAGAGCACACCACATTGCACAAGAGTGCGATGAAAGCGCCGCACAACAACGTGGCAGGAAGCAGAATGCGATGGTCTGACGACCTCAAAAGCAGGCGTGTGATGTGCGGTACGGCCAGACTGATGAAGGCCACCGGACCGCAGAAAGCCGTGGTGACGGCCGTCAGCAGCCCCGTGGTGACGAGCAGCAGGTTGCGTGTCAGGCGGGTGTTGATGCCCAGATTGCTGGCATATTCATCTCCCAGCATCAGGGCATTGAGGGGCTTGATGAGCAGGAAAGAGGCGGCCATGCCAGCCACGCTGACCACTGTAAAGGCCGGCAAGTAGGCACCTGACACGCCACTGAAGCTGCCCATGCCCCACAGCACGAAGCTCTTCACGCCCTCTTCGGAGGCAAAATAGTTGAGTATCGTGATGGCTGAGGAAGCCACATAGCCCGTCATCACGCCGATGATGAGCAGCAACAGCACGTTGCCCACGATGGAGGAGAAGAACAAGATGAGCAGGGTGACGAGCATGGCACCGATGAAAGCGGCCAAAAGAATGGCCATGAAGCCCGTGAAGGAGAACGTGTCGGTGACGAGCGAACCGCCCCATAGCAGCATGACAAGGGCCACGCCGAGCCCTGCCCCGGCGTTAATGCCGAAGATGTCGGGTGCTGCCAACGGGTTGCGGAAGGCTGTTTGAAGCATCAGTCCGCTCACGGACAGCGCCGCGCCGCATAGCATGGCGGTGATGGCTTGGGGCAGTCGGGTCTCCATAATGATGTATTGCCAGGACGCCCTGCCCGTGAATGAGCCCGTGAGAATGGCCGACACGTCCTTCATGGGGATGCTTACCGACCCCGTAGCTATGTTCAGGAAGAACAGAAACAAGATGCCTATAAGGAGCAAGGCAAATGTCATGACACGCTTACCGTACATTTTTCAGCTGGCGTTTAGTGGGTTAACTTCTTGTAGAAATACAACTTTCCAAGCTTCAGGTCGGGGTGGAAGAGCTGCACAAGGTCGTGTAGGAGCAGGTCAGGCCGCCAGCTCAGCTGCTCAAAATAGGGCACACTGTCCACTCTACAGTAGTATATCTCGCCCGTTTTGTACGGTTTCATCGCTGCATAGCCCTCATATTCGCTTCCGAGCATGTGCTTGTTGAGTGGCCCGTTCTGGCATATCAGCCAGAAATCAGCATTGCCCATCTTGTCAAGCACCTGCTCAAAGGGCAGCGCAAGCGACCCGCTGTGCCCGTCGTTGAGGTATGCATAGTGTCCGTAAGCGTCGTGATAGAGCATCCCGGCGCTGCTCTTGCCGCCCGGAACATACCATACGTTGCTCACAAGTTTATCCGGCAGCACGCTGAGAGTGCGCTTGGCGTGTCTGGCCCGGGCGCTTAACGCGTTGTAGTTGCGCTCCATCTGTGTGTAAAGCTGTTGAGCCCGCGCCTCAGAACCCAGCAAGAGGGCATAAAACTTCATCCATTCGGCACGGCCAAGAGCTGAAGTTTCCATGTAGTCGGCGCACGCAATGACCGGTATATCAGTGTTTTCTAGTGTGCCATACGACCCTCCGTTGTCGAAGGGAGAAAGCCAAACGGCATCCGGGCGCAGGTCTATGATACGCTCAAAGTCGGGCTTCATGGAGTTGCCCACGTCGGTTATGTCTTTTCCCAGTCGTTTTTTGATGTCAGGAATGAGCATGTATTTGGCATCGGCAACGCCCACAATGGTCTTCCGGCAGCCCAACATCTCCATGAGATAGGCATGAGACGTGGTGAAGACAATGTTTCTTCGCAGCGGCGTATAGAGCACAATGCCGTTGGGAAGATGGCTTGCCTGGGCCGAGTCTTTGCGCTCAACGAGCACATAGGTGGCCAGTATGGCATCCTGCTTCCACGGGTTCTTGAGTGTCACAACCGTGTAATGAGGGTATCTCACCATGGTTATGTTGGTGGCGTGGCTCATTCTGAGCGTGTCACCCTCACCTTTCGCGCCGCCCGTCCGTGCGTTTTTGCATCCGCAAAGCAATATAATTAAAAGAGGTAAGTAAGCTAGGTATCGCATTTTTTTCGTTCAATTTGGGGCAAAGTTACAAAAAAATGACTAAAAAAAGGCTTTTTCTTTTCTCTTGGAAAGAAAAATTCTTAAATTTGCAAACAGTACCATAAAAACTCCTTTACAATATTATTAACTCGATTATGACAGAAGAAACAACTAACAAACTTTCCAATCACTATTCCCTCAGGAAGTTGATTGAGCTCTGTGTGATTGTACTTGTGACGGTAGTAGTATGGAATCTGCCCATCACATGTTTTGGTATCAACGGCCTTACCGTAGTTCAGCAACGCATCATTGCCATCTTTGCATTCGCCACACTGGCCTGGCTCACCGAGTGTATACCCACTTGGGCCACCTCAATGGCCATCATGGGCATCATGTGTGTCACTGTAACCAACAACTCATTTGCTGTGTTCAAGGGAGCCAACATAGGCAACCTGCTCGACTCCGATGCTGTCATGGCATCGTTTGCCGACCCTATCATCATGCTCTTCCTGGCCGGCTTTGTGCTTGCCATAGCGGCAACAAAGTCAGGACTCGACGTATTATTGGCCAAATGCCTGATACGTCCGTTTGGCAATAAGAGCGAGTATGTACTGCTGGGCTTCCTCCTTATCACCGGCTTCTTCTCTATGTTCGTGTCCAATACGGCCACGGCAGCCATGATGCTCACCTTCCTCACCCCCGTCTTCGCAGCCCTTCCGGCCAACGGCAAGGGGCGCATAGCGCTCACCATGAGCATTCCCGTGGCTGCCAACATAGGCGGTATGGGCACGCCGATAGGCACTCCGCCTAACATGATAGCCCTGAAATACCTGAACGACCCGTCGGGCTTGAACCTCGGAATAGACTTTGGACAGTGGATGCTGTTTATGTTTCCCTTTGTCATTATCATCCTTCTCATCTCCTGGCGCGTCATTTTGCACTTCTTCCCCTTTACTCAGAAGACCATACATCTCATACATCTTGAGATTAAGGGCGAGGTACACCATGGTTGGCGCATGTGGGTGGTTGTTGGCACCTTCATTGTTACCATATTATTGTGGATCATACCCAAGTCGATAACGGGCATCGACACCAATACCGTGTCTATGATACCCCTTGCCCTGTTTGCCGTGACGGGCGTTATCACGGCCAAAGACCTGCAGGAAATCAACTGGAGCGTTATCTGGATGGTGGCCGGAGGCTTTGCCCTGGGTCTTGGCATGAATGGTTCGGGCCTTGCCGACGCTGCCATTGAGAGCATACCCTTCGGCAGCTGGAGCCCCATCTTCATTCTTATCATCTCCGGATTTATCTGCTACTTCCTCTCAACGTTCATATCCAACTCGGCCACGGCGGCTCTTCTCATCCCTATCCTCACTGTTGTGTGCACCGGAATGGGCGACCGTCTGTCTGGCATAGGCGGCACCAGCACCGTGCTGATAGGCGTTGCCATAGCGGCATCGTCGGCAATGAGCCTGCCCATCTCTACACCTCCAAACGCCATTGCGTTCTCTACGGGCCTCATCAATCAGAAAGATATGGCCAAGGTGGGACTTACCTGCGGTATCATCTCACTGGTGTTGGGCTATCTGATGCTCATCGTGGTGGGTTCTAATGGACTATTTTAATAAACTGTAGGTTGATTATCAGCCTTTCAGTTTGACAGTTATTTATAAACAATGTATTTTTATCTTTGATTTTTCCCTCGGTTCTGCGTGAGTAAAGCCGGGGGATTTTTGTCTTTACACCTTCCCATGAGAGTGCCAGGGGCGCATGGCTTGTGATCGTTCTGCGCCAGAAAGACTCTCCAAAGCCTATCTTTTGTTAAAACAAACCACTCATACTTGCACATGACAAACATTTATGCTTACTTTGCAAAACAAAGATACAAACACTAATCACTGTGATGAGAAGAAATCAAAAAGAGAAAGTTAGTAGTCCTTTACCTTCCTACAGAAAAGCCGCAGCCCTGCTCCTGCTGCTGTTACTAGGCTCGGCAGCCGTAGCTCATGCCGCCGGCTGCTGTGGTAAAACGCGCAAGGCACAATATGCCGAAAGGCAGATGAGTGAGGCCACGCAGCCCCGGCAAGCGCAATTACCCATGATGCGACAGTCGCAACCATCGACGAAAAAGGGAGCCGGCGCCGCGTTCTGCGATGCCATCGTAGACGCATCGGCAGCCCAAGACGACACCACGGCACGCCCGGCACTGTACCGCACGGTGCAGAAAGCCGTCGACGCGGCCCACGGAACGGCCGACAAGTCCTACCGGATATTTGTGAAAGCGGGCACGTATAACGAACTGGTGCGCATCACCAAGCCCTATGTGAGCATCATGGGGCAGGACAAGTGCAACACCATCATCACCAACGGCATGAGCATCCGAAGCGGGGGCGTAGACAAGGCATCCACCGTTTATGTGACCGGGCATGACGTAACGTTAGACAATATCACCATGCAGAACACCTTGCAAAGGCAAGGTCAGGCCCTGGCACTCTACACCAAGAGCGACAGGGTGAGCCTTACCAACTGCAACATCCTGGGTTGGCAAGACACCTACCGCACGGGAACGAGCGGCCAAAGGCACATCGTGCGCAACTGTAAGATAAGTGGCAAGACCGACTATATCTATAATTCGGGTGATGTTTACTTCGATGCCGACACGCTGGAAGTGCTGGACAGTAAAAACGTGATAACGGCCGGAGCCCACCAAAAGCCCAAGTGGGGCTATGTGTTCAGCCATGCAGTCATCACGTCGCCGCTGCCCCAGGCCAGCACGCAACTGGGTAGGCCGTGGAAAAACAATCCCAAGGTCATCTTCCTGCACACCCGGCTGGCCCCTAACGTGAGCATAGACAAGGCGGGATGGAGAGACATGGGCGCTCTGCCCACCCAACTGGCGGAGTATGACACGCGCGATGCCGAGGGCCGGGAGGTGGACTTGAACGAGCGCAAGACAACCTTCATAGCCCAAGGCGATACGGGCACCAACGTGCCTGTGATAGACAGTAGGGAGGCGGCTGCCTATCAGCTAGACAGCGTGCTGCGCGGGTCTGACGGCTGGAATGCCGACAGTGTGGCCTTCATTCTGCCCACCCCGCTCATGGCCTGCAAGGGCTCACGGGTGCTGTGGCATGACCCTACGGGCCTGGCTGCGTGCTTCCTGGTGAGCGTTGACGGCAAGGCATGGCTCACAAGCGCCACTGCCACGAGGCGCAAGCCCGGCCAGACGGTGAGCGTGAGGTTGGTTAGCAAAAGTTTTGTAGCAGGCGATGCTGCTGTGTGCAAAGGCAAGGATGCCGGTCACGCCCATGCACATGTCAGCAGAAAGGTGTTGAGCCGCACTTTTGCTGATGCTGACGGAAGACCCGCTGAAGGCCTTCAGCACGGGCTGAACACCATTACCGAATGGCTCGCGGGTGGAATTATGCGCACCCACACAGTGCTCGTGAGATGAGCAACGCCCTGCTGCATCTGTCTATTTACAACTCGGTCGGGCGGTGAGAAAGACGGATGCAGCGGTGCACCGTGCCGCTTCCTCATGGCCTCCTCTGTCAGGCTAGAAGCTCAAAAGGGGCTTTTTACTTTGCGAAAGTGCCTATTTGGGCGTGCGAAATAGGCATTTTTGGCACGCAAAAAGGCCTATTTTAGAAATCCTTGATATGCTTGCAGCTAAAGCGTTGTATATCAATGTTATACAGAAAAGCATAAAACAACTTCTTTTCCTCTTATATCTTCCGCCTTCTTCTTCGGCTCCCGGCGATGCAAGCTGATTGCTGCAAGAGAGCCATTCGTACCGATGCATCGCCTATCCAGTTAGCTTCAGCGACACCTTGTATATTTATAGGTCCTCTAAGAAACACCTCTTATTGTCAGATTGTCAGTATTGTTTGTCATTATGACAGACGAATTATTGCGGCATAACTTTTGATATGAAGAGGGCAGAAAATGACAAAACATAACAAGAAAATAACAGAAAGGAGATTGATATATGACATTCGACAAATTTACTATTAAGGCTCAGGAAGCCATTCAGGCCGCAGTTAACGTGGCTCAGCGCAATGGTCAGCAGACCATTGAGCCGGTGCACTTGCTGGCAGGCGTGATGGAGAAGGGCAAGGACGTAACCAATTACGTCTTCCAAAAGCTGGGCGTTAACAGCCAAATCATCGAGGCTGCCATTCAGCAGGAGATAGCCCACCTGCCGAAAGTGTCTGGCGGAGAACCTTATTTCTCGCCGGATGCCAATAAGGTGTTGCAAAAGACGCTCGACATCTCGCAGCATCTTGGCGATGAGTTCGTAAGTATTGAGCCAATGCTCATGGCCTTACTGAACGTCAATTCGCCCGCAAGTCGCATCCTCAAGGATGCCGGTTGCGCCGAGAAGGAGATGCAAATGGCCATCATGGAGCTCAGGCAGGGGCAGAAAGTGCAGTCGCAAAGCGGCGACGAAAACTATCAGGCCCTGGACAAGTATGCCACCAACCTGGTGGAGAAGGCGCGTGCCGGAAAGCTCGACCCGGTGATAGGCCGTGACGAGGAGATAAGACGTGTGCTGCAAATCCTGTCGCGCCGTACCAAGAACAACCCTATCCTGATAGGTGAGCCGGGTACCGGTAAGACGGCTATCGTAGAGGGTCTGGCCGAGAGAATAGTGCGCGGCGACGTGCCGGAGAACCTGAAGAACAAGCAACTCTATTCGCTTGACATGGGCGCACTGGTGGCCGGAGCCAAATACAAGGGCGAGTTTGAGGAGCGACTCAAGTCGGTCATCAAGGAAGTAACGAAGGCCAACGGCGAGATAATCCTCTTTATAGATGAGATTCACACCCTTGTGGGAGCCGGAGGTGGCGAGGGCGCCATGGACGCAGCCAACATTCTGAAGCCGGCACTGGCAAGAGGAGAGCTCAGAGCCATTGGTGCCACCACGCTGAATGAGTATCAGAAGTACTTTGAAAAGGATAAAGCGCTTGAGCGCCGCTTCCAAACCGTCATGGTGAACGAGCCTGACGAGGTGGATGCCATCAGCATTCTGCGTGGCTTGAAGGAGCGTTACGAGAACCATCACAAGGTGCGTATCACCGATGATGCATGTATCGCTGCCGTGAAACTGTCTGAGCGCTACATATCCGACCGCTTCTTGCCCGACAAGGCCATCGACCTGATGGACGAGGCTGCCGCTAAGCTGCGCATGGAACGCGACTCGGTGCCTGAGGAGCTGGATGAGATTACACGTCACCTCAAGCAGTTGGAGATTGAGCGCGAGGCCATTAAGCGTGAGAACGACACCGACAAGATTGCCCAACTGGATAAGGAGATAGCCGAGCTGAAGGATCAGGAGCACTCCTACCGCGCTAAGTGGGAGGGCGAAAAGGCTCTGGTGAACAAGATTCAGCAGGACAAGCAGGAGATAGAAAACCTGAAATACGAGGCCGAGAAGGCTGAGCGTGAGGGCGACTACGGTAAGGTGGCCGAGATAAGATACTCTAAGCTGAAGGCGCTGCAAGACGACATCAAGAGCGTGCAGAAGCAGTTGGCCTCTACGCAAGACGGCAATGCCATGGTGCGCGAGGAGGTTACGGCCGACGATATAGCCGAGGTGGTGAGCCGCTGGACAGGCATACCCGTGACGAGAATGATGCAGAGCGAGCGCGACAAGCTGCTCCATCTGGAGGAGGAACTGCACAAACGCGTCATCGGACAAGACGAAGCCATCACCGCTGTGGCCGATGCCGTGCGCCGTAGTAGGGCCGGATTGCAAGACCCGAAGCGTCCTATAGCGTCGTTTATCTTCCTCGGTACAACCGGTACAGGTAAAACCGAGCTGGCAAAGGCACTGGCTGAGTATCTCTTCAACGACGAGTCGATGATGACACGTATCGATATGAGTGAGTATCAAGAGAAGTTCAGTGTCACCAGACTCATCGGCGCGCCTCCAGGCTACGTGGGTTACGACGAGGGCGGACAGCTCACCGAGGCCGTAAGGCGCAAACCTTACAGCGTGGTTCTCTTTGATGAGATAGAGAAAGCCCACCCCGATGTGTTCAATATCCTGCTGCAAGTGCTCGACGATGGCCGACTTACTGACAACAAGGGACGTACGGTGAACTTCAAGAACACCATTATCATCATGACGTCTAACCTTGGCAGCCAGTTCATACAGCAGCAGTTTGAGCATATCACCGACGCCAACCGCAACCAGGTGATAGCCGATACCAAGGCTAAGGTGATGGAGATGCTCAAGAAGACCATCCGTCCGGAGTTCCTCAACCGTATAGACGAGACCATCATGTTCTTGCCGCTTACGGAGAAGCAGATAGCAGGCGTGGTGGAGCTGCAGCTAGGCCGCACCAAGAAGATGCTGGCTCAGCAAGGCTTCGACCTGCAATGGACACCGCAGGCTGTAGACTATCTGGCCCACGTGGGCTACGATCCGGAGTTCGGCGCACGCCCTGTGAAGAGGGCCATACAGCGTTATGTGCTCAACGACTTGAGCAAATCGCTGCTCGCCGAGAAGGTGAAGAGAGACAACCCCATCATCATAGACTGCTTTGGCGACGGACTTGTGTTCAGAAATTAATAGGCTATACTATCAGAGGCTGTGTGCTTACAAAAAGGCACACGGCCTTTTTTTATGCCCTGGCGCGCTTTTTTAGACGTTTTACTTCGCTTTACCGATTTTTTCATGTACCTTTGTCGGGTAAAAAAAGAAGCAAAGATGAAGTGTCCTTATTGCCATAACGAGATAGAAGATGACGCAACAAGATGCCCCTATTGCGGCAAACAGCTTAACCAAGGTCAGGCTTCGGGCGAGCCGGAGCTGAGCCGTGGCATGAAGATATTCATCGCTATAGGCACTGTTTTTCTCGTTGCCTTCGGCATTATGTATTATTTCGCCCATCGCAACGACCCCGATTACTTCCGCACACAGATAGAACCAGACTCTAATTTGGTGGTGAAGCCCGTTATACCTGTAGACACCACGTCGAGCGATACGCTCTCTAAAGACTCTATAGATAAGGAGGAGAACGAGAAGGCGGCTCGTCTTATGAACAGCATAAGGAAGCACCGCAGTGGCGGAAGCAGGCAGGCCGGGCCGGCATCCGACCAGACGGAGGAGCAGTCAAGCACTGAGGAGAATGGCGCAAGCGGCACTACGGGCACGGAGAACGGGGCAAGCAGCTCGGCACCGGCCGCGCCTCAGGTGAGTAAGCCCAAGGTGGAGTCTATCGAGCAATAATCTATTCAGACTCTATAGACACCACATAGAGCGTGCCGCCACTCACTCTGAACCTTACGTTATAATGGCTGTAAGCCATTCCGTACACCCTGTCTTCGTCTTGCTGATATTGTGGCCGGGGGTCTTGCGCCAGCACATCGATGAGCGCCGAGGCCTCTTGCGCAGTGAGCATCTGACTTAATGACGCAGGCAAATCCACCCTGAGCGTATGCCAGGGATGGGTATCGGTAAAGCCTGAACGGGCATCGGCGTGGCTGTCAGCCTCGCGCAGATAGGGCTTCACATCATATATAGGTGTGCCATCCATCAGGTCGGCCCCTGCCACAACAATATCGGTACCCTCTATTCCCACTATTCTTACTGACGAAAGTCCCAGGCCGTTGGGCCTGAAAGGGCTGCGTGAGGCAAACACGCCCACGTGTTGGTTACCGCCAAGACGGGGTGGACGCACCGTGGGCACAAAGCTGTTGGGTTCGTTTGCGCCACCTTTATGCCTCACGGCATGGCTGAATCCCCATATCAGCCACACATAGTCAAAGTCTTCCAAGCCTCGCAGCGCGTCGGCGTTTTGGTATTTCGGCTCAAAGACTATACGCCCCCTGAGCCTCGGGGCCAGGCCGCTCTGACGCGGAACACCAAACTTTGACGTGAGGGGCGAGCGGAAAAAAGCAATGGGTTCTATTTCTTTCATGATTGCAAAGTTACATACTTTTCATGCCAAAAGGCCATATTATGCCAGTCTTTATTTGCAAATAATGACAAATAGTTGTAATTTTGCATCAAAATAACTCAACTTTTATAATGGAAAACAAAGAAAACAAGCAAATCGAACTGCCCGACAACGCCTTTAGAGAGCTGAAGCCGGGCGAGGAGTATGAGCCGGTGATGAGCCCCAAGCGCGTTTATCCGGAGGTCACACCATGGTCGGTGACGTGGGGAATACTCATGGCTGTGCTCTTTTCGGCCGCTGCCGCCTACCTGGGACTGAAGGTTGGCCAGGTGTTTGAGGCCGCCATACCTATCGCCATCATCGCTATAGGTGTGTCTACGGCCACACATCGCAAGAACGCCTTGGGCGAGAACGTCATCATTCAGAGCATTGGTGCCTGCTCAGGTGCCGTAGTGGCAGGTGCCATCTTTGTGCTGCCGGCCATTTATATGCTCAATCTACAGGCCGGATTCCTCAAGGTGTTCATCGCATCCGCGCTAGGCGGCATCCTGGGCATCCTGTTTCTGATACCCTTCAGAAAGTATTTCGTCAAGGATCAACATGGCAAATACCCCTTCCCGGAGGCTACTGCCACCACGCAAGTGCTGGTTTCGGGCGAGAAAGGTGGCTCGCAGGCCAAGCCATTGCTTATTGCCGGCCTCATAGGAGGTCTGTATGACTTTATCGTTGCCACCTTTGGATGGTGGAACGAGAACGTTACGAGCCGCATACTGGGCGTGGGCCAGGTGCTGGCAGACAAGGCCAAGCTGTTCTTCAGCATCAATACGGGTGCCGCAGTGCTGGGCTTAGGCTATATCATAGGCCTGAGATATGCCTTCGTTATCTGCCTGGGCTCGCTCGCAGTGTGGTGGCTCATTGTGCCGGGCATGGCCCTTATCTTCCCCGATACGGTGCTCAACCAGTGGGATCCCACCATCACACAGACCGTGGGAAGCATGTCGCCTGAGCAGATATTCACCAGTTATGCCCGTTCCATCGGCATTGGCGGCATCGCCATGGCCGGCATCCTGGGCATCATCAAGAGCTGGGGCATCATTCGCAGTGCCGTGTCGCTAGCCTCGAAAGAGCTGCGCGGAAAGGGCGCTTCGGCCGATGAGGTGATACGCACACAGCGCGACATCTCTTTCAAAATCATCGCCATAGGCTCTATTTCCACCCTTCTCATCATCTTCGCGTTCTTCTATTTGGGCGTGATGGACTTCAATTTGCTGCACGCCGTGGTCGCTATACTGCTCGTAGCCATCATTGCTTTCCTCTTTACTACGGTAGCTGCCAACGCCATAGCCATTGTTGGCTCTAACCCTGTGTCGGGTATGACGCTCATGACCCTCATACTTGCCTCCGTGGTTATGGTGGCTGTGGGCCTTAAAGGCAATGCGGGTATGCTCGCGGCACTGCTCATGGGCGCCGTGGTTTGCACCGCCCTGTCGATGGCTGGCAGCTTTATCACTGACTTGAAGATAGGTTACTGGCTCGGCACGACACCCGCCAAGCAAGAGACTTTTAAGTTTGTGGGCACCATCATCTCGGCAGCTACGGTGGCCGGAGTGATGATTGTGCTGAACAAGACCTATGGTTTCGACTCTGATAAGCTGGCTGCACCGCAGGCACATGCCATGGCAGCAGTCATCAAACCCCTGATGAGCGGACAGGGAGCACCTTGGATTCTCTATGGCATAGGAGCCGTTATTGCTCTTATCCTCGACCGTTGCAAGGTGCCGGCACTGGCCTTTGCCCTGGGCATGTTCATCCCCATTCAGCTCAACACTCCGCTTCTTGTGGGCGGAGCCATCAACTGGTATGTCACCACACGGTCTAAGGACGCTGCCGTAAACAAGGCGCGCGGCGACAAGGGTACGCTGCTTGCCAGCGGATTTATAGCCGGTGGAGCCCTCATGGGCGTGGTGAGCGCGCTGCTGAAGTTTGCCGGTTTTGAGGTTGACTACAGCAGTTGGTGGGACAATCACCTCTCTGAGCTGCTCTCATTAGTGGCTTACATCGCCCTGATATTATACTTCATCCTGGCCACGAAGACCAAGAAGGCTGAATAAGATATACCTTATATAATAATAGTCTGCTCCCCATTCTCTCCTGCTTTCCGCCATTCGGAAGGTTGTGAGAGGGTGGGGAGCGGTTTTTATATGCCCTTTCAGGAAAAAAAAGAAGGGGAAAAAAATTACGTGAAAGATGTTGTTCTTTACAAAAAAACACTATCTTTGTTGCCTGAAGAAGAGCTGTCCGGGCAGGCCCAAGGACCTCATGGATGCCATCAATAGGCGTGAAGCCAACGAATAATTGTTCTTTTCAACCTTAAATCTATGAAAGTTAACCCATCAAAGAGATGTGTTTATGGCAAGGATATGGTCATGAACATGTGGAGACGCATACCGGGAGGCGTGATGTGTCTGGCCATTATAGGCGTGTTGTTCGGTTACATAGGCAGCAAGATGGGCGTGTCAGCCATGCTCAACACCATCATGCACACGGCCCACGACCTGCTGCTCAACACCTGTTTCTACCTCATGTCCATCTGCGTTCTGACGGGAGCGCTGGGCAAGATATTCGCTGAGTTTGGCGTGGTAGACCTCATCGAGAAGCTGCTCAGGCCACTCATGCGCCCCATCTTCCACCTGCCGGGCGTGGCATCACTGGGTGCTGTGCTCACGTTTCTGAGCGATAACCCGGCCATCATCACGCTGGCCAAGGATAAAAAGTTCAGCAGTTACTTCAAGAAATACCAGTATATATCGCTCACCAACTTTGGAACGGCCTTCGGCATGGGGCTCATCGTCATCGTGTTTATGATAGGGCAGGGCTATATGACGGCAGCCGTCATCGGTCTGCTGGGTGCCTGCGCGGGCTGCATAGTGTCTACCCGGCTCATGCAAAGGCTGGTGCTGAAGAGCTATCCTCAGTATCGTGACGAGGACGCACTCAGCTCGCAGATGTTCAAGGACATGCCCGTGCGCCCGCTGCACCGTGAGGAGAAGAGCCTCTTTCTGCGCATCCTCAATGCCCTGCTAGACGGTGGCAAGTCGGGAGTAGATGTAGGTATGTCTATCATTCCGGGTGTTCTCATCATCTCCACCTTTGTCATGGTGCTCACGTTCGGCCCCGGCGAGCATGGCACCTACACGGGTCAGGCCTATGAGGGCATTGAACTGCTGCCCGCATTGGCCGACCATCTGAACGGCGCGCTGCACTTCTTGTTCGGCTTCTCTGATGCTCATCAGGTGGCATTCCCCATCACTGCGCTCGGTGCTGTGGGCGCGGCGCTCGGCTTGGTGCCCAACTTTGTGCGCGCGGGGTGGATAGACGGCAACGCCATAGCCGTGTTCACAGCCATGGGTATGTGCTGGAGCGGCTTCCTGAGCACCCATACCGCCATGCTCGACTCCATCGGTTATCGCGAGCTAACCTCCAAAGCCATCCTCTCACACACCATTGGAGGGCTGTGCGCAGGCATCGCCGCGCATCTCTTCTACCTGGCCTTCACCTGCCTGTAAGGCACCGGCTGCCTGACGGATAAGGGCAAGCGGGCTGATGCTCACGGCCCGAAGACAAAGGCATGACCATTACGACGAGAGCCGCATCCCTAACATCAGGAATGCGGCTCTTGCCTTTATGGATGTGACTACGAGAGTAGTCAGACAGCTTGTTAAACCAGATACTGTGACGAGATGCTCTCGTTGTTCACCACACGACGAATGGTTTCGGCGAACATATCGGCCACAGAGAGCTGCTTAACCTTATCGCAGCGGTGCGTATAAGGAATAGAATCGGTGAAGACAATCTCCTCGAGAGAGCTTGCCTGTACCCTGTCGCTGGCCGGACCACTCATCACGCAGTGGCTTGCGCAGGCCCTTACGCTCTTGGCTCCGGCCTTCTTCATGATGTCGGCAGCCTTGGTTATCGTTCCGGCCGTGTCCACCATATCGTCTATGATAACCACGTTCTTATCCTTCACGTCACCGATAATCTGCATACTCTCCACCACGTTGGCCCTTGCGCGTGTCTTGTTGCACAGCACGAGCGGGCATCCCAGATACTTGGCATAGGTGTTGGCGCGCTTCGAACCGCCCACGTCAGGTGAGGCGATGACCAGGTCTTTGAGGTGCAGGTTCTGCAAGTAAGGCAGTATAACGCCGCTGGCATAGAGGTGATCTACAGGCACATCGAAGAAGCCCTGTATCTGATCGGCATGCAAGTCCATCGTTATCACACGGTCGATGCCTGCCACGCTGAGCAGGTCGGCAACGAGTTTGGCGCCGATAGACACACGCGGCTTGTCCTTGCGGTCTTGTCTTGCCCAACCAAAGTAAGGTATTACGGCAATGATGTGGCTTGCAGAAGCACGCTTGGCAGCGTCTATCATGAGCAGAAGCTCCATGAGGTTGTCTGAATTAGGGAATGTGCTTTGCACGAGAAACACGGCCTTGCCACGTATGGATTCCTCATACGATACGGCAAACTCGCCGTCTGAGAATCTCGTAACGAGAAGATTGCCCAGCGGACAACCCAAACTTTTGCAGATACGTTCTGCCAGGTATCTCGTCTTAGTGCCGGAGAATACCAAAAAAGAGTTTTGTTCACTCATTGTTCTTTGGAGTTATTATGAATTGATATGATGTGATGTCTGTTGTCTTATATCTATGCCGGCTGCACTATTGCACAGCTTTTCTGAACATATTGAAACGTTGAATGATCTGCTTGTAGTCTACCTCGTTGTGTATGTCGAACTGATTCCACAGGTCGCCGCACACCACCACGCCGCCGAAGCCCATGTCGCGCACCAGCCTGACGTTGTCTAGCGTGATGCCACCCATGGCATACACCTTCTTGTCTATAAGGCCCTTGCGCGATGCCTCCAGCAGTTGTTCGGTCGTGAAAGAGCCTTTTTGCTCCTTGTCGCTCACGCTGTCGAAGATGTTTCTAAGGAAAACGTATTGTGAGTTGCGCTTCATCTCGCGCAGCTTATCGAGGTCTGTGCATGTGCGGCTCACCTTTCCGCGATAGCCGTCGGGCACGGGCGTCGCGTCAGAGTCGAGGTGTATGCCGGCCAGTCCGAACTCGTTCTTCAGATAAAAATGGTCATGCACAACGATTTTCTTATAATACTCCTCCGGCAGGAGGGATAGAAGACGCTCGGAAAAGATAGGGCTGCTGCCTGGTTTTGATATGTGCAGCATCTCCATACCCTCATCAAAGAGCGCAGCAAGTATTTTGTCTTCCTCCACAAAGAATGTGGATTTCGTCAGTATAACAAGCTTCATGTCTGTTTTCTTTTCACGTGCAAATGTATGAAATAAATATGAAACATGCAATGTTATCATTCGGAAAAATGCAAAAACATGATGTTTGTCATGCGCACATTGCACGAAAATAAGTATATTTGCACCTATGAAAGCAAACAAACTAACATTCCAGGAGATACACAAGCCCACGTACGTGCTCGAAGAAGAGCGCCTGCGAGGCAATCTGAGCCTGATAAAAAGCGTGGCCCAAGAGGCCGGAATAGAGATTATACTGGCCTTCAAGGCTTATGCTTTGTGGAAAACGTTCAGGCTGTTCAGGCCATACATCAACGCCACCACGGCCAGTTCGCTCTTCGAGGCACGCATGGGCAACGAGCTCTTTGGCGCTCCCACGCATACATACTCGCCTGCCTACACGCCGGATGAGATAGACGAGATAGCCAAATGCTCGTCGCACCTCACCTTCAACAGCCTGTCGCAATACGAGCGGCTGCACGAGAGGGCGCTCAATGCCAACCCGGCTCTCTCGCTGGGGCTACGCGTAAATCCTGAATATTCGGAGATTGAGACCTTATTATATAACCCGTGCGCTCCCGGAACGCGATTCGGCGTGACGGCAGATAAGTTGCCTGGCACATTGCCGGCCGACATACAGGGGCTGCACTGCCACTGCCATTGCGAGAGCGGGGCCGAACAGTTTGGTCGGACGCTCGCCCATTTTGAGCAGAAATTTGCTCATTGGCTGCCGCAGGTGAGGTGGGTGAACTTCGGAGGCGGCCACCTCATGACGCGCAAGGGCTATAACACACAGCTGCTGATAAGCTTGCTGAAGGACTTCAAGGCGCGTTATCCCTGGCTTAAAGTGATACTTGAACCGGGAAGTGCCTTCGCTTGGCAGACAGGACCGCTCGTGGCGCAGGTGGTAGACGTGGTAGAAGACCACGGCATACGCACAGCCATACTCAATGTTAGCTTTACTTGCCACATGCCCGACTGCCTTGAGATGCCTTATCACCCTGCCGTGAGGGGCGCGAAGACCTACGTAGAGGGTACGGATGAGGTGCCCGCAGAGGCCAGGCACGTGTATAGGCTGGGCGGCAACTCATGCCTCAGCGGCGACTATATGGGCTTGTGGGCCTTCGACCACGAGTTGCAGGTGGGCGAGAACATCATCTTCGAGGATATGCTGCATTACACCACCGTTAAGACCAATATGTTTAATGGGGTGGGGCATCCTGCCATCGCCCTGTTGCATGCAGATGGTTATCTGGAGACACTGCGCGAGTTTACCTACGATGACTATCTGAGCAGGATGGACTAGTGCTGCCTTCGCCACTCTGAATATTGTTTACAGCTGAGCGTGATGTTCACTTTCGGCTGCGACATAACGGCCTTTTTGACTTGCAAAAGCGCCCTTTTCACCGTCTGAAAGGGGTATTCTTGCAGGTCGAAAAGGCTATTTTGACGCGTCAGCAAATATGCTTTTGCAACAGATTGATTATGAAATAGTTAGACTATAGGCTATGAGACGGTCAACCATCCGAAGGAGCGAGGAGAGGAAAAGAAATATCTTTACACAATGAAAGCTTCGCCATGGGCGGGTGTTATCCATCCAGATACTGCGGTTAGAGGGAATACGCGAAAGAGAACGCATAGGTTTGATGGCATGGTTGGCTTGTCGGTAGGTTGCGAGACCGGCACAAGGCACGGTCACTACAACTGCAATCGATTATCAAAGATGAATGATTATCACGGAAAAGAAATGAAAGGTTATGCCCAATGCGGGGTGCACACTGCTGCAAAGGACCGCACCTGCAGAGGATGAATGAAATGAAAACCGGCTCGCACCAACCATCAAGGAAATAAAAACCATCAAAAACCGATTGGCAAACAAAATTCATTCATCGCAAATGAAAATCATCCACCGCACGCAAAAGCCCCCAAATTTACATTCCACCTTGTAGGATGAGCGTATATTTATATTAATAAGGTAAGCTGAAGAGATGCTTGTTAATAAACGTTAAGTGATAAATCTTTTTCCACTTCTCCTTGTGTAGTTTCATCAAATTGTATTACCTTTGCACTCGCATTTAGAGAAATGCACTTGTGTAAACAAGTAATCAAGCGGCAATAGCTCAGTTGGTAGAGCGCGACCTTGCCAAGGTCGAGGTCGCGGGTC
>CABVAZ010000021.1:0-47225 GCA_902496445.1 uncultured Prevotella sp. | reverse complement strand
TTCCCATTTTAATTTTTAATGTTAAAACGGTGTAAAGTAAATCTGCTATAAGTCATTGTGAAACTATTATACGCTCTTCCCTCATCTTCCCGCCTACTTACAGTCCGGGTGCTGCCACAGAGCAACTAGACGATCTTAACTGCCAACAAGAACCGCATTGGCGGACTAGACCCTTGACTTTTTTGATTAACGTCCCAACGTAGACCGGGCTTTCCCCACATAACAACATCTTGGTTTTCAAGGATTTTTACCAGCCCACCGGCACAATATAGAAAACAAGCAAAAAACTTCATGCTATGAGGATGTTGCGTCCTAAGCCCCAATCTGTTGGTACTTTCCTGTCAATCACTGACACTTTACTTGCGAGAAAACAAAATAAATGATGCGTTATGCCGTTTATCCGCTTTTTTTTACTAAATTAGCGGCAAGAAAACAAAAACCAGTTCACTAACCATGACATTAAAACAGTATGCAAGAATAATTCTGGCCCTCTCCCGGCCAACATGGGGTGGGCGTCGAAGGACAGGCTTCGCAAGGACTTAGAGCAAGCAGAAGCCAACACCAAGGCGTATATAGACAGCCATCTGCACATCTGCTACAGTATCGGCAAGCCGCTCGTCATGGAAAAGTTCGGCTATCCCCGTGACAACTTCTCCTTCGTTCCCGGTTCGCCGACAACGGCACGCGACGCCTATTATAGGTATTTCTTCACCCTTGTTGCTGATAACAGCGTGTTTGTTGTTGACAAGAGCACGATGAAAGTAGTGAAAGAGGCAATTAAGAATATCAATAAAATAACAAAATGAAAAAGAGTAGAATCGTTTTGACAGCCATAGCCCTGGCTTCTATGATAAGTGCCAAGGCCAAAATAGTGTTGCCAGATTTGGTGAGTGACAACATGGTGTTACAACAGCAGACCGAGGCACGGCTTTGGGGTAAGGCCACTCCCAAATCTACAGTAGAGGTAAGATGCAGTTGGACAAACCGTATCTTTCGAACAACAGCCTTGCAAGACAGCACATGGTTGCTGACAGTAGCCACGCCGAAGGCATCTTTTACACCACAAACCATCGTCATCACCGAGAAGGGAGACAAAGAAGCCAACAGCGTGAAACTAGGAAACATCCTCATCGGTGAGGTATGGTATGCAGGTGGACAGAGCAATATGGAAATGCCATTGAGTGGCTTCCGGAACTGTCCGGTCGGCAATGCCAGCCAAGAAATAGCGACAGCCGGTGAGTGGGCCGGCAAGATACGAATGGCCACGGTACCCAAGACGGGAGCCACTACGCCACAAGAATGGGTGAGCGGCTGCCGGTGGCAAGTGCCTTCACCGGCTACAGCTAAAAGCATGAGTGCCACGGCATGGTTTTATGCCCAGATGATGGAGCGTGTCTTGCAGGTGCCTGTCGGCATCCTTACCGTGGCATGGGGCGGCAGCAGCGTGGAAGGTTGGACGCCGCGACAAATTCTTGAGACCTACAAGGATATTGACATTCCGAAGGAGCTGAAGCGTGGCTGGAATGGCAAGTGGTGGGGATATTACACCCCGCTGATAATGTACAACGGTATGCTCCACCCCGTGCGCCACTACACCATCCGCGGTTTCATCTGGTATCAGGGCGAGTCCAATGTGGGCAAGAGCACCTATTACGACCGTATGAAGACGATGATAAAGGTGTTCCGCGACGAGTTTGGCGGTTCGCCTGCCTCATTACCCTTCTATCTCTCAGAGATAGCGCCGTGGGCAGGCTACGGCCCTTATGACAGTGCCCCATTGCTCCGTGACGCTCAGCACCGTATCGGACGTGACGTAGAGAATGCCGGGTGTATATGTATCAATGACCTCGTAGAACCATTCGAGGCGCGGCAGATTCATCCGCACGAGAAGCGGCAGGTGGGCTACAGACTGGCTTACATGGCACTGAACAATACTTATGGCTTGAAGGACATCAACACCGACTATCCTACTTACGACCACAGCACGGTATCTAACGACACGGTGCGCATCTTCTTCAAACATGCAGACAACGGATTCTCGCGTATGGACGACATCCGCGGCTTTGAGATAGCCGGTGACGACGGAAAGTTCTATCCCGCGCAGGCCATGATTAAGGAAAACGACCTCAGCATCTATGTTGTTGCCAAGGAGGTGGCAGCGCCTAAGAAAGTGCAATATGGCTATCGTGCGTTCATGCCCGGAAACATCCGAAGCACCTACGGACTGCCCGTAGTGCCCTTCCGCGCGGACATAGGCAATTAGCATCGCTCGTTAAAGGCCGGTTCCAACTAATCAGGTCAAGGCGTAAGCTTCGCTAAGTTTCCTATTCTCACCGCAAAGCACACTCCACCGGAATGGCGTTACGATCTATCAGAGAAGGACAATCCCTATCTTGAGCAGCGCATCATGATGGAGGCAGCCTTCAATGCCGGTGCCATGAAATGAAATGGAACGGCAAGTTCGTTGTCGTGGCCCGTGTGAAAGGAGCCAACCGCAAAAGCGTCTTTGCTGTGGCCGAAAGTCCTAATGGCATAGTCAACTTCCGCTTCTGGGACAAGCCCATCACCATGCCGGAGGAAATTATTCCCGCTACCAACATCTACGACATGCGTCTGACGCAGCATGAAGACGGATGGATAGTATGTAGAGTTGCGCGCTCATACCCGTGTGCTTATCTGATGAAGTTCATCGGAGCCCACTCTTCGCCCTCGGGCTTGTCGGTGGTTGGCACGCCATGCATCTTCTTCAGCATCCACGACATGTTGTGTGCCAGCACGCGCATGGTCTGCATACCCTCGCCGTCTTGTGCAGCCTCGCCGGGCTTCTGACCGTAGGCTATGTTCCAATACTGGCTGGTTACCTGTGGCATGGAGAGCATGTTGAAGGCCATGTTCATGGTCTGGAAGGAAGCCGTAGCCCCACCTCTTCTGCAAACAGCCACGTTGGCCACGGGCTTATACTTAAAGTTCTGGTTGTTGCTCATCAGCATTCGCTGCACAACGGCCAGCAAAGCGCCGTTGGGCTGGCCGTAATAAACGGGCGAGCCAAACACAAAGGCATCGGCCGTTTCGGCCTTGGCCGATATACTGTTGCACACATCGTCGTCGAACACGCATCGTCCGTCGCCGTTGCGCCTGCATCCTCCGCAGGCTATGCATCCCCTAACGGGCTTGTTGCCAAGCTGTACTATCTCGGTTTCTATACCATCGGCCTGAAGTGTTCTGGCCACTTCGCTCAGCGCCGTGAAGGTGTTGCCCTCCTTATGTGCGCTGCCATTGATCAATAAAACTTTCATATTGCGTCCTAATGTTTTTGTATCGTTGCAAAGTTAAGCATTTCTTGGCAAACGGCCAAATAGTTTTTTCAGGTCTCATGACGCTTCGAAAGCTCCTCACGGCAGGCGCTTCAGCGGCAAAAAGAAGGGGCGAAGCCGTCTGTCACGATGCTCCGTCCCTCTCATGTTGATTGCCTTACTATGATATATGTCTTTACTCGTCGCCACGCTGACCGCTATGCTGGCCGCCCCGATGGCCCCTCCTGCTCTGCATTTGCGACTGATAGTTCTGATATTGTGTGTCGGTGAGGATGCTCTTGAGCTTGGTGTTATACTCTTCGCGTTTGGTTCGGCGAGCCTCCATATTGGCCTTCATCTGGGCTTTTTGCTCATCGGTGAGCTCAGGACGCCCGTCAGTAGAGCTGCCTCCCTGCATGGCGCGGCGCATTTGCGGACGTGTGAAGAGTTCAGCATATTCTTTGTTCAGAGCCTCCACCTTGGTCTTCTGGTCCGAACTGAGCCCCAACTTCTCAGCCATAAGGCTGGTTTGCGTGGTGGCATCAAACTGTCGGGGTTGTCTGCTGCTTGTTACTGTCTGCTGCGCGCTGGCTACCGTCATGCAGAGCAGGGCCAGCATAGTCATCATAATTTTCTTCATATTCATTTTGTTTTGAGTTAAATCCTTTGTTACGGCACTGCTTTTCAGTGCTCTTTAACTCTATGATGAACTGCAAGGCCGAAAGTTTAGCCTCAGACAACCAACTTTCAACCAATCCTTTCTTTGTATCAACGAAAGGCTATATTTAGGTTTTATTGATACTTGGCGACATGGCACGCTCCGTCACTCCCCCACCCTTACATGACCCTACGGGCGGCTAATAACCACCGGCAGCACTCTCCAGGAAAGACTTCAGGTCGTCTTCTTTCTCCAGACCAAGCTTTTTGCGAACATTGCCTCGCACCGTACTGATGTTAGATGTGCTCTTATTCATGGCTGTAGCTATCTCCTTGAGGGTGTAACCTTTCAGCACAAGCCGGCAAACATCTTGTTCTGTGCGCGACAGGTCGGGGAAGATGTGACCGATGTCAATGCATTTGTCGCGTTTGTCGGCCGATAGGTACTTCCCCAGCTTGATGATGTTGTTTTGCGTCTGCTCGGTTAGCTTCTTCACGATGTCCTTGTTCACATCGCTATATTGGCTCTTGTCGCGCGACAGTTGCATGAGAGCCATCATCTCAACATGGCTCATATTGAACATATCCAGCAGGATGGCAGTTTGCTGCTCCTTATATTTAAAGAACTTGGTCTTGGCCTTTTTAGCCATTCTTAGGGCAACGAGCGTATATAAAAGCAGAAATAACTCTTTGAAGACAAACAGGTTCATGACCCGCGGAACCACGGCTGAGGGATTAACAAGATAGGCTGTCGATATGCCAACTATAAAAATAAGGCACACGCTGATGGTGCCTTTCTTCAGCATACACAGGCAACTGACGAGGAGATTGCTGAACGAAATGATTTCGTTATTGATGATGGCCACCTCACAACCCTTATGAGCTGTGATGGCGAGGATAAAGATGCGAGCGGATATGATGAGCTGTGAGCAGATAACAGAAGCCGTTGCACACTTGGCAAGAGACAACTTGCCTGACAGATAGACTACCAGCCACAAGAGTGCAGAACACGACATGCCAATAGTTAAAGAACCATACAATGAATCTCTGATGCCTATGAAAGGGTGAAGAAACGCACCCACCACAGCCATGAGAGTACCGACTAAAAAGGTAACAAGCCGCATCATTTCTGTCTGCGTTGTAGCCCGTTTGCTGATGAACAGCTCTATCTTCTTTCTCATCTGTTATAATGTAGTCTTAAAGTTTCAAAATCTTGTAGTCCGAAATTGCCCGTTAAAGGATATGCGAATAAGGGTACGGCCGCCTCATAAAGCCGATAGCTTGGCACCAAACCATATATCCGAGCTGCCGTCACACCTAAGGTTATCGGCCCGAGGTGCCCGTATCATGGCAGCACCTGCCCTGGGGCACAGCCATAAGCAGGCCTAAGATGGCTGTGTTGGCATCGCGTGAGAGTTGCCCGGGGTTGGTTCCGGGCTCACCTTCGGGCACTTTCATGCCCCGCCTGTGATAAAACATCTTCCAATAGCGGGTTATCTTGCCCCGTGCATTGTGAAAAGACATAGGTATGGTGCTGTATACGGGCTGTCCGCTGACATCGAATAGCATCTTTTGCACCAGCTCGCTGCAATACATCTGGTGGTCGTCGGGCAGGTAGAGTGAGTCGTACGGCAGGCCACAATAAGCCCTCCACTTATCCATCAAACGCCTCACGTCTATCTCCTTACGCGACCTTCCCACCACGATGTTGCAGGTATGGCCTGCCAGACTGTTTTGATTGACGAACGAAGCTAAAGGCGTGAGCGCAACGCCGCGTGCCGGTGTAGCCTCCATAACAAACAAACCAGTGTCAGAACGGAGCACGATGCCTACATGGTCGATGGGCATAGCATTTACACCCTGTGTCACCTCGGTGATGGCATTGCCCTTGAAGTTAAGCACAAAAAGCAAGTCGGCAGTGCGCAAACTGTCTGTTGGCACCGTAGGCATAGGCGCAGCCCTAAGGCAAGCCGGGATTATAAGGCTGACCATTGCCCATGCAAAAAAAGCCAAGTGGGAGGATATAAACCTTGTTCTCATATACAAATGATGATAATCAGTACCTTTTCCTGTCATCTTCCGTTCGCTAATAATTCTATCCTGAAAACTTTATAAGCCAGGAATATACCAAAACGTTCTCTTTTGTTGCAAAATTACAAAGATTATCAGTATTTCACAAGATTACATCCTATTTTTTTTTACAAAGCACATATATCAAACGTTTGCCATAAAACAGCAACAGGCCGAACTGCTCAATACAGTTCGGCCTGCCCCATGAGTCTCCGGCATGCCGCATTGTTGCGTCGGTCATGCCGTTATATATAAGGTGCAGTCACCCTGACAACCTTTTTTTCTTACTCAGCGCGGAAGCTGTCGAGGTCTTCAGCCTTGAAGCTCTTCACGTAGTCGCAGTGGCCCTTCACCTCTTCCTCAGCCAGACGCACAAACACGTTGGCGCTCTTGGCGAACAGCTCGGGTGCACGTGTGGCATCGTCGAGGATGAGCAGAGCCTCCATGATGTCGGCCGTCATGTCATAAAGGCGACGAGCCAGGAAGTCGTGCAGCTCCTGATTGTCGGCAGCCTTTACGTAGTCTACAGCCTCAGCATAAGCGTCTACCATGTCAGCCACGCGTTTCTGCAGCGGCTTCAGGTCGTCTGCCACCTCGTTTTGCAGCATCTCACGCATAATGCCCAGGTAGGTTCCGTTGGTTATATATCTCACGGCAGCCACCACCTGCAACTGTGTCGTACCCTCATAGATAGAGAAGATACGGGCGTCGCGATACAGGCGCTGGCTCTTATACTCCATGATGAAGCCCGAACCACCGTGAACGCTGATGGCATCATAGGCAGCCTGAGAGGCATACTCAGAGTTCATACCCTTGGCAAGGGGTGTGAAGGCATCAGCCAGACGGCTGTATTTCTTCATTTCCTGGCGTTCCTCAGGTGTGAGTTTGCGGTCGCGAGAGATGTCTTCCAGTGCCTTATAGATGTCTACATAACGTGCTGTCTGATAAAGGATAGAACGTCCGGCATCCAACTTAGCCTTGGTGCGCGACAGCATGTCGTAAACGGCGGGGAAGCTGATGATGGTTTTGCCGAACTGCTTGCGCTCGCGTGCATAGGCAATGGCCTCGTTATAAGCCTCCTGCTCCACGCCCACGCTCTGTGCTGCAATGCCCAGGCGGGCTCCGTTCATCAGTGCCATCACATATTTGATAAGTCCCAGGCGCGTGCTTCCGCACAACTCGGCCTTTGCATTCTTGAACACCAGCTCGCAGGTAGGCGAACCATGGATGCCCAACTTGTTCTCTATGTGGCGTACCGTGACACCTCCGTCGCGCTTGTCGTATATAAACATAGACAGTCCGCGGCCGTCGCGCGTGCCCTCTTCAGAGCGTGCCAGCACCAGATGTATATCAGAGTCGCCGTTGGTAATAAATCTCTTCACGCCGTTCAGCCTCCATGTGCCGTCGCTCTGCTGCGTAGCCTTGAGCATCACGCGCTGCAAGTCGCTGCCCGCATCGGGCTCGGTGAGGTCCATCGACATGGTCTCGCCGTTGCACACACGGGGTATAAAACGCTGGCGCTGGTCTTCATTGCCAAACTCATAGAGCGTGTCTATACAACTCTGCAGGCTCCATACATTCTGGAAACCGGCATCGGCAGCCGAGATAATTTCGCTTGCCATAGAGAAAACGGTGTTGGGCACGTTCAGGCCACCATAGCGTCGGGGCATAGAGAGGCCCCACAGTCCGGCCTTGCGCGTGGCATCCAGGTTCTCGAGCGTCTTGCTGGCATAGTGCATTCTGCCGTCAACGAGATGCGGGCCCTCAAGGTCTACGCTCTCAGAGTTGGGCTCGATGATGTTTGCGGCAATGTCGCCCGTGATGTCGAGCAGCCGCTTATAGTTCTCTATAGCGTCCTCATAGTTCACGGGTGCGTCGGCATAAGTTGCCGCATCTTCATATCCGCGCTCTTTCAGGTCCACTATGCGTCTCATCAATGGGTGGTTGAGGTGGAACTCAATCTCCGGATGATCAGTATAATAATTAGCCATTTTAATTCTGTTTCTTTGTTTGTTACGTTTCGAAGAAAATATCAGCAAGCCCCGCAAAGGGCTGCGCCCGCTTACTTGCTGTTCTGCTTATAGTATTTGATGAGCTTCGGAACAACCTCCTCTACGGTGCCCGTGATGACGTAATCGGCTATCTTGTTGATAGGAGCGTCGGGGTCGCTGTTGATAGAGATGATGATGCCAGCATCCTGCATACCGGCGATGTGCTGTATCTGGCCCGATATACCGCAAGCTATATACACCTTGGGGTGCACCGTAACACCCGTCTGGCCAATCTGGCGGTCATGGTCTACCCAGCCTGCATCAACGGCAGCGCGGCTTGCGCCCACCTCGCCGTGCAGCTCCTTGGCCAGCTTGAAGAGCATGTCAAAGCCTTCCTTCGAGCCCATGCCATAGCCGCCGGCCACCACAATGGGGGCACCTTTCAGGTTGTTCTTGGCTGCCTCAACATGGCGGTCTATCACCTTCACCACATAGTCGGTTGTGGGCACATACTTAGCCACATCGGCATAAACCACCTCGCCCTTGGCCTTACCCTCGTAAAGGGCCTTCTGCATCACGCCAGAGCGCACCGTAGCCATTTGCGGACGATGGTCGGGATTGACGATGGTAGCCACGATGTTGCCGCCAAAAGCCGGGCGTATCTGATAAAGAAGATTGTCATAGTGCTTGCCACTCTTCTTGTCGTCATAGTCGCCTATCTCCAGCTGCGTGCAGTCGGCGGTAAGACCACTGGTGAGCGATGAGCTTACACGGGGGCCAAGGTCACGGCCTATCACCGTAGCACCCATGAGGGCAATCTGCGGTTTCTCCTCCTTGAAGAGGTTTACCAATATATCTGTGTGCGGTGCTGAGGTGTAAGGGAAGAGCCCGGGAGCGTCAAACACAAAGAGCTTGTCTACTCCATAAGGCAATATCTGGTCTTCCACCTTGCCCTTGATGCCCGTTCCGGCCACCACGGCATGCAGCTCCACACCCAGCTTGTTGGCCAGCTTGCGGCCCTTGGTGAGCAGTTCCTGCGACACCTCCTGCACGGTGGTGCCTTCTACTTCGCAATATACAAAAACGTTGTTCATAGCTTAGCCAATAATCTTTTCGTCCAACAATTCCTTTACGAGGCTCTCCACGTCAGCGTCGCTGGCCGTGAGCGTCTTGCTCTCCTTGGCCTGGAACACAATGTTCTGCACAGCCTTCACCTTCGTAGGCGAGCCCGACAGGCCGCACTGCGCCTCATCGCCGTTAACATCGGCCACACTCCACTGGTTGAGCGTCAGGTAAGGACGCTGCTCATAGAGGGCGCTCCAAGGCTCGTCGCCCTTGCGCTCCATGGGGCATGTGGCATACTTATATTTCATCACCAGCTTGGCATTGCACGGACGGGCCGGAGCAGCCGTGCCGTTAACGGTGATGAGCACGGGCAGAGGAGCCACAACGGTCTCCACACCACCGTCGATATGGCGGCGAATGGTGGCCTTGCCATCCTCTATCTTCAGTATCTCCTCGGCATAGGTAACCTGGTTGAGGCCCAACTTCTGAGCCACCTGAGGGCCCACCTGAGCCGTATCGCCGTCTATGGCCTGGCGACCACCGATGATAATATCCACCTTGCCTATCTTGCGAATGGCCGTAGCCAGAGCATAGGAGGTGGCCAAAGTGTCGGCACCGGCAAACTTACGGTCGGTGAGCAACCAACCCGTGTCGGCACCACGATATAGTCCTTGACGGATAATCTCGCCGGCACGGGGAGGGCCCATGGTGAGCACACCAACCGTGGTGCCGGGATTTTGATCCTTCAGCCTGAGTGCCTGCTCAAGAGCGTTCAGGTCCTCGGGGTTGAAAATAGCAGGCAGAGCGGCACGGTTGACAGTACCTTCGGCTGTCATGGCGTCCTTGCCCACATTTCTTGTGTCTGGTACTTGCTTGGCAAGTACTACAATATTCAAGCTCATAAATAATATTTGATTATAATGAATTTTCGACTTGCAAAAGTACGAACTTTTCATCCGGTATCAAAATAAAACGTTCTAAAAATGCACAAAAAGGAAGAAAACGTGCACATTTTTTAATGATTGTGCAATCTTTTCAGCCTTGAATTATACCGAAGCCGTCCTTCAACTTGCCCTACTTTTTGCAAACCACAGTTTACAACCGACTTACTTCATTCGCCCAAATTCATCCTTTTACCATCCAACCACCATGTTTGCTTGCCAGAAAGTTGCTTTTCCGACCTCAATATTCGCCCCTTGACAGCTTCAGAACACCACGCCCGGCTGTCAACATATCTTCATTCAGAATTCAGCTCACTACGATTGAATTTTAAAACAGGCCTTTTTGACTTTCAAAATAGGCCCTTTTGCAACGCAAAACCACCCATTTTGCATAGGCAAATATAACAAGCTGATTTACATTGAGTTGAGATCTGCTTCAAGAAACCAAGGTGAAAGACGAACAATCAAACAAAATGACTTCGGTAAAGAGAGCCAAGTCGCTCACAGAATGGATTCTCTAACGAGCTCATCCTGTGAGCGAGAATAGCTGTTTATGCGCTCAACAGCTCTTTACCAAAACGATGAAGCGCCTCCTTGATTTCGGCTATACGCTTCGCACTGGGCTTGGATATACCAATACCATAAATATATCGCACCTGCTAGGAGTATGTGCCAACCAAAAAGCTCATCTCATGCTCATACAAGCATCAATGGGGCATGACCCTTGGCTATCCCGAAAGGGTTAGGGAGGGAACGTAACGGGAGACAAAGAATATGGAGATGGTAAAACATGAGGAAGGGGCGGCGCATGGGGCACCGTCCCTGAAGAAAAGAAGTGTAGAGCAAGCCGCTAGAAGGCAGGATGCTGTATCATGATTTTCTGCGTATAGCGCTGTCCGTTCTGCTCGATGGTCAGAACATATACACCGGGATGCAGGCCGGCGAGCGACATACTGCCGTTGCCCATGCGTGCCTTCTCGCCTCCAACGGTGTAGAGGGTGAGGCGTCCGCCGTTCTTCAGCGTGACGTTGCTGCCCGTTATCTGTGCCAAGGCACCCTGGGCGGCTATGCTGCCGATGCCAGACGTGAGGCTGATGCTATAGACATTAGAGGGTGCCGACTCGCTGCCGTCGGCGTAGTAAGCCACGACATAATAGTCTGACTGTGCCTCGGGAATGCTGTCGGTGAAGTGTGTGGCGTTGGCAGGCAGATAGGCCGAGTTGATGACCTGACCGTTGCGGAACACGTTGTAGCCCACCAGATTGTCGTCGGCAGCGCCGATTGTGGCATTGGCCTCATCGGTTACGTTGGCCGTTATCTGCCATACGCACTTGCTGCGATATTCATCTCCCTGAGCATGATAGTAGTCGTAGGTTGACTGCCAGGTCTGTCCGCCGTCCTCAGAGAAGAGGTCGCTCTTGCCCGGCACGCAGGCATCGCTCACGTCATAAAGCAAAGGTATCTGCCAAGAGTCGTAGTCGTGTATCTTCACGCCCACCATGAGCTCCTTGGTACTGTCTATTTGCAGAGGCTCGTCGAATGTTGCCGTGCTGGCGCCGTTGTAAACAACATTGTCAAACTCCTTCTCTCTCACCAGCTGACCATCTTGATACACCACAGCCGTAGCGTGTATGCCGAGCGTGTCGGGATAGTAGTTATAATAGTTGAGGATGGTAGACACGGAGTTGATATACTTGCCGTGATAGAGTGCCAATTCGCGTGTGGTGAACTTATTGGCTCCGATGAGCTCCTTGCCGGCATTGCCCAGCGTGTATCGAGTGAGTGCGGGGTCGTGCACATAGTTAAGCGCATAGGCACCCTGCGGGTCTTTCCAAGCCAGTGCCACCTGGTTTCCGGCCGTCTGATGGCCCGTCATTCCCGTCATGGCTGCTGCTGTAGCGTCGGCCGAGATAGATACGTTGTCTAAGTAGATGTAATATTGCAGCTTGCCCAAGCCATGCTTATGTATGCGCAAGCGGAACTGCTTTCCGGCCAGCTGCTGGGTAAGATTGACCGTGAGATAGCCCCATTGCTTAGGCAACAGTGCCACCGTCCAGGCCTTGGCCGTTGTCCATGAGGTGCCGTTGTCGAGCGAATAGTCTACACTGAGCGTGTCTTTATCGCTCTCTACAGCAGCAGTGCTGAAGGGCTGCGCCATGGCCATGAAGGTGCACTTCACTGCTTTGGCCGTCTTGGCGTCGATGGGACGGGATACGATAGCGTTGGAGTAAGGTGTGCCCATGGTGGCACCTGTGGTTACGCCGTAGCTGCTCTGATAGCCCATATACTGTGCGGCAGTCCAGTAGCCATCGTTGTCGTCGCCCTGATATTTAACAGATTGCCAGTAATTGGTTTGCAGCGAGCCGCCTTCGAAGTCGTCGAACAGAGGCATGTTGTAGTTGTCTGGCACGGCCACGGTAGCGGGATTAGAGACAGGCGAGGTCATCTCCTGTCCATTGGCGTCCTGATAAACGCCCTCAACGGTGAACTGCGGATAGCCTGCCTCAACGTTTTGTAGCGTGAGCTGCATGGGGTTAGACAACTGAGTAAGGGCTTGCGAGAGCTTGCCATTGCAGTAAACGTTGTAGCCCTTGAGCGTAAACGAGGCGTAAGAGCTGGTATCTGCGGGCCACGAGAGGTCTACGGTGTGCAGCGCGTTGCTCACGGCAGAGGGGCTGGCAGGCGTGGCGGGTATCACCACATCGCGCATCTGGGCCTGCACATACCATGCATTGGGTGTCTCGCCCAGCATGGTGTAAATGTCTTTGTTGCCCACAACGGTGTTACCGTCGGCCGAAACAGCCACGGGAAAGGCCTGCGTCTTGTCGGTATAACTGAGCGAGAAAGGCTGGTTCACGCCCGGCGCGAAGAGTTTGAGATAATAAGTAAGGTCGAAGAGACGGTTGCTGGAATACTGATACCAGAACGGATGGTTATACACTTCTGTGCCAAAGAAGATAGAGCCATAGCTCTCCGTGCCGAACACATCGCCCTTGTTGGTGATGCTTACGTTGCCTAGCACGCCCTCATTGTCAAAGCTGGGGAGCTCTCGGTAGGTGCCTGTCTGCATGTCGTATATGCGATAATACACCCTGTTGCAGAGGCTGAACAACACATATCGGCCGTTGGGGCTCACGCCCACCATGAAGCTTGAGCCTCGGTTGGCCAGCTCTTGGTCGGCATCGCTCAGGGTCAGGGCATGATATTCGCCGTTGAGCCAATAGCAAAGCGTGGTGTCCCAGTTCTTGATAACAGAGCCCAAGATGAGCGAACCGTCGGCTGACACCAGGTCGGCCGTACCGGTTGTGTAACCGTCAGGCAGATTGAAGTGTTGTAATGTCCATATTCCGTCGTTGCCCTTCACCCACTTGCAGGGATAAGTTTCGGCGAAGTTGCCGCTCGCCAGATAACCCACCACCGTCTTTCCGTCGGCAGTCATATCGCAGGCAAAGGTGCCGTCTTCCTGCTGCTTGATAAGTGTGGTGTCTAGATCGCCGTAAGGCAGCTGCGTCATACGACCGTCTTCCCATACCGTAGCAATGTTGGTTGGTGCCGGCTCTTGCAAGAAATTAGTGATATGTCCCATATCCTTGGTCACTCCACACATCACTCCGTTGTCAGTAATGGTGCGAAGCTGTCCGCACTTACTGAAGTCGGTGCCGTCGAATGACGTACGCCAGCTGATGGTGTCAGCCTGTGTGTCGAACACAAAACTGGCACCGGATATGCCATAAACATTAGACAAGTCGTTGCCAATGATGTAACGTCCGCCCGGCGAAACGGCTGAAGCGTAGGTCATGCTTGGCAAGAGCGTAAACTTGTTCTGCGCGTGTGAGCCTGACGTGAAGAGCAAGGCGCACACCAGAGATGTTAAAAGTTTGTTCATAAGCTACTCTTTTAAAAGTTAATATAAATATATTGTGGTCACTTATCCTCCGAATGAAACGTTGCTTACCATCGTTTGCTCGGGACGAACAGTCAAATTGTTACTACCTACACATCAACCTGCATAGCTAATGACCGTTCTCTTCCTTCTGTAAAGGGGCAGGGGCATTTCTGTTTTATCTCTTTCACAACAAAAAGCATTGCTTGCTTGCAAAGTTACAAAAGCTTTCTATTCTTACTCGATATATGTAGTGGCAATTCGTCAAATGGCTGTTTTCGGAATATTTTACCCCTTTTCAACGATATTATGCAATGTTTTTGTGGCTTTTTCAGATAAAATTGCTATTTTTGCATAGTGCATCTGCAACAATGAAAAATAATTCGCACCCCCGCCGTAGACACAGAACTTCACACCGAAAAAGACGAACAGATGATGAAACTCACGAATATAATCAAGCCATTAGCCACGCTCTGCCTGGCCCTGTTGCTCACCTCAGCCCTGAGTGGAGGCAAAAATGGCATGGCTGAAGCCTCGCTCTGGCAAAAGGCATCGAAAGCTATGGAGGACTATGATTATGATGCGGCCATGCGATATTCGGCCTTGATATTGCAAGACAGCAAGGCCAGCGAGCACGATAAGACTTATGCTACTTTCTATATAGGCGCAAGCAAGCTTTTTACAGGCAGAGGTAAGGAAAGCGGAAAGACGCTGCAAGAAGCTCTGGCTCAAGCCAGACGCATAGGCAATGACTCTGTAGTGTCGCTCGCGCTCAACTCTCTGGGCATCTGGCAAGCCACGGTGTGGTCTAATCTCTTCGTGGCCCAGCAATACTTTTTGGAAAGTTTGGACTACGCACACCGATGCCGGTTTGAAGCGCAGGTGGGCGTAGTGTGTGGCAATCTGGCTGAAGTGGCCGAGAATCAGCACGACACGGGCGGACTGAGATATGCACAAGAGGCTCACAGAATAGGGCTCAAGCTGCGCAACGCACACATTATATATAATGGAGCCTACCACACAGCGCGCCTCTTCTTCATGTCGGGGCAATGGCAAAAGGCTTCGCGGCATCTGAAAGAGGCCATGACAATCTTTAAACACGAACATTATAAGGATGCCACACCGCTTTATCTGCTAGCCGGACAGATAAGCGCGGCTGAAGGAGAGCGATCAAAAGCAGGACAGTATCTGACACTAGCGGTGGCCAAGGGGCGAGCTGAAAAGTCGCCATCACTGCCGGAAGTACTCTACGAGCTGGGCAGACTGAGCTATGAAGGTGGCAATATGGAGCGTGCAGAGACTCTCTTGGAAGAGGCTAAACAAGCTTGCGCGCAGCTTGCCGTTTACACATCCAGCTATAAGATATACACTCTTCTGGCCGATATCAGCTTCAAGAAAGGACGCACGGCCGAGGCTTACGCCTACTTGAAGCAGGCCAAAGACTCGCTTGAGTCTATGAACAACCTAGACCGTAACCATCAGATTAACGAGCGGAAGATTGTCATGGCCATGATGGAAAAAGAGAAAGAGGCCGCCAGACACGAGCAGCAGCTCGTGGGGCAACGGCATGTGAGCATGGCTCTGGGGCTGGTGCTCTTGCTGGCCGTGACCATGTTGGTGCTGGTGGGATATTATTATAAGAGACGAACCCTTATATACCGTAACATCGTAAGGCAAAACAAGGAAAGCCTGCACATGCAAGACCAGCTGCAAGAACGCGTCAGACAGCTCACCGAACAGCTCTCGGGCAAGCGCGTGGCCACCGGAATCATTGACGAAGAAAAGTCGCAGGAGCTTTATGACAAAGTATGCTTGCTCATGAAAGACAAGAAGTTGTATCGCGACCGGCAACTTTCTAGAGACAGCCTGGCAGAGATATTAGGCACCAATCACACCTACCTGTCGAAAGTGATAAACGAAAAGGCGGGCATGAACTTCTCACAATTTGTCAACTCTTACAGGCTCAACGAGGCGCTGCGCTTGCTCTCTGACAAGAGTAGGAGCACAGACTCTATAAAGGTTCTGGCCCAAGAGCTGGGCTATAGCTCTGTTTCAACCTTCTACAAACTATTCCGCAACCGCGTGGGAATGTCGCCCATAGCCTTCAGAGAGTCAGTAAACGACCTGCAAGAAAATACGGAGGCTTAGCATGGCTGGGCTTCCTGAAAAGGGCGAAACAGCACTAAAAGTTTGTTGTATAGGCTCTTTGTGAATGCGAAATTAGCCATTTGACGAATTGCAAACCACAACATAGTGGGCCTATAGGCTTTTTCGTATAACTTTGTAGCCAGTCATCAAAACTGTACAACACTTATGAAGAAGAATTTACATGCTTTTACCTGCCTGGCCCTCTTGGCCTGCACAGTGGGTGCCATGGGCGGCACACCTTTCAAAAATGTATCGAGGCAGCGAACGCCCATTGCTACCTTGGGATTCGGAGCGGCTCAGCACAGCTCACTGTTTATACCCGGCAACCAGAGCAAAGAGCTATCGCCCGCTAACATGCTCAGACGTATTCAGAACATGAACACCTATAATGAGTTAGACTCCGTGCCTCTTTGGGGGTACCTTACGGGCCCCGACAAATCAGACTGGCTATGGGCTGAAACGGTGGAAAAAGAGGGCTACAACTACAAGAGTGCCACAATAACCGTCTACGACAATCATCAAGATGAGGCGGGAAGGATAACAGTGAACGTGGCACCAGGCGTTACGGTGAACCTGATCGAGCCTTTCGGAATGGTTACCAGTAAGTTTTTTGACCGCGATGCCAGCAATATGGAGTTACCCATATACGTGCATGCCATAGACAACAGCCATAACAGCTTAGATTCTATCTTTGTTTACAGGCTTAACGGCGACATCGTAAACAAATATAAAGGCTATGCCGTGGACATGCTCGATGCCTCGCCCAATAGCTGGAACACCTATCAGAGACTCATCATTACTCATGAGGACACAGTAGGTACGGGCGACAACGCAAGAATAATGAACAAGGTTGACGTTTACAAGCAACCCTCATGGGGGCAAGATAAGCCACAGCTGGAGCATACCTTCATCCTGGATCCGGAGCTGACCAACTATAGTGACGGACCTTATCTCACTGCCGTGAACATGGAAGATGGGGTGAAATATGTGACAGCTCACTACGCCAAGCCCTTCATGAAAGGTTATGACGAAGAAACATGGGAGCCTATCGTGAACCCTGACAACCACTTCATCATCGACGTTTACAACCAGAACTATGACAGCATAGCCCATTTGGAGCTGCCGCTAGAGGCTCCTTCCAACTCGCTCTACCGCTTTGCCGCGTTCGGACTGTTCCCGTCTGACAACCTGACCAAGGGCATGTTCAGCGGCGATGACGACCTGAACGCCATCGTGACCTTCTATGATTATCAGACGGCTACAGATGATTATGTCTACACCTATCAGGCTTTCAACTCAAAAGGCGAATGCATCAAGACCCTGGCCAACCAAGTGAACATGGCTATCAAGATGGCTGATATTGAGGGACAACACAAGCAGTATTGTTTCTTGGAGACCGTTGACGGAGCCCAAAGACTGCGCACAGTAGACTTGCCTGAATGCAACGACATAGCTATCTTCCCCAGCACCATTGGCGATTTCCACATATCTACCAACATCGAGCGTTATCCCGACCCACAGAAAGGCTACGAATATGCCATCGGCAACAATGCCGGGCTAAGCGATTCGCAGGGTAACGTGATTGGCCAAATAGGCTGGTGGACAAAAGAAGGTACGCTTGACAGAACCGTTAACTTCAACATGGGCACGAATGCCGAATTCTTCACACCCAACATATCAAGCATTGCGCTTAACCCTTACTTGGTGAATACCAACGAAGAGCATGAGTATATGTATCTGGCACGAATCAAACGAGAGAACAGCAATGTGAAAGACGCGCATCTGGTGATTACTGACGGTGAGGGTAATGCCTTGAAAACCATTGTGGGCGACGACTCCATAGGGGCTATAAAGAGCGTGAACCTGATGAACACACAGACCTCTGAACCAACAATGATGGTGGCCTATGAAGACAAGAAAGACAACTATCACCTCAGCTTCTATGCCCTGCCTCTCATCAAATTTGAGAAAGGTGGCACTGGAACGGCCTCCGACCCCTATCAAATAGCCAGTCGGGGAGACATGGAGCAGGTGGCCAACAACCTGAGCGATCACTTTATCGTGGTGAACGACATCGACATGGGAAACGCTTATGAGGCATGGAAACCCATAGAAAACTTCAGCGGACGACTGGACGGACAAGGACACGTATTGAAAAATCTTACGCTCACAACCAACAATGGATATTCGGCTGGATTGTTCGGAACAACAATGGGTGCTAACATCAAGGCCATCACCTTCGAAGGACCTCATATAGAGCTTGGTTCTGAAGTATCCTCAGCTGGTGTCCTTACCGCAAGTGCCCTCAACGACACCATCAGCGACATTAAGATTCTCAACCTTACAGCTTCGGAAGCGAGCTCGGATGCCTCTACTGTATTTGGTTCCATCATCGGACAAGGGGCTGACATGACACTTCTAAAAAACTGTCTAATAGATGGAGCGCAGGTAAGTCTGCCACACGCCAACAATGTTGGAGGTGTTGCCGGGCAGCTTTCTACAAGCTCAAACTTATACAACAGCGCCGTAAGAAATGCCAGCGTGACTGCCAAAGCAACATTGGGAGGCATCGTAGGAGCATCCGGTAGCGGATGCATGGTGAAGGATTGCCACGCCAAAGTAACTCTTACGGGCGAGAATACGTTAGGTGGTATCGTGGGAGAGTCGGCACGTGGCACCATCGCACGATGCTATTCGGAGGGAAGCATCACAGCCACGAAGAGCCAATGGAATGGATATGCAGCCGGAGGTATCGTTGGTAAGCTAGGTGAGAACTGGACACAGACGCCCGACACGACCGTAACAGCATGCCTGGCCAACATAGACAGCATAACCCTACCGCAAGACGCAGAAGATGACGGCACGGTACACAGAATAGTGGGTTACAGCATAGAGAATGCATCGGATGACGAAACAACCTTCCACGAGCAAGGTCTCATCAACAACTATGCGGCTGAAAAGATGACTATCTCTAATGGTTATAATATCACGAGTGACAAGAACGGCTTACAGGGAGGCATAGTAGCCGAGACTGCACTCACCACATCGTTCTTCCAAAATATAGGATTTGAATACGGAAACGACGAAGATCATCCATGGAAAGGCGACTCCTTGCCACTTCTCTTCTTTGAAGATGATGCTCCAACAGGTATAACCGGCCAGCTAATTTCGGACGAATGGAAACTGAGTGAAGGCAACGTGACGCTTGAGAATGCAACTAGCATTCGCGTTTATACAGCCAATGGTCTGCTCATCAGACAACTTTCTGGCGCAGCAGTTAGCCTTACATCTCTCCAGAATGGTCTATATGTCATCAAGGCAACAAGGCCTGACGGAAGTACCAAGGTACGAACCATCCTCATTAGACACTAGTTGCGGAAGAGAGCAACAATCCATCGGAGCACTTAGACCGTCTTCAGGTTTAGGTGCTTCTTGCTTTCAGACCTGTTCTAGAAATAATATTAAAGCTTTTTCAGCAGGATTATGTGCATCAAAAAGCAAGGTGAGGAAAAGAGCATAGCGGGCAATTCGACCGAGAAAACATATTTACATAATCCACCTAACATCAAAAAATATCATTTGTAGTACCTGCCTTTCAAGAAGCTAAAGGCTGGAAATGTATTCAAAGAGGTGGGCGGAGGTGTCGAGACCGAGCTTCTTGCTGATTCTGATACGCCTGCGCTTGCACTGCCATTGACTTCTCTCCTGTCGGCCCTTCTCAACGGCGACAAGGAATTCCAACTGCCTAACGGCAAATGGCAATAGTCTGGCACAGTGGCCTGGAGAATAAAAGTTGATAATGGCGCATCACCAGTTTGTCTGCTTAAAGATAAATGAGATGCAGGTATCTGTTTTTTCGTAAATTATAACTATATTTGCAACATCCATGCAGACACGTCATGCCATAGAGCCGCATCAGGAGGCTTAGCTTCTTAGCCGTAGGAGGATGTTTTGGCAAAAAGTTGTTTTGCAAACGCGATGCTTGGAGAACGATGAAAGAACAAAATGATGTAAGGATGAAAAAGATAGCAAATATCTATGAGATATTAAGGCGGACTTTTACAAAATACGCCTTTGGCAGTTTTGAAAAGATAAGGCTGGCTCTCTATCTGTTGATGGCCATCCTGGCGATAACCATTCTGCCACTTCACTTCTTGGGACTTGTAGGTATCAGCGATCCCTTTCTGATGGCTACGACGGCGTCGGTGCTCGTAGGATGCATAGTGTGTCTTGTGTTATATCTCACTCACAGGCTGCATCTCGTCACCGCATTCAGCGCAACGGGCATTGCCATCACCCTGCTGGAGAACCTGGGCATAATATATATGGTGGTGCGCAACGTGCCCGGACTGAACCAGGGCATAGCTCTTAACATTCTGGCCCTCGGACTGTTATACATCTTGCTGTGCATGGCATTACTTTACAAGACGGCCTTTTTGGCAGGTGTGCTGAACCTGCTGGTCATGATTGTAAGCATAGCGATGAAGCCCGGACTGATGGAGATACAGTTTATGTTGGTATTCGCGCTCTTGTCATTTGCCTTCGGCATATATGCCTTCTTCACCAGCGACGTGATACGCAGAACACAAAGGCAGTCTAATAAATACCGACATCGGCTAGACCAGATTTTTGAGATGTTTCAGATGACGAGCGAAGAGATGGTGGCGCTGGTGAGGGTTTGCAGGCAAAACCAGACTGACAAGGACATTGACAAAGCTTTGCTCAGCAAGCTGACCTTCCGCTCTAAAGCAAACCTGATAAAGCTGGCAGAGAAACTGAAAGCAGAGAAACTGAACGAGGCCAACAAGTATGCCGAACGATTTCCGCAACTCACGCCAACAGAGATAGACGTGTGTCGGCTCGTAGTGAAAGGTTTGTCGCTCAAGGAAATAGCGCAGAATTTAGGCAAGAGCATAAGCAACGTGAGCACCGTGAGGGGCAATATCAGACGGAAGCTGAAATTAGAGAGCTCGGAGAACCTGCGTGCACACCTTATCACGAGCCTGAAAGATAGCCGCGACAATCCTTCCCAGCTAGCGGTTTTCTAGCTGATGCATGTTGCCTAAAGGTGGCATCAAAAACACCAATGCCTCATAAGGCAATACATACCAAACGGTACCGATTTCAATGATGCAAGTCAACAGAGAATAAAAATGATACAAAGAATAAATAACGCAAGACCAAAATTAAATTTTCTCACTCCTGATGAAGTCGTTTACAAAAAGACATTGTATATTTGCACTTGCTAATTGACTCCGCCATGTGATATCCTTGAGGATGAATACAAAAATGGAAAATTAAGGTTGGATGTTGAAGAAAAACGGAGACAGGCCATCCTCGACAAATATCTAAAATAATAATATCATGCAAGGAGAAAAGTTTACCAATACAACATATACCGTAAAGGCTATTCTTGGGCTTATCGAAGCCCGGGAGATTGCCATACCGGAGATTCAGCGGCCCTTCGTATGGAGGGCAACGCAAGTGCGTGACCTTATGGACTCCTTATATAAAGGTTATCCTACAGGCTATCTCATCCTTTGGAAAAATCCAAATGTAAAACTGAAGGATGGCACAATCTCCTCAGGCAAGAAAGTTGTGATTGACGGCCAGCAACGTATCACTGCCTTAATGACCGCTGTAGCAGGACAGAAAGTCATGAACAAGAACTTTGAGGAAACACGCATCAAGATAGCGTTCAACCCTTTCGCTGCCCTATCAAAGGACAATGATGCCGAGATCTTCGCCGTGCAGACTCCTGCACATTTGAAGAGCAAGAACTGGATACCTGACATAGCGGAAATCTTTAAGCCGGAATTCTCTTCTTTCAATTTCATATTGAAATATTGTAAAGACAACCCGGAAATTGATTGTGATACTCTGTCTCATGTCATAGATAAGTTGAAGTCTATCCAGAACATTCAGATGGGCATCATCGAGTTGTCCGACGCCCTTGATATTGATGTTGTAACCGACATATTTATACGTATCAATTCCAAAGGCACAGCCCTCAGCCAAGGCGACTTCGTGATGTCAAAGATGGCTGCAGACGAGAAGTACGGCGGTAACACACTTCGTAAGATTGTCGACTATTTCAGTCATTTGGCCGTTTCGCCCAACCACTATGAAAAAATTGCGGCGCATGACACCTCGTTTGCCGCTACTCCCTATCTTCAAAAATTGGCTTGGCTAAAGGATGATACGGAGACAGTATATGATCCGAGCTATGATGATGTCATTCGTGTGGCGTTTATGTCGGAGATTAAACGAGCCAAGTTGGCAAACTTGGTTCAAATGCTGGCAGGGCGTGATTTCGAGACACGAGAGTTCAAAGAATCCATCATTGAACAGACCTATAAATCAATGTACGATGGTGTGCTGAATGTCATTAGCCAGCACAACTTTACGCAGTTTATGATTACTTTACGCTCGGCAGGCTTTATTTCCAAGAAGCTTGTCAACTCCGTGATGGCCATTGATTTTGCATATACCGTTTTCCTCATTCTCCAGAAATCCAAGGAGGTACCAGTGGCAGAGGTTAAACGAATAGTACAAAAATGGTACGTGCTTTCGGTGCTTACCGGTAGATATAGCTCATCGCCTGAATCAGCCTTTGCCACAGATATACGCCTTATCCGCGAGCGTGGTGTAGTCGCAGTGTTGAGAGATATTGAAGCAGCTCAACTGTCCGACAATTTTTGGAAAATAGGTCTCGTGCAGAATCTGGAAACTACATCCACAACAAATCCCGTGTTTCAAGTATATCTTGCCTCACAGATATTTTTTAAGGATACATCTTTGTTGTCTGCCAATGTGCCCGTTTCTGAGCTCATCACATTAGGTGGCGATATTCATCATATCTTCCCCAAGAAGTTCTTGATAGAGCATGGAGTTGACAAATCCAAATATAATCAGGAGGGTAACTATGCTTATCTTGACCGCCCGGTAAACGAATCGATTGGGAAAAAGGCACCAAAGGATTACTTTGGGTCAGCACTACAACAGTGCAAGACAAAGCAGGCAATAGTAGGATCCATCATAGATGTAACAGAACTGCATCATAATCTTTCTGTTAATTGCATTCCTGCGGATGTATTTAGTATGGGTATTGGCGATTACGATCGTTTCCTTGAGGAACGTCGTCAACTGATGGCGGAAAAAATCCATAAGTATTATGAGGCTCTCTGAGTAAGTGTAATTCATGAATGGTTGTTGCCATCACCGTAGGTGGTTAAAAACTTTATCGGAGGAACCGTCTAAAGGTAACCACAAGCCACCTTTAGACGGTTTCGAATTAGCCAGCACCTGCCAGAGCCAACATGGAGTATGGTGACAGGAGCGGTGGTAGATACAGAATCGGTTTGCGGTAATTCCGATTTTGCCGAAGAATCAAAATCATTCTATAAGTATAATTTATTAGACTTCTTCTTGCTTGTTTTCTTTATTTTTACTATCTTTGCAACAAAAGTTTAATATAGTACACTATGGATTTGGCGCAGACAATGAAATCACGACGCAAGACATTGGGAATATCCCAACAGGATTTAGCGGAGATAGCAGAGGTGAGCCTCGCTACGGTGAAAGATATTGAGCGTGGACACGGTAATCCTTCACTTAGGACTGTGCAGAAGATTCTTGATGTTCTTGGCATGGAGATTAACTATCAGGTCAGAAAGGTAGTACCATAAATAACAGATGAACGATGAGGAAACTGGACGTATACTTTAATGATAATAGAGCAGGGGTATTGACCGAGCGAGTGCCTGGTCGTGATTATACTTTTAATTACGACAATAGCTACTTAGGCTCAGACGGCTATTCTATTTCTGCCACTCTGCCCAAACGCAAGGAGCCCTACCGCTCGGAGCATTTGTTTCCGTTCTTTTCCAATCTTCTGCCGGAGGGGGCGAATCGAAAAGTGATATGCCGTACCCTGAGAATAGATGAGAAAGACTTATTTGGTATTCTTTCAGCCATGGCCGACAAAGATTTTATAGGTGCCGTAGAAATAAGAAAGCATAAAGATGATTAAGATACAGAACTGCCCCTCTATGCTTTTGAGAGGACATTCAACTTACAGCCCCACGGCAATAAAAAAACTGTTTAACGGGCATAAAATCTCTCCTTTCCTTGATTTCGGGATTGAGGAATTCGGTGCAAGTGAGATAGCGACTAATGCCATGCGCCGTATATCTGTATCCGGTGTACAGGAGAAGTTTCCCGCGGTCATTGACCACGGCAAGGTGCGCATAGCAGAAGAGAATGAACGATCAACATATATCCTAAAGCCAGCTCCTTGGGACAAAACTTTGGTTGAAAGGAAGCAGATTCCTGCCAATGAGAATCTCACGATGCAAATAGCCTCACAGGTGTATGGCATTGTGACGGCTGCAAACGGACTATGTTTTACCAAAGACGGACAGCCCGTGTATATTACCAAACGTTTCGACATACTACCGGACGGCGCAAAAGCTCCTATGGACGATTTTGCTGCTCTTGTAGGCCGCAACGAACAAACTGACGGCCTGCATTTCAAGTATAGTGGCTGCTATGAAGACATAGCAATAGCACTGAAAGCAAATGTAGCGGCCTGGAAATTTGATATGGAAAGGTTCTTCGAGCTCGTTGTTTTCAACTATATCTATGGCAATGGAGATGACCACCTTAAGAACTTTTCTCTCATTCGTTTGGGTGATGATTATCGTTTGTCACCTGCTTACGACCTCTTAAACACGAGTTTACACGTTAATGGTGACGATTTGGGACTTGATGGCGGGTTGTCTCCGAACATAGAGAAAAGTGATGTCTATGACCGTTCCGGACATCCCTGCCGAACCGACTTTGAACGCTTTGGTACGCAAATAGGAATTGCAAGTCTTCGCGTAAATAAAATACTTGATAAATATATGTTGATACCGGAGGAAACACGAATTTTGGTAGACGGAAGTTTCCTTACCGACAAGATGAAACGAACGTATTTGAGGATTGTTGACGAAAGGATTAGAAGATTCATACGGCAGTCTGATTGACTCTGCTCAAAACTCACAGACTAACATTTGTGACATTGTTAGTCTGTGAGTAATAACATTACAGCATCTTCTGCTGTCTACTTATTCTTGAACATCTTGACAAGCTCGTCGCCGTACTTTTCAAGGACAAACTATGGTTTATGCACGTCACGAGAAATTCGCAAAGTGCGTTCAAGCCTTCAAGATACTGGTTGAACTTTTTTTATGCATTGCTAATCTCTTCTGTCGTTCAAGATCGCTTGTGGAGGCTACTCGCCCCCCTGGCCCTCGGTGTTTTCAGGTATACATTATTTAGGTTATACCTGTCCACCGATTGCTCTTCTATGTTGAACTTGCCTAGCCGTTGAAAGGGCTTTAAATCATCATGTAGATGTTTCGGTTTTATTAGTGTTGATTTCCACTATATTGATGTCAGCATCAGTTGGCAGCAGAGGTATGAGTTTTGGTACAAAATTGTTGCGTACCACGATAAATGCATCTTTGCCGTTGGCAATTGCAGTCATCAGCAATTCATAAAAGCCCTTGCCTGCCACTTCTATGCGCCCAATCTCGTCTATCCATATTTCTTTGGCTTCTGGATGCTCCTTATAATATTGCATGGCGCGGTCGAAGGCAGAGAGATGAACGAAATAGCTGCAACTGTGCATCAGCCCGTTGGTGAGGTCTCTTACCGCCAGAGTCTCCTTCGATGCTGTCTCCATGTCGACATCTGGGTCTTTCACAAAGAAAGGCAGTGTCTCGTTCTTAGGGTAGAGCACAAGATCGTAGGCGCAGACATTTCCTTCATCGTCCCTCTTCTTCAGGGAGAAGAAGCAGAGACCATTGCCACGACTGTGGTATTCGTGTATGAAGCGTGTGGACTTACCAGCACCACGCGGTCCTGTGAAAATAGTTATCTTCATATCTCATAAATCAAAGGATATACTGGCATACCATGTGCGACCACGCATGGGGTATCCCTCAGTGTATTCGTAAACCCGGTCGGCAACGTTGAGCACCCCCACCTTGACATCTGTCTTCCATATCTTCCGTGCCAGGCTGGCATCAATGGTAGCGAATCCTGCCGTGGATGTGCTGCCATCGGAGGATGAGTAGGCTTTACTCTGTGCTATCAGACGCCCCTGGAGGCGTAGGTGCCAGATGGGGCGCAACTCCAAGAAGGCTGTGAACTTGCTCTTCGGACTGTAGAGAAACTTCAGGTCCTTATTGTCCATGTTGCGCTGGTCGGTCACACTGTAGTTGGCATGAGCCGTCAGCCAGGGAAGTTCATAGCCGGCACCAAACTCAAAGCCACGGTAGTGTGCCTTGCCCCGGTTTTGCAACTGATAGATCTTTGGGGCGCTGGCATCGACGCCAGTAACCTCCTGAATGATGTCGTTTATGAAGTTGTAGAAAGCTCCGGCTTGCAAGGAGAGGTTATGCCAACGCCCCTCGTAGGCGATATCGAGGTTGAAGGCATTCTGTGTGCCTAAGTCTGAATTAGGGATCGCCTTGCCGAGCTTATAGGAGTATCTGTCCTTCATGCGGGCGAAGAGCGATGAACGGCTAATCGCGAACCGGAGGTGTTGGTCTGCGGAAGGGTGATAGTCGAGTGCTGCTAGGGCATTGATGTTGCTGTCGTGGGAGTTGGGCAAGTCGGATATACCTGTCTTGCTTTTGTATTCCTCCACCTTGTAGCCTTGGCGTCCGAACCACCCCACAGATGCAGTGAGGGACAACTGGCGGGTGAGGCGTGCCTCATCCTCGGCAACGAAGGAGTAGATGCCCTCGCTGATATGTGCTACCGGTTCGCCCACATTATGAGAACGGTGGACATCATATTTGTAGTTCACGCCAAACTTCAGGTCGTTTTTTGTGGCTGTAGACCAGATGAGGTTGGCATTGGCCCCCAAGGCGTAGTCGTTGTAGATACTCGTCCATCCCTGCTTGCCCTGCTGAGTGGAATAGGTAAAATCGTCGTAGGAGTCGAGTGTGTTTTTGAAGGTGTCGTACCACAGCCTGCTCTTGAACGTCAGGGCAGGTGCCAAGCGTGTCTTGGAATGGAAATAGACCTCGTCTTTGTTCCATTCAGGATAGATGCGGAACTGCGCCTTGCCGTTCTCGCCGAGATATGGCGGAATATGCTTTTCTGCGCGCACAAGGGTATAGCCCACAACATACTCGTCAGTGGCATTTGGCATGTATTCCACCTTGGCGTTGAGGTTAACGTCACGCGTCCTTGAGTTTAGCCGTTTGTGTCCGTCAAGATATGGCGAGCCGATAGGATAGCTGTGAGGGAGTCGGAAGTTGCTGACGTTGGAATAGCCGAAGTCTACCTGCGCAAGCCACTTCCCCCATCGTCCACCCACGTTGAGGTTGCTGTGCCAGAGTGAGTTAACGTCGAAATGCAACTCCAGCGGCTTCTGGGGTCGTCGTGATATGAGGTTGATAGATGGTCCTAAGGTGTTGCCGCCAAGAAGCAGCGAGCTGGCCGACTTGCTGATATCTATCTTGCTTAGCATTCCAGCGGAAAGGCGGTAAAGGTCTACTGTACCGTCGTAGGGAGCTGTCATTGGTACACCGTCTATATAGATTGGCACGTCGGCGCTGCTGATGCCGCGGAGTGTGAAGCCGGCTTCGCTACGACCGCCTGCCTCCTGGACTATAAGTCCTGGCACCCAGTTGAGGGCTTCGGAGACACGCTGCATGTCAGCCGACTTGATAAAGTCATCGCTGACCTGATTGGATTTGAATGTAGGTTGGTGCTCAAACACCGTTACCTCACCCAAGTGGAACACCCGAGTCGTATCCATGAGTGGTTTGGCCGTTAAGGGCAGTGCCGCCACGGCAGCAGATAGTAACAACATAATGTGCTTGCGTTTTTTATTTGAATACTATGAATGATTATCTTTTTATCATCCGTTGGAAATAGTCTATGAGATACCTCACGGGTATGGCCGTCATGTGCATCAGCTTTGTAAAAGGAAAGACGATGACCAGGAGGAAGCCGAGGAGGATATGAATCTTATGGGGCAGTGAGGCATGAACGATATAGTCGGAGGCTCCTGGCAGGAAGGTGAAGAGTCCCTGCGCCCAGCGGTCGAGGTTCATATAGTGGTCGAGGTCGCTGTTGACGGTCTCTACGGTTCCCATCAGTCCTGTGACAATCTGCAGGAAGATGAGCACCACAAAGAGATAGTCGCCGAGGTGGCTGTTGGCCACGACACGGCTGTTGGTGAAGCGCCGCAGCGTAAGCAGGCAGATTCCCAAGAGGGTGATGAGCCCTGCACCAGTACCCATGACGATAGCAAGCAGTCGTTTCTGCTCGTTGGTGATGAGCCAATCGTAGGACCACTCAGGAGCGAGCAGTCCGAAAATATGACCGAAGAACACAAGGATGATGCCTACATGGAAGAGATTGCTGCCCCACTTGAGTAGAGGGTCGTTGCTCAGAAACTGAGTGGAATAGGCTTGCACCGTCTTACCTTGCGCTGCGATGCGGTAAGTGACACCACAGACGAACAGTGCGCCGGCGATATATGGGAGATATTGGAATAGAAAAGTGTGCATAGCGTCGGATGTTTAAAGTTCTTTCAAGAGAGCAATGAGCGGCTCGTATGGATGCTGTTCTTTACGGAAGCGGTGGTCCATCTTTTCGAGTACGCCACGGATGTCGTCGATAGCGGCATGTGCCTCTGTCTTGCTGCCCATGCTGGCAACATACTGCAAATACATCGGCAGATAATCTGGTAGCTCGTCTTCGACAGGCATGAGTCCTGCTTTGAGATACTCCTCTTTCAGATCTACCATGGCCTGTCCGCGGTCGCGGCTCGTACCATAGACCATGTCGAAGAGATAGAGATTTGTCTTCGTTGAGGTATCGAAGAGGTCGCTGTAGGCTGCTTGCCAACTGCGTGAGTTGGCAAACGCTGATACATAGTCGAGAAAAGTCTGCACGCTCCTGAGAGCATCCTCTCCGAGCACGTCGTCTGCAGTAAGCGCCGGGAGTATATCATTGCGGTTATCCCACAGTGTTTCTGTGGGATAGTCGAGAAGGAGTGAAAGAATGTTATAAGTCTGTATCATAGTCTATGGCTTTGTTTACATACCGCCGAAGAGGGTGTGCCGTTTGCAGCCCTCTACAAAATTTTGTTCTTCATCGTCGAAGCCGAGGCTGGTGCGCTCATCAAAATGATGGCTGCCTTGCTGCTTGGGTGCTGACGGAATAACGAAGCGGTCTTCATAGTCGGCAATGGCAAGCAGACGATACATGTCCTCGTATTGCTCTGCCGAGAGTCCCAGTGCTTTAGGCACGTCAGGGTGCTCCACGCTGTCGACAGTCTTCTTGCGCATGAACTCACGTAAGGCAACGAGCTTGGCGAGGGCTTGGCGTATGGGTTGTGGGTCACCGGCTGTCAATAGATTGGCGAAATACTGTGCGGGTATGCGCATGTCGTCAACCTTGGCGAAATAATCCATCTCCGTAGTATTACTGCTGACGGCTTTCTGTTCTTCTTCAGATAGTTTCTCTTTCTTTGGACTCATGGCTGGTACATACCACACCATGGGCAGTGTACGGTACTCTGGGTGAAGGGGGAAGGCGATGGCCCACTCCTTCATGAGTTTGTAGACTGGACTCTTCTGCGCCGCCAGGATATAGTTGTGGCTGATGCCCTGACGCTCCGCCTCGGCGACAACCTCGGCGTCATTGGGGTTGAGGATCAGTTCGCGCTGGCGGTCTACGAGGTCACATGTGTTGGCAGAAGCGTATTCGTCTATCTTCTCTGCATCGTAGAGGATGACTCCTAGATAGCGCATACGCCCCACACAGGTCTCGCTGCATACCGTGGGCTGCCCATCTTCGATGCGTGGATAGCAGAAGACGCATTTCTCGCTCTTCATACGCTGGTAGTTAAAATAAATTTTCTTATACGGGCAAGCTGACACGCATTGGCGCCAGCCACGGCATCGGTCCTGATTGATTAGTACCACGCCGTCCTTGCGTTTGTAAATAGCTCCTGAGGGGCAACTGGGTATGCACGCTGGATGCAGACAGTGCTCACAGAGTCGCGGTACGTAGAACATAAACGTGCGTTCGAAGGCTTCAAAGCCCTGCGTGTCAATGCCGTTGAGGTTTGGGTCGCTCTTACGATCGTCGAATGTTCCGGCGAGGTCATCCTCCCAGTTAGGACCGTCCTTGACTTTGTCCATCTGCTTTCCTGTAATCATGGAAAAGGGTCGTGCCGAGGGTGGTGTCTTAAGTCGCCGCTTGCCTTTCAATGATGAGAAGTCGAAGGTGAACGGCTCATAATAGTCGCTCACCTGAGGCAGATAGGGATTGGAAAATAGTTGCGACATTACTTTAGGGCGGTTGCCCAGTCGTAGCGTTGTGTTCCCGTCCTTGGCCCGTCTCCATCCTCCGCGGTATTTATCCTGGTCTTCCCACTTCTTAGGATAACCGGGTCCTGGCTTTGTCTCTACATTATTCCACCACGCATATTCCATACCCTTGCGTGATGTCCACACGTTCTTGCAGGTCACGGAGCATGTGTGGCAACCTATGCATTTGTCCAGATTGAGGACCATTGCTATTTGTGTCTTGATCTTCATCTTATTCCCAATTTACGTTGTCGACTTTTCTCAACAGCACATACTCATCGCGGTTGGCACCTATTGTGCCGTAATAGTTCAAGCTGTATGACAGTTGCGCATAGCCACCTATCATATGTGTAGGCTTGGGACAGAGTCGCGAGATGGAGTTATGAATGCCTCCACGGTTACCCGTCAGCGGACTGAGTGGCACATTGACGGTGCGCCCTTGGTTATGATACATATAGAGAGCGCCCTCGGGGATGCGCTGGCTTACGCAAGCTCTTGCCATGGCAGATCCGTTGTCGTTAATTACCTCCACCCAGTCGTTGTCCTGGATATGTAGCTTGGCAGAGTCTGTCTCACTCATCCAGATAACGGGACCACCGCGTCCGAGGGTGAGCATCAGCTGGTTGTCGTTCCACGACGAGTGGATGGTCCATTTGTTGTGGGGCGTGAGCAGGTTCAGTGCCAGCGTGTCGTCGCTGAGGTGCAGCCGCTCCTTGAGGTTGTTGATTTCCTTCTTAGCCAATGGCGGCTTGTAGCTCACGAGGGTCTCGCCGAATGCCTGCATCCATGGATGGTCCTGATAGAAACTTTGGCGACCTGTCACCGTGCGCCACGGAATGAGATAGTGAACGTTGGTGTAGTTGGCGGTATACTCCGTGGTCTTGTTGTTGATACCCGACCAGATGGGTGTGGGCAGTGACAGGCGCGGTTGGACAACGAGGTCCTTATAGGTGTATTTCGTCTTGCCGAAGTCTGCCGTGAGCGGTTCCGCCAGAGGCAGTCCCACACTCTTCTCCAGCGCTTTCCAAGAACGGTATCCAGCATCGCCGTTGCTTGTTGGGTCAAGGGTGAGCACAGCGTCACAGGCCTGTGTCGCCTCGCGGATTAGCGGCATGCCCTTGCTGATGCCTTCCTCGCGGTCTACACCGCTCATGGCTTTAAGCTCGTCGTATTCCTTTTGTGCCGACCAGCCGATGCCCTTGCCGCCGATGCCCTTGTCGCGGATATTAGGACCGACGGTAGTAAATTGCCGGTAGATATCAGGATAGTCGCGTGTAATTACGACAAGATTGCCCATGTTGCGCCCCGGCTCTGGCATTTCTCCCGTCTCTTTCCAGTCGCTCACGTCAAGCGGTTCGCTGATTTCTCCGGCGCTGTCGTGGGCCAGCGGTGTGTAGACCACGTCTTTCTCGTGGCCGAGATGTCCGTTAGCCATTTGGGAGAATACCTTTGACAGTTCGCGGAAGATGTCCCAGTCGGTGCGGCTCTCCCACACGGGATCGACGGCTTTGCTGAAAGGATGGAGGAAGGGGTGCATATCGGTCGAGGAGATGTCCTCTTTCTCATACCATGTGGCGGCGGGCAGGACGATATCTGCGAAGATGCTCGACTGCGTCATGCGGTAGTCGATGTTCACCACGAGGTCGAGTTTGCCGACGGTGTCCTCGGAATGCCATTTCTCGTATTTCGGCAAGGGCTGTCCACACTGTTCTAAGTTTTGTCCGAGCACGTTGTTCTGTGCGCCGAGGAGATGCTTCATAAAATATTCCATGCCCTTGGCGGAGCAGCCGATGAGGTTGGCGCGCCAGATGAAGAGTACCTTCGGACTGTTCACCCTTGCGTCGAGGTCTTCGGCAGCCAGCGACAGCTTGCCCTCATGGAGCTGCTGGCAGACATAGTCTTTCTCGCTCATGCCGGCCTCGGTGGCTTCACGGCACAGGGCGAGGGAGCTGCGGTTGAACGCCGGTGACGAGGGCAGCCATCCCATCCGCTGACTCTTGATGTTGCAGTCGAGGAGTGTCAGGCCCTTCCATGGCTCCTTATGGGCAAGGGGTGACAGTTGCTCGTCGACGGTCACCTTCTCGTAGCGCCACTGGTCGGCATGCTCATAGATATAGCTCACGGTGTTCATGTGGCGTGGCGGTCGTTTCCAGTCTAAGGCGAAGGCCATCTGTGCCCATCCTGCTTGCGGGCGCACCTTCTCCTGACCAACATAATGGCTCCAGCCACCACCGTTGACGCCGAGGGTGCCGCAAAGCATCAACATGTTGATAGCAGCGCGGTAGGTCATGTCGGTGTTATACCATTGGTTGACGCCTGCTCCAATTATTATCATGCTCTTACCGTGGGTTTTTTCTGCCGTGGAGGCAAAGGCTCGTGCTGTCTGGATGACTTTTTCGGCTTTCACGCCGGTGACTTGTTCCTGCCACTTCGGTGTGTAAGGCAGGTCATCGTTGTAGCTCGTGGCGCAGTTGGGGTCGTCAAGTCCGCGGTCTATGCCATAATGTGCCATTAATAGGTCAAAGACATTGGTGCAACACACCACACCGTCTTTCGTCTCAATATGTATGACGGGCACCTTGTGCTCGATTATATCAGGATGTCGGGTAGCGGTGAAATGGGGATTTTTGTAGTCTGCTCCACCGAAATAAGGATCAAGAAGTGTAACGACGTCGTCGCGGTAGTCTATCAGCGACAGGCGTGGTGTGAAGGGCTTACCCGTTCTGACGTCTTCGCATTTGAGGTTCCATCGACCCTCGTCGTTCCATCGGCTGCCGATACTGCCGTTGGGTGTGACAAGCTCGCCCGACTCGTCATCGATAGTGATAGGATACCATTCGGCCTTTGTTTTTACCCCAAAATTATCCTTGAGGTCAGCAGCTCGAAGGAGCATACCGGAGGCATAGCGCCCATCGCCAGTATCTTCTAGCTTTACGAGGAAAGGCAGATCGGTGAACTTGCGCACATAGTCGTCGAAATATGGTATCGTGCGGTCGTGATAGAATTCCTTGAGGATAACATGACCCATCGCCATGCCAAGTGCAGAGTCGGTACCTTGCTTGGGTGCCATCCATACGTCAGCGAACTTCGAAGCATCGCTATAGTCTGGTGAGACAACAGCAACCTGTGTACCTTTATAGCGCACCTGTGTGTAGAACGGCGAATCTGGCGTGCGTGTCGTGGGCACATTACTTCCCCAGAGCAGCAGGAACGATGCGTTATACCAGTCTGCACTCTCCGGTACGTCAGTCTGCTCGCCCCACGTCTGAGGCGACGATGGTGGAAGGTCGCAATAGAAATCGTAGAAGCTCAGGCAGGTACCACCAAGCAGACTGAGATATCGGGTGCCGGAGGCGTAGCTAAGCATGGAGAAGGCAGGAATTGGCGTGAAGCCCACTAAGCGGTCGGGCCCGAACTTCTTGATGGTATAGATGTTGCTTGCTGCCATGATTTGCAGGGCTTTTTCCCAGTCGAGGCGCACAAAGCCACCGAGCCCACGCACTCTCTTATAGCTGTTGCGCTTCTGCTCATCTTCCATGATTGACGCCCACGCCTCGACGGGGTCGGGATGCTGCTTCAGGGCATCCTCCCAGAGATCGAGGAGCTCTTTACGAATCATGGGATGCTTCACACGGCCGGAGTTATAGAGATACCAGCTGTAGCTGGCACCACGTGGGCAACCGCGCGGTTCATGATTGGGTAGCCCAGGACGTGTCGCAGGGTAGTCGGTCTTCTGCATCTCCCAAGTGACGATACCTTTCTTTACAAAGATGCGCCAAGAGCAGGAACCGGTGCAGTTCACGCCGTGTGTAGAACGCACTTCTTTATCATGAGCCCAGCGTGTACGATAGAAATGCTCCCACTCTTCGTTAGTCACGTCCTTGCGGTTGATGAAATATTTTAGATTGTTGAATATTGTGTTCATAGCATAAAAATAAAGTTCGAGTTATGATTTATTGCGCATCATGCCAAAGTAGTTGATGACCATCACGAGCACGGCAAATCCAGTGAAGAGCAGGAAGCCAAGACCGTAGCCATTTGTCGGCGAGAGGTCAACAAGGCGACCCATCATCGGAGGGAATACGAAACCGCCAAAAGCGCCGAGTCCACCTACCCAACCGTTGGCACCGCCCACACCCTCACTGACATATACGGGTACGAGCTTCATCGTGGCGCCATTGTTGAAGCCAAATGCCACAGCGATGAGTAGGCTGACGAAGAAGAGGCCCACCCATCCCATTGGGATATTCATCAGCAAACCGGCAACTGCCAATAAAGCAAGGGCGCCCATGGAGACCTTTTCGCCGCCGATGCGGTCGGATAGTCTACCACCTGGCACGCGTAGCAAGGCAGCAAGGATAGAAAATGCTGCCGTGAGACCTCCAGCAAGCATCGGGTCCAGTCCCATGCCTTTCTTCCAGAAGGTGGGAAACCAAGCTGTTAAAGCCATAAACCCGCCGAAAGTTGTGAAATAGCAGAGAACGAGCATCCACGTCTGTGGGATGCGGGCCGAGATTTTCAAACTTGTAGCGGCATTGCCTTTGGGGAAGAGCTCCTGCCCGCAGGCCAGTGCGTTGTCGCGCGCCACCTCAGCGCTTTTCCCAGCTTTGAGAAACTGGAAGTAAGGTGGATTGGCACCTAGCCATATATATAATAGGAATCCGAGAAGCATCACCCCGGTAAGAATATAGTATGCGGCTGTAAACCCAAAGCGATGTAGCAGCAGCGGAAGGGCGAAGGCCAGTATGCCAGCAGATGTAGTACCCAGCCCGCCATATATTCCAGAGGCATATCCCTGACGACTCTTGGCAAACCAATAATTTGACTGTGAAGCTCCAACAGAGAATGTGGCGATTCCGCATCCAGCCAAGCAACCAAGTAACAGAACTATGGGGTAGAGACCCGTCATACTTCCTGGAGTCTCTACGGGATATAGAGTGAAGAGTATACTCAGTGCCCCAAGCCCTAAGACAGCCGCGGCGAGTAGAAAAAGAAATCCGCGCCGACCGCCATTGGTGTCGACCATTGCGCCGAAAGGTATACGCAGCAGAGAACCGGTGAGTGACGGCACGGAGACGAGCAGACCGAGCTCTGTAGCGCCCAATCCCATGGCTGCACCAAGTGTCGTGCTCGTGGGGCCAAAGAGTGATATGGCCATCACGCCAAAGAAGAAACCAAGGGTGGCTCCTAAAAGGGCTGAAGAGGGTGTTCCTTTTATTTTTAATTGCGATTTTACCATAATGTTTGATAAGGTATTTGTTATATTATTTTTCTCAAATCGCCCAATCTTCCGGTCGGTTGATATTACTGAGTAGTCGATTGTAAGGTGACATTATATAATATGTGTCTAAGTCACTTAATAGTCCTTTCATGCTGAGGCTGCCTGTGCGCATTCGGCTTTGGAGTTTAGGCAGTGCGCTTCGCTCTATAAGTAGAGGAAAGGGTGAGATGCTTCCGTCACAGCGTTGCCAAGCAAGAGCGCGCGGGCGACCACTTTGACAGAGAGCCGTATCTGCCTGTTCTGTGTGGTTGATCATCGTCATGAGTGCGGCTCTGTCCACAAATGGCATGTCGCATGTGAGAACAAGCAACCATGGCGTAGTACAACGCTGGAGGAGCGTCTCCAATCCACCCATTGGACCGCTATTAGGATGCTGGTCCACCACGATTTTCAAGCCAAGAAAATCATAATCCCCGGCATTTGTCTGACTTGCGCTAACGAGAACTTCTCTTGCAACAGATCGGAGCAGTCCTGCAGCTTTGCTGATAAGAGTCTCGCCATCAGGAGCGAAGAGAGCCTTATTGCTCCCAAACCGGCTGCTATGACCTCCGGCGAGAATGGCACCCGTGAGCAGTGATGGGCACAACGGCGGAAGGGAAGAAATTGTCATGATGCTAACCCGCGAGTATCGTCAGTGCTACTGCCACGGCAAAAGCTGGAACGGCAAGGCGTGATTCCCACAATGACATGCTAGGACGCAGCTCTAGGCGTGAGTGGAAAGAGAAGAACTGGCTGATAACGGATATCATGGCTCCCTCCAAAAGAATATAGAGCGCTGGATGGAGCACTCCTTCGGCGGCACCGGGAAGGAAAAAGTCACACATTTTTATTATTGCTGCCACGACAGCGGTGAGCATGACTACAACAGAACCTTTGCCAGTACGGGCAGTGGCGGAAAGCATACAGAATATGCCGAAGGCAAAGAGAATGTTCGACGTGCCATGATGGAGATGTGTGACATGGAGCACCCATCCTAAAGTTGCTTCAATGATACCCCAAATGCTCCCCCAGAAAAGAACAGTCAGAAGGAATTGTGTTTTGGATTTCATGCTTTTTTGCTTTTAGTTCGCCTCAAAGTTAGGTATTTTTTTTCGAGTTCGTTATCTTCTTACCGACCTTTTTTTCAGTGAATTTATTTTTTTTCTTTCAGCGGTAACATTTGTTACCGAAAAGGGTTAATGTTGCTTAAAGTTTAAGGCGATGAGTCCGGTTTAAGTACATTCAGTTGCTCTTCGTTATAAATCACAGACCGTGGGTCTAGGTCTTCTGCCTTAGGGACTTACACCCGTTAGCCGATATACATGACAGTCAAACCGAAAATAGGAGATAAGCACCTATGATTAGTGTTTACCTCCTACTCGATTATTTTTGAAGCAATCCACTCACCCCGCTTCCCGTAAGGAAAGCACGCTCTGGGCGGGTCTTTTTTATATAGATAGGGCTAAACATTGTCTGGCGACACGGACACATTTCACGGGAGCAACAATGAAGGCGAAGACAAAGCGCTTCAGGCAACTTTTCATGTCTTCATCGGGGAAACCGTGCTGACCTTGCCAACAGGTACTGGTAAAAGCACTGATGTATTCGCCAACCGACGTCAACGGAATGAGCTGTATGTATTCGCCAACCGATATTGGATGTATTCGCTGCCAGACGTAGACGTAATGCATTCCTGTATACCTGATGTATGAGAATAAATGCTCGGGTGAAGACTCTGTTGACTAGGAAGGAAATTACGGGAACTAGGGGAACAGTGGAATTTCAGGTGTAAATTAGCAAGCTTGCTTTGTACTTATTTTTCAAATTACGCCTTTTCTTCTTTTATCCTTGTAACAGATTGATGACCAATGGCTTGCAAATGTGCTATACTTGCACTCTAAATATATTCCTTTTGCAATGCAAAACGAGTACATTTGCGATGCAAAAGGGATACAGTTGAACCGCAAATGTAGTACACTTGTTTTTATGTAATAATTTTTTCGTATTTCCCCAACTCGCAAGATATGAAGTTTTGTAGAGCACGTTGGCGATAACTCGGTTGCATGGATAAGGATCCATGAGGCTTCCTGATTTTAGGCTATCACCCATTTCCAATAGGGCAACACCTCTATCTTTATTAAGTATGACTTTATAAAACGTAACAAATTTATAAATAACCATTTAACAAAACAAGGAACAAGTGTACTTTAACGTTTAACATCTCCCGTTAACATGGCAAAAAAAGAATACGCTTATACTTTCGCATACGTTCTTTTATAAATATCAAGCAAATATAGTTATGATTTACGGATACATCAGAGTAAGCAGCGACAAGCAGACTGTAGAGAACCAACGATTTGAGATCAACAATTTCTGTAAAAAAGGAAACTTGCTAGTCGATGATTGGATTGAGGAGACCATAAGCGGCACCAAGAGCTATGACAAACGCGAGCTCGGTGTGCTACTCGCAAAAGTCAGCAAAGACGACATCATTATTTGCAGCGAGTTGTCGCGCCTTGGCCGTAATCTTTTTATGATTATGGAAATTTTAAATATCTGTATGAATAAGGAATGCCGAGTATGGACCATCAAGGACAACTACCGCCTTGGAGACGACATACAGAGCAAGGTGCTGGCCTTTGCCTTCGGCTTGTCTGCGGAAATAGAGCGCAACCTTATATCGCAACGTACGAAGGAAGCTCTGGCACGGAAGAAGGCAGAGGGAGTGGTACTTGGTCGCCCAAAAGGAAAGCGCACCGCCCCAGAGAAGCATAAACTTTTCAACAAAAAGGCCTTGATAAAAGGCCTAATCGATGAGGATGTATCATACCGGCAAATAGCCAAAATATGCAAAGTAGACAGGAACACGCTGGCACGATTCATAAAGGAGCAGATGTCTGACATGATATGAGCCATTTTGTTCAGCAACAGCACACCGTCAATGCCTTTGCTTCTTCTGATTCCTGGGTCATATTGTCTCCGATAGAGCAGAGCATCAAGCAGAAAATAGAGGCAGTGGGCGTGCCACTGAAAGACTGGGATATCAATATATACCGTGGGGTTCTCACAGGTTGCAACGAAGCGTTCATCATCAATACCGATAGGCGTAACGAAATCCTCGCCAACTGCAAGGACGAGGCAGAGCGCAAGCGCACGGGGAAGCTAATACGACCGATTTTGCGCGGCAGGGATATAAAGAGATATGGATACAACTGGGCTGGGCTGTGGTTGATTTATATCCCATGGCACTTTCCTTATCAGTTTGACGAATCGATACAAGGTGCATCAGAAAAAGCTGAAAAAGCCTTCCAAGAACAATATCCTGCCGTTTATTCTCATATGTTGCAGTATAAAGATAAGCTATCAAAACGAAACAAAGCTGAAACCGGAATCCGTTATGAATGGTATGCTATGCAACGTTGGGGTGCAAAATATTGGGAGGATTTTAATAAGCCAAAAGTGATGTGGAAAATAATAGGCTGTAATATTAACTTCTGCTTTGATGAAAAACGGCTGATTTGTAATAATGCTGTTGATATTATGGTTGGTGATAGAGATAACCTAATCCAATTTGTAGGATTAATGAACAGTAAGCTTTTTGATTGGTATCTCAAACTTACTACTGAGGCAGAAGTTCAAGGTGGTGGCATTCAACTATATGTTACGACATTAGAGAAGACTCTTTTGAAACTTGATTTTAATAAGTCTTTTACGGATATAGTATACCAAAGAATAAAAAATCAAGTAACAGACGATGCAGTCGATAATGCCGTATTTGAGGTATATAGACTTTCAATAGAAGAACGATCCTTTATTCTGAAAGACAGGAGAGCAAACAGAAATCGAGAGGACTAACCTCTCGATTTCTGCTCAGTGACTTCCACCTAATAAGATTTCTTCTTTTCTCTCTTGTATTACTGTGCGTACATATTTTATCTCGTCTGCGTTAAATCCAAATAGTTTGTATAGTTGCTCATCAACATCTGAGTTTGATAATTTTGTCACATCTGGAAGGGGAATTTCTTCAACATATTGTTGACGCATTTGAAATCCACCATTATCCAAAGTCGCCACATTATTGAAGAAATACCACGTAGCGTATTCAGAATTTAAAGCAAGCACTATCTTATCAATATTTCTCCCTGAGAAGAAACAAAGACTATCAACGACAAAATACCCTTCAGGAGCAAGACAAAAGCGAGGAAAAGCATCAATATCGGATTGAGATATTCTCATCAATCTGGCCCATACAATTTTTGGCTTATCAAAATCCTCCCAATAAGAGATACTATCCTGAGTTTCGAACCACTTGTTAGATGTTTTTTTGCGTGCTTTCTCCTTCTTCCCATTAATGGTTAGCTCATTCCCGTTGATGACAATGTATTTGCCTGTCTGTGAAAGTTTTTGCTCACAGAAGTCAGCAAGATAATCATCCACTACCCACTCACAACCGTTTTTACGCAGGTAATTCTCGGCAAAACTTAGTAGATACTCTTTAACCGCTGGGTATCGATCGATGTCATAATGGCGCGCTGGGAAGGTGGCAATCAACCACAGCCCCGCCCACTCATATCCATATCTCTTTATATCCCTGCCGCGCAAAATCGGTCGTATTAGCTTCCCCGTGCGCTTGCGCTCTGCCTCGTCCTTGCAGTTGGCGAGGATTTCGTTACGCTTATCGGTGTTGATGATAAACGCTTCGTTGCAACCTGTTTTTATGCCATAGTTGATTTGGATATCCCAGTCTTTCAGTGGCACGCCCACAGCCTCTATCTTCTGCTTGATGCTCTGCTCAATCGGAGACAGTATGACCCAAGAATCAGAAGAAGAGAAGGCATTGACGGTGTGCTGTTGCTGAACAAAATGGCTCAATTTCTTTACACTATCCTTATTCTCTTTGTTTGTAACAGCACAGATCGTCTTTTTCTGATTCTTTTCCTTTCCGAAGAGCAGAATATTTGTATCAACGGTGGCACTCTCAAATATTTTTACTCCTGCGAAATCGATGAGCAAAATGGGATTCGTGTTTTTGGCAAAGAAGGCACGCGTCTTTTCTCCATACCCTGCGCGCATCCACTTGTTGGACGTAATGAAGCACAAATGTCCACCATCCTTAAGAAGCTGCCAGCCCCGTTCATAGAAAAGGCAGTACTCATCGCCTGTACGGGCGAATGTCTTATACTCCTGTTCCTCATATTTTTGCGCCAACGCTCCACCATTGTTTTGGAGCTGCACGTATGGCGGATTGCCTATGACGATATCGAATCCGTCTTTGACACCGAACATCCATTCAGGATCAAAGAACGGTGAGACCTCATTTTGATCATAGGGATTCCATTTAGCAAGTTGAATGGCATCCTCAGGCTTCACCTCACTGCCTTTCAGCAGTTGAGCCAATAGCAGCCGCAGCCGGTCGTCTTCTTTTCGTAAAGAAGATTTTCTGCTTGCCGTCTTGGCATTGAAATGTTCGTGGCGTATTTCTTTCAGTTGGTTTTTTGTCTCTTCTATGCGCGGATCCTCAAAGATATCGTGCGTATTTACTTTCTTGATTTTGATAAGCGAGTCAGAGGATACAAACTTTGTCTCCAAGTTTGGCAGTGTAGGCATACCGAAGTTTGGCTTCGACGGATCTTTGTCGCAGTCGCATATCAAGGAGATGAAGAAGCGCAACTTGGTTATTTGGGCTGCAATACTCTGAATGTCGCTGCCATAGATACAGTTCTCAATAACATGCAGTTTAAGCTTGTACATGTCATCTTCTGTATTCAACTTCCGCAGGATGTCAACGATGCGATTGAGCATTCCCATAGGGAAAGCGCCCGATCCACAAGCTGGGTCAAGAACTTTGATGGCTTTCAGTTTTCGGGTAATTTCTTTGTACTTGTCTGCGTCCTCCTCTCTGGGTTCAAAGTCGTCCTCAAAAACTGAGCGCACTGTCTCATTGTCACCAAGGTAGTAGATAAGGCTCTCGTCCACCATAAAGTTGACAATCTCCCGGGGTGTATAGAAAGAACCACTCTGGTTGCGTGCGGTCTCACGTGTCTCAGGGTTATAAGCTCCTAAGAGATTTTCGAACACCTTTCCCAACAGTTCCGGATCAAGAGCCACTTGCTGGTCATCGGGCGTGTTTTCCTCAATAGTGAAATTATAACGTCTCAGAATTGAGAACAATCCTCTTTGTGGGTCAAAGAACAGTATATTCGGAATGAACGCGCGGTTGCGGTAACGTCCATTGGCAAAACGCTTATCGTTGCGACTGAATCCATCGTAATTGTATGCCACTTCCACACCGTCAATGCGCTTTGTCTTGTCAAGACATTCGAAAAGCCCGCCATTGAGGAATGGCACGGAAGAAAACATATCTATAACCTCTTGTTCGGATATACAGAACATCTCGGCATAGCGATAAAGATTCTTGATATCGCGATGACCCTTCAGAGAGGCGAACCGGCGCTTGTTTCCATCCTCGTCTACAATGGCACGATTGAGCGTAGCAAAAAAGAGATTTTGTAAGATTGCATTGTAGTAGTTGCCATTGGCAGCATCCATCGGATTGAAATCTTTTAATACCCCCTTTAGAAACTCAACGTCAAAGAGCTTGTTAGGCACCAAGTCTTTTTGCTTGATAAACCACACAAACATTACTCGCGTAATGAGCCTTATAACCTTAGTCTCAATATTTTCACGGTCGTCGGTCTCAGTATTGACATTATTCGGAAAGTAGACGCCCGACTCATCGCTCACCGCCCAACTGTACCAGTCAAACAACTCGTTGTAGAATTGTTTGGTCAGAACCTCCACAGAGAAAGCCTTCGTTACATCATCAAGTGTTTGGCTACTGTCACGCAACTGCACAAATCTCTCGTTGGCAGTACGGCAGGCTCTTCCCTCTCCCAAAAGATAGGTGTATCGTTTTGTGTCAGTAGCGAACTTTTTATACTGTTGGTTTTCATCGAAGCGATAGTTCTCGCTGACATACGAGAAACGAAGCACACTCTCATCGCTGCGATAGCACAGCATGAAAGCCCCGGCGAAACCACTATTGCGCCATTCTTTGACAAGAAGGTTACGCAGAGTAGCCTTGTTACGTTCTATTTGAATGTGCTGAGTAAGCTGCACCTCATAAATAGCTATCTGCTGATTGTCAGTAAGAGTAATCTTACCAAGATAATACGCTTGGTTGGCAACATCGCTGTTTACAGCAACTGGAGCAGGTGTTGCAAAGAACACCACGTTTTGACGGAATATATCTCGCAGCATGGTTATCCATGCTGCGCGGTTATATTTTTCTTCTAATATTTCTTTATAATCCATAGCTTATTATCTGAAAGATTCTGACAAAATAATTTGTGGAGCCGATTCAGGTCGAGAGCGTCGTTCCTCTTCAGCAACAAAATAGTCGTTGTATTTTCTTGCCATCGTGACAATTTCATCCAGTGCTTCGTCATGTGATAGTGTACCACGGCGCAGTTGCTTGCTCATGCGTTGCAACCGCTTGGGGATATCAGTAATGACACCATCACGGGCAAGAGATTGCAATTGTGCTATTTGTAAACGCACACTGGCATCTTGCACTTCATTCAAGAAGGTATTAATCAATGCCACTGCCGTTGCAACTTGAGCACCGAGTGCGTTTTGCTGGGATGTCTCTACCAGATCATCACTCGCAATCTGCTGGTTGACCGCTTTTCTGAACGCCTTGCAGGCTTTCTCTACATGCTTATGGTGTTGGTCTATCCTTTCTACAGCCTGCTCGTTCTTATCAGCCTTAAAGAAATGGAAAGCCTCTATGGCAGACAGCTCTGTTGTTGACGTATCGGATACGCGATAAAAAACTTTACGAATATTTGTTTTTAAAAACACCAGAGTGTCATTGCTTAGTTTTATACCATTATATGTTATTGGCTCTCGCCCGCAACGGCTTCGGAGCGACAGCCGGCTTATGCGGTTGTACTCTCGGCGATCGTTGAGGTATAAATTTCGCAACTCTTCATAGAACAGCATCTCCTCGTTTACATCCTCAGCTGATGCATGTTCATCAAACAGTTTGTCGAAGGTGTCAAGGATTTCCTTCGTAGAATATATCTGATTATCCTCGCCAAATGTGGTTTGAAATGTTTGTATCTTGGAAAGTGCCGTGCGGTTGAGCTTTATTTCCTTGTCGCCCTGCCGGGAAGGATAGAACACATAGTTGTAGATGTGTTTGGATACAGATCCTATACGATTTACACGTCCTATGCGCTGCATGAGCTTTGTGGAATTCCACGGTGTATCATAGTTGACTATCACGTTGGAACGATGTAGGTTGACACCCTCGGCAAGTGCATCGGTGGTCAATATAATATTATAGTCATTCTTTTTATTTGTGTAGTTTGCATCAAAATTCTCACGTATGGTTTTGAATTCTTTTGCACGATTATCAGCCGAAATTACCAAGATGTCATCACGGTCGATTCGTCTTTGCAGGTATTCCACGGTATCCAGTGATTCTGAAAAGACTACAAGCTTTCCTTCGGGATTGATATTCTTGTTGAAAAGCTCATGTTTCAGAAGATCACTGAATGTATCAAACTTGGAGTCGTCCTTATCGGTGACATCTTTCCAGTCTGCTACCATTTGATCTATAACCTTCTGGTCGTTCTTGAGCCAATCCAAGAACTCAGGTCTGAAATCATCTGGTGCAAAGACTTTATTTTTAGGGTTGTCCTCAGCCTTTTCGTTTAGCTTTTGTTCTATTTCCTCATCAGACAGTCCGAGATCATACAAATGATTGATGTCCAAGTCTGGCGCGATGAACACTTTGCCTTTTGCAAACATGTCAATCATGTTCTGATTGGCTTGCCGGAAACGATCGAGCGAGACCTTAAAAGCGTAGAAGCTGCTTTCAAGACGTTTTACAAGTCCAGTCTTGCGTATGTTGGCCAACGACATTGATATCAGTTCTGCGTTGTCATATAGTCCCTCCGAAACTTCCGGCTTTAGCCCAGCTATAGCCTGATATCTAGAATAGGTTACATCCTTTATCAGGTGATCCACAGTTTTCTCAAACAAGTCGGCAAGGTGGTCGTTAAGTTCATACCGGTTCTCTTTAGGCCGCTCTACTTTAGGAAATCCATTGATATCCCGATTGTAGCGTGGTATGCTCTCAATGTCGGAGCGGGTACGGCGCACAGAAACAGGTTTGATGACCTTTTCACGCACTTTCTCGGCCAATTTGCGATATTCTTCAAGGTTATAATTCGGGTCTCGCTTCAGCGCCTTGAATTGCTTGTTAAGTGGTGCAAAGAATGAAGTCAGATTGCTAATACCATCAATCGTACACCGTCGTGGGTCTTGAAACAGCAGCAGTTCGGTGTATATATCCATCGGAGTATTGTTCATCGGGGTTGCAGAAATGAGGATCACCTTTTTCTTGTAGCCTTCGATATTTCCGACGTTCATGCGTGGCATCTTACAGATTTCTTGTAGTTTATTGAAAGCACCTGCCGTGTGATTGCGGAATTTGTGAGCCTCGTCAACTAATACCAAATCGTATTCCTCAGCATTCCAATAGTTATAGTTCTCGATATCAAGTACTTTGTCAAGACTGCCATTGCTGACAAACTTAGTGTATTTGTCGATGCCGAAATCATGGAATGTCGTTTTCCAGTTCTGCTCTACTGCTGGTGGATAAACTACAAGTATCTTAGTATTCTCACGCCCATTCTCGATAAGGAACTTTTTTGCTATCATAGTAGCGATGACAGTTTTGCCAAGACCGACTACATCTGCCAAGAAGAATCCATCGTAGCGCAACAGCTTCTGATAGCCGTCGTTTACAGCATCTATCTGATAGTCGTATTTCTTATACCCCTCAGGCATTTCGCATGGATCATCTCCATCCTCACGTTTCACTCTGTCACCAAAGTATTCGATGAGCAGCTTTATGTACAATTCGTATGGGGTGACATCACCTTTCAAATAGGTCGTATCAAGGGCTTTTCTTATATCTGTCGCTTCTATAGGGCAGTCCTTTGCTTCCTCCCAAAGTTCGTTGAATTCTGTCATAGCGAACTGCACGTCCTCGTTGTCATGAAGAAGGACATTGAACTCATATTGCTTGTCCTCTGATGTACCAAGACCATAACCAGACAAGTTGCTCGAACCTGTGATGACCGCAGCATTAAGTGTATTCTCGTTAAAGTCGTGAGGATAAAGAATGTATATCTTGGCATGAATCTTCTTACTCGGATGGGCACGAAGTTCAAGCTTCCCATCTAAGATATCCTGCAGCATTTGCATAATACCGTCTTCCACCTCCTTAGAATAATTCGCATTCTCAATGTCTCTTTTGTATTGATTCAGATATTCTTCCTTTACTCCTTCCGGATCTCCGAAAAATAGAATGCCACGATTGGCAGCATCAGCAATAAACTTATCGACATCAATACCTATCAAGATTCTTACCTTATCTATGTTGTTCAGGAATGGACGCAATTGGAAATAGCCCGACGAACGCAGAAAGCCAACAACTGCATCTAAGTTCTTAACCATAGGGTTGTTGGTCAGCACACCTTCAAACTTTCTTATAAGCGTGTTACCGTTCTTGTTAGTAAAAAAGCGAGTACTCATGCGACTATTTTTCTTTATGGTCTTGCAAATTTACACAAATTGATTCAAATCAAAAAAGAAAATATATCTTTTTTATCATTAGGATTCAGAAAGCCTGTGAGAGAACTAAAGGAATCTTGTGTCATGATTTATGCTATTAAGATTTGGTTATACGTCATTTCTTTCCCTTCAGACCACTTACAGGCCACACAGAGGTCTTAACAGACGGCGGAGTCAATTAGCAAGTGCAAATTCACAAAGTCTTTTTGTAAACGACTTCATCAGGAGTGAGGAAATTTAATTTTTTCCTTGGTCTTGCATTAATTTTTCTTTGTATCATTTTTATTCTCTGTTGACTTACATCATTGAAATCGGTACCGTTTGGTATGTACCTTATGAGGCCGTTTGTATTTTCGATGCCACCTTTTGCCATGGTGCATGAGGATCGGCAAAGGCATCTTTGCCATGAGGCGGCTTGCTCATGATTAGCCAGTCTGTGCTTCTGTCTATTATAGTCACGATAGCTCCCTTGCAATAGTTGAGGGGCTGACTCCTATAGCTGCTACAATATCTTTTTGGGACATATCCTTTTGCAGCATTAAATAAATTGCGCACCTTTGTTCCGAAATCAAATGTTTGTACATTGCAATGCAAATATAATTGATTTTAGGAAGAAAGCGTTCTCCCTTTTCTTTTTTTATGCATTGCTAATCTCTTCTGCCGTTCAAGATCGCTTATGGGGGCTACTCGCCCCCTGGCCCCTCGGTGTTTTCAGGTATAGATTATTTAGGTTATACCTGTCTACCGATTGCGCTTCTATGTTAAACTTGCCTGATCTATCGATCCCTTTGTAAAAATCCACAAGGCAGGGTGCGGTCTAGGTAGGGGCGGGGTTTATCCCCGCCCCTACTTTATCTTTGCAGTGTGAATATTTTAAAGG
>CABVAZ010000020.1:0-48737 GCA_902496445.1 uncultured Prevotella sp. | reverse complement strand
AACGAGTGACCGCATATCGCCGGAATCACTGACCGCATATCGAACGGAATTTGTAAAAGCAGGAGAGCCGAAACGTGAGCCCATCAATCCGATGCGGGAGGTTTCGTATACAAGAAGGATAACCGACAATGGTTGCATCGTAATGCTGATGAACGAAGGCAGAAGAAATCTGCAATTCAGAGTGGGCATAGATGAGGTAGGAAAAGTTTATCTGATGAATGCGGAAACAGGTGAAAAAACGTTGATAAAAAATCAGGTAAAAGATGACAGGACATGGATAGAAATGAAGATGGAACCGTGGCAAACGGATTTCCTATATATAGAAAGAGGTGAAAAGAAATGTCTCGCTTCGCAAAACAGGGCCATAGGCGATGGAGAAACCAACAACACCGAAGTATTACAACAAACTATCAACCGCTTACAAGCTGAAGGTGGCGGTACATTGGTAATAGACAAAGGAAAGTATCTCACCGGAGCGCTGTTCTTTCCTAGGGGGGTGAACCTGCAGATCAACAAAGATGCAGAGATCATATCCTCGATGGAGGAAAATGATTTCAAGCCCGTATCGACGAGGTTTGAAGGGATAGAGAGGCTATGGAAGCCAGCGTTACTCAACTTCAAGGATGGAAAGGACGTAAGGATAAGTGGTAACGGAATCGTTGAAGGACAGGGAGTTAAGTGGAAAAGCAGATCTTTCTACCCATCAGGAAGGCCCAGACTAATCTGCCTAATGGGCTGTGAGGGAGGACAGATAGAAGGAATCAAACTGCGTAATCAAGCTTCATGGGGCCTGCATGTACTATATAGCCGTGATATAAGTATCAAAGGACTGGACATTCAAGCAGAACACAGCATTCCAAGCAGCGATGGCATCGACATAGACAGTTCGAAAGGCATAGTGATAAGCGGATGCAGAATAGAGTGCAACGATGACTGCATCAGTATAAAAAGCGGTAAGAACGCCGAAGGACGCCTGCTACACCTGCCATCGAGTGATATTCACGTCAGCAAATGTACCTTCGCCTACGGCCATAGTGGTGTTGCCATGGGCAGCGAAGTATCAGGCGACATCTATAACATCCTCATAGACAGTTGTATGGCCATGGAAGGCAACGAACATCTCATCAGGTTTAAGTCGCAGCCAAGCCGCGGTGGAGTGATAGAAAACGTTACCTTTAGAGACATCAAGGTACAAAACGCATCCAATATCTTTGATGTCATCATGAGATGGAGAATGGTAGGAAAGCAGGAAGAAAAAGCTCCTGAGCTGACAAAAATGAGAAACATCCTTATTGAAAGGGTAAACGGAACGTGTCGATCACTAGGACGAATAGAGGGAGACCCAGACAGTCCCATCGAAGGAATGACGTTGAAAGACTGCCATTTAGACTCTCAAACCCAACTGATTATCAAGAATGCCACGATAAAAAAAATACATTGCAACTTCTAACAGGCTTCTAAGCTAGTCCATCCTCCATGAAATTAGAATGGAGTAAGGGCAAAGCAGATAGATGAGACAAAAAGCATAATGTAAAAGAATTACACAAGAGATAAATCAGTAAGAATATTACTGAATATCCAGCAAAGTACAATAAAAGAACAAGAATATAAATGCATGAAGACTAAAGAGGTTTACACATGGGAAGAAAGGGCGAATAAGGAATTATACTTTACATAATTTTGTCGCTCGATTGGATAACTCATTGTAATATAATGAGATAAGAAAGAGCATTAAATCTCCCTATTTGTCGGAGTTAAAAAGAACAAATTAAAATAACATCTTACTTATTTGTCGCACAAAAAGCATGAAGGACGAAAAAGTAAGATGTTACTTTTTTGTCGCCAAACAAAGAAGATAACAAACTGGAGAACCTACTATTTTGTCGCCGAAATAAGCAGATGGTCAAATAAAAAACAAGTTACTAATTTGTCGCAAAAAGGGGTTTAGCCTTTAGGAAAGATGTTCCCAATTCGTCGCAGCATAGATTTGAGCCATCAGGAAAGATGTTCCCAATTCGTCGCAGCATGGATTTGAGCCGTCAGGAAAGATGTTCCCAATTCGTCGCAAGCACGATATGGCTAAACAAGAAGAATATCCCTGTAGATGGAAGAATAACAGCTAGTACATCGACAAATAGGGAACATTCAGTCAAAACATAGCAGAAATGAAGCTGAAAAAGAGTGTTTTATATATAGATATAATAATATACGTCTTTATATAATACAATAAAGTCAAGAAATAAAGGCTATTTCGAGAGATGAAAGATACTAAAGGAGGGTACAAAAGAGTGAATTAATGAATAGGATATATCAATAAAACGAGGCCGGAAAATAACTGAGAACAATCAGGATACAAAAGAATGGCCGCATTAGAATAGGAACAAAAGGCATCGAAAGGGCGGTAAAAAGAGGACAAGAGGAGAGAAAATGAGAAAATAAATATTTATTACAAAAGACAAGATGAACGGTAATAGAACCCTATCTTAAGGAAGGGATAATAAGTAAATATATACTTACTAATCCACTATTAATCAAAACATTAGAAGAGGAAATAGGTTTGAGAGACAAATAGGGAACAAATTTAAGCATGAAATTTTACATTTTTTTGTCGTAGAACAAATCTATACAGCCCTTGAACAATATAATTTATTTTGTAAAACGATGATTATGGGACAAAAAAGGGATAATGATAACGCTCTCAAAAGAAAGAAGTCTAAGAAGGAGGAAAGACAGGTTGAAGAAAACAAACCAACGGGCAAGGCGCTGAAAATCAAAGAGAAGCATGGCTGGACAGTCAATCCAGGCGGAACAAGGGACAATAAAAGGAAAACAAAACAACGGGCGCGGAACGTTAAGAAAGACGGTAGATGGCGTAGAACTTGGTGGGTAAAAGGAACGTTATCAAAATCAAAAGAATAAAATAATAATAAGAAAAAACTTCTCAAAGACTTGATTATTCTTTTGTTTAAATCCTTTATATAGATTAGTAGGGCACTGTAAGTTGCTTACTACCAACCTATTTCGAAGATTATCTCCGACAAATTAGTAAGTTATCTCCGACAAATTAGTAAGCTGACTTCGACATTTTAGTAGGTTGTCTTCGACAAATTAGTAACCTTTTTCATCCATCTGCGACTTATTAGTAGGTTGTCTTCGACATATAGGGAAACTCTTTAGCTCCTTTAAGATATTCCTTTACAATATCAAGATCTTCATGACGATAATCTGTCTTCTTCATTCTTATTTCTTGTTTTAATGATTCTTGTATGCTTATACAACGACTTGTAAATCAGTCATTTATACTTTTCTGCGACAAATAGGGAATCATAAATTTGTCATGTCCTGCTTTTCTGCGACAAATAGGTAGCATGTGCAACTTTCTTTACATCTATCTTGTAGCAGCATTTCCTGACCGTTTGTTCTTCTTAGTGCAGGTCCTGTTTGGCGTATGCGACATGATGACACCTCCCCTACCCTACTCTTTCAACGAGCATCTTCCGCTTTTGTTGTGTGACGCTATATATTTTATCACCGTACAGCATCTCTTCTTTTTCAACAAGATCCCTTTTTGCTACCTTCACAGCACGCTATTGCTTTTTAAGCACATTCTCCTTGTTTTCCCTGTCTACTCGTGCCAACTTTAAAAATAGGCATTCTTACGTTTCAAAATAGGCACTTTTACAAGGTAAAATAGGCATTCTTGCTTCGTAAAAACGGTGCTTTTGCCTAACAGTGCGTTCTTCCTTGTTTCGTTGTTCCGTGATAAGCGGTCTACTATGTAGTCTACATCGTTATTCACAACCCTTGTTTTTGTCCTTTCAAACTAATATTTTAATCACTTATTATGCCTTTATATAAAGACGTATATACTAATATTATTATATAAACACCGTGTTTAAGCCTAGTAACGCCCTTATTTCAACCTTCCTGTCTCTTTATTTTTGATGTACTTAATCTTTTATATAAAAAACCAATAATTTTTTTGCTTGTAGATACAATTAAAAATATAAAAATGCGTTATACTATAAACTACATATATATAATAGGAACGATGAAGAATAGGAAAATTGTTTTCGCGAACCAGAAGGGTGGGGTAGGGAAGTCTACTTTGTGCATTCTGTTTGCGAACTATTTGGCTTTCAAGAAGAAGAATGTTTGTATCATCGATACCGACTTGCAGAAATCCATTCTCATGCAGCGCCGGAAGGATGCCCAGATCTTTGACGATCGCGAAGAACCTTATACCATTCAGAACTTTGATGTTACCAAGCCCGAGATGATGCTCAAGCTCATGGAGTCGGCTTCTGAGGTGGATGGCTATGTGCTTTTCGACTCTCCGGGTAACGTAAGTGAGGATGGTTTGGCTCCCATGTTTATCAAAGCCGACTATATTATTTGCCCTTACGAGTATGAGGAGAAGACGCTTGATTCAACGGGAACCTTCATTCAGGTGCTCACTGCGTTGAGAGAGCAGAACAAAGACATGAACGCCCAGGTGTTCTTTGTTCCCAATCGTATTGACTCGCGTATCGGTACAACTGATGAACTGCGGATGTGGAAAGAGACAGACGAGATTTTCAAGAAGCTCGGAGTGGTGACACCGCGCATTGCCTCGCGTGCTACCCTGAAGCGTATCAATACTTATGAAATCCTGGCACCCCAGCGTGACGCTGTGGAAGACTGCTTCGATTACATCTTACATAAAATGAAATAACTTTTTATAATCCTTTTATAACAACATAAATATGCCAACAAAGAAGAAGACAAGCGTCGTACTCCCCGGCAGTATTGCCGATTTGGTTAACACCGTACAGAAGGGAGTGAAGACAGACGCGGCAGAGGTCAGCCCCCAACCTAAGCAAGTTACCGCTCCCACGGAGAGCAACAACCAAGCCACCAATCGTGAGTATCAGGCCCTGAAGAATGCCGGCGTAGACAGCTGGAACACCTTTATAGAGTTAGCGCGCGACTATAAGAAGCGCGACGGACGCCTTGCCACGGTGTATATAGACTCAGATTTGAAGAAAGTGCTCGATCGTTTGAAGAGCGCCAGCAATGTTAAGCTGCCCGCAACAGCCATTCTTTCAAGCATCGTAGCCCGTTTCTTGTTCGAGCACGAGGATGAAATTAAGAAGCTGATATATAGTCAAGACATTTTTTAATCAATATTTTTAGTAGCCTTCCTGCATCTAATGAGATTGCAAGAAGGCCTACTTTTTTATATATTTCGTTATATCTTTACTTTTAAATCTATTTATATAAAGTTACAAAATTATCTCTGTTATATTCTGTAAAGCATAGTATAAGCGTATAATATGCCTTTCTTGAAATATATAAACGCATATATCCTAAGCTAAATATATATTCATTTAAAACGTAAAACAACTTTTCTGAAGGCTGAATTCATTGCTTTGATTTGTCAAAATATATATTCTTCCCATTCAAAGAGAATGTTTTGGGCCTTTTACGATTTCTTACTGGAATGCTAGGATTTATTGTTTATAATTCTTATATTTGCGCTATGAAGAAACTATTTACTTTTGGCGCAGCTTTATTATATGGTCTGGCGGTATATGCTCAGCACACCTTCACGGCGGTTAACTATGTAGACGATGTGCATGAAGGCGCCACATTGTTGGTTACCTATCGGCAAGGCAAGAATTATCAAGCCTTTCAGGGCGCGGCGTTCGATGCTGCTTTGTCAGACAGTATTTGGCTTTATGACACGGGAGGCGTTACGTCTAACACATTAGATGACAGCTTCTTGCTGTCGTGTCACACCCTTCTTCTGAGTAAGAAAGAGGGCAAATGGTACCTGCAAGACACACGCAGCAACCGCTATTTGGGTGAGATTGTGCAGTTGCCGGCGGGTGGCAGCACTGCATTATACACGCTTATATCGGCCACAACCCAGCCTACGGCACACTCAGCTGTGAGTTTTGAGCGCTCAGAGGGTTCATTATATGTCAAGATAGGCAGCAAATACCTTCTTTTCAGCACCAATGTTCACCGTTATCATCTACGTTCCAAGAAGAGTGAATACAACTATTATCCTGTCGCTCTCTATGAAGTGGGTGACGCGTCTACATCCGTGCGCACCGTAGAGCGCACAGAAAAAGCCTCACGCCCTGATGTTTTCACATTGCAGGGAGTAAGGCTTCATACAGATGTAACGTCCTTGCCGAAAGGTATTTACATTGTGAATGGAGCGAAAAAGGTTATTCGCTGAACGCCAACCAGTTAGATACGATGGCTCGTCCATCCGGTGTGAGCACGCTCTCTGGGTGGAATTGTATGCCATGAATGTCGTATTCCTTATGTTTGAGAGCCATTATCTGTCCCTCATCGCTCTGCGCTGTTATTTCCAAACAATCTGGAAAGTCCTCTTTAGAGACCACCCAAGAGTGGTATCTGCCCATAAGAAACCTCTCCGGCAGCCCTTTAAAGATGTAATCATTGCCCAACTGCGACCCTTCAGTGGCCACCCCATGAAACACATCATCCAGGTTTTCGAGCTTGGCACCAAACACTTCGCCTATGGCTTGATGCCCCAGACAAACGCCAAGCATAGGCTTCTTTCCGGCGTAATAGCGTATCACGTCGAGCAGTTTGCCTGCTTCCGATGGTATGCCAGGCCCCGGTGAGAGAATGATTTTGTCGGTATCGGCCAAGTCATTCATCTCAAATTGGTCGTTTCGGTACACCTTTACCTCTGCTCCCAGCTCTTTCACAAGGTGCGCCAAGTTGTAAGTAAAAGAGTCATAATTGTCTATTATGCTGATTTTCATAGTGTTTCTGCGATGTTTATAGCTTTAACCAATGCTCCTAATTTGTCGTTACTCTCTCTCAGTTCATAGCTGTCGCTGCTCTTGGCCACAACACCTGAGCCTGCCTGAAACCACAGTTCGTTGTTTCGGCTGATGAATGTACGGATGACGATGGCCTGGTTCAGGTCGCCGTTCAGGGCTATGAAGCCGATGCATCCGCCATAGGCTCCCCTGTTGTGAGGCTCCAGTTCGGAGATGATCTGCATGGCCCTTACCTTTGGCGCACCCGACAATGTACCGGCGGGAAAGGTATCTACGAAGGCGTGAATACGCCTGAAGACGTGGCTTCGACGGCTTTCTGCTTCCTCATCGCCATCGTCTAGCGTGCCGCTCACCCGGCTCACCAGGTGTATGACGTGGCTATAGAACTGCATATCCTTATAGAAATCCACCTTCACATCATGGCAGTTACGGCTCAAGTCGTTCCTTGCCAGGTCTACGAGCATCACATGTTCAGCGTTTTCCTTAGGGTCGTTCCTCAAGAAATCGGCATTTTTGCGGTCCTGTTCCTTGTCTCCCGTCCTTCGGGTAGTGCCTGCAATGGGATCGATGTAAGCCTTCTTACCCTCTATCCTGCAGTGCGTTTCGGGCGAAGAGCCGAATATTCTGAAGCCCCCGAAGTCGAAATAGAAGAGATAAGGGCTTGGGTTGATGCTTCTGAGTGCCCTGTAGAGCTTCAGATCGTCGCCCTCATATTGCTGCACAAAGCGTCTTGACACCACAATCTGGAACACGTCGCCCCTCTTGCAGTGGGCTACGCAACGCCTGATATTGGCTTTATGCTCATCGTCGGTCAGCGTAGAGCGGCACTGTCCCACCGGTTTGAAGCCATACGACTTGATGTCTTCGCGGTTGATAGCCTTCTCCAGCGTTGCCAATCGCTCCTCTGCTGAGCCATCAGAGTCTAGTGTGACGAGCTCCATGGTATTGTTGAAGTGGTCGAACACGATAATATCCCTATACATTATATATAATATGTCGGGCGCGTCGTTAGCCTTCATGGTGGTATCTTTCACGTTGATGTCTTCAAAATACTTCACGGCATTGAACGAAGTATATCCGTATAGTCCGGCATATTGAGCGCCTTTTCCCTCCACATGCAGGCTGCAAATGAAGTCGGTGATGGCGTTTGCCACAGCCTCCTTGGCTTTTCCTTTCTGCTCACTGTCTATTTTTCTTCTTTCCACCTTCCCGTTTGGCAGTGTGGTGATGACTTCACCGTGGCTCACCGCAATGCTTGCTATGGGGCAGATGCCTATAAACGATCGGCTGTTGTCATGTCCGTGATAGTCAGAACTTTCCATCAGGGAGCTCTGAGTGTACAAGTCGCGCAGCCGCATATACACCGCCACGGGCGTATATAGGTCGGCCAGGATGCGCTTATATGCCGTTTTGTAATTAAAAGTTTCCATATTCACGTGCCATTTTCTTGTTCTTTAAATACGTTTCCACATCTTTGTCACCCCTTCCGCTCACTGTCAGCACCACGATGTCGTTGGGCTTGAACGTCATTTTTTTCAGGGCTGCCACGGCGTGAGCACTCTCTATGGCGGGTATGATGCCCTCCGTGCGTGTCAGTTCATATCCGGCGTAGATGGCTTCATCGTCGTTGATGGCCAGCACCTTCTCCCTTCCGCATTTCGCCAGATAGGCGTGCATGGGTCCGATGCCCGGATAATCGAGTCCGGCCGATATGGTGAAAGCCTCTTTTATCTGCCCTTCGGCATCCTGCATCACCAGTGTTCGCGCTCCGTGAATAATGCCTTCGGTTCCGCAATGTATGGTGGCTGCGGTGTAGTCGGTGTCTATTCCGTGTCCGCCTGCCTCTGCCAGCACAATCTTCACGCGGTCATCGTCTACGAAGTGGTATATTGTTCCGGCGGCATTGCTGCCCCCTCCCACGCAGGCTACGAGATAATCGGGATAGTCTCTGCCCGTTTTCTCCTTCAGTTGCCACTTAATCTCCTCAGATATAACGCTTTGCAGCCTTGCCACGATGTCGGGGTAGGGGTGCGGCCCCATGGTAGAGCCCACGATGTAGAACGTTTCTTGCGGGTGGCAGCACCAGTCTCTGATAGCCTCGGAGCACGCGTCGCTGAGCGTCATGTTGCCCGTTGTGACGGGATGCACCTTAGCTCCCAGCATCTTCATGCGTTCCACGTTGGTGTGTTGCCTCTCTACGTCGGTCTTACCCATAAACACTTCGCACTCCATATCCATCAGCGCGCACACCGTAGCCGTAGCAACGCCGTGCTGTCCGGCGCCCGTCTCGCACGTGATACGCGTCTTACCCATCTTCTTGGCCATGAGTATTTGTCCCACGGTGTTGTTTATTTTATGAGCTCCCGTGTGGTTCAGGTCCTCCCTTTTCAGGTATAATCGGCACCCATATCGCTCGCTCATGCGTTTGGCATAATATAATGGTGAGGGCCTTCCCACATAGTCTTTGAGCAGTTGATGATATTCTTTCTGAAAATCATCGCTCTGCAAGATGGCCATATAGGCGTCTTGCAAGTCGTGTACGCACTTATATAGTATTTCAGGGACGTAAGCTCCGCCAAATTCCCCGAAGAATCCTTCTTTGTCTACTTTTATTCTGTTCATTTTGCGTTAGTGTTTTAAAGCGTCATACAGTTGGTTGATGGCCTCGTTAGCGTCGCCCGTGTCGTGCAAGAGCGTCACAAACTTCGACCCTATGATGGCACCTGAGGCGTTTTGTTGCGCGCTTTGCAGTGTCTGCCGGTTGCTTATGCCGAATCCTATCATGCGTGGGTTGCGCAGGTTCATGGCATTGATGCGCCTGAAGTAAGCCTGCTTGGCATCGCCGAAGTTGCTTTGAGCCCCTGTGATGCCCGCGCTCGACACCATATATATAAATCCGTCGGTGTTGTTGTCTATGAAGCGTATGCGCTCATCGCTTGTTTCGGGCGTTATCATCATGATGACGCGCAGGTCAAAGCGGTCGGCCAGCGGCTTCACCGTCTGCATATAGTCTTTGAAAGGCAGGTCGGGAATAATCACTCCGCTCACTCCGGCCTCCACGCAGCTGGCGAAGAAGCGCTCCATACCATAGTGCATGAATACGTTCAGGTAGCCCATGAGGATGAGCGGCAGGCTCACCTGGCCCTTGATGTCGCGCAGCTGGCTGAGCAGCAGGCTGAGCGTCATGCCATTATGCAGTGCTCTGGTGGCCGCGCTCTGTATCACTGGTCCGTCGGCCAGGGGGTCGCTGAAGGGCACGCCCACCTCTATCATGTCTATGCCCCGCTTTTCCAGCGTCTTAATGACATCTGCCGTGCCCTCTTTGGTGGGGTCGCCGGCGCAGAAATAGAGCGACAGCAGCTTTCTGTTGCCGGCCTCCTTGAACAGCTTGTTTATCTTATTCATTGTGTGATGTTTTGCTATTGATGTGTTGTTGTATTGCTTTTTCAGAAGTGGGTGGGGTGGGGGTGTCCTATGAGCCTGCTTCTGGCGTTTTGCAAAAGGGGCTTTTTTGCTGTGCAAAAGTGCCTGTTTTGGCTTGCAAAAGTGCCTATTTTAGAACGCAAAAAGGGCACTTTTGGTTTTGCCTCCGGCCGTTGTTGCCGTGCCAAGCCTCTTATCTGAGCTTGCTGATAAACTCCTTCAGCTTGGCAACATCCTTTATAGCAGGCTCTTTCTCAAACTGCGAGTTGATGTCGATGCCCAGAAATTGCGGGTGCCTGATGGCCTTTATAGCCTCTGCGTCGTCGGGTCCTATGCCTCCGGAGAGCAGGAAGGGCAGCGTGCCGTGATAGTTGTCGAGCAGAGCCCAGTTGAATTTTCGTCCGCTTCCTCCGCCTTGTGCCGTTTTGTTATCAAAGAGCAGATAGTCGGCATGGCCCTCATAGAGCTTCCAACGTTCCATGTCGGCTGCGTCGCTGATGGGCAGTGCCTTCATGATTTTGATGTCTTTGCAGATGTCGGGCACCAGTGTGCGTCGCAAATTGTCTATCATGACAGGACTCTCATCGCCATGCAGTTGCACGATGTCAAGCTTGAAGTTCACCACCCGTGTGATGATGGTTTGCGGCATCTCATCTTTAAACACTCCCACACGCTTGATGTTCTGCTGAGCTTTCAGCGTGTCGTGCCCCTGTTTGTCTATATAAGCGGAGAAGTCGGGTATGATACCGGCCAGTGAAGTGATTTGACTCACATAGCGTGGACTGTTCTCTACGAAGATGAAACCCATCCAGTTGATGTCCAACTGGCATACCTCGCGAATGTTAAGGGCATCGCGCATACCGCACACTTTGATAATCATAGTTGGTTGATAAAAAGGTTTAGTGCCTTGCCGGGGCTTTCTTGGCTCATGAAGTGCTCGCCTATGAGGAAGCCGTTGAAGCCTTCGGCTCTGAGCTTTCTCACTGTCTCAGGGTTTGAGATGCCGCTCTCGCTCACCTTCACCGCCTCTTTGGGCAGCTGCGCACCCAGCTTGAAGGAGTTTTGCACGTTGGTGATGAACGTTCCCAAGTTGCGGTTGTTGATGCCGCACACGTCAGGTTGCAGGCTGGCGTAGCTCAGTTCGTCTTCGTCGTGCATCTCCAAGAGCACCTCCAGTTGCAGGTTGTGCGCCATGCTGATGAGCTCTTGACAGTAGTTATAATCTAGTACCGCGGCAATGAGCAGTACACATGACGCGCCCGCTATCCTGGCCAGGAGGAGCTGCGAGGGGTCGATGATGAAGTTCTTATATAGTATAGGTATGGTAACACCCGTTGCGCGTGCCTGCTGTATAAACTCGTCGTAGCCTCCAAAGTAGTCATTGTCTGTGAGAATGCTGATGGCTGCCGCTCCGTTCTGCTGATAGCTGAGGGGTATCTCGCCAGCCTTGCCCTCTTGCTTTATCCATCCTTTCGACGGACTCTTGCGTTTAAACTCGGCTATGATGCCCGTAGGCGAGTCGAGCAGAGCCTGCCTGAAAGAGGGTAGGGTGTGCCCCTTGTCTCTGCGAATGGCATCCTCAGCCTGCCGCTCCAGCAGGCCGGAGGGGTAGAAGTGGTGATACTGTGCCACCTCTTCGCGCTTATGTGCTACTATTTCGTCTAATATATCTTTCATGTGATGCAAAGTTAATGAAAATATTGCGTTTGCCCAACAACCTATTATTATTTCAGTGGGCAGGCCTTGTCAGGAGTTGTATTCAACAAACTTTTTGAATGTAGCCAGCGCCTTGCCGCTGTCTATCGACTCGCGGGCAATGTCTATGCATTCTTCTATGCTCTTCTTGCCTTTCTCCAGCACCTGTATGCCGAAGGCAGCGTTGGCCAGTACGATGTTCTTTTGGGCAGGCAGGGCTCTGTTTTCAAGCACGGCGTCGAATATGTCGGCCGCTTCTTGCTCTGTGGCGCCTGCCACCAGCTCTTCGGGTTTGGCCGTTTCAAAGCCCAGGTCGGCGGGGCTGAACACCTTCTCGTAGGTGTTTGTGGTTACCTTGAAGTCGCCGGTGAGCGATATTTCGTCATATCCGTCTATGCTGTTCACTATGCCGAAGTCGATGCCTATGCGCCTGTAAACCTGGTTGTAGAGCCTCATTTGGTTGAGATTGGCCACACCCAGCAGCTGACAAGTGGGCTGCGAGGGATTGACGATGGGGCCAAGCAGATTGAAAACTGTGGGGAAGGCGAGTGCCTTGCGTATGGGTCCGACAAACTTCATGGCCTTTGCGAAGAGCTGTGCGTGCAGGTAGACGATGCCCACCTCGTTGATGCAGCGGTTCAGCTTGTCGATGTCGTCGGTGAAAACCACGCCGTGCTGCTTGATGACATTCGATGCTCCCGATGTTGATGTCGCCGCGTAGTTGCCGTGTTTGGCCACCTTATATCCTGCTCCGGCAATGACAAAGCACGATGTTGTGCTGATGTTGAAGGTGTTTTTCCGGTCGCCTCCGGTGCCCACCACGTCTATATATCGTTCGCAATTCAGCGGCACGGGCACGCCGGTCTCCAGTATGCCGTCTCTGAAGCCCAGCAGCTCGTCTACCGTAACGCCTCTCATTTGCAGTGCTGTGAGCATGGCTGAGATTTGTTCTTCGGGAAACTCGTTCCTCGTAATGCCAATCAGTATGGCCTTTGTCTGCTCGCGTGTCAGCTCCTCGTGGTTGAGCAGCTGGTTTAAAACCTGTTTCATCTCCATATTATCGTCCTTTCTCGTTAGTTGTTCTTGATATGCAAAAAGGCCTGTCGTAAGTACGGCAGGCCTTTGTGTATGGGTTTTCATTTATCTACACGGCTGTGTTGCTCACGACTTTCGCAATCTTGAGTAACGCCACCACCATGCTGTAAATGAATAATTCGTCATGTTTTACTTGTTTTATTTATTCTGTTGCAAAAGTAATTATTTTGTTTTTCTTGTGCAACTTTTTCTTTCTTTTTTCTTGTGTTTTTCTTCTTTTTGTGATAAAATATCAAGTAGGAAGCCCTCTTGCTTGCTTTCCACATTATTATATATAGAGAGCCATGGGGAAGGGCTGGCCTTGCTATAGTGAGATGAGGCGTTGAGATGCTGGCTTATTAACTAAAATTATTGTCTACAGTATATAATAAAAGACTGAGAAGTTGCGTTTTATGTTTGTATATTAATGATTAACTTGTTGTTGCCTATGAAGAATTTTACACAAGAAGAGACTCTCCCGTCAGAGTACACGCTAAGTGTTATCAGGCAAATTGCTTATGCTTATCGTAAGTTCAAAATGAGCAATGGCATTAAAAGTCTTTACCTGAACTGATGAGAAAACCTTTAGTTTCGCCATCTTTGCTTGCAGCCGACTTTCTGAATCTGCAAGATGAGGTGGAAATGATAAATCGCAGTGAGGCCGACTGGCTGCATCTGGATGTGATGGATGGCGTTTTTGTGCCTAATATATCGTTTGGCTTCCCCGTTCTGAAGGCCGTATCGCAGGTTTGTCAAAAGCCTCTCGACGTGCATTTCATGATTACCCATCCTGAGCAATACATACATCAGACGGCTGATGTAGGCGCCATGATGATGAATGTGCACTATGAGGCATGCACACATCTGCATCGTACGATACAAGAGATACATGCCGCGGGCATGAAGGCAGGCGTTACGCTCAATCCGTCTACGCCGGTTTGCATGTTGGAGGATATTGTTGGTGATGTGGATATGGTGCTCTTGATGAGCGTTAACCCCGGTTTCGGCGGCCAGAAGTTTATAGAAAACACCATCGCCAAGGTGAGACGGCTGCGCGAGCTGCTCCGGTCTTCCGGCTCAAAGGCCCTCATAGAGGTAGACGGAGGCGTGCAGGCAGAGACGGCTCCCCGCTTGGTGAAAGCCGGAGTGGATGTTCTGGTGAGCGGAAGTTACGTCTTCAAGTCGGTTGATCCCCTTTCCACCATTCATGCTCTCAAGATGCTCAGTGGCCCACAAACAGGCAAATGCTAGGCCAGCTGCAGCTGTATGTTGTGCTCCTTGGCCATTCTTCGCAGGTTGAGGAGCGCATATCTCATGCGTCCCAGGCTGGTGTTGATGCTCACGCCCGTGGCTTCGGCTATCTCCTTAAACGATAACTCCTGATAGAAACGCATGAAGACCACTTCGCGTTGCGTGGTGGGCAGCTGGTTCATCATCTTCTTTACGTCGTGAAGCACCTGCATATTGATGAACTGATTTTCTATTCCGCTGTCGGTAAAGTCGTTATGGCTGATGTTGGAAAGGTCGTTATCTTTGGCTGCATCCACGATTTTTTCACTCTTCTGGTTGCGATACCAGTCCATGATGGCATTATGGGCGATGCGCATCACCCATGCGCCGAACTTTCCGTTAGGCGTATAGTTGCCCTCCTGGAGCTTAATGATAACCTTCACGAAAGTGTCTTGGAATATATCATTAGCAACATCTCGGTCTCTAACCACAAATAGTATGTACGAGAAGAGCTTTTGCTGGTTGCGTGACAAGAGCAAGTCGAATGCGTGGTTGCAGCCGTCTACGTATGCCATGGCCAACTCTTCATCGGTCATCTCACTTAGTTTTTTCATCATCGCTCGTCTAATTGATTCCTAAGTAATGTTGCTTCGATAGGCAATTTTTTTGTGTTTGATGAGTTATTATTTATCTTTTTACATTGCAAAATTACCTACTTTTCCTTTTTTGAGCAAATTTTTAACACATTAATTTTATTTTATCGGGTTTTTATTTCATTTGTATATCCAGAACGTTTTGCCTATGTCCTTCATGCCGTATATGCCCAGATAGGTTGAGCGATAGCCATATACGAGTATCTTTCGGTGTAATAATTCAGGGTGATCCACCAGGTTCAGTTGTTTGCGTATGTCGGTATTCGACTTCAGTTGTATGCTCATCAGGTGGTCGGGCCGCCTTTCTGTTTTCTTATCTGCAAGGAGCAGGGCTTGGTTATTGTTAAAAGGCGGTTCAAACTCAGCATATTTCAGGCTCTTGGTGCACGATGCCACGATGTAACCACGAACATACGTGCCCGACAAATTCTCTGCGTTGAGAAACTGCTCAACGCTTAGCGTGTCCTTTTCTGAGCCTTTTGAGCCTTTATCATTGCCATCTTCAACGTTCGGATCGATGATGGGCGTGGTGTGGTCTTGGTAGGTTGTGTCTTCCGGATAGTCGGTGAAGTTGGTTGTGTCGGTGCTGCTTCCTCCTGTTCCGCCATTGTCTTGCTGGTCAGAATTTTCGTCATCGTCACCCTCTATGATGTGTGTGTCGTCTTTTTTGATGCTTTCTTCGTCGTCGTAAGCAGCTTTTTCACATGCTGCCAATATGCCTAATGACAGAGCGAACAAGATGATTTTCAGGGCGGAAATAGGTTTCATAATCTTTCAGGTTAGTTTGTTGTAAGTGATAAGTGACGTTTTCGTCTTGCGAAATACGCCTTGTGGTATTCGGTTTGTGGGGTCTCCGGGCGTCGTTATTTCCTCTTTCTGAAGAGGCTGAACTGCTTTCCGCCGCCCAATTTGCGGTATAGCTTCCATCCAAGTATGGCTCCATCCAGTATGCCGGCGCCTGTAGAGAGTATTCCTGAGAGCCGTTTGGTGGGTGTGGCAGCTTTCTTAGGTGCATGGAAAAGGTCGTTCCACAGCTTGCTCATCTTGTTGTTGTCTTTGGCAATGGCGGTAAGCAACTGAGCCTTACGCAGCCTTATTTCGTTCAAGTTGCGGTAGTTTACTTCGTCGGGGAGTTGATTGTTTGTTGCTGTCATGGTTATTTTGACAAAAGAATACCTGTTAGCAAGTGCACCAAAGGCCTTTCTATGAGCCTGTGCCTGCACAAGATAAAGACTAAAAGCAATAAGATGTAGATTCCTGCAACGGTGCAATAGGCCCCCGTCTCACCCATCATTGGCTTTAAGAAGGCAGCCAGGGCAAACGACAGGAAGACAAAGCAGATGACGATAAGCAGGAGGCTGAGGCATGCCACAGTGATGGCTGTCACCAAGCGCACAACCTTTTCTATTACATCGAGCTTCACATATTCTTGCTGAAGCCCGATGTAATGCTTAAAAACCTCTAGCAGTTGCGCTATTGTCTCAACATTATTGTCGTTGGAGAACATGGGCAATTACTCTTCAGGTGATGCGTCTTTGATGTCGTCTACGAAGTCGTCCATCTCCTTGCGCGACAATTTCAAGTCATGTTTCTTGCAGAAATCTTCTACAGCATCTGCTATTTTCGTACGTGTGTCGGCACCTTTTTCCGGTGCTAAGAGCAGTCCTATTGCGGTTCCGGCGATTGCACCGCCCAGGAAAGCGCCAATATAACCTAATGTCTTCATAATTGTGATGTTTTAAAAATGATATTTCCTTATTATCCACAGCGCCAGACAGATGGGTGACGCCCATGGTTTTGTACATCGCAAATATATGAAAAGTTTTACGAAAGTGTTACTTCTTGCTCCCTATTTTATGTTAAAAAAGTTGTAAATCCTTTATTTAACAAACTTTATGCGCTGTTTTATTCCTATTTCGAATGATATTTCGTACCTTCGCAAAATAAATCGAAGGTTAAGTTTATTCATATTTTAATTGATAATATCACTATGAAGAAGTTCATGTTGACAGGTGCTGTGCTTTGTGTTGCATTGGCTTTCAACAGCTGCGGCACAAAAGAGAGCGCTTTTAAGAAGATGTATGAGAAGGCTAAGACGGAAGAACAAACCGGATATAACGCAACAGATACACAGACAGCCAATGATACTCCCGTTGTGGCACCCCTTGAGGAGAAGCCTGCAAACGAGACAAACGTTGTGGATAATTACGACAATGTGAGCGTAAGACAGGAGAATGTGTCAGTTGTTGACGGCTCAGGCCTTCAGGCTTACAGCGTGGTTGTAGGCTCATTCAGCGTGAAAGCCAACGCACAGGGCTTGCAGCAGCGCCTGAAGAGTGCCGGTTATAACGCGCAGCTTGCTTATAATGCAGACCGTAACATGTATCGTGTTGTGGCAACAACGTCATCCGACAAGGGCGAGGCAGCCCGCAGCCGCAATCAGCTACGTGCTCAGTATCCCGACGCTTGGTTGCTTTACACCAAGTAAATGGCGCGCATACTGGCTATAGATTACGGGCGCAAGCGTACCGGACTGGCTGTTACCGACCCACTGAAGATTATTGCCAGTGGATTGAAAACCGTTTCCACAGCTGATTTGTTCCAATTCCTCACAGACTATACAGCCCGTGAGGAAGTGGAACAAATTGTTATTGGCAAGCCCACACAGCCCAATGGCGCGCCCAGCGAGAACCTTCGCCGCGTAGAACAATTCGTGAACCGATGGCGGAAAGCCGTTCCGACAATCCCCATTGTCTATTATGACGAGCGGTTTACGTCGGTTCTGGCCCATCAAACCATTCTCGCTGCCGGTGTAAAGAAGAAGGAGAGAAGAGAAAATAAAGGCCTTGTAGATGAGGTTAGCGCCACTATCCTGCTGCAGGACTTTATGAAGGCAAATCATTTATAACGCGATATGACATTACCAATATATGTTTACGGACAACCGGTGCTCAGAAAGGTAGCTCAAGACATACCTACCGATTATCCGGGATTGAAAGAACTGATACAGAACATGTTTGAAACCAACACGGCAAGTGACGGCGTTGGTTTGGCAGCTCCTCAGATAGGCAAGAGCATCAGGGTGGTTATCATCGACCTTACCCCCCTTGCAGACGACCTACCTGAGTATAAAGACTTCCGCCATGCGTATATCAACGCTCACATTTTGGAGCTGGATGACAAGGAGACTGAGGTACTTGAGGAGGGTTGCCTGTCTATTCCGGGCATCCATGAGAACGTAAGGCGTGCCAAGAGGGTGCATGTGAAGTATCTGGATGAAAATCTTCAGGAGCATGACGAGTGGGTGGGAGGCTACTTAGCCCGCGTGATGCAGCACGAGTTTGACCATCTGGAGGGCAAAATGTTTGTAGATAGAATCTCGCCATTGCGCAAACAGTTGGTTCACAGCAAGCTGCGTGCCATCATGAGCGGTCGGTTCCGTTGCCCCTATCGTACAAAAGTATATAAAAAATAACATCATTCTGCTCATTCCCTCCCTTGCTATAGGGGCGGAATGAGCTTTTCTTTTTCAGGCTATGTTAAAGAGACTGCTCGTTGTTTTCCTCGTTCTTTGTTCGCTTCCTGCCTCTGCGCAGTATAACATGAAGAAGCTTATGGAGGAAGGCCGGCGCTCTTTAGACGTGGGCTACTACGTTGTTTCCATGCAGATTTTCCAGCGCGTAGTGTCCTTGAAGCCCAATATGTATGAGGCATGGTATCTGAGCGGCCTCTCCAAATATCATCTTGAAGACTATGAGGGAGCCATTGCCGACTGCTCGCAAGCCATCCGTCTGAATCCGTACATACCTGATATCTTCGACCTGCGCGCCATGAGCCGCATCAAAGAGGCCGACTATGACAGTGCCGCGGTAGATTTTACGCGTGCCATAGAGATGGATAAGGACAACCGCGACTATTGGTTCAACCGCGCTTATTGCTTCTTCCAGGCCGGCGACAATGCCACGGCTGTTCAGCAGCTCAAGTATATCACCTCGCGATGGAAGAATTTTGCGCCTGCCTTGAGGCTTTTAGCCGACATCAGAGAGGGCAAGAAGCCCGCCAAGATAATCCCCGCCGACAAGCAAGAAGAGCTGAAACTGCGCACCCTCTCCATGGGTAAGTGGCTCAACCAGTCTTATGGCTCTGACGAAAGCGTGCCCAAAAGCACGAAGGCCCCATCATTTCATTTGCCAGTTAAATGATGAAGCCTTCGTGAAAAGGATGTTCTGTTTTATATAAAAACTTATTTCCCTACGTCTTTATATATTTCTTTAAACTCCGTTAGAATGTTAGTTGCAGCGAGACACGCACGCCCCACTTGTCTATATCTTTGTTGTTTGTATAGGTAAGGCGGTGTATAAAGTCAACGCCAAACATCTTAAAGATGTTGTGAATACCCGCTACCATCTCCCAATAGGGTTGGTTTGTCATGATGTACGAGCCCTCCGGCATCTTCATGAGCATGGGGTCAGAGCTGTTCACCAGTGGGTTGTTCTTATCGGTGAGGTGTCCCCACATACCTTTAATGCACAGATACTCGCGCCATTTCAGCTTATGGATGAGTGGCAGACGGTTGAATATTTTTCCGTTCAGGTCCCATGAGGCGCTCCAATAGATGTATCTGTCGTTCAGAAATTCCATATTACGCATCAGAGAGAAGGTTTCGCTGGCGTCATCATATATATATGTAACGTTCACGGGCGGCATGACAAGCAAGGGGAACGGCACTTTGTTCCATTCAGCTCCGGCGTTCAGGTGCATGTCTATCTTGCCCCAGCTTCCCATCCACTGTCGTTTATAGAGCCTCAGTTGCGTCAGGTTCAGCTTATAGTCGCCTCCCAGCAAGCCTTTGATGCCCATGGTGTGCTGCAAGGTAACTTCCGGATGATCGAAGTTTACGGGCCATCTGCGTTGCTTGGTGTTGATGAATGTTTGTCCGGGGCAGTAGCCTATGGTTGCCGACAGCTCGGTTGTGCGGAACTTGAATATCTCGTTGCTGCCGTCAACGGGCAGGAAATGCAGGTCGCCGGCCACCTCGTTGCTCTCTGTCTTGACAGACGATTTGAAGCTCAAGCCCCAGTCTGTCTCATATACAAACGACAGTTTCTGTCTATTGTAGAAGTACATTTGCTTCACGTCGTATGCTCTGAACGACATGAAGATGTTGTCCTTATTGTTCAGCAAATACTTGTCTGAGGGCGACATTACATCCTTTTCCGTCTCAAACACGATGTTGCGCATGGGGAACTCAAAGGGCGAGTTTTCCTTTTTATTGATCGAATAAGTGAATTCCGAGCCATAATACCAGTTCTTTGTCTTGGTTCCGTAAGCTCCGTATCCCTTCCAGAAGAAGTGGGGGTTGAGAGCTGCCATCGTCCTACCGCTCAGTCTGAAGCGCGTACCATCCACAAAGTTGCTCGAAACGGTAGTGTTCACCGGTCCGATGTCGAACTTGCTGCGATGTCCGGGCTTGCTAGTCTCGATGAAGTTTTCGGCAAACACCTTGATGCCCGTGAGCAGCCAGCCGAACCCTTTGGTCTGTTGCATGCGGTGCACAAAGTCGTCCATGTCGGCCTCACTGTTGGTCAGCTTCACCTTTCTGGCCGCACTCCAGTAGTCGTCGTTGTGTATTCGTGCGTTAGGATCCTCCACCACCGAGGCCTTTCCGCGCATTTCCTTCTTCTCAGGTGGCGTGAAGGCATAGTCGGTGAGGCGTGTGTTGCGTGTCACCAGCAGGTTAGGCAGCACCTCCAGGGGCGTTACCTCAGCCCACATGTCGTCACGATAGAGCACCCATTCGCCGTTGTCCAGCTTCTTGAACTCCTGCTCTATGCGCATCGACTTCACAAAGTTCACGTCGCTCTTATGCGGTATGTTGAGCGTACATTCCTTTACGTGCAGCGTGGAATCCTTGAGAACGTACAAGTCGCCCGTAAATCCGAAGTCCTGCTGATTGGCCGGATAGAAGTGCAGATGATAGCAAGAGTCGCCGCTCACCTGCACAGTGTCTTGTATATAAAAGTGATAAAACGATATGGCGGTAGAGCCGATGGGGGAGGGGAAGGGATATTGCAGCAGCCGGATGTGGTCGTCATAGATGTTCACATCGGTGAAAACCTCCTTCAGCAGCGTGTTCACTATGTCGCCCGTCTGTATTACTTTGTTCACACCCTTGCTCTGTTGAGCCATGATGATGTCTCTTTCCTTGCGCGGGTTTTTGCGGTATAGGTGCTTGATAATGGTCTCGTCGATGGTTACGGGCAGCGTCAGCTTACCGTTATAGTCTGATTTTTCCAACTGACTGTTATACCATTTGGCCTTCTTTTGCTTTGTTGTGTCGATGTTATTCACGGCCGTGGTGAGCTTCTGATACTTCATATACTCATAAAAGTCGTGATTTTCCAGGTCGGTAAGCTTCTTGGCCGCTATCACCCTGCGCATCAGCGCCACGGCAGGATTGTCTTTTCGGATGTAGCGTTTGCGCTTTCCCTTCACCACCACCTCGTCAAGGCTCCTCGAACTGGCCTTGAGCTTGATGGTCAGGTTATTGGTGCTTGCCGTCACCTTCATGGTCTGTCGGTCGTAGCCCAGGCAGCTGAAGGTGAGCACCCAGCCCTCGTGGCGGTCGATGGTGAAGCGTCCTTCGCCGTCACTCGACACGGCTACGCCCTTGCCCTTATAAGATATGCTGGCATAGGGCACCGGATAGCCGTCGGAGGCGTCCAGCACCTGGCCCGTAATCTGCGCCTGGGCCGCCAGCGCGGTGATGCATAGTAACAATGCAAATATCAATCTTTTCATACGTTGTCTTATCCGTTGAATAACAGTCTTTTACCCTTTACTACCCCTAAAGGGTTTTTATGCAAGGTGCAAAGGTATGTATTTTAAGCTAAGCAGCAAAACTTTATAACTTTTTTTAGTTTCCTTGAAGCTCTGTTTCAGAATATTAGAACAAAAAAACTTACATTCAGACTATCTCGCAATCCCTTCTCCGTGTTGTGTTATGCTCAGGTCAGCCGCCTCACACTTCGCCTTTCCGCCACCTTAACCGCAGTTATGCGTTTTTCTGAGCCTTGTTCAGTGTGATGACCACCGTGCCTTTTAAGGGCCGGACCTTGCTCCTTGTTTTGTCAGGTTCATGCTTTCGTCCGGTTGTCTTGTGCGTGCGACTTTCCGAAACAGGCCTTTTCGCGCTGCGAAACAGGCACTTTTGAAGCCCGAAACAGGCATTATCGCAAGGTAAAAAGGCCGCTTTTAGAAAGTTGTTAAGTATCAGATAGTTACAAGAATGAACGCTACGCTTGTGTCTGCACCACGGTGCGTTCATACGAGTAGGATGCGGTTTCATGGCATCGGGATATATAATGATGTGTCGGGTCACTCTGTGAAGCGTCTGAAACCGCAGAACAAGAAGATGATAATCCATGCGTTACGGCCACAAAAATGCGCCAAGCACCGTAGAGACGCATTCTTTTGCGTATGTACGGCAATGTGTGCCATAACTCATCCCATGCGGGGCGCGGCCCTTTGTGCCCCTCATGAAGTGCATATACCCACGCACATACCCTGTATAGTCAGTGTCTTGTGCCGTACAACAATCAGCTTACAGCAATCGATTGTAATAGCCCTCCCATGCAAGGGAGAGCCGTTTGTGGGGTTGTTTGTGGGTTGCCAGGCCGCTTGCAAGCTAAGGAAGATATTATTCGTGAACCAATTTGGGCACAATTTCCAAGATTATTAATGGTTTTAGCCCCTATTAACCCACGGATAATATCCTGCTTGGGGCTTATTGCCGGTGTATCACCGAGCCGCTGGCTTGATGTGTTGCCAAGACGAGAACCTCGGCTATCTGCACGTGTTCGGGCGCGCTGGCTGCGTAGAAGGCCACGTCGGCAATGTCATCGCCCGTAAGAGGCTTGATGCCCTCATACACCTTGTCGGCCCGTTGTTCGTCTCCATGGAAGCGAACCCGTGAGAAGTTGGTCTCAACAAGGCCCGGCTTGATGTTGGTTACGCGCAGCTTGGTGCCCGCCACGTCTATGCGCAAGCCGTCAGACAGAGCCTTCACGGCAGCTTTGGTGGCACAGTACACGTTTCCGCCGGCATAAGCCGCGTCGCCGGCCACACTGCCTATGTTGATGATATGTCCGTGGTTGCGGGCCACCATGTCGGGAACGATGAGGCGGGTCATGGTGAGCAGGCTCTTGATGTTGGTGTCTATCATCTGGTCCCAGTCGTCAAAGTCGCCCTCATATTCAGGCTCCAGCCCTCTGGCCAGGCCGGCGTTGTTGATGAGCACGTCTATTTTCTTCCATTCCTCGGGCAGACCTTCCATGGCCTGTGCGGCAGCCTTGCGGTCTCTCACGTCGAAGTTGAGGGGCAGCACATCCGTTCCTTGCGCCTTCAACTTCTGGGTGAGGGCCTGCAGCTTGGCCTCGTTGCGCCCCGTGATGATGACGTTATAGCCGCCATCCGCAAAGCGACGGGCACACCCTTCGCCTATTCCGCTTGTCGCTCCTGTGATGAGCACGATTCTTTTTGCCATAATTGTATGATGTTTTAAAGAAGATATATACTATTGAATTTGTGATTGCTTGTATAGCCTTTCTATCTCATCATCGGGCTTGAGGCTGAACCTGATATGCTGATCATCGTCGTAGCTGATGTTGGTGAAAGGGTTTACGCGCCACATCGTCACCTCTTCTTGCATTTCGCTGAGCAGCGCGGGCAGGAAGTCATGGGGCACATCGTTCAGCCCGGCTATGATGGCTGTGCCGTTATCATCGAGGGCCAGTCCGCTCAACCGGCCGCTTCCGCCCTCGCCATTCACAAGTTGGGCAATGCCTATGAGCATCTGCCCGTAAAAATCTTCTAGGTTTTTGTTTGTCATATCTTGGTTTTTTGTAGTTAATACCGCCCTTTGTCCTTACCCTTCAGGTACCGGACAGAGGCTTGGGTACCGCAAAAGTAATCAGTCTTTTTCATCTGTGCAAACTTTGCGCCATTCATTTTCTTGTACAGAACCTGCAGAGAGGTGCTGATGGATGGTGTGAGAAGCGACCCGGAGGTGCATTACTTGCTGATGATTATCTTTCTGCCCTGACAGATATATATGCCTGCTGGCAGCGGGGGCAGTGAGGCATCGGCCGAGAGCGAGCCTGTTTTGCGCCCGTCAAGGGTGTATATATCGTTGGAAGAGCCCACTTGCGTGCTTCGGGCACTAATGCCCATGATACGGGTCACCTCGCCGTTGATGCCCGTCTCAGCTTCCTCGTTATCCTTCAAAAGCGTACCGCCTGCCTGCTGTGCTTCGGTTATGGTGCTCACCAGACTGTTGGCATAGTTTTCTATGTTGGCATATCCATTGTCGGCCAGTGTGTTGGCATCGGCAGCATGAGGGTCAGTGCCATTTGCTGTCTCCCATGTGTCGGGCATGCCATCACCATCCGAATCGGCTAGCGGGGTGGTCTGTGCGAGTGTGGGCCATGGTGACCAGTCGGTCGAAGCACCCGAAGGCCTCAAGTCGTCCTGCGTGTTAATGAAGCCAGGAGCCAATGACTGACCCGTGTAGGTGGCCACACCCAGGCGCGTGTCGTGCACGATGAGCGTGTCGAGGGCATCGCGGTGCAGGCAAGCCCCGGCATAGCTGAGCACTTTGGTGTAGGCATCATAGGCAGTTTCTGTGGTAACCGGCATGAAGGTCATGGGCTTGCGTAGCCTCATGGTGTCCTTGGTTGCTTGCGTATAAGTGTAGTCCACCTTGCTGTTATCTATCTGGTTATACATGCCGTAGGTCCAGTTGTCTTTCGTCACATCGCTGTGTGTGGAGTTTACGTTGCCCCTGACATAGAATTTTCCCCACACGTGCCACATCTTGTCCCAATCGTTAGGGCTCGATGAGTTATGTTTGGTATAATCGGATGTGCGTATGCCAATAGAGGCAATGCGCTGCTGTATGGCCTTACTGCGCTTGAGCGTGGCGGGTCCAACCTTATAATAGTTGTTTACGATGTTCACATTCATGCCCTCTCCCCCGTAGCATCCGTTGCCTGCCCAGTTGTAGAACACGTTGTTGCGCAGGTCAAGGCGCTCGTCGGTTTGCGTACCGGGGCGCGGCCCAAGGCGCGGAACCCTACTGGTGTGATGTGCCAGCAGGTTGTGATGATAGGTGCATCCGCTTCCACCCCAGTTGCCTCCATAGCCGTGGGCGCCCTTGCTGTGTCCGGCATTCACGAGGCTCTGCGCGCCGATGGTCCACTGCACGGTGATGTTCTTACCTCCATAAACAGATATACACTCGTCTATGCTCCAGCTCACGGAGCAATGGTCTACGATGATGTTGTCCTTATCCATGCTGCCGAGTCCGTCGCCCTCATGATAGGCCACATACTTGTTACCCAGTCGGAAGCGCATGTAGCGTATGATAGCATTGTTGCAACTTATCTGAAAAGGGTAGTCGGCTATGCACACGCCGTCGCCTGGTGCCGTCTGCCCGAGAATGGTTACGTTGTCTTTGTTTAACTTTAGCTGAGAGGTGAGATGAATGGTTCCGCTCACGTCAAAGACGATGATGCGCTTGCCCGACTGCTTGCAAGCCCATCTGAAGGTACCCACTGTGAGCTTGTTGTCGCTACAATCATCGAGAGAGGTTACGTGAAGCACCTGTCCGCCACGACCACCCGTGGTATACATTCCGAAGCCTTCCGCACTGGGAAAGGCAGGCAACTGGGCAGTCTGAGCATGGCTATTCACAGCCGCAGACAGCATCAGAGCCGCAGTAAGAATCAATTTTCCGGTTTCCATTTTTTTTGTTTAATTGATTAGGTTTTAATTTTTAAGCGCTCAAATTTACAATATTTCGGCTTATTATGCAAGGATTTTGTTGTTTTATAACAAATCAGGTGTGTTTAAGAACCGAACTTGTTGCATTGTTATAGGTTTATTGCTCTGTTGTTTTCAGCAATCTACGCCTTCTTTTACAACGTCACCCCTTTCCCGGCAAGCACTTTCATTAAAAGCATCGCGATATAGAGGATAAACTTTTTCACATAAATAAACACTGTAATTGGAGTTTATACAAAAATCTTTTCTTACCTTTGCAAGTACAAATAACTGAATCAAATCAATCAATAACTATACAAAAACAAAATCATGATTAGTACTAACATTCCCCAAGTGAAGCTAGGCATTGTGGCTGTGAGCCGTGACTGCTTCCCTATCGCATTATCTATCAAAAGACGTGAGAATATTGTAAAATCCTATAAAGGCGAACTTTACGAGTGTAAGACCACTGTTGAGAACGAGCAAGACATGCTGAAAGCTCTCGACGAGGTGAAGCAGGCTGGCTGCAATGCACTGGTTGTGTTCCTGGGCAACTTCGGTCCGGAGACTCCGGAGACGCTCATCGCCAAGAAATTCGACGGTCCTTGCATGTTCGTTTCGGCTGCTGAGGGCGACGGCGACATGATTAACGGCCGTGGCGACGCTTATTGCGGTATGCTTAACTGCTCTTACAACCTGGCCATGCGACACATCAAAGGCTACATACCCTCTTATCCGGTAGGCACGGCAGACGACATCGCCAAGATGATAGCCGACTTTGTGCCCGTGGCTCGCACTGTTATCGGTCTAAAGGGATTGAAGATTATTTCTTTCGGACCACGTCCACAAGACTTCTTCGCCTGCAACGCACCCATCAAGGGGCTTTATGAGCTGGGCGTAGAGATAGAAGAAAACTCTGAGCTCGACCTGCTCGTGGCTTATCGTGCGCACAAAGGCGACAAGCGCATCGCTGCTGTCTGCGAAGACATGCGTAAGGAAATGGGCGAAGGAAAGTATTATGAGGAACTGCTGGAGCGCATGGCTCAGTTTGAGCTCACGCTGCTTGACTGGGCCGAGGAGCACAAGGGCTCACGCAAGTATGTGGCCTTTGCCGACAAGTGCTGGCCTGCCTTCCCCTCTCAGTTCGGCTTCGAGCCTTGCTATGTGAACTCCCGGCTGGTGAGCCGCGGTATACCTGTGGCCTGCGAGGTTGACATCTACGGCGCGCTGTCTGAGTATATCGGCATGTGCGCATCGGGCGACACGGTGACGCTGCTCGACATCAACAACTCTGTGCCTCAGTACATCTTCGACGAAGACATCAAGGGCAAGTACAACTATAAGCTCACCGACACCTTTATGGGCTTCCACTGCGGCAACACGCCGGAGTGCAAGATGTGCGCTACCAGAGCCATCAAGTATCAGCTCATACAGAACAGATTGCTGGAGAACGGCGGCAAGCCCGACTTTACGCGTGGCACGCTGGAGGGCGACATCGCTCCCAGCCAGATTACGTTCTACCGTCTGCAGTGCGACTCAGAGGGCAACCTGCGCTCTTACATCGCTGAGGGCGAGGTGCTCAATGTGCCTACACGCTCCTTCGGAGGTATCGGCGTATTCGCCATTCCCGAGATGGGCCGCTTCTATCGCCACGTGCTCATCGAGAAGCACTATCCTCATCACGGCGCTGTGGCATTCGCACACGTGGGCAGAGTGCTCTTTGATGTGTTCAGATACCTGGGCATCAAGGATATCGCATACAACCAGCCCAAGAGCCTGCCTTATCCAACGGAGAACCCGTTTGAATAAGTCGAGACAAGTCCGGCTTGCCGGCTGAATAGTTATAAGGGGTGCATAACACATCGTTATGTACCTCTTTTCGTGTTCGTTAATCCGTATTCGCCGGTGGGGCCTGCTGAGGATGATTGTAAAGATTTTCCTTTACAATACATTGATGACCTTTTCCGTGCTCTCTGCATGTGGACGCACCACATACGTCCCTACGTTTTGATTACAATTAACACATCACCCTTGTGCCGTATGATAACGGGCCCCGAGGCTACGCCCCTCCTACCTCCGTCCGCACTCCATCAAACATCCAATTCTGGGTGTGGCATTTGAGTCGGCAGCAGCGTGCATAACACAACCTTTTGTTGGTAAATGTCTGGCGCTGCCACAGCTATAACTGCGCGCCACCAAGTAAAATGATACTCGTATTCGGATGGCGATTTTATATAAAACCCTACTGTATGGGGATAAACAGTATATCCATGGTGAGATGTGGGTGGGATGTTTTCGGATGTTTTGCCTCATTGCTAGCCTCGTATCTCTATGAAACACAATGATATACCAGAAGGGTGGAATGGGTGGGATAGGTTTTTACGTTTTTTTTTGGGGAAATGACATCCGATGCCTAAGCCCAGGCAGGGTCCCATTCTGATTTTAGATGCCAAGCAGCGCCATCTGGTTTTTCTTTCAACGGCCGTTAAAATTCTTTCCCTTTTCTTATTATTTTCATTATTTCTTTGTAAATTTGTCCCTGTGAACCACGTCTAAGGCCCATCGGGGCGAATGCGTGATACAGGCTAGCCTGTATATTATGCAGAAGTCTGCGATAGGGTGGGAAAGAGCAGCCCATGAGGGTCTACTTGACAGTGGGGAACATATATATGATGAAGGCGTTTACTTGACGCTTTGTTCTTGACGCATAGAAATCTGGTAAATTTCACTTACTGTCAAAGAACATGGCAACGGTAGATGTCCATGGGTGTGTTATCACCAGCCGGAGGTATACCTTATTATTATATAAGGTATGCCAACGGTGCGATATACATACTGGCGTGGGCTTCTGCGTTGCTCGTTCTGACAGTAAAGGGCATTACCAGAGCCTCTATGCGTGGAACGGGTGACGAGAGTTCCACGCTTTTTTTGTATATATCAGCTTTTTACAACTTCAACCTATGACTCATGCTGATAGACAATAAAAAAGACAGGTATCCTGAAGATAAGCTTGACATTAAAACCGTTTGGGATTTTATTCGTGAATATGCAGGCTATAAGCCAGACTCACCAGAATACTCTCCCCACGGCAAGATGGATATTGTTACGGGCTACTTTACCCTTCGTGCGCTTAGCATTCTATATCATGAAATACCGGAGGGAGATGCTTTTCGTATTGTTTCTTCCGAAATGGTCAATAATGATGTGCAGGGTGATAAGGTCATTAATTTGCTCAATGGTGATCAAAGTATAGAGCAGGCCATTAGCATCAGCGACTGTGCTCGTGATGCCAAGGCTTTTCTAGAGCGAAATAACGTGCAGATAAAAGCCATTACAGATGCTTTTTGTCACGCAAAGGCTTATATGTTTCAGAATGACAATCCTCATAACGACAGTTTCTATCTGACTGGCAGCAGCAATCTTACTGATGCCGGGCTTGGCCTGAAGCAGACGGCTAATGTTGAGTTGAACATAGGGGCAGCCGTAAAGCTTAATGATAAGGATTATCAGGAAGTGTGTTCTTGGTTTGAGGACATCTGGAAGCAGGCTGATGATACGATAGCCTCTGATCCCAATAACAAGAAATCGCCACGTATCAGCGTGAAGGAGTATTTCATTAGGCAGATTGAACAATATTTTCGCAAATATACTCCAGAGCAGATTTACTATAAGGTTCTGTTCGAGTTGTTTCATGCAGAAATAGACATAGACAATAGTATAGAGCACACCCAAGACATGTCGCAACTGCAGACAAGTGTTATTTGGAAGACGCTCTTCAACTATCAGCAGAAAGGAGTCATCTCACTCATCAAGATGCTGCGCAAGTATGGTGGTGCTATTCTGGCAGATGCCGTAGGACTGGGAAAGACCTTTTCGGCACTGGCGGTTATCAAATATTTTCAGATACAGAATTACACCACCGTGGTGCTCTGCCCTAAGAAGTTGGAACAAAACTGGCGGCAATACCGTAAGGGCCACAGCTCACGCTTTGAGAAAGACGAATTCGACTATCAAGTGCGTTTTCACACCGACCTTCAAAACGACAGGTTGGAAAATAGTTATGACGACTATAAGCTCAGCTACCTACAGACACGTAAGAAGGTGCTTGTTGTCATCGACGAGAGTCATAATCTGCGCAACGAGCGTTCGGGCCGTTATCAGGAGCTCGTCAACAAGCTCATTTGCAATCAGGCGGGACAAGAACGCCGTGATGTGAAGATACTCATGCTCTCGGCCACGCCTATCAATACAGGTCTGCGTGATATAAAAGGGCAGTTTAACCTTATAGGCCATAATCAGGACGATGCCTTTAAGGGCGAGGACTTCAGCATAGACTCCTTGAAGAATCTCTTTGCAGAGGCACAGCGCGACTACACGGCATGGACACATGATGACAACCGCACCATCGGACAGTTTATTACCATGCTGCCGCCCAAGTTCTTCAACCTTACCGATAAGCTCATCGTAGCCCGCACACGCAAACTCATTGAGAAGACACTGGGCGAAGAGCTCGGATTCCCGGACAAAGATCGTCCGGAGAACATCTATCAAGGCGTAGATCATATCGGACAGTTGCAGACAGCCGATGATATTTATGGCGCCTTCGATGAATTGGGCCTGACGGCCTATCAGCCCAGCCTCTTCCTGCATGAGAGTCCCAAAGAGGCCAGGAAGGAAGCCAGCAGAGACTGGGACGACGATGTTAACCGTGAGCGGTTCCTTGTAAAGATGATGGGCATACTCTTTATGAAACGATTGGAAAGTAGCTGGTTTTCGTGTATGACGACAGTCAAGAAAGTACTGGATGTGCATGAACGAACGCTTCAGCTCGTCAATGACTTCAAGGCACAACTCAACGACGGCACACTGCCTGAAACAAACGCAGAGGATGTTACGGATGTCGAGGACGACACACTGATAGATGAATATGCGTTGCGCAAGGGTACTATCCATCTCTCCGAAATGAAAAACCTGGGTGGTTTTGAGCGCGGACTACGAAGGGATGTCAACAAGTTGCGAGCCATCTATAAGAACTTTGAAACCTTCTATGAGGGTTACACCAATGGCAAGGAGAAGGATGACAAGTTGGAGAAGCTTATAGATATTCTACATAACAAGCAGAGACAAAAAAACAAAAAGGTTGTTGTCTTCACGGCCTTTGCCGATACAGCACAGTTTCTATTCGATGAATTGAGCAAACGGGGATTCTTCCACATGGCCATAGTATCTGGACAGCACATCAGTACGACGGGGCATCAACGCACTACAGACTTTACCGAAGTGCTGCAGAGCTTTGCGCCTTACAGTAAACTATACAAAGAACTGGACTGGAGCTACCTTTATGAGCAAGCTCAGTTAAGTCGCGATGAGTTTTTTGATGACGAGAAACAACGTTGGAATGTCAATTATGCCCAGTGGCAGGAACTTATCAGCCGACACAGCTCGAAATATTCACTTCTTTTGGACGACCCTATCGACATTCTCATTGCCACCGACTGCCTTTCTGAAGGTCAGAACTTGCAGGATGCTGACATGCAGGTGAACTACGACATTCACTGGAATCCCGTTCGGCTTATTCAGCGCTTTGGACGTATCGACCGTATCGGCTCGCCCAACAAACGCATACGCTGTGTCAATTTCTGGCCGGCAAAGTCGTTCGACGAATATCTGCACTTGGAGTCACGCATACAAGACCGCATGTCGATGATGACACTCGTAGGCTCTGAGACACAGGAGTTGAACGATTCTTACAAGAGGATGATAGCCGACAATCCCTTGGTTGACAAAAACGCCGACCGCCTCTTGGAAGAGCTGCAGCATAACAGCATATCAGACATTGAGTCGCCGCGCACCCTGTCGCTCAAGGACTTTTCTTTTGAAGTATATCGTCAGGATTTATTGGAATATCTCAAAGCCCATCAAGACGTATCCCGCCAAATGCCCAATGGAATATACTCCGGCTTCCGATTTCAGACAGATCTTTTTGCTGAGAAAATCCCTGAAAGCCTCGTAGCTGTGATAGGCTACCCACATCGTGAGGCAAGTAGCGACCAACCCTATAAGGAGTTATATCTGATGTGCCAACCTATAAGTGCAAAGGTGTCGAGTTCTGTTGGGTTTCATGAGATTAACCGTGCAGAGGTCTTGGAACTCTTACGCACCCATAAGAAAGCAGACAGACTGCTACCCGACTGGATCGACGCGGGAAGTGATAGCAAGAAGATAGCCAGGCTCTCGGCTATTGTGCAAGACTGGATGCGGCAGAAAGCACCCCGTCAGGCTACATCCATTATCCTTGATATAGCCAAATCTAACAAGGTCGCCCAACAAGCTGATAGAAAGCCACAACGTTTAGAAGAAAAGTTCAGATTAGAGAACTTTGACCTTATTGTTTGGGAATATGTATCTGCTAACTAATATAGAGACAAGATGCAAGAGACAGAATTAATAATAAGACAATTCGCACAAGGTTCTTTGTATGACGCTTGCTGTGCCTTGTTGCGCTATTTGAAAGTGTCATTTGTAGAAGTCATATCGAAGCCCTTACCGTTTTCACAGCTATACCCTGTTAGTATGTCAAAAGCTCTCAGTGAAGTTGCTGAGAAAATTGTGAATACTTACTATATCGGGCAAGTAGATGCCCGGACCTTATCCGGACAGTCTACTGGTTTAACAACAGAAGAAATACATGATCTTGTGCAACGGGGGAAATATCATGGCATGTTGGTCTTTGCAGTTGATATGGTAGAGAACTGCTCACTTACCCGTTCTGAGATGGCGATACTGACTCGTGGCTTCAATCGCATAGCTACGGCGCAGCCAGTAATACTATTCATCAGGCAAGGGGTCAAACTTTCGCTATCCACTTGTGAGCGTATGGAATTTTCCCAACAATGGAGAGAAGGTGAAAAACTAGGCAAGGTTTCCATACTCCGCAATATCAATTGTAAAAATCCACATCACGGCCAAATTGATATTTTGGAGGCTTTGGGTGATAAGAAGTATGATACTTTTGATGAGTTATACGATCATTGGATGAACGTGTTTTCTTGTGACGTACTTACTGAGAAGTTCTATAGCGAACTGAGCGATTGGTATGCTTGGGCTTCGGAAGTGGTTAGATTTCCTAACGATGTTTCTACTGGCCTCAATGACGACGAGCAACAAAGAAAGAATAACCAGCTGAACAGTGAGGCTTGTATCAGAATGATAACGCGTCTAATTTTTGTGTGGTTCCTTTATTGTAAAGGGCTTATACCCAAGCAATTCTTCGATAAAGACTATATTCATGACAACCTGATTAAAGATTTCTCGCCCAGAGGTGACCAACCGCAGTTTTATAATCCGGATGACAGCAAATATTATCGTGACATTCTACAAAACTTGTTCTTTGCAATGCTTAATTGTCCGATTAAATCTGAAGGAAAGGGGAATAGCGACAATCGCAGATTTAGACCCAGAATTGACGGCTATTATAAAAATTCCGGGTATGACATAAACAACCTCATGCGCTATGAGGGCGATTTTATGCCAGGAGGTACAGAGAAGTTTCTGCATCTTGCAAATACCACCGTACCTTTTCTCAACGGAGGGCTGTTTGAGTGTCTTGATGACAAGCCACACCATGTTTATTATGATGGATTCTCAGAACATAAGGAATCTCTTACACGGCTATATGTACCTGACTATTTGTTCTTTGGTGGAAAAGAGGATGTAAACTTGTGGAATTGGTATCATGATGATAAGAAAAAGCATGTAGCCGTAAGTGGGCTCATAGATCTTTTTAAGCGCTATTACTTTACCGTAGAGGAGAATACTCCACTAGATCAAGAGGTATCACTTGATCCGGAGTTATTAGGTAAGGCATTTGAAAATCTTCTGGCTGCTTATGTTCCGGAGACTGGCACTAATGCTAGAAAGCAAACCGGTTCGTTTTACACCCCGCGTCCTATCGTTCAATATATGGTAGATGAAAGTCTCGTAGCGCACCTTAAAAGTATGTGTGGCGAGAAGCATGAACAAGATTATTATAAGTTGCTAAGCTATTCAGATGAAGATATAGATATAAGTGACGAAGAGCGTAACAGCATTATAAAGGCTTTGTATAACTGTCGCGTACTTGATCCTGCATGTGGATCGGGTGCTTTCCCGATGGGCATGCTACAACAAATGGTGCATGTGCTTAAACGGGTAGATCCCACTAACGAAAAGTGGAAAAGCCTTATGATAGAGCAAGCTACACAACAGTCGAAGTTAGCTTTTAGCCAAAATGATGAGCAAGAGCGAAGAGAGCGCCTGGCGGACATCGAGGTGGCATTCAACCAAAGTATCAACGATCCGGACTATGCGCGGAAGCTTTATCTCATAGAGAATTGTATATATGGTGTTGACATTCAGCCCATAGCCATACAAATTTCCAAGTTGCGCTTTTTTATATCATTAGTGGTTGACCAGCGTCCAACAAGTGATGCGATGACCAATTTCGGAATACGTCCACTACCTAACCTTGAAGCAAAATTTGTAGCAGCAAACACACTCATCCCCATTACCTATGACAAAACACTTGTAGATGGTAGGGATGACGTGATTAAGTTAAAAAAACATCTTAAACTATTAAATCATAAAATTTTCCTAGCACGTCGCAATACAGACAAGAAACGTTTGAAACAGGAAATAACAAACACTCGATTGTCACTAGCTGATGCTGTAGTTGATTCTGGCTTTGTACGACCCGGTATAGCTGATCAACTTGCAGCATGGGATATGTTTGACCAAAACTCATTCTCTGAATTCTTCGATCCCGAATGGATGTTCGGAATTAAGGGCGAATTTGACATTGTTATTGCTAACCCGCCTTATAAGATAGTAGCAAGCAATGATCCCTTAAAAAACAGGTACAACAAAATTTATAAGGTGGCACATGGAGGAAAGCGTAACCTTTATCATCTTTTCTATGAGAGAGGAATAGAGTATACAAAGCCATCGGGTGTTCTGTCATATATCACACCAGACACATACCTTTCCGGCAATGACACGAAGGCATTGAGGGAGTATCTCATCAAACACACCAGTATAATAAGCATTGTTTTGTATTCAGAAAAAGACAAAATATTTAAGAATGTTACTCAGGCTGTTGCTGTAATGGTTCTCACGAAGGATACTAATGTGAATAATATATTTACTATTCATTCTAAAGATAAGACTAGCAGCATAGAATATAAAAACTTAAACGAAAATAATAAGTATGTCTTTAAAGCAGAGGACGCTATTATCTCAAAAATGAATAAAAGCAATCTGAAATTTGGGGATATATGTGAAGGGTATCAAGGTGATGTGAATTTAACATTAAAAAAATCCTTCTTTACTTTAGAAATGGAATCTGACACATTACCTCTTGTTAGAGGAATTAATATTTACAAATATGGCTATTGCCCAGGTAATGAATATTGCCATTTAAGTGCTTTAAGGAATAATCAGACGAAACAAAATCGAATAGTCTTCCAAGAAGTATCAAACATGGGACTTGCTTGCAGAATAAAAGGAACTATCCTTTCTAATGTAATCTGTGGCCATTCTTGCAATTTATTATATTCGAAGCAAAAGAAATATAGCAACGAATTAATATTGGGAGTCTTAAATAGTAACTGTGTAAACTATTATTTCAAATTTTATAATCAGACGAATCATGTGCCGATAGGGGAAATTAAGAATATTCCATTCCCACAATCTATTGAGAGTGACAAAGCTCAGTACATACAATCTCTAGTGCATGAAATATTGAATAAGAAACGATTAGGTGTTGAAAATGATACTTCCGAGGAAGAGGTTCAAATAGATTGTATGGTCTGCCATCTTTATGGTCTCACGTATGAGGAGGTATTGGTGGTTGATCCCCATACAACCATCACCAAAGAGCAATATGAAGCCGAGGAGAGTTGCTTTGAGGCTTGAATTTATTCCCCAAAATGTTTTCCGATTTGGATTCCTGACAGATTTCCTTGATACGGAACAACACTTGGAGATTATGAGGAAAACAGAAGAGGCTCACGCCTCGTTCTGAAAATGTCAGGATGAGATGTGAGCCCCTGTTTTCTTGTCCTCCGCCCATACGTGTTAGCGCGTTGGCAGGATATGCCGTATTAGTATGCGAACAAAGGATAGTTCTTCATTGTAGCGTTTACCTTTTCGCGAACGGTCTTGATGACTTGTTCGTTCTCGGGGTCCTTGAGCACCTCGTCTATCAGGTCGGCAATGAGGAGCATCATGTCTTCCTTGGCGCCACGTGTTGTCATGGCCGCTGTGCCCAAGCGGATGCCTGATGTCTGGAAGGCTGAGCGCTCGTCATAAGGCACCTTGTTTTTGTTCACTGTGATGTCGGCTGCCACGAGGGCGTTCTCTGCAACCTTTCCTGTAAGCTCCGGATACTTAGGACGCAGGTCGAGCAGCATGCAATGGTTGTCGGTGCCACCGCTCACAATGTCGAAGCCTTTGTCGATGAGTGCCTGAGCCAGCACGGCAGCATTCTTCTTTACCTGTGCGGCATAGTCTTTCCACTCTGGCAGCAGGTTCTCGCCGAAACCTACGGCCTTGGCTGCGATGACATGCTCCAGCGGTCCGCCCTGGTTGCCGGGGAATACGGCAGAGTTGAGCAGGGTGCTCATCTTCTTGATAACGCCCTTCTTGGTGGTTTTGCCCCATGGGTTGTCGAAGTCTTTGCCCATGAGAATAATGCCGCCACGTGGGCCACGCAGGGTTTTGTGTGTGGTGGTGGTCACTATATCAGCATACTTCACGGGATTTTTCAGCAGTCCGGCTGCAATCAGACCGGCAGGGTGTGCCATGTCAATCATCAGCAATGCGCCCACCTCATCAGCTATTTTGCGCATGCGCTCATAGTCCCACTCGCGGCTATAGGCTGATGCACCGCCGATGATGAGCTTAGGCTTGTTTTCGAGAGCCAGTTTCTCCATCTCATCGTAGTCCACCCTTCCAGTCTCCTTGTTGAGGGTATAACCCACGTGGTGATACAGCATACCGGAGGTGTTTACGTCGCTTCCATGTGAGAGGTGCCCACCCTGGTCGAGGTCGAGGCCCATGAAGGTGTCGCCCGGCTTGAGCACAGCGAGCAGCACGGCTTGGTTGGCCTGTGCTCCGGAGTGCGGTTGCACGTTGGCGTATTCTGCGCCGAAGAGCTTCTTGACACGCTCAATGGCCAGCGTCTCCACCTCGTCTACCACCTGGCATCCGCCGTAATATCGCTTGCCAGGATAGCCTTCAGCATATTTGTTGGTGAGATAGCTGCCCATGGCGCGCATCACCTCGTCGCTCACAAAGTTTTCTGAGGCAATAAGTTCCATACCTTTCAGCTGGCGCTGATGCTCTTTTTCGATTAAATCAAAGATTACTTCGTCTTTTCTCATTGCTGTATTTGGTGTTATGATGAATAATTGTGTATATAATAATGTGTTACTTAACAAAGTTCCACCTTGTTGATGTCCTGCTCCTTATCGCAGTAGTGGCATTTCAGTATGCCGTGCTCCTTGTCTATCACGTTGAACACGGTTTGCATGGGCTCGTTGTTGGTGATGCACTTGGGATTGTTGCACTTCACGATGCCACGTAGCTCATCGGGCGTGATGACTTTTTTCTTCTCCACCACCTCATAGTTTTTGATGATGCTCAGCACCACATTGGGCGACACCACAGAGAGTCGTGAGATCTCGTCGTCGGAGAAGAACTTGTCTGATACCTTGATAAGGCCCTTGCGGCCTAACTTCTTTGAGAGATAGTTGAAGCCTATGGTGACCGGCGTTTGCAGGTTTTGCAGTCCCAGGAGGTTTACTACCTGATAGGTTTTCTCAGCCGGTATATGATCGATAACGGTGCCGTTCTCTATGGCGGCCACCAGCATTTCTTTCTTACTCATGATGTTATTCTATGATGGTTTTGTCGTTTTTAATATCGTCGAGCGTCAGCCCGAGGCAATAAGAGAAGATGGCCTGGCGGGCGAAGAGTCCGTTCTTGGCCTGCTGTATGTAGTAAGCATGGGGATTGGTGTCTACATCATAGGCTATTTCGTTCACCCTTGGCAGTGGATGCAGAATCTTCATGTTGGGCTTAACGTGCCCCAGCATGTCGTTTTTCAGGATGTACACGTTCTTCACGCGCTCATATTCCATGAGGTCGGAGAAGCGTTCCTTCTGCACGCGTGTCATATATATAATGTCGGCATCGGCTATCACCTTTTCGTTGAATACGGTGTGCTCCACATACTTGATGTTATGTTCCTTGCAATAGAGCTTATACTCTTGCGGCATGGCGAGCTCTTTGGGCGCTATGAAGTGGAAGGTTGGGTTGAAGTGGCGCATGGCCATGATGAGCGAGTGCACGGTGCGTCCGTACTTCAGGTCGCCCACCAGATAGATGTTAAGATTCTCGAGTGTTCCCTGTGTCTGGTTGATGGTGTAGAGGTCGAGCATACACTGTGATGGGTGTTGGTGTGCTCCGTCGCCTGCGTTGATGATGGGCACAGGTGCCACCTCGCTGGCATACTGTGCTGCTCCCTCTATGTAGTGCCTCATGACGATGGCATCGGCATAGTTAGATACCATGAGTATGGTGTCTTTGAGCGTCTCTCCCTTGCTTACGCTCGACACTTTGGCGTCGGTGAAGCCTATCACGCGTGCCCCCAATCGGTTGGCGGCCGTCTCAAAGCTGAGGCGTGTGCGTGTGGAAGGCTCGTAAAAGAGCGTTGCAATGACCTTTCCTTTAAGGAGTTCTCTGTTAGGATGTTTTTCGAATTCTTTAGCCATCTCGATGAGATAAAGAATTTTCTCCCGAGACAGCCCTTTAATGTTCACAAAGTTGTGCTTCTCCATTTATTGTGATGTATTAACTGTTTCCGTGCGCTAAGTTAAGCATAAAATTCGGTAAGGCAAAGGCTTTACGGCAGAAAATTCTAAATTTTATTTTGGTTTATTCTTTATTTACACTATCTTTGCAATGATTTTTTTGAAAAGACAAGCATGAGAAGAGCCTTTGTACACTTTCTTTGGGGAGCTTTGATAACCATAGTTTCATTCCTGTTCGTATTTTTCATAGCTGTTTGGAACGGATGGATAGGGTATATGCCGGATATGGAAGAGCTCTCTAACCCACTAGATAAGTTTGCCTCACAAGTTTATTCTGCCGATGGTAAGCTCATCGGCACGTGGAACCAAGAGAATGCCAATAGGGTGGCAGTTGATTATAACAATCTGTCGCCGCACTTGGTTCATGCCCTTGTGGCTACTGAAGATGAGCGGTTTTATGAGCATTCCGGCATAGACTTCATTGCTCTGGGCCGTGCCATCATCAAGCGTGGCGTGATGCGGCAGGAGAGCGCCGGAGGCGGCTCTACCATCACGCAGCAGCTGGCCAAGCAGCTCTACTCCGAGAAAGCACACAACACGCTGGAACGACTCTTGCAGAAGCCCATAGAATGGGTGATTGCCATCAAGTTGGAGCGTTACTTTACGAAGGAGGAGATCATTGCAATGTACCTTAACTACTTCGACTTTCTGCACAATGCCGTGGGTATCAAGCATGCGGCCAATATCTACTTCAGCAAGGAGCCCCGCAACCTGAACGTTGACGAGTCGGCTACGCTCATTGGCTTGTGCAAGAACCCGTCGATGTTCAATCCCCTGAGATATCCCGAAAGGTGTGTTGCGCGGCGCAATGTGGTGCTGCAGCAAATGCTCAAGTCGGGCTATATCACGCGTGCCGAATATGCCGACTACAGTGCACAGCCCCTCAACCTGCGGTTCAGAAGGGAGAATAAGGTGGACGGTTCCGGCGAATATTTCCGCGAATTTCTGCGTCAATACATGATGGCCAAAGAGCCTAAGCGCGAGGATTATCAGAACAGAAGCTTACGGCAGTTTGTTATCGACTCTATAGCATGGGCACAAGACCCGCTCTATGGTTGGTGCAACAAGAATATGAAGCGCAACGGTGAACCTTATAATATATATACCGACGGTCTGCGCATATACACCACCATCGACACGCGTATGCAGCAATATGCCGAGAAAGCCGTACGTCAGCAGATGGCCGGATTCTTGCAGCCTGCCTTCAACAAGGCCAACAGCATGAAGCAGAACGCCCCCTTCTCGTCGAAGATTAGCCGACAGACCATCAAGAACATTCTGAACCGCTCTATAAGGCAGAGCAACAGATATCTTGTTATGAGGGAGCAGGGAGCTTCTCCCGACGACATCAAGCGTGCTTTCCGCACACCGGTGGAAATGTCGCTCTTCACTTATCACGGTGAGGTAGACACGGTGATGACCCCCATCGATTCTATACGTTATTATAAGTCGTTCCTCCGCTCGGCCTTCATGAGCATGGACCCCCACACCGGAGCTGTGAAAGCCTACGTGGGAGGCATAGACTTTGAGCATTTCAAGTATGACATGGTGATGCTCGGCCGCCGGCAGGTGGGTTCTACCATCAAGCCCTTCCTCTACGCTCTGGCTATGCAGAACGGCATGACACCTTGTACGCTGGCTCCCAACGTGCAGCGTTCTTACGGCGGATGGACACCCAGAAACGGCAGCCACGCCAGATACGGGCAGATGGTTCCGCTCAAATGGGGACTCATGATGTCTAACAACTGGATTTCAGCCTATCTCATCAATCAGCTGGGACCATCGCAGTTTGTGAGCATCCTGCACGACTTTGGACTCAACAACCCCGACATAGACAAGAACACCACGCCTGTGCTGAGCCTCGGACCCTGCGAAGTGTCGGTGGGCGAGATGGTGAGTGGCTATACAGCCTTTGTAAACCAGGGCATCAGATGTGCACCGCTCTTCGTGACAAAGATAGAAGACAGCCACGGCAACGTCATCGCTCAGTTCCAGCCCCTGATGAATGAGGTGATAAGCGAAGACAATTCATATAAGATGATAGACATGCTCCGGGCCGTGGTAGACAACGGTACGGGTAACAGACTGCGCTATCAATACAACATCACGGGTGAAGTGGGCGGCAAAACCGGTACCACCAATAACAACTCTGATGGTTGGTTCATAGGCTTCACGCCACAGCTGGTGAGCGGCGTATGGGTAGGCGGCGAGGATCGCGACATACACTTCGACTCTACGTCAATGGGTCAGGGAGCAACAATGGCATTGCCTATTTGGGCTTACTTCATGAAGTTGGTTTATGCCGACAAGACATTGGGCTACAGCCCCGGCGTGAAGTTCAACGTGCCAAGCTCGTTTAATCCATGCGCGGTGAAAGACACTGTGAACATGAACGGCATTGACGAGGTATACGAGTAGCAGACATGAAATCTATAAATCATTAGGTTGGTGCGGAGACTATGGGCAAAGTCTTCGTACCAACTTTTTCCCCCTATCAGAGAAGTGGGCGGCACTCCCAATATCCAACCTCTCCATAAGCCGGAAATGCTTATTAACACATCAGCCTATAGACAAAACAGGCGCTCAATCGTCATGATATATGTTTATGGCGAAGGCCCTTCGTGCTCAAAGCCATAACATGATTAATACAGAAAGTCAAGACATGAAGATATTCAAACGAACAGTCATCTTACCCCTCATGCTGCTGTCAGCGTCAACACTGATGGCTCAGAACGATGCCAAGCCGTGGACCTTTTGGTATTGGATGTATGGAGCCGTGTCGAAGGCAGGCATACATGCCGACCTTACTGCTATGAAAGATGAGGGGCTGGGGGGCGCCTTCCTTATGCCCATACGCTCGGCCAAGGAACGGCCGGAGTATGGTGGAGATGCCGACGCCCTGACACCCAAGTTCTGGGATATGGCTGCCTATGCCCTGCAGCAGGCCGACTCGCTGGGCTTGGAGATGGGCATACACATCTGCGATGGCTTTGCATTGGCCGGAGGACCGTGGATAAAACCTGAAGAATCTATGCAGCAAGTGGTGTGGACCGACACCATCGTGGATGCCAAAGATATAGAGCGGCTCGCCGTAGAGCGGCCGGCGGGCAGATTGGGTTATTATGAGGACATTGCAGCTTATGCCATTCCGTTACAAGAAAAATGGCTCACCTATACGCCTGCAGCTGTCAGCACGGAAGGCGGAGTGAGCAAGAGCGACAAGGGCTATTACATAGCCTTCACGCCAGGTGCCATCATCAATGACATGGGGCGCACAGTCACCATACGTTCGGTGCGCATCCGCCCCAACGGCACCAGCATTCAGGCCCTGCGCGTGAGCATATCAGCGTCAGCCGACGGAAAGACATGGAAACCCATCAAACAGCTGCAACCTCCGCGTCAGGGCTGGCAGAACAACGGACATGCTTATACCTACGCTCTCAAACCCTTCAGCGCACGCTATGTGAAGCTCTCGTGGACGCCGGAGGGAAGCGAGCCGGGAGCCGAAGATCTGGATGCAGCCAAATGGAAACCCACCCTCAAACTGCAGGAAGCCATATTTAGCTCAGAGCCTAAGATAGATAATTGGGAGGGTAAAGCGGGGCAGGAATGGCGTATATCACCCGAGACATCGGCCACTGACGTGCCTGAAGAGCTGTACATACAGCCTTCGGGCATGGAGAGGATTACGCTGCGTGACAGCCATGCAACTTGTTCTTCTATAGCCCCGGCATCGCTCAGGTTGCTCAAACAGCATTTCAAGAAACCCAAATATTATCGCATTATGCGCTTCGGCCATACCACAACGGGGCAGACCAATGCCACGGCAGGAGGTGCCAAGGGTTTGGAAGTGGATAAATTTAACCCACAAGCCGTCAACAAGCAGGTGGATAATTGGTTTGCACGCTTCAAGCATCTGTCTGACAGCATACACGCCGGTAAGCCCGGCAATGGTCCCGTCACCACGTTGCATGTAGATTCATGGGAGTGCGGAACACAGAACTGGGGCTACCACTTTGCCGATGAGTTTCAGCAAGCCAATGGCTACGACCTGTTAGACTGGCTGCCTGCCATGACCGGAGTACCACTGGCATCGGCAGAGAAGAGCGAGCAGGTGCTGCATGACGTGCGTTTGTTGGTGAACAGCTTGCTGAACAAATGTTTCTTTGCCACTGTGAGAGATAGGGCACATGCCATGGGCGTGCGCTTCACCTCAGAGAGTGTTGCCCCCACCATGGTGGCCGATGGAATAGACCATTACGACTATGCCGACATTCCCATGGGCGAGTTCTGGCTTAACTCGCCTACCCATGACAAGCCCAACGACATGCTCGATGCCATCAGCGGAGCCCATATCTATGGAAAGAATATAGTGCAAGCAGAGGGCTTTACCGAGGTTAGAGGTGTGTGGGACGAGACCCCCGCCATGCTGAAGCCCTACTTCGACCGTTTCTTGGCTTTGGGCATGAACAAGATTACGCTTCACGTCAATGCCCATAACCCCTGGACTGACAGAAAACCCGGCATGACGCTCGATGGCATAGGGCTCTTCTTTCAGCGCGACCAAACATGGTATAAGGACGCCAAGCCCATGATAGACTATATGACACGTTGCCAGCACATCATGCAATGGGGCCACCCCGTAACAGATATTGCCGTGTTCAATGGTGAGGAGATGCCGCGCCGAGCTCTCACCCCCGACCGTCTGGTGCCTATGCTGCCCGGGCTCTTCGGCGAAAGGCGTGTGGAGAGTGAGCGCATCCGACTGGCCAACGTGGGGCAGCCCATGACTGAGGGGCCTGTGGGTGTAAGGCATTCTGCTGGAATACTCGACCTGAAGGATTGGATAAATCCGCTGCACGGCTATCAATACGACTCCTTCAATGCCCGTGCCTTGTCTAAGTCGGGCACCCTGAACAACGGCTGCTTCACACCCTCAGCTAACGCAAGCTATAAGATAGTGGTTATTCCGCAAGCCCGGAGGATGAATCCGTCACGCGCCGCACTATCTGCCGAGGTAGCCAAACGTATAGCACAGCTCAGACAGGGAGGCGTAGTGGTGATAGACAAGCCCTATCTTGGCGCCGACCTCACGGCCTACGGCTTGAAGCCCGATGTCTTGTTGCCCGAAAATATAGCCTACGCACACCGCGCCCATAACGGCAGTGATGTCTACTTCATTGCCAATCAGCGCGACAGCGCGCTCAGCTTTACAGCTGTTTTCCCACGTATGAAAGCAAGCAAAGCAACGCTCTACGACGCGCGCTTCAACCGATATGCCAACGTCGTAACCCCTGTCAATCAGTCAGGATATACATCCGTAGAGATGACTCTGCCCGCCCATGGCTCGTTGTTTGTGTTTTTTGGCACCGACAGACCCATGCCTTTGTCTACAGAAAGTCTCCTGCCCACACAGCCCGGACGGCAAGCAAAAGAGCTCAAGCCCCTGCAACCTTGGAGCGTCTTGTTGAAGGAAAACGGAAAGAACATGGCATGGCAGCAACTCACCGATTGGAGCAAGAGCAGCGACGACTCGGTGCGCTACTTCAGTGGGCACGCCGTTTATCAGACAACTTTCCGCTCTCCTCAATCGTCGGCATCAGCAACGCGCCTTTGGCTGGGCGAGGTGCACGATGTGGCCAGCGTATGGGTGAACGGCATCTATTGCGGTACGGCATGGACAGAGCCTTATTGCGTAGAGATAGGCAAGGCTCTGCGAAAGGGCACGAACAACTTACGCATAGAGGTTGTAAACACTTGGGCCAACGCTCTGCGTGGCGCTGATAGCGGAAAAGCACCCTATGCAGGCATTTGGACCAATGCCCGCTACCGGCTCAAGGGCGACGCTTTGCTGCCCGCCGGTTTGTTGGGTCCTTTGAAAATAGACTAAAAAAATAAGATAAAAATGAATTTAAGAGTAATCGCGCTTGCTGCCTTGATGGCCTTTGCCGGATGGGATGCCAGCGCAAAAGTAAAACTCCCGGCATTCTTCAGCTCCGGCATGGTGCTGCAACAGCAAACCACATGTCGCATTTGGGGAACAGCCTCGACAAACAGCCGTGTGAAAGTAGTCACATCATGGAATGGCAAACATTATCAGACCGTGTCCAATGCTCAGGGGCAGTTTGAAGTAAAGGTGGCAACGCCTGCAGCAGGAGGCCCCTATAGCATAACCCTTGATGATGGTGAGAAGACAACGCTCGACAGCATCCTTATAGGAGAGGTGTGGTTGTGCAGCGGACAAAGCAACATGGAGATGCCCATCAAAGGCTTCAAGGCACAGCCTGTGGAGGGAGCCATTAACGAAATTCTTAATGGTGCCGATGACAACCTGCGCTTCTTCAGCGTGAAGAGAAACCCCGCGCTCACCCCTCAATCAGACGTAACGGGCAAGTGGACAGCAGCCAACAGCGCCTCGATAAGGGAGTTCAGCGCCACAGCCTACTTCTTTGGCAAGCAGCTGCGAGCCAGTCTGAAGGTGCCCGTAGGGTTGCTGCTCACGGCTTACGGAGGCAGCGCATGTGAGGCTTGGCAGACCGGCGAATGGTTGAAAGCCTTTCCGGAGGTGAAGTTGCCCACAGACCAAGAAACAGTAGACAAGCTCAAGCAGCGTTGTCCCACAGCCTTATATAATGGTATGTTGCATCCACTCATAGGCTACGGCATAAGGGGCGCGATATGGTATCAGGGCGAAGACAATGTGAACCGCTACGCCAACTATGCCCGACTGATGAAGAGCATGGTGGAAGGCTGGCGCCAGGAATGGGGGCTGGGCGACTTCCCGTTCTATTACTGTCAGATAGCGCCCTACGATTATTCGCTCATCAAGTGGGATATGAACAGCGCCTTCTTGCGTGAACAACAGCTCAAGGCCGAGAGTATGATATCCAACTGTCGTATGGCGGTACTTATGGATGCCGGACTAAAATACGGCATACACCCACGCAAGAAACAACTGGCAGGACAAAGGCTCGCCATGCTGGCTCTTGCCAATACCTATGGCGTGAAAGGACTACCCGACTATGCCGTATATAGCAGCATGGAGATACACGGCGACACCTGCGTGCTGAGGTTTGACAGAAGCAAGGAGTGGGTCTACTTTAACAACGGAACAACCAGCAACCTCTTTAAGGTGGCCGGAGCCGACCGCGTATTCCATCCAGCACAAGCCTGGGTGTCGGGCAATAGAGTTTATGTGAAGAGCACTGAGGTGGGCCGCCCCGTAGCCGTACGCTACGCCTTCACCGACTGGGCAGAGGGCGATCTCTTTCATGATGGCCTGCCCGTGAGCTCCTTCCGCACCGACAACTGGGACGACGTAAAGTAACATCATTCATCTATTCAATCATCACAAGCAATGAAAAATCTTCTCTTTATACTTCTTGCATTCGCCTGTCTGACGATGCATGCCCAGCAGCCCACTTCGGTTGCCGGCTTCCTGCCCATAGAAAATCAAGGCAGAGAGGTGTGGAACTTCAACTTGGGTTGGCGCTTCCATCTCGGTGATGCCGAGGGAGCATGGCAGAAAGACTATGACGACTCACGTTGGGAAACGGTGAGTACGCCGCACAATGTGCGACTAGAGCCTGCTGAGGCAAGTGGATGCCGCAACTATCAAGGCATAGCCTGGTACAGAAAACACTTCACTCTGCCTGCCGATGGCGCCATGATATACTTTGAGGCTGTCATGGGCAAGCAGAAGATATACGTAAACGGAAAGCTCGCCACCACCCACTTTGGCGGCTACCTGCCTATCATTGTCAGGCTGGATAAGATGGGACTGCACAAGGGCGACAAATGTGTGATAGCCGTCATGACAGACAATTCAGACGATGGCAGTTACCCTCCCGGTAAGCCACAGACCCAACTTGATTTTGCTTATCACGGAGGAATCTACCGTGACGTATGGCTCATAGCCAGGCACAAGGTGCACATCACCGATGCCAACGAGGCCGGCAAAACGGCCGGGGGTGGCGTGTTTGTGCACTTCAGCAATATCTCTGCCCAGCGGGCGGATGTGAGCGTGAACACCGACGTTATCAACGAGAGTGCCCAAACACGTGTGGTGACCGTTGAGCAACAACTGCTTGATGCCGCCGGACATGTGGTGCGCAGCGGCTCGCAAAGGCTGAAGATACAGCCCGGAGCAACAGCTCAAAGCATACTAACGCTGAAAGTGAGCAAGCCCAACCTATGGTCGCCCGAAGAGCCTTATCTGTACAAGCTTGTCACACGCGTCAAAGAGCAGGGCAAGACCTTAGACGGCGGAGCAACACGCGTGGGTATTCGCAGCTTTGAGTTTCGTGGCAAGGAGGGCTTCTGGCTTAATGGAAAGCCCTATCATCAGCTCATCGGAGCCAACAGGCATCAAGACTTTGCCTATGTGGGCAACGCCCTGCCTAACTCACAGCAATGGCGCGACGCGCTAAGACTGAAGAGGGCGGGGTTCAACATCATCCGCACCGCTCATTATCCGCAAGATCCTGCCTTCATGGATGCCTGCGACGAGCTGGGCATCTTCATGATAGTGGCCACGCCCGGATGGCAGTATTGGAACAAGAAGCAGCCCGAGTTTGAGCAGCGCGTCTATGAAAACACCCGCGAGATGATACGCCGTGATCGCAACCATCCCTGCGTGCTGATGTGGGAACCCATACTCAATGAGACACGCTTTCCCGAGAGCTTCGCATTGAAGTCGTTGCAGATAACCAAAGACGAATATCCCTATCCTTACCGACCCGTGGCAGCAGCCGACATGAACTCGGCCGGAGTGCGTGACAACTATGATGTGGTGTATGGCTGGCCGGGCGATGAAGACAAGGCCGACTGCCCCAAGCAATGCATCTTCACGAGAGAGTTTGGTGAGTATGTAGACGACTGGTACGCGCAGAACAACATCAACCGTGCCTCACGCTCATGGGGCGAGCACCCTATGATGGTGCAGGCCATGTCACTCGCCAGCACCCTCGAAACCATGTATCAGACTAAGGGACAGTTTATAGGAGGCGCGCAATGGCATCCCTTCGACCATCAGCGCGGCTATCATCCCGACCCTTATTGGGGCGGAGACTATGATGCCTTCAGACAGCCCAAGACAGCTTTCTATATGTTTGCATCCCAGCAAAAGCCGCGCATCTGCAAAGCCAACAGCCTGCTCAGCGTCAAGCCCATGGTGCATATAGCTAATGACATGACACAGTTTTCGGATTCTGACGTGGTGGTATTCAGCAACTGCGACAGCGTGAGGCTCAGCATCTACGACGGAGAGAAGCAATTCACCTTGCCCGTCATGCATACGGCGGCTACACAACAGCCAGGTTCGGCCTTCAGCCAGCTGAACAGTCAGTTTGCCAAGCCTGTAGTGTTCAAGAACGTATGGAACTTCTGGGAGGCACGGCAGCACAGTTATATTCATAAGAAATGGCAAGAGGTGAACATCAAGGCCGAGGGTATCATCGGCGGTAAAGTGGTATGCGCCGAAACCCGAATGCCCTCACGGCGCAGCACCAAGCTCAGACTCTATGCCGACGACATGGGTAAGTCGCTCGTAGCTGATGGCAATGACTTCATTGTTGTGGTGGCCGAGGTAACCGACGACAACGGTAATGTGCGCCGACTGGCTAAGGAGAGCGTGCGCTTCACCGTGACAGGAGAGGGCAGCATCATAGGCGATGCCGACATACAGGCTAATCCCAGAGCCGTGGAATATGGCTCCGCGCCCATTCTGGTGCGCTCCACCACACGTCCGGGCAAGATAAAGATACACGCTGAGGTGCTCTTCCCCGGTGTGCATGCGCCCGAACCGGCCGACCTTGAGATAGAAAGCGTGCCCTACAAGGGATATGCTTTCTGCAACGACAGCAGCACATCTGCCGTCAGCACCATCCATGATGCCGTGCAGCAAAACGCTCAACAGAGCAAGAAAACCTATACCGAAGAGCAGAAAAGGCAGATGCTGAAAGAAGTGGAACAGCAGCAAGCCGACTTCGGCATAGCCAAATAACCATTCTAAGAGGGAGCATGGGCAGACGCCCCGCCCCCTCTTTCTTTTTCACTCCCTACATACTGACTTATAGCAGATTTACTTTACACCGTTTTAACATTAAAAATTAAAATGGGAA
>CABVAZ010000019.1:0-53823 GCA_902496445.1 uncultured Prevotella sp. | reverse complement strand
TCGGTACGACGGTTTTCAAGACCGTTGTAATCGACCACTCTACCATCTCTCCATGTGGCCTTCTTTCTTAAAAGCGTTGCAAAAGTAAATATATTTTGGCATTCCAGCAAATTATTTCTGTTAAAAGATATTTATTATAGAATTATAAGATAGGGTGGGGTTGTGGTTTAGTCGATATTAATAGTCATATAGTAGCTGTATTTCTTTGTTTCATGCTAATTTGTTTACATAAGATGATAGGGTAGGTGAAGGTATATTTTAATTGAAATCAGAGAAAAAGAAAGCCACATTCCAGTGAAGGGATGTGGCTTAGAAATAAGTGATAATATTCCACTTTTATTCTTTATTGGCACGTTTGCGCTCCAAATGATCAAGAATAATCTTGCGCATACGTATGCTCTTTGGCGTAACCTCAACATACTCGTCGCTCTTGATGTATTCCAGACACTCTTCAAGGCTCATTTCTGTCTTAGGTATCACACGTGCCTTTTCATCCGAACCTGATGCGCGCACGTTGGTGAGCTGCTTTGCTTTTGTCACGTTTATAACCAGGTCGTTGTCGTGAACGTGCTCGCCCACCACCTGACCGGCATAAACTTCTTCTCCCGGATCTATGAAGAACTTTCCTCTGTCTTGCAATTTATCGATAGAATAAGCATAAGCTGTACCCGTCTCCATTGCAATCATAGAGCCATTGGTACGGCGCACGATTTCGCCCTTATACGGCTGATACTCCTTAAAGCGGTGTGCCATGATGGCTTCACCCTGCGAAGCGGTGAGCACATTGGTGCGCAGGCCGATGATACCCCTCGATGGAATATCGAAAGTGATATTCACTCTGTCGCCCTCAGTGTCCATTCCTGTTAGCTCACCTTTGCGCCTAGTCACCATATCAACCATTTTAGAGCTATATTCTTGTGGCACATTGATGTCCAATTCCTCTATAGGCTCACACTTCTGACCGTCAATTTCCTTGATAATAACCTGTGGCTGACCCACCTGAAGCTCAAAGCCCTCGCGCCTCATGGTTTCAATAAGCACAGATAAGTGTAGGACACCACGTCCGCTGACAATCCATTTGTCCATAGAACCTTCAACCGGTCTAACTCTAAGAGCCAAGTTCTTTTCGAGTTCTTTCTTCAACCGGTCAGCAATATGACGTGATGTACAGAATTTACCCTCACGTCCAAAGAAAGGAGAGTCGTTTATGGTGAAGAGCATACTCATAGTAGGCTCGTCTACAGCGATAGGGGGTAGGGGCTCTGGATTTTCAAAATCAGCTATAGTATCGCCTATCTCGAAGTGTTCAAGGCCTACAACAGCGCATATATCACCACTTTCCACCTTGTCGGTTTTCTTATGGCCCATACCCTCAAATGTGTGAAGCTCCTTAATCTTTGTTTTTTCCTGTGTTCCGTCCCTATGGCAGATGGTTATGTTCATACCGTCTGTAAGAACCCCTCTGTGCACACGTCCCACAGCAATACGGCCTGTATAATTACTATAATCCAGCGATGTGATAAGCATCTGTGGCGTACCCTCAAGATGCTTGGGCGCAGGTATTTTGTCGATGATAAGGTCAAGCAGATAATCTATATTGTCTGTTGGTGTCTTGTAGTCGGGTCCCATCCATCCGTTCTTGGCCGATCCATATACAACGGGGAAGTCAAGTTGCTCCTCGGTTGCGTTGAGGTCGCACATCAGGTCGAACACCATTTCATAAACCTCTTCAGGTCTACAGTTAGGCTTATCCACCTTATTCACAACTACGATGGGCTTCAATCCAATCTTCAAAGCCTTCTGAAGCACGAATCGTGTTTGTGGCATCGGACCTTCAAAGGCATCAACGAGCAACAAACAGCCATCAGCCATGTTTAATACTCGTTCCACCTCACCACCGAAATCAGAGTGTCCGGGAGTATCCAGGATATTTATTTTAACACCTTTCCATTTGATAGATACATTCTTGGAGAGTATGGTTATGCCTCGTTCCCTCTCCAAATCGTTGGAGTCCAACACCTCTCCGCTGTTGTCTTGACCATCACGGAATAGCTTACCAGCTAGCATCATTTTGTCAACCAAGGTAGTCTTTCCATGGTCAACATGTGCAATTACTGCAATGTTACGAATGTCTTGCATTTTTTACCTTAAAGATAGCGTATTTGAATTTTGGTGCAAAGTTAATAAAAAAAGATGAGTGAATGGGGTGTAATGAGCTTCTAAATGGTCTGGACAGGTATAAAAAAAGTTAATAATCAGATATTTGTACTATCCGAATATTCTGTCTTTAAATGAATTAACGTACCTTTGCACGTGCATTTTCGGAAAGTCCGATGCATTTGAAAGCGATGGGAGTTGTGATTAATGGCTTTTTGTCGCTCGAAGGATGTAATGATGCAACATTTAATTAATCAAACACAATCATGTATTTAAACAAAGAAAAGAAGGCCGAGTTGTTCGGCAAGTATGGTAAAGGTTCCACAGACACGGGGTCAGCAGAGGCTCAGATTGCATTGTTTACTTATCGTATTCAGCATCTCACCGAGCATGTTAAGACTCATCACAAGGATTTCGTGACCACCCGTTCGCTTACTCAGCTTGTAGGCAAGCGTCGTGCATTGCTCAACTATCTGTATGACCGCGACATCAACCGTTATCGTGCCATTGTGAAGGCACTTGGTCTTCGTAAGTAATTACTGCATTGCTACTGATAGCAGGCGCAGAAATTCATTGATTAATTAGCAAAGGGGCGAGTTCATCACCATTGATGTTCTCGCCCCTTTCACTTATTCTTCACTTCCATCACTTTCCTAAACCATCAGAGGACATTATTTCCTTTAAAGGTTTCATCACAAAGTCGCGTTGTTTCATGTAAGGATGCGGAATGGTCAGGTCGGGGTCGTTCAGCTTGATATGGTCGTATAGCAGGATGTCTATGTCTATGATACGGTCGTCATATTTTCCGTCTTTCGATTTCTTTTTCCGTCCCATATCCTTTTCTATGGATTGTGTAGCCGCTAGAAGTTCGTGGGGTGTCATGCTTGTAGAAACGCACAGACATGCGTTAAGAAACATGTTCTTGCTTTCGAATCCCCATGGTTTTGTTTCAAGAAAAGAAGATTGGCGCACCACCTTGCCAATCTTCTTTCCTATATTCATTATTGCCTTTTGCAATAAGAGCTTTCTGTCGCCCAGGTTAGATCCCAGGCTGAGATATACTATATGTTTGTCAGTCATTCAATATGAGCATTCCGTCGCCAAAACATCCAAACTTATATCCATTCTTCACAGCCAGTTGATATGCTTTCATCACCAAGTCGTATCCACCGAATGCCGCTGTCAGCATCATCAGTGTAGACTCCGGGTGATAGAAGTTGGCCAGCATAGAGTCTGCCAAATCAAAGTCGTAGGGTGGGAAGATGAATTTGTTGGTCCATCCGTCATATTCTTTGAGCAGTCCGTCTGTACCCACAGCTGTTTCTGTAGCCTTGGCTACACTCGTGCCTACCACACACACGTGATGTCCTTTCTCCTTGGCATCGTTCACCGTTTGGCAAGCATCCTTACCTATAATCATCTGCTCAGAATCCATCTTGTGCTTGGTAAGATCCTCAACCTCAATCTCATGGAAGTTTCCTAGACCGCAATGCAGAGTGATGTAAGCCGGTTTTATTCCACGAATTTCCATCATCTTCATCATCTCTCTTGAGAAATGCAACCCTGTGGCAGGTGCCGTAACGGCCCCTTCGGTTTTAGCAAACACCGTCTGAAAGTTTTCCATGTCATCAGCTGTTGCGTGTGCAGTGACATGCATACCCTTCATTTCCGGGTCTTCGGGCCTTCCGTTCAAAATATATGTAGGCAACGGAGCCTCACCCAATGCAAACAATTCCTTCTTAAACTCATCATGCGGGCAGTCATAAAGAAATCTCAGTGTGCGTCCTCTGCTGGTAGTATTGTCTATCACCTCAGCCACCATAGTGCCCGACTCATCAAAGAAGAGTTTGTTACCAATACGTATCTTTCGTGCCGGCTCAACCAGTACATCCCATAGGCGCATCTCTTCGTTGAGCTCACGCAGCAAGAACACCTCTATCTTTGCGTCTGTCTTCTCTTTTGTTCCGTATAGTCTGGCAGGAAACACCTTTGTGTCATTAAACACAAACACGTCTCCGTCACCAAAATAGTTCAGGCAATCCTTAAAGCGAATATAATCATCCTCCTGCGGCTCTCCCTTCACTTCTTTATTGTATAAGTCTATTTTCTCTGACTTACGATGCAGAACCATCAGTCTGGACTCATCAGCCCTTGTAACCTGAAACGTATGTTCTGTCCCATCCGAACGCTTAATGGTGTGGGCAGACTGATGTGGATAGAGTGCCACTAGCTCAGGTGGCAGCTTAAATTTGAATTGTGACAGTTTCATATATTTTATATTCTCCTTTCTATATCCATTTAATGCTTATTTAATACTGTGGGTCTTGTGCCTCAAGCCATTCAGGAAAGCTGTCATAGGCTATACAGTCTTCCACCTTGATGTCGCCAACCCTTGTGCGTCTCAGCGCCGTTAGAAAAGCTCCGCTGCCCAGTGCCTTGCCCAGATCACGTGCCAAAGCTCTTATATAAGTGCCTTTACCACAAACCACCCTGATGCTCATACGAGCCTTTTCAGGGTCAAAATCAGTAAGTTCAATCTCATCTATTCTCACTGTCTTGGGCTTTAATGTTACCTGCTCGCCGTTTCTTCTGTAAGTGAAGGCACGTTCGCCGTTCACCTTAACGGCTGAGTAGGTGGGCGGAACCTGTTCTATGTTGCCGATGAAATGGGGTAGGGTGTCTAGTATCATCTGCCTTGTGATATGTCTCCACGGAAAGGTGTGGTTCACCGTGTGCTCCCTGTCATAGCTGTCAGTAGTCGCCCCAAGTTGCAGCGTAGCTGTATATTCCTTTGTGTGGCTTTGCAGCTCGTCTATTCGTTTGGTAGCTTTTCCTGTACAGAGCAGCAGCACACCCGTAGCCAAAGGATCCAAAGTACCCGCATGCCCCATTTTTACCTTATGGTCTACAGCCTTGGTACACAAATATCTGATGTGCGCCAATGCCTTGAAACTGGTAATGTTGTAAGGCTTGTCTATAGGAATGATAACACCCTCTCTTAAATTCATCATTTATGCAAATTAGTATTAGCCCACCATATTGAGGCTGTGACCGGTCAGAAGCAGGATGATGATGATGCCACCCACCACGATGCGATACCAGCCAAACGCCTTAAAGCCATACTTTGCCAAGAAGTCAACAAACCACTTAATGGCTATCATAGCCACGATGAAGGCTACCACGCAGCCAATGAGCAGCGTTCCTAAGTTGCCCGACATACCTGTCAGGTCACCTTTCATAATCATCTTGAGCACTTCAAGACAGGTGGCTGCCAGCATTGTGGGCACTGCGAGGAAGAATGAAAACTCAGCCGCTCTTCGGCGAGTGAGTCCTTGCCACATACCACCCACGATGGTGGCCATAGAACGCGACACACCCGGAATCATGGCCAGGCATTGACACACACCTATTTTAAAAGCCCTTTTCTCTGTGAGTTGTGTATCCTCTGAACCGTGGTTGAATATTTTGTCGCAGAAAAGCATAAAGACACCTCCCATGACCAGCATGACAGCCACTACCATCACGTTGCCCAACAATCTCTCTATGAGGCTGTTGAAGATAAAACCCAATACAGCAGCCGGGATGAAAGCCACTAGCAACTTCCAGTAGAAGTCCCACTTATGCAAAAACTTCTGCACACCCGTCGCTCCCACAGGGGCCGGTGTATGGTTAAGCTTGAAGAATCTTTTATAGTAAAGGCACACCACCGAGAGAATGGCACCAAACTGAATGATGACAGTAAATGCCTTGACAAAGTCTGTGCTTGGTACTCCCAGAAGGTTCTGAGCTATAATCATGTGTCCTGTAGACGATACCGGCAGAAACTCTGTAAGGCCCTCGACAATGGCTATAATAATAGTTTGTAAAAGTGTCATTATTTGTCAGTTAAGTCTTTGTTTACTGTTTTAGACGTTAACTCAGCGCTGTCATTGCTTGCATCTTTAGGTTTATAGATGATAGCCCCTATGATAGAGATGAAACCAAAGAACGTAACAACCGGCGCCACCTTAATGCGCATTGCGCTGAACACTGATGGGTCGAAATGTTTTTCAGTGGAGTTGCCACCGCTCATCAGGAAGAAGCCCAAGACAACAACTGCCAAGCCTATGGCCAGCAAGATGTAATTTACTTTTCCAAAAGCTAAATTTTGTCTGTTCATATTTATTTGTTATTCATTTTGTTCTATATCTTATACAGGTCGCCGGCCTTCATTCGCAAGAATTTGTTCACCGAAAGCCAAGCGCAGAAGGTTGTGATGAGTACGCCGAAGCACACCACAATGGCGGCTGTGACAGCAATCACCTCCGTGTTTATCACCACCGTAATCTCCGGTTCGTAGCGATAAAGGGCATATACGCCGATAGCAAGCACCACCAGAGCGATGAGTGCCGAGAGCAAGCCTTGCCCGATAGCGGTGCGAATGAAAGGCGTCCTGATAAAATTCCATGACGCTCCGACAAGCTTCATGGTGTGTATAGAGAATCGTCTGGCGTAGATACTCAGCCTGATGGTGTTGTTGATGAGTGAGAAAGACACCACTGTGAGCAGTGCGGCCAGCACCAGCAGCACCAGGCCTATCTTGCCCAATGTGTTGTTTACGCTCTGTATGAGGTTCTGACGATAGTCTATGTCATATACCTCCTTATACTTCTTTAAGTCTGTAGCAATCCATTTGATAGAGTCGTTATTGGCATAATCGGCATGAAGCCTCAGCTCTATGGAGGCAGTAAAAGGATTTTCGCCTGCAAACTCAGAAGGGTCGGCGCCCATCTCCTTTGTTCCCTCCCTCAGGGCTTCCTCCTTGCTCACATAGTGCACTCCCGTAATATAGGGCAATCCTTCAACCTTTTGGCAAAGCAACTGGCCTTCGGAGTCTGTCACATCGGGATTTAGAATCATTGTGACAGTAAGATTTTCCTTTACGAAAGAAGACAGGTTGCGGCCTGTAAACACGGTCAGAACAACCAATCCGATGAGAATGAGCACCATGGCAGTGCTTATTAATAAAGTAACTACCTGCAATCCATATTTGCGATTACGGGTTTTATTTCTTTTTTTTGCCATTTTGTATCAGGTACAATTACACCAAATTTGTTGCAAAGGTAACCTAAAAGCCTAACATTTCAAAATTTATTATCTTTTATTTGCATTTCTAGCAAAAATTATTTGCCGTTTCCCCACATTTCAACCATTTCTTTATAACTTTGCATCGCAATAAAGCTTTTCATTATGAGTACTATTATCTATCCTTCTCCCATATACGGCCCGGTGCATAGCAGGCGCCTGGGCATATCGTTAGGCATTAATCTGCTGCCCGCCGACGGCAAGAGTTGCACGTTCGATTGCATTTACTGTGAGTGTGGTTACAATGCCTCGCATAAGCCCAAAAGGGCCATGCCCACACGTGAGGAGGTGGCCACAGCTTTGGAAAAGAAGCTACGCGAGATGCACCAGCAGGGTGTTCATCCTGACGTACTTACCTTTGCGGGAAATGGAGAGCCTACAAGCAATCCTCATTTTCCTGAAATCATTCGCGACACCATAGCGTTGCGCAATGCCTTATGCCCCGAAGCCAAAATCAGTGTACTGAGCAATTCAACCTTCATTCATCGCAAAGAGGTGCGTGATGCCCTCATGTTGGTGGATAATAACATACTGAAGCTTGACACGGTGAACCCTGCTTATATTCGTAAAGTAGACCGTCCTCAGCAACCTAGTTACAGCGTCGATAAGATTATAGAGCATCTCAAGGATTTTCATGGGCATGTCATCATCCAGACTATGTTTATGAAGGGCACGACAGACGAGGGTGAAGATGTTGATAACACCGGCCTGGCTTATGTTCAGCCTTGGTTGGATGCTGTCAAGAAGATAGCGCCCGCAGAGGTGATGATATACACCATAGACCGTGAAACACCTGACTGCCACTTGACGAAGGCCTCGCATGAGGAGCTAGACAGCATACGCGACAGGGTGAAGGCAGCCGGCATTCCCTGCACGGCATCTTACTGACCGGCACCCGCTTCTTGCCGCCCTTGCCGGGCTCATCATGTCACACTGATGCGACAATAGCCTTACAGCAGCTCAAAAGCGCCTGTTTTGCAGCTCAAAAGTGCCTGTTTTGCAACGCAAAAAGCACCATTTGGTAAATAGAATCCGTACACCCGACATATCCTTTGGGATTTGAAGAGCGTACGGATAAAAGCATTTGTCACGTATTGACATCACTCGTCCCAATTGGGCTTGGTGTTAAATGTCTCGTCCTCAGGTTCGTCGTAATGAAAATTCTTTTTTGCGGCATCTCCCCAAGAACCGTATTTTGAAGTATTGTCAACGCCTACTGTATTATCAAGCACGCTGCAATTGAGATTGAGTTTTACTGTTGCTGTGTTCGGTGACTTATATTCTTTTTTCATTTTACAATTATTTTTTTTCTGTTATTAATGTTATTTTCCGGTCATATAGGTTGACCGTTGTATTTCGTATCCTGAAGAGTAAGACAAGCTTTGCCGTACTTTACGTACGGTTATGTAAGGTGGGCTGTTGATGTGGCAGGTTGATTGTCGGCCCGCAACGGTGTGCTGAACACTGTTGCTGAACTCTAAAAAATCAGTGTTTGTCTGCGACTGATTTGAAATACCCCCCCCATTAGTAACAGATAAACCTTTGCTAAAGGTGGTTGCTTCCGGAAGGGAATTCTGCAAAGTTGTCTTGTGGTATATCCTTTTGCATTCATCCAAGCAGAAAGCTTCATAGAAAGACATAACAAAGACAATACTTTAGCCATGTTTTGTAAGAATAATTGATTATATTATTAACTTTTAATTGATATTCGGGATGCAAAATTATAGCGTTTATCAATAAGTAATCGTGAATTTATGAATGTTTTAAGATAAATTATACATAAAACTTATGTTTTATATATCGTTTGATTTTGGTATATATAATTTAGCGTCTATTTTCCCGACATGCTTGTGCTCAAGCCAATTTGTACCACTGCAAGTGTGAAGAATATTTGGCGAAGAAAGCCAAGCTTCTGTCTTCACTTTGCCAAATCATTTGTTCTTCACGCGTCTTTTGCTTATAAGCATGTTGTAAGTTGCGGTGAGCAGGAAATAAAACAAGACGGCTGAGACAAAGCCAAAGATGGCGTCGATGAGATAATGTGCCTGAATGTAAACTGTGGCACAGCACAGGAGAATATAAAATGGCAGAAAGAACAATGTCAGGCTTTTGCTTTTGCTGTTGACGGCCAGCATCATGCAAAGGGTGCTGACGCCCACATGCGAACTGGGAAAGGCTGCTGTTGGGCGTTCGCCGGATTCTTTGGCGAGTTCAACGAGTCTGTAAAAAAAACCGTTGGTATAGCCTGGAGAAGGCAAACACTCCTGATGACGCAAGAAATAGTTGCCCAATGGCGGAAAAACACCATTCATGGCATTGCTCAGCCCTATGGCCTTGAAGTAATAGGTAGGTCCGGTTACGGGCAGGAAGATGAATATAAGATAATATAAGAAGAAGCCGCCCAAGATGACGAACGAGGCTTTCTCGAAATCCTTCTGCCGGAAGCAAAAGAAAAAGAGGATGGTCAGGGCTATCATGGGATAGTACATGAAATAGCCCATGTCGAAGAGCTCGCTTACGATATGTTGAGGCAGAGCCACGGAAAAGAGCAACGAGGGCTGGCAATGAAAGAGCCATTGCTCGGCTGAAGCGAAATAATGATCTAGGTTATCGAACACCTTGTTAATCTCATACGTACCGTCATAGAGCCATTTCAGTGCGAGCAAGATGTAAGTGACGCGAGCCAGATTAAGCAGTCTGCAAGGATAAACTCTGTGAAGGAGCCAAAGCAGACCTATGCCTATGAGTAACAGGCCGTCTTGTTTTAGCTCAGTGAGCGGCTGCGTCATGTCATGATATAATATGAGAATGATGACAGACGTTATTGCCATATACAGAATGGTGATCCATTCGGGCAACAACAGTCCTTTGTAATCATTATCCCGTGCTTTGAGCCAGGCTTCTTCAACCTTATTCCACATCACAACCAACCGTTAGCTTTATACCATTCTATTGTTTCTCTCACACCCCGGGCCAAGTCCCATTGTGGCTTAAACCCTAACTCATCCACAGCCGGCCTGATGTCACACCGCCAGTTGCGCTGCCTTAGAATGTTATATTTGTCATTGTTCAGCGCCGTGAGTCTTCCTGTAAGGTGTCCCCATGCGTCGCAAACCTTACAGATGACATGCAACAAAGCAATGGGTGCCTTAACCCTAATCCACCAAGGGCAGCCCAATTCCTGATGTATCAAGTTGCTGAAGGTTGAACTTTGATAAACATTCCCATCGCTCAAGAAGTATTTTCTGCCTTTCTTGCCATGGTCTAGAGCCAGGAAGACGGCCTGCACCACATCATCTACATATACGAAAGTGATGTCTTGTCGTGTCCATCCTGCCGCAAAATCAACATGCTCCTTGATGGATTTGGCCATCATATAATAGTCATGTTCTCTCGGCCCGTATACTCCCGTAGGCCGTAAGATGACGTATGGTAGGTCGTAACCAGCTTTTTCCAGCCCATCAAGAAACTTCTCTGCTTCCCATTTACTCTTACCGTAAGCTGTGTTGGGCCGGGGTGTGTCAGTCTCCTTAATAGGCTGATAGGGCATCTGCTCCTTGATAGCTCCGAAAACGCTCAAACTACTCATATACACAAAGCGTTGCAGCTCTTGGCTAGAGTTTTTCAGAGCCTCAACCAAATGCTTTGTACCCTCCGTGTTCACGCTGAAAAAGTCGGCTTGTCGCAGAGCTTTTGTAAGACCGGCGGCATGAACCACATAGTCAAAGCGCAACTTGCTCAGCGCCTGCGTCATCTGCTGAGCCGAGCTGAGGTCTAGTTCTATAAAATGGATGCGTTTATCTTGTAGATATTGCTTGCTACTTGAGTGCCTTACAGCTGCCCAGACCTCCATTCCCAAGTCCAGCGCCTTGTTGACTATAGCACTGCCAATAAATCCGGAAGCACCTGTTATGAGTATTTTTTTCATTGCCCTGTTACCAGTGAAATTGTTGCAAAGTTACTACAAAATATTTAAAACACAATTATTTTACATACCTTTAACGATTTTCGTGGGCGTCGATGTTCCTTTTGTCGACATTAATAACTCAAAACTTTTGAGCCCCATATCGCCCTCACAACCTAGAACCTTCCATATCTAGAGCGTATGCTGTTCACGTAATTCACCGTCTCAGAACCTCTCATATAGCCATATTTCACTACCTCGTCCTGGTAATAGGCGGGATTACTCAGCATAAGAATATATTGGGAAACCGAGCTCCATTGGTTAGGATTGCCTCCGTATTTGCGTGCCAAGGCCTGCGCGTCGCGCACGTGGCCCAATCCGCCGTTATAGCTTGCCAGTGCAAAGCAGACGCGATCCTCGTGGTTGGGAATGTCGGACAGTTTAGCCATGAGGTGCCCCATATATCTTGCTCCGGCTGCAATGTTCTGCTCCGGGTCGAAGAGCATTCCGTCAGGCACACCCATCCGATAAGCTGTTTGGGGCATGAGCTGCATGAGTCCGCTGGCTCCTGCCCACGATTGGGCGTGAGGATCATAGCACGATTCTTGATAACATTGTGCAGCCAGAATATGCCAATCTAGGCCGGCTTCAGGCGCATATCGTTTGAAGAAGGCGTCATAACTCGACAAAATGCCTCTGGAGCGGTCGATATATAACGCGTAGACATGGCGGCGGATGCTGGCCGCCGACAACAGATAGTTCTCCCTGGCCTGCGTCTTGCCCAGCATGTCGGGTTTATACCAGGCATTGACAGAGTCGGCCAGAGATGTGTTGCCTGCGGCTACAGCCCACCCTGCATGTGTCTTAGGGTTGGCAGCGCCACAAAAACGCAGTTTTGCCGCGCCCTTCACATGCCGCGAGAGAGGCAGGGCGATGATGTCGCCTTCACCTTTCAACAGCTTGTTTATCATCTCAGTGGTGTCTCTGCACACCTCTACACGCAGCGATACCCCTATGTGGCTTGCGAAATCCTCACACATCATATATTGAACACCGAGTCCATGTCCGTGATAATCATAATAAGTGTCGGGACCTGTGATGGTCAGGGCAATCATTTCACCATTCTGTTGCAGTTCGTCAACAGAATATTGCGAGTCATTGCCGTCATCAGCAGGGTCTGCATCCTGCTTCAGCTCGGTGCCCCAAGGCGTCATGACGGGTTCCTGCTTCTCAGTGCATCCACAGAAAAAGAGGGATGCAAATACTATAAATATGTTACAAATATTCAGCTTGTCCATAAATTGCCCACAAAATTACAGCATTTCTTGCAAAAGCGGCAATAAATTAGTATTTTTGCACGCATTTTATTTAAAACCAATAGATTATGCTAAGAATAGCGATACAGTCCAAAGGTCGTTTGTATGACGACACCATCAGCCTTTTAAGAGAGTCTGACATCAAGATACCCACCAGCAAGCGTACCCTTCTTGTGCAAGCTTCCAACTTTCCTTTGGAGGTTCTTTATCTTCGCGACGACGATATACCCCAAAGCGTGGCAAGCGGAGTGGCCGACATAGGTATAGTGGGTGAGAACGAGTTTGTAGAGAGAGGAGAGGATGCCCAAATCATCTCTCGTCTGGGGTTCAGTAAGTGTCGCCTCTCACTGGCTATACCCAAGGAAACCAACTACACGGGTATGCAGTGGTTTAATGGCAAGAAGATAGCCACAAGCTATCCCAACATCTTGCGCAATTACATGAACAAAAACGGCATAAAAGCTGATATACACGTTATTACGGGCAGTGTAGAGATCAGTCCGGGCATTGGTCTTGCCGATGGCATCTTCGATATTGTAAGCTCTGGTTCTACATTGGTGAGCAACAATCTGAAGGAAGTGGAGACTGTGATGAAGAGTGAGGCACTGCTCATTGGAAACTGGCACATGGACGATGCCAAGCATGAGGTGCTTAACGACATATTGTTCAGGTTTGAGGCTGTGCGCTCGGCTCAGGACAAGAAATACGTGATGATGAATGCCCCTAAGGACAGACTAAAAGAAATTACAGCAGTGCTTCCGGGCATTAAGAGCCCCACCATCATTCCGCTGGCCGATGAGTCGTGGTGCTCTATACATACTGTGCTCGACGAGAAGCGCTTCTGGGAAATCATCGGAAAGCTGAAAGAGCTCGGCGCTCAGGGCATTCTGGTATCACCTATTGAGAAAATGATATTATAAAGGTCTGATAAGGCTGAGCGCAAAAGAAAGTCATCAACGAAAGAGCACAGCCTGCTGTTAGACCGGAACATTATTTAAACATTTGCGAATGAACATTATAAAATATCCCAAGCCATCAGAATGGCCGCATATCATCACACGGCCACATCTTGATGTCACCCAACTCAATGACACGGTAGCGGCAGTTTTGGCCGACGTGAGGCAGCATGGTGACGATGCTGTCAGGAAATACGAGGAGCGCTTTGACCACGCCCAACTGACATCTTTGGCCGTTACTGAAGACGAGATAGCGCAGGCCGAACGCGAGACACCGGCCGACCTGCTTGCAGCCATCAGACTGGCTCATCACAATATAGCCAAATTTCATGAGGCTCAGCGTTTCGCTCCGCTCAAGGTAGAGACGGCTCAAGGCGTTACCTGCTGGCAGAAGAGTATTCCCATTGAGCGAGTAGGACTTTACATACCCGGTGGCACGGCACCTCTTTTTTCTACCGTACTCATGTTGGCTACTCCAGCAAAAATAGCAGGATGCAAGGAGATAGTGCTCTGTACGCCTCCGGGCAAAGACGGAAAGGTAAATCCCGCCATCCTGGTGGCTGCGCACGAAGCCGGAGTGAGCCGCATCTTTAAGGCAGGAGGCATACAGGCTATTGGTGCCATGGCTTATGGCACGGAGAGTGTGCCCAAGGTTTACAAGATATTTGGCCCCGGTAATCAATATGTAATGGCGGCCAAGCAACAAGTGAGCCTGCACGATGTGGCCATCGACATGCCTGCCGGGCCGTCTGAGGTGTGTGTGATAGCCGATGAGACGAGCAATGCCACCTTTGTGGCAGCCGACTTGCTGAGCCAGGCAGAGCACGGCATCGACTCGCAGGTGCTGCTCATCACCACATCAGAGGCTCTGCTGAGTGCGGTGCAGGCTGAGATAGAGAACCAGCTCAGGCAACTTCCACGACGTGAGATAGCTGCCAAGGCACTTGACAACAGCCGACTGGTGTTGGTGCACAACACGGCTGAGGCCATCAATCTGAGCAATGCTTATGCTCCAGAACATCTCATCTTGGCAACGAAAGACTATGAGCAACTGGCCGAAAAGGTGGTTAATGCCGGCTCTGTGTTCCTAGGCAAGTATGCGTGCGAGAGCGCAGGCGACTATGCCAGCGGCACCAATCACACACTGCCCACACATGGATATGCGCTAGCTTATAACGGCGTAAATCTTGACTCGTATAATCGCAAGATAACATTCCAGCATCTCACACCGCAGGGTGTACGCTCAATAGGTCATGCCGTTGAGGTGATGGCAAGTCATGAGCAACTCATGGCACATAAGAACGCTATGACCCTGCGCCTCAAGGCTCTGGACGAGGAGAAATGTGACTAGGCAAGGAATTGCTTTTGTGAATGCAATAAGAAAGAGTCATCAGCTACTCATGTGGTCAACTGTGGCCACAACATGTTGCCGACACCCCATTACAACATAAAAATGACAAGTTATGAAACAACTTAAAGAACTGGTCAGACCAAATATATGGAGGCTCGCGCCTTATTCAAGTGCGAGAAATGAGTATAATGGACATGAGGCTCATGTGTTTCTCGATGCTAACGAGAATCCTTATGGCGCGCCCCTCAACCGCTATCCCGATCCTTTGCAGACAGAACTTAAAGCTAAGCTCTCCAAAATAAAAGGTATTGCGCCCTCACAGATATTCTTGGGCAATGGCTCTGATGAGGCTATCGATTTGTGTTATAGGGTGTTCTGTGAGCCCAAAGCCGACAACGTGGTGGCCATAGAACCTACATACGGGATGTATAAGGTGTGTGCAGACATCAATGATGTGGCCTATCGGCCGGTGCTTCTGGACGAAGGTTATCAGATCAACGCCGATAAGCTGCTGGCCCAGTGCGACGCTCACACCAAGCTGATATGGATTTGCAGTCCCAACAATCCCACGGGCAACAACATGCAGCGTGATGAGGTGAAGAAGGTGCTGACAACTTTTCAGGGCATCGTGGTGGTAGACGAGGCATACTCAGATTTTTCATCTGCCCGAACATTCCGCGAGGATTTAAACCTCTATCCCAACCTCATCGTGCTTAACACCTTCTCCAAGGCATGGGCAAGCGCTGCCATCCGTTTGGGTATGGCCTTTGCCCAAGAACCTATCATTGAGCTGTTTAATAAGGTAAAATATCCTTATAACGTAAATTATCTCACGCAGAAGCGTGCCATCGAGGTGCTCGATAAGCGCGATGAGATAGACACTTGGATAAAAATATTGCTGCGCGAGCGTGGCCAACTCATTAGTGCTTTCAGCGAGTTGCTCATCTGCAGGCAGGTGTTTCACACCGATGCCAACTTTTTTCTTGCCCGCATGACCGATGCTCAAGTTATATATGACTATTTGGTGGAGCGGGGTATCATAGTACGCAATCGCACCCGCATTCGGCTTTGCAAAGATTGTTTGCGAGTCACCATAGGTTCTAGAGAAGAAAACAGAGAATTGTTGGGCGCATTGAGGCAGTATAAGTGATTTCTCAAACACACAAAAAGGGTATACTTCAGCCCTTATTATTTGTTTTTTTATGCCCCAAGCCATTTTTGCAACTCAGTTGCACGACTAAATAGCTACCTTTGCGGCATGAAACAAACAATATGAGGATATGAACAAAAAATTATTGAGAATTCTCCTTACGGTGGTGCTGCTCTTGGTAGCGTGGCTTGTAGCCCGCCACCTGCAACTGCCCCTTTGGCAACAACTGATAATCTATCTGGTACCCTATCTGCTCATAGGCTACGATGTTCTGATGGAGGCTGTTGAAGGCATAGCAGAGGGTAATCCATTCGATGAAGACTTTCTGATGAGCATAGCCACTATTGGGGCTCTGCTCATAGGCTTTCTGCCGGGAGCAGAGAGTCAGATGCCGGAGGCTGTCTTTGTGATGCTCTTCTTTCAGGTAGGCGAGCTGTTTGAGGATTATGCCGAGGACAATAGTCGCAGGTCTATATCCCAGCTCATGAATATTCGTCCTGACACGGCTAACGTGGAACGGAGCGGAAAAGTACAGACAGTTAAGCCCGACAGCGTTGAGGTGGGGGAGACCATTGTCATTAAACCTGGTGAGAAAGTGCCTATGGACGGCGAAGTGATAGAAGGTACATCGGCTCTGAACACCACCGCACTGACGGGAGAGAGTGCACCACGTAAAGTAGAGACAGGCGACGACATCTTCAGCGGATGTGTCAATCTGTCTGGGGTGCTCAGGGTGCGTGTAGCTAAGAGCTTCGGCGAATCTACAGCTTCAAAGATTATAGATTTGGTTGAGAACTCCGGCAAAAGCAAGTCGCGCAGCGAAAACTTCATTACCCGTTTTGCGCGTATTTATACCCCCATTGTCGTGTTGGCAGCTTTGCTGCTTGCCTTCATACCACCGTTCTTCTATGATAATTATTGGTCAACATTCCCCGTTTGGCTTTACAGAGCCCTTACATTCCTTGTGGTGAGTTGCCCATGTGCCCTGGTTATTTCCGTGCCCCTTACCTTCTTTGCCGGCATAGGAGGAGCATCGCGCAACGGCATTCTTGTAAAAGGTGGCAATTATATGGACGCACTGGCCAAGGCTTCTACCGTGGTCTTTGATAAGACAGGTACGCTTACACAAGGTTCATTCACCGTAAGCGCCGTACATCCTGACAAGCTTAGCGAGCAAGAACTGCTGCACTTAGCGGCACATGTGGAGCGCTATTCTACTCACCCCATTGCCGTAGCCTTGCGACAAGCTTATCCTAATGAGGCTGACAACTGCAAGATAGAAAATGTAGAGGAGATTGCTGGTAAAGGCGTTAAGGCTTGTGTAAACGGAAAGACGGTGTGCGTGGGCAATGAGAAGCTGATGAACGATGTTGGAGCTAAGATGCACTTATGTGAGAAATGTCGTGATCATATAGGTACAGTAATACATGTGGCTGTTGATGGCGTTTATGCAGGTCATGTGGTTATAGCCGATAGCATAAAGCCCGATGCAGCCGAAGCCATCAGCTTGCTGCGTAAAGTTGGCGTAAGAAGGTCAGCGATGTTGACGGGCGACCATAAGGACGTGGCACAGAAAGTGGCTCGACAACTGGGTATTGACGATTACTATGCAGAGTTACTGCCAGCTGATAAGGTGCGCCATCTAGAGCAGCTGTTGCGTGATAAGCCGGACAAGAGTACGCTGGTTTTTGTGGGAGACGGCATCAACGATGCTCCCGTTCTAGCCCGTGCTGATGTAGGCATAGCCATGGGGGCCATGGGCAGTGATGCTGCCATAGAGGCGGCCGACGTCGTGCTGATGGATGACAAGCCTTCAAAGATAGCCAAGGCTATCAGAATATCTAGACATACCCTTAGCATAGCTCATGAAAATGTGTGGTTTGCCATTTCGGTTAAGGTGGTTATCTTAGCACTGGCGGCTATAGGCTTGCTAGGCAGTGCTGCCATGGGATTGGCTGTATTCGGTGATGTGGGCGTCATGGTATTGGCTGTGCTCAACGCTATGCGGGCCCTCAGGGCGTAAAGCTAATTTCTTAGGACTTCTATTACTATGCTCCGGTCTGTCACGTGAGCATTTTATAAAGTCTTTTGAAGAGTAAAACACTCAGATAATAAGGGGGCAGGCGCAAACTACTATAACGCGCCTGCTCCTTCATAATAAGATAAGATGTGCTTGTGAACAGACACTACAGCAAAGAGTATTCACGAAAAGTCTCCGGAATTTGGCAGTTTCAGAAAATATTCACTATCTTTGTAGCATCTACCAAATAAAAACGAAAAACGTTGAATTCCCTGTTCATTTCGATAATCAAAGTGATTAAGAGTAGACATGATGGGGAAAGGTGGTGCAAAAGATAATATTCATGCACCGTAAAACTTGAAAAGTATGAACAATAAGAAGAGTCATTACATTCATGCGTTGCTTATAGTCTTTCTGTGGCTGGCATCCCATGCGCTGCCTTTGCAGGCCCAACGCAACGAGATATTCAACGACCGTATACAATCGTTGCAAGTGACGGCCGACGACAACTGGATGAGCCTTCCGATATATGAGCTCAACAACGGCCAGATAACTATCAGCTTCGATGACATGACCCACGACTATCATCGCTATGCTTACAAGATAGAGCACTGCGAAGCCGACTGGACAACATCTGAGCAGCTCTTCGACAATGATTTTTGTGAAGGCTTTGTGTCTGATAATCTGATAGACGATGCTCAGCAGAGCATCCTGACCAACCGTCTCTACACTCATTATACCTTCACACTTCCAAACTCACAGTGTAAGCCCAAGATGAGTGGCAACTACAGGGTTACGGTGTATGATGATGAGGACGACCAAAAACCGGTGTTCAGCGCATGCTTTATGGTCAGAGAACCTGCCGCAAGCGCAATGGGAGTGAGTCTGAACGCAACGGCCAACACCGACAGGGGTATCAACGGCAGCTATCAGCAGGTAGCCATGAAGGTTTCGTATGGTCCCTACAAGGTGACTGATCCGCAGAACCAGCTGCATACAGTGTTGTTACAGAATAGTCGGTGGGATGATGCCCGGCTCAATGCCCGTCCACAGTATGTGCAGGCCGATGGGTTGGTGTGGACCCACAACCCGCAGTACATATTCCAGGCAGGCAACGAATACCGCAAGTTTGAGATACTTAGCACACACGTGGCATCCATGGGTATAGAGAGTATCTATTGGGATGGAACAGACAATCATGCCTATCCCTTTATATCTGAACCCCGAGCCAACTATCTGTATGATGTGGATGCCGATGGGGCTTTTCTGATACGCAATTCGGACAATACAGAGGTAAACACTACAAGTGACTATATGATGGTGCACTTCAGACTGAGATGTCCTGAGCCCGTAAAGGGTGATGTATATATCAATGCCAACTGGACACAAGACCGCTTTCTGCCACGATACAGGATGGAGTATAACGACTCTACACACTGTTATGAGGCGCAGGTGCTTCTCAAACTGGGTTACTACTCTTATACCTATCTTTTGGTGGCACCCGGCGCAAAGCCCGTCATCATGCCAACAGAGGGCTCGTTCTATCAGACCGAAAACCGCTATCAGGCATTGGTTTACTACCGTCCCATCGGCGGACGAACAGACCAACTGGTGGGATATACGGAGATAAAGACACAATAGCCAAGCTAAAAACCTACAAGGTGAGCATAGATGCTTAACATAAATTACATGAGGTATTATTGATTTGGTCAGGGAAAGTTCGTATTTTTGCAAAGAATTATAACTGTGTGAATATATGAACATCAAAACAACCTGTCTAATTTTCGCGTTTCTCTTGCTTCACGCCTTCACATCATGGGGAGACGGTTTCAACCTTTTGTGGAACCAATATAATGAAGCCAAGGGCAAGGACTTGCCACAAACCGAACTGAATGTGCTGGGGCAAATCATCAAGAAAGCAGAACAAGAAAAAAGTTACGGCAATCTGTTGGCAGCCGAAGTTAGTAGAGCGGCAGTGAGATGTACACTATCTCCTGATTCTATCGAGGCCGACACGCTTAGGTTGAGAAGACGCATAAACAGTTCTACCGATGTAGCATTGGTTGCCGTATGGAGAGTGTCACTCGGAAAGATATACAGCATACTAGACCGAACCACAGACACTAACATTCGGACCCAAGCACTATACCGGGCAGCAATGGAACATCCGCAGATATTGGCTGCCACCCAAGCCAAGGGCTACGAGCCTCTGCTTACCAAAGGAACCGACAGCAGAATCTTCGGCGACGACTTGCTGCACGTAATAGCCATGGAGACAGAGATGTATGACGTAGCTGGGAATTATTACCAAAGTCAAGGCAACCGGCCTGCTGCCATGTTTATGGCCATGTGGCAGGCCCAAAAAGAGGGCGAACAGCATGCGTCAAAACTAGTTGGAAAACTTGACTCTATCATGAGTATGTACGACGACCTGCCTGACTGCGGATATGTGGCAGCAGAGCGATATAAGGTTATGAAACCCAGCAGTTCGGTAAGAGAACAAATCAGCTTTATAGACTACGCTACAGCCCACTGGCCCATCTGTCCTGGCATAAGCGAGTTGCAAAACGCACGTATCAGCCTGACAAGACCGAGCTTTGACCTTAGGATGAAAGACCATCGTTTTTTCGCCGGCACTACTAGCACTATCGTGCTTGAGCAGGTCCGCAACTTGCATGAAGTGAAGGTGAAAATAAGCAGATTGAAGGACGTTGACGGTCGCACGTCATTCGACGGATATGACAAGAACGAACTGAAGAAATTGCGTGCCAAGACGGATATGTCGTTCAAGCCGGTAGTACTCTCATGCCGCTTTACGCCCCCATCGGATTGGGAGTATATGACCGACTCGATGACAGTGCCCGCTCTGCCCGCTGGCATCTATCTGTTAGAGGCTTCTGCCGACGATCCTAAGATAGACAGTCGATGCATGCTTCTGTATGGTTCAAGACTAGCCATGGTGTGGGAGAGTCTGCCAAAAGGTTCTTTACGTATAGGCGTGATGGATGCCGTGAGCGGACAACCCGTGAAGAATGCGCATATCGTTATGAAACAAGGTTATTATAACGAAATGAAGCAATCTTTCGAACTCACCACCGACGACAAAGGTGAGGCTATTACATCAATCAATAAGAATTACTACTTTCCTTATTGGGTGTATACCGACAATGATAAATTTGCAAAGACGCAATATGGTTGGTATGGCAATGCCTATTATGATAATGAAGGTAGCCGAAAGTCTCACTCTGCGGAGCTCTTCACCGACAGAGGTATCTATCGTCCGGGGCAAACTGTTCATGTGTCGTTTATAGGCTATCAGCAAGATGACTTAAATGTAAAAGCCGACTCGAATACAACAATTCGACTAACTTTGAGCGACAATGATGGTCAGGTAATTTCCAAAGCAACTATCAAGACCGACGAGTGGGGCACAGCTTCGACTGACTTCGAATTGCCTCGCACCTTGCTTACTGGGCGAATGCTTATTCAGGCTAACGGAGATAATTATTTGTATGCGGAAAGATATGTTCAGGTAGAGGAATACAAGCGGCCCACTTTTAAAGTAGAGGTGGCACCCTATGAACAGCGTTATGCAGCAGGTGATACGCTGTCGTTGCAGGGAACTGCTAAGACTTACTCGGGCGTGGCCGTGGCAGGTGCCAAAGTGAATTATACCGTAGTAAGGCGTAGGGCATTGTGGTGCTGGTGGACTTCAGACCGTTCTGCCAAAACAATTTATGAGGGTTCGACCACAACATTGACCGACGGAACATTCAATATGCAAATTCCGCTCACCATGCCTGATCTTCTCATGAAGTCCAGCAGATGGGGCGATTTCTATAACTTTGAGGTAACAGCTAAGGTAACAGACAATGGTGGCGAAACACACCAGGGTTACAGCACGTTGCCACTTGGAACTAAAGAGGCTGTGTTGACAAGCAATCTACCACAGAAAGCACTCGTCGATAGTCTCAGAAGTATAAAGTTCATCTATCAGAATGCGGCCGGAAAGAGTATAGATGGCGAAGTAACCTACACAATAGATGGTAAGAAATACCGCGCAAAGACTAACACTGATGTTGAATTAGGCGTGATGAAAAGCGGAAGCCACAAACTGATAGCCGTTTGTGGCAACGACACGCTCAGGCAAGAGATTGTAACCTTCTCCATAAAAGACAAGAAACCTGTGGTGAAGACGTCCGACTGGTTCTACGTAAGTAACAGTCAGTTCAGCAGCGATTCACAACCTGTCTATGTGCAAGTGGGTTCTTCTGACAACGATTTTCATATATTATACTCTATCGTTACTGCTGACAAGGTGATTGAAAACGGCGTCATCGATAATAGTAATGCTTTGATCACACGTGCCTTCACTTATAAGAAAGAATATGGTGACGGCATAACACTCACTTATACGTGGGTGAAAAACGGAAAAGTTTATAAGCATCAGGCTAACATTGAACGACCCTTGCCAGACAAACGGTTGCAAGTGGAGTGGAATACTTTCCGCGACAAGCTAACGCCTGGACAGGAGGAAGAGTGGACACTCACTGTCAAACGTAACGGAAAGCCTGCATTAGCTCAGTTCATGGCTACAATGTACGATGCCAGTCTAGACCAGATAAGTAATTACTCGTGGCCTTTCAGACTCTCATTTGCCAACCGGCTGGCTTATGTGAATTGGAATAATAGTTTGGATGATGACAACAACCGTTCGCTTTCGTTGAGCGCATTTATAGAGATGCAGCACGTGTCATTGCTGCAGTGGCGCACTTTCGATAGCTCACTCTTCTCAGACTTCTATATGATAGGCGGAAGAGATAATAACTTTGGAAACGGTATACGAATTAGGGGCAAACAAAGTATGTTAAAGCAAAATATGACTCTTGCTGCCATGCCTGAAGCTGCTGCCCCAGCTAAAGAGGAAACCAAATTGTATGATATAGTAGACAGTCGATCCTCAGACACGCAGGAAAATACCACCAAAGAGGTAACGTTGCGCGAAAATATGCAGGAAACGGCCTTCTTCTATCCTAACTTGCTGACAGATAACAAGGGACAAGTGAGCATACGCTTCACCCTGCCGGAGAGTGTCACAACATGGCGCTTGCTAGGTCTGGCACACGATAAGGAAATGAACTATGGTACCATCACTGCTGAAGCGGTGGCACAAAAGGCTGTTATGGTACAACCCAATTTGCCACGATTCATCCGTGTGGGCGACAATCCTACAGTAAGCGTGAGATTATTCAATACTCAGAGCCATCCTGTTTCAGGGACGGTTTCGTTCCTGCTGATGGACGCCAACAGCGAGGAAAAAGTGTATGAGCAGCACGCTGAATATAATATAAATGCTAATGGAAGTACCTCAGCACTGTTCAACCTAGCCGGCTCTAGCTTTGCTGGGCACGACATGCTCATTGCCCGTGTAACGGCTAAGGGCAACGGATATAGTGATGGAGAGCAAGATTATCTGCCAGTACTGCCCAACAAGGAGATGGTGACCAATACGTTGCCTTTTACACAAAACACTGTGGGTGTTAAGACTATAGATATGAGCAAGCTTTTCCCCAAAGATGCTACGCAAAAAAAACTCACCATAGAATATACTAATAACCCCGCTTGGCTCATGGTTCAGGCTCTGCCTTTCATGGCTCAAGTAGACGAGCAAAACGCACTCAGCCTGTCGGCTGCGTTATATGCTAATAGCATTGGGGCTTATATTATGAAGGCTAAGCCGCAAATGAAACGTGTCGTTGATCAATGGCGAATGGAAAAAGGCAATGAGACATCCATGATGAGCAATCTTGAGAAAAACGCCGAGCTAAGTCAGCAACTACTCAGTGAGACACCATGGATCTTAGATGCGCAGAATGAGCGTGAGCAGAGAATGAGGCTTGCACGCTTCTTCGACGACAACAGCTTGATGGCACGGCAAACTTCACTCATCAGTTCGCTGGCCAAACTACAAAATGCCAACGGCTCTTTCAGCTGGTGGAAGGGTATGTCAGGAAGCTATGCCATGACGACTGCAGTGGTCAAGACCCTGGTGAGGCTCAATGTGCTTATCGGCAATCAAACTTCGAATGCAGAAATGCTAACCCGTGCTTTCAGTTATTTGGATGTGCAGACAGCTCTCGAGGTGAAAGAACTCAAGAAGATGGCAGCTAAAGGCATCAAAAGGCTTACGCCAAGTGAGACTGCATGCGACTATCTCTATGCTTGTGCACTGAGCGGAAGAAAGTCGTCAGCCGACATAGCATATCTTGTAAACCTGCTCAAGGCGATGCCCACGCAACTTACTATATATGGAAAAGCCAATTCTGCCGTTATACTGGCTGCTTACGGACAACAAGCTAAAGCCAAGGAATATTTGCAAAGTCTAAGAGAATATACGGTAAAGAGTCAGGAGCTAGGGTGCTACTTCGACACGCCCAAGGCTTATTACTCTTGGTTCGACTATCGTATCCCCACTCAGACAGCTGCTATTGAGGCACTGCAGTTGCTCACTCCCAATGACCCCATTATCAAAGATATGAAATGTTGGTTGCTGCAAGAAAAACGCACCCAGGCATGGGACACACCCATCAACTCAGTGAATGCTGTCTATGCTTTTCTAAAAGGAAATATGCAGGTTCTCGACCAGAAGCCCGCTACCCAGTTATACGTAGATGGTGATCAACTCAAAACGGGTGAGCTCACAGCTGGAACGGGTTACATCAAAATACCCAATGCCCCCATGGGCAAGATTCTGGAGGCTAAGAAGAGTAGTTCAGGAACAAGTTGGGGGGCAGTCTACGCCCAATTCATGCAGCCAGCGGCACAAATAGATAATACAGCCAGCGGATTAAGTATAACAAGGCAGGTGATAGCTAACGGAAAGAATATCAATGACTTGAAGGTAGGAGATAAAGTAAAGGTAAGGATAACCATCAAGGCCAGTCGCGACTTCGACTTCGTGGAGGTTCAGGACAAACGTGCAGCATGTCTCGAACCTGTTAGCCAGCTAAGTGGTTATCTGCAGGACTATTATATAGCTCCACACGACAACGCCACCAACTATTACTTCGACTGCCTTGCAAAGGGTACACACGTCATCGAAACTGAATATTACATCGACCGCCAGGGTGAATACAACATAGGCACGTGCACCGTGCAATGTGCTTATGCACCGGAATATTCTGGTAGAGAGAAGGCAAAGAGTATCGTTGTGAAACAATAAAAATCATTTGATATAGAGAAAATAAAGATGAGAGAACTGTTTTCATTAGGCCGGAGCGGCAAAACATGGCGACTGATACTCCTCGCTGTATTGTTACAACTGCCCTCGGCTTCCATGGCACAACGTATGTCGGCAGAGCGCGATACGGTAGACCTGGGCAAGATAGCCTTCAGAAACCCCGTTACAGCAACTTTCAGACTGAACAACACAGGCAACGTGCCCATATACATTCGCAAAGCCGAAACGAGTTGCGGATGCACCCAAGTTACTTATCCTCACCATTCTGTGGCCAGAGGAAGGAACTTCGTGGTCAACGTAACTTATGACGCCAAAGAAATGGGGCACTTTGAGAAGTATGTCGCCCTGTATCCCAATGCCAGCCAGAAGCCCCACTTCCTGTTTATCAAAGGCATTGTAGTGGCTCCTGAACTGGCCGACAAGAAAGAGCAGAAGCCTCATAAATATACGGCTCAGGAACGCAAAAATATGGCTATAGCACAAGCCACTCCTTCGACATTATGGCTCCCTACAAATAAAAAGAAGACGAAGATTAAGTACACCGTAGTCATCAAGAACGCTGGAGGCAAGATGTTGGAACTGTCGTCATTGGAGGTTCCTGAAGAAGGAGTAGAAGCTCGGCTCAGCGATAAATTGGTGGTACCCGGAAAGACGGAGAAATTAAAAGTAGTGATAGACCGCAGCGTTTTGGGACAAAGCGACGATGAGCGCGTTATTCGTCTCACTACCAACGATCCCGTCACACCAGTGCTAAAGATTAGTATTAAATAAGATAAGACGAAGAAGAATGTTGAAAATAGAAATAGACAAGGGTAGTGGTTTTTGTTTCGGAGTAACCACTGCCATACGCAAGGCTGAAGAAGAACTGGCTCATGAGAAACCTCTCTATTGCTTGGGCGACATAGTTCATAACAGCATGGAGGTGGAGAGACTGGCTGCCAACGGACTGGTGACGATAGACCATCAGAACTTCGGCAACTTGCATCACGCCAAGGTTCTGCTACGTGCACACGGAGAACCACCAGAAACCTACAAAACGGCGCAGCGAAATGCACTGCACATCATAGACGCTACTTGTCCCGTGGTGCTTCAGTTGCAACGGCGCATCAAGCGACAATGCGAGCAGAACCCTGACGCACAGATAGTAATCTTTGGAAAAAATGGCCATGCAGAGGTGCTGGGACTTGTGGGACAGACGAGCAACAAGGCTATCGTCATAGAGTGCTTTGAAGATGTAAAGAAGCTAGACTTCACCCGCGACATTTATCTCTACTCGCAAACCACAATGTCGCTCGATGAGTTTCACCACATCATTAGCTATATTCAGCAACACATTGCTCCGGGCGTCACTTTCAAAAGCTTCGATACCATCTGCCGCCAGGTGGCCAACCGAATGCCCAATATAGCTGAGTTTGCCTCACATCACGATGTAATCATCTTTGTGGCTGGACGAAAAAGTTCAAATGGCAAGGTGCTCTTTGCCGAATGTCGTGGAGTAAACCCCAATGCCCATCAGGTAGAAAGAGCTCAAGAAATAGATATGAGTTGGTTTGACGGTGCGCAGACAGTAGGCATTTGCGGAGCAACATCAACACCTAAATGGCTCATGGAGGAATGCCGTGACTACATCATTGAGCATCAGCATCAAGGCTGAGATGACCATGAGGGCGCATAGAGGCAGATGATTTATGACAAATTTAGCCCCCCTTTTCATGCTTTAAGTCAATTTTATTTGCAAAAGGCATAATTTCTGATTATTTTTGCACTCATAAACTATTCACTTACATTATGGCTGACAATAACAAGAAGATGGAGCAAATCCTTATTAGGATTACAGGTCAGGACCAACCGGGTCTTACGGCCTCTTTCACAAGTATTCTATCAAAATATGATGCACAGGTACTGGATATTGGTCAGGCCGACATTCACAGCACCCTTTCACTGGGATTGCTCATCCGTATAGATGAAGAGCACTCAGGACAGGTTATGAAGGAGGCTCTGTTCAAAGCCACTGAGCTAGGCGTCAACGTAGGCTTCTCACCCATCAGCAGCGAGGAGTATGAGGATTGGGTGAACCGTCAGGGAAAAAACAGATATATTCTCATGGTGCTTGGCCGCAGCCTTTCGGCTCGTAACATAGCTGCTGCTACAAGCATCATCACAAAGCAGGGAATGAATATCGATGGTATCAGGCGCCTTACCGGCCGCATGAGCCTGAAGCATCCTGAAAACAATGTCAGAGCCTGCATAGAGTTTTCACTCCGCGGCGAGCCCAAGAACCACTCTGAGATGCAAGCAGCCTTCATGAAGTTATCTAACGAGATGGCCATCGACTTCTCATTGCAGCGTGATGATATGTATCGCCGTATGCGAAGGCTCATCTGCTTTGATATGGACTCTACACTTATTCAGACCGAATGCATCGATGAGTTGGCAAAACGCGCCGGAGTGGGCGATGAGGTATCTGCCATAACAGCTAGTGCTATGCGCGGAGAGATTGACTTTAAGGAGAGTTTCACAAGACGTGTCGCTCTGCTCAAAGGACTCGACTCAAGCGTTATGCGCGACATAGCCGAGCATCTACCTATCACAGAAGGCGTAGACAGACTCATGTCTGTGCTCAAAACAAGTGGATATAAGATTGCTATTCTCTCAGGAGGATTCACGTATTTCGGAGAATACATACAGCGTAAGTATGGAATCGACTATATGTATGCCAACGAACTGGAGATAGGCGAAGACGGAAAGCTCACAGGTCGTTATCTGGGTGAGATAGTAGACGGTCATCGCAAGGCCGAGTTGCTCAAGCTTATCGCTCAGGTTGAGAAGATTAACCTGCGTCAGACCATAGCTGTGGGCGATGGTGCCAACGATCTGCCAATGATAAGCGAGGCTGGTCTTGGAATAGCATTCCATGCTAAGCCACGTGTGGTGGCCAACGCAGAGCAAAGCATCAACACCATGGGGCTCGACGGTGTGCTCTACTTCCTGGGCTTCAAAGATAGCTATCTCGGTGAATTGGGTGGCATAACAACCGACAACTAATAATAGCACACCTCATCTGCTATAGGGCAATAGCTACCAGCACAAAATTATTCTGCCTCTGCACCTGGGCCTTGTTAGGCTCTTGATGCAGAGGCAGATTATTTATATTGAGTATAAAGGAACTCATACGGATGCAACTTGCTCAACAGCCCGACCCATCCAGACTGCAGGCGGCTCCTTCTGGCATTGGCTCCAAGCCAACATCAGACGATGACAGCGTTACACTACCATCTTCTAGTACATAGCATGGAATGCCCACATCACCTATGCGCTTGGCCTCAGCAAAAGCCGGATGATGGTCGCGAAGGTCAAGAAACTCTTTCAGATTTCGCACGTGTTCACCAATATCTATTATCTTGAACTTGCCGTTTCCCTTCACTTGTCTCTCTACGTATTCGCAATAGGGACAAGTCTTCATTACATACATCTTAATCATCGTTTTTTGTTTTTAGGGTTTCTAAATGTTCATGAGTTTAAGCTCTGAAGTAACAAAGCGGTACCGCCTCCATAAACAGACGATGCCGCTTCATATTTAATATAGAGTGGGGTAGAGCCCATCTTATTAGTTCAGCGTACCATTGTTAGCCTTGTTTATCATATCCTCGCTAGCATACAGATAAACTTCTACACGACGGTTCTTCTGGCTCACAGTCTTATTCTCGATGGGGTCAGAACTACCCAGGCCTTCGCAAGAGCGAATCTGAGAAGAAGTCACACCATTACTCAACAGGCAAGACTTAACAGAGTTGGCGCGCTTCTCGCTCAACGGAAGGTTTATCTGGTCGTTGCCTGAAGCGTCGGTATAACCCTTGATAGCCACATCACAGTCGGTGTTCTTTTTCATGATGTTGGCAAAATTGGTTAAGTCTTTCTTAGCTGCGGAGCTAAGCGTATAACCATTTGTTGGGAAAAGAATGCCAGAGTCAAACGTAACCTTAACGCAAGTAAGTCCATTGGCGTCCGTCACTTTGTCTACTTTGGCGTTCTGAACCTGTGCTGCTGTCTGCTCAGCAACTTTATCCATGTGATGGCCGATGAGCGCGCCTGCACCTGAGCCTACAGCGGCACCAATAGCAGCGCCTATAGCAGTGCTCTTGGTGTTGTGACCTGCTATCTGACCGATAATACCACCTACGGCAGCGCCTATGCCACCGCCGGCTGCTGAGTACGTTCCCTGCTTAGTTGAACATCCAACCACTGCGAGCAGGCATAAACCTGCTGCCATTACCTTTACGTGTTTCATAATGCTTATAATATTTGTTTTGTTCAATAATTCTAATTGCAAATATACTCTTTTTTAATCAAATAGTGGCTAAAGCCAACTATTTTTTGTAATTTTGCGGCAAAGTTAAGCATCTCAGACAATGTACGCAAGAGGGAAATGCCTAAAAAGTGGGGGATTTTCCCTATTGCGCATCATCTTTGGGTGCAACAAGTCTTCTAACAGAAAGAATATAAAACATAAAATACAGAAATGGCAAAAGAATTGAAACAGCTCACCAAAAGAGCTGACAACTACTCTCAGTGGTACAATGATTTGGTGATGAAAGCCGACCTTGCCGAGCAAGCACCTGTGCGCGGATGTATGATTATCAAGCCCTATGGCTATGCTATATGGGAAAAGATACAGGCTGAGCTTGATAAAGAGTTTAAGAAGCAAGGTGTTCAGAATGCCTACTTCCCTCTGCTCATCCCCAAAAGTTTCTTCGCACGTGAGGCTGAACATGTAAAGGGATTTGCTAAAGAGAGTGCCGTAGTAACACACTACAGACTTAAGACCAGCGACGACGGCAAAGACATCGTGGTAGACCCTGAAGCTAAGCTTGAGGAAGAACTCATCATTCGTCCTACGTCAGAAACTATGATATGGCACACGTATAAAAACTGGATCCATTCTTACCGTGACCTGCCTATCAAGTGCAACCAGTGGTGCAACGTCATGAGGTGGGAAATGCGCACCCGACCCTTCCTCCGTACTTCCGAGTTTCTTTGGCAAGAAGGTCATACAGCACACGCTACAAAAGAAGAGGCACAGCAAGAAGCTGAAACCATGTTGCATGTATATGCCGACTTCGTGGAGAAATTCATGGCTGTTCCCGTCATCAGAGGAGTGAAGAGCCCTACAGAGCGGTTTGCAGGAGCACTAGAGACCTACACCATAGAAGCCATGATGCAAGACGGAAAAGCACTGCAAAGTGGCACCAGCCATTTCCTCGGGCAGAACTTCGCCAAGAGCTTCGACGTGCAGTTCCTCAATAAAGACAATCAACCCGAATATGTTTGGGCTACATCATGGGGCGTTTCAACTCGTCTTATGGGAGCACTTATCATGGTTCACTCAGACGACAATGGCCTTGTCCTGCCACCTAAGCTGGCTCCTATTCAGGTGGTCATGGTTCCTATCTATAAGAACCAAGAGCAGCTGCAGGCTATTTCTGAGAAGTTGCAGCCCGTTATCAAGCAACTCCAAGATTTGGGCGTGAGCGTGAAATATGACGACTCCGACAACAAGCGTCCAGGATTTAAGTTTGCAGACTATGAGCTCAAGGGTGTTCCCGTACGTCTTGTTATGGGTGGAAGAGACCTCGAGAACAACACTATAGAGGTGATGCGTCGTGATACGCTCGAAAAAGAAAACGTAAGTTTCGATGGTATCGTGGAGCGTGTTACTGCTCTTCTCGATGATATACAGAGTAATATCTTCAAGAAAGCCGAAACGTTCAGAAACGAACACGTTTATAAGTGCAATAACTATGACGAGTTCAAGGAGCGCATCCAGCAGGGCGGCTTCTTCCTCTGTCCATGGGACGGCACAGCCGAGACCGAGGCTAAGATAAAAGATGACACGCAGGCCACCATCAGATGTATTCCTTTTGGCAGTGAAAAGGCCGAGGGCAATGACATGGTGAGCGGTAAGCCCGCCGTGGCTCAGGTCATCATAGCCCGTGCTTATTAATATTGCGCAAGTTTATCACAATAATATAAAAGTACCGAGGCGGGAGCAATCCCGCCTCTTTTATGCTTGGTTCTTACGGGGCACCATATAGGGCCTATGTCGTGACACAACATATATTGTATATGAAAGAAGTATCATCCGAAGCATTCTAAACAAAAAATGCCGTAAAACCTATCCCACCCATCTCACCCATCTGGTAAGAATCTATAGCACAAGCAGTTAGATGGTAGAATAGACAAGGAAACATCTCACCCACATCTCACCCACATTTCACCTATTTACTTCCGATATTTTTATTGATTAGCAAGACATAAACATCAAAGAAGAGTCACGCCAACATGTTGGCAATAGCTAGCAGACAGCAGCTTTTAATTCTTCTTCTTGACAATATTCTTTCCACATAATTGTGCATACGGGCAATAGGTACACAGGGTAGCGGTGTCGGTGGGCACGAAAGGTTCTGACGCATCTAGCAGCTTACCGAGCAGATTGGCCAACTCTTTCTCAAAATCATTTCGAAGAACTTCTATATTGGTTATCTCATCCTTACCTAAATGTAGCACAGGACTATAATCATCAGCCCCGGCATGTTGAATAAAGAGCAGGGCCGGGCTCACAGGCAGGTGCCGGGGATTATTTTGTGCATCATCCTTACTCTCTATGAGCGAATAGAGCATGGTCTGAAGGATGTAATCAGCATGCTTAGAGCCGATGGCACTTCGGCTGAACACTTGGGCTATATCATCCACAGGTTTAGCTTTCCTGTTGCCCGTTTTATAGTCAACCACCCTGAGCCTTTCAGCCGACGTTCCTATATTTATTTGGTCGAGCCTGTCTATGCGTCCTTCAATAGTCAGGACGTCTGAGCCCACCTTGATGTTCTTGCTCACCTTCAGTTCATGTCCTATCACCCTGAAAGGTGCCAGTTTACGGTCTATGCGCAGCAGCTGTCGCAGATATTTCTCTATCACTTTCTCATTGATGAGCTGCAGTCCGTTGAGCGGCGGGTGGTTAACGGTACCCTCTGGCATTCCGAAGAAGCACTCGGCAAATGCCTGACTAATTACCCCTTTCAGGGTGCACACCTTTCCCTGAGCATTTACCATGGTTGTGCCGGCCCTTCCTTTCAGCAGCTTGTCTATGTCATCTGCCGTTATCATGTCGGCTGGCAGCAGATTTTCGTACATAAGTTGTGCAGCACGATGGAAGATGTTACCGAAAACACGATTGTCTATGTCGTCATCATCCTTATTGTCAGGCTCTCTTATGCCGGCCACATATTTATAAAAGAACATCAGTTCGCATCTGATATAGTTATTGATGGCTGTTGGAGAAAACTTGAGACTGTTCTTCAGCCTCTGCATGACAAGGGGTGTTTTTTGTACTGCGCGTGGCGCCGTAATCAAAGGCTCGTCACCTGATTGCAGGGCCAACCGTTTGATGGGTGTAGGCAACTCTATCATAAGTTGGAGCACAAAGCGACTTAACTCTCCCGTATTGAGTCCGTCGGTAGAGTTGTTATAGGTTATGGTGATGTCTTCAGCTCGTTGCAAGAGGGAGTGGAAATAATAGCTATAGATATCCACCTTATTATCTATTGTCGTCAGTCCAAAAGCCTTTCTAATATTATGGGGCAAGAAAGAAGCATCATCTACTCCGCCCGGCATGGCACCCTCATTTGTAGAGAGCATCAAGACATGCTTGAAGTCTAGGTTTCTGGTTTCCAGCACACCCATTATCTGTATACCTACAGCAGGCTCTCCATGAAAAGGAATATTGGTAGAGCGGATAAGCATATTGAGCAGTCTCTCAAGCGTTGTCTTGTCTATGCTCAGTTCTGGGCGTCCGTCAGGTTCTTGTGGAGAGAGCAAGTCGGCCAGTCGGTTAAGCAGAGTGTACATTCTGTATATTGATTCATGGAAGAGATCATCCTTTTCCTTCTTGCCCTTGATGGCCACCTGCCGTGTTATCTCAGCCATCCATCTCACCATGAGCAGGTTAGTCTCGTCTTGGTTTTTCGCTCTATTAAAAGTGGTAAACATCAGGGCCAATCCTTCATCGGCTTGTAGCTGTTTGAGGTCTGGATAATATACGTGACTTGCGTTGAGCTGCATAAGAAGGTTCTGAGCCTTAGGCGAGAGCAAGCGGGCGTAGGGATGGCGCAAGATGGCATTCACATATTTCAGTCTGAAGGCTTGCTGTGTGTAGGCATAACCCTGATTTTGCAGGTGCAGCAAAGACATGATGAGAGCTGTTATGGGCGTTTGTTGCAATGGCAACCCCATCGTAACATTCACCTTAAGCTTTTCGCCATCTATCTGTTCAGGCAGACTGTGAAGCACGGTTTGCAGCAAATTTTCATCACAAAGCACAATAGCGGTCTGATTACCATCCTTATAGCGGTTGTTATGCCGAAGCCACGTGCTGATGTATCGGGCCTGAATGTCTTCTGTTGATGCCACAGCCAGGCTGATGTCCTTGGGCTTGGTGAAGTTATTGTAAATATCTTCATCGCCGTTGGGTAATACGTTCGGAAACTTATCAAGATATTTACTAATATAGGTGCCTGCCTCCTTGCCATGTAAGTAATAGCTGTCATAATCCCAAAAGAAGAGGGCTTTGCCCTGACCCTTAATAATATGAAAGAGCTTTTGTTCAGCAACGTGCAGCAAGTTGAAGCCCACAAAGCAATAATAGTCATAGTCAAGGTTCAGCCGGTTGTGCTCTATCACATCTCTATACATCATGCCCTCGTAGGCCAACTGCTTTTCGGCCAGACGTTGCCGGAAGTTGTTGTAAATGTCTTCCAGCTTGCACCAAAGTTCTAGAAAGCGCTTGCGCAATCTCGACTCGTCACCGCTAAAGTTTTTAAAGAATCTGTTAAGCAGTTCTTTTTGTTCGTCAGTGAGATAGCTAATACTGTCTAGCTCATGCAGATTGGTCAGGTTGCGAAACACATCGTGGGCATTGGCCATGTTCTTGTCCAAGTCATCAAAGTCTGTCAAGAGCAGTTGTCCCCAGCCATAAAACTGATCAAGGGTTTCTGTCGCGCCTGTTTCCTCCACATAACTTTTGTAGAGTTCAGCCACCGATGTGATGGGATCCGCCAGTGTGTAAGGCGAATATTCTCTGAAGAGGTCGCTTATGGTGACATAGGCCGGACTCCAAAAAGGCTTGTCGGTGAGATTTATCAGTGCCGCATTGAAGAAGAGTGAGGCTCTCTTGTTAGGAAAGACTATAGCCACATGAGCCATATCATTGCCCATGTGGGTGTAAATATATTTAGCTACGTATTGCAGAAAAGTCTTCATCTTGTTGCTTTTTTGTTGTTATAGTTTCACTTCGCGAATGTCATTTCGCAGCACATACCATATATAACCGTAGATGTTTTGATAGCCCATATTTCCAAGCAGGGTCATGTATTCCCTCACTTGGACTTGATGCTCAGGCCGTGGTTGTCCGAACTTAAAGTCAACCACTATCATTTTCTTGCCATCGGTCATCACTCTGTCGGGACGGTGTTGCATGATAGTGCTCGAGTCGGAACCGCGTTGCAGGATAGTACACTCATTGAAGAGCCTCCATCCGGGCTTGAACCACTCGGCTGCTACAGGGTTGGTCAGACTCTTTCTAATGGCCTTATCTACGTCTTCGGAACTTATATCAGCGTTGTAGAGCACGCCATCTGCCTGCAGTTGTCTGAGCTTAGGCTCTATGTCTTCGGTTGTTCTGATGGTTGCGAAGAGCTGGTGTAGCACATTGCCCAAGAGCAAATATTTGTCAGTAGAATCTGCTGCCTCTTCTTCCGGCTCAGCCAATTCACGGCTCTTGGTGCTCTGTTTGAAGTCTACGTGATTGCTCAGCATAGGGAATGACTCCAGGTTGACGGGTGTTGGCTTGACCTCAAAGATGTTCTCGCTTTGCTCATCATCTTTCTTCTTGCTGTCAGTGAGCAGATTGCCAAATGTAAAAGTGATGCACTCGCTGTCACTGTCAGCACCCGTTAGCGTAGACTCGGGCAGTCTGTTGCTCAGTTCTTGCAGGCAATGCTCTATGGTATCAGAACGGTTGGACGCTGGATTGGCTGTATTCTTGCTGTTCTTGCTTCTACGTTTTCCGATCACCACAAGGTTCTTCTTGGGTCGGGTGAAGGCTACGTAGAGCAAATTGAGATTGTCTACGGTGCATTGAAGATGCTCTCGCTGATAGTCTTCTTCAAAAACGGTGCCCTCCATACTGGATTTAGAGAAGTCGATAGGTAACAGAGGCAGCTGGTTGAAGGGCTCTTGCTGCTTCTTGTCGCACCAAATCATGCTTCGTGAGTTTTCCAGTTGCCAGTCGCAGTAGGGCACAATGACGTTGTCAAACTCCAGCCCCTTACTCTTATGTATGGATATAAGCCTGATGCCGTTAACCTCGTCAGTCTGAATGGTTTTCTGAAAGAGCGTTTCGTCCCAATAATTTAGAAAGCCGTCCAAACTGGCAGTATTGTCAAGCACATACTCGTCCAGTTGATCAAAGAAAGCACAAAGGTAAGCGTGTTGCTTCTCCAGCTTCTCTACATTAAATATTGTGGCGAGCTTACTGACAAGATCTACCAACGGCAAAGCTGCCAGTTGGTCGCGTTGACCTGCATAATCGGGAGGAAGCATCATGTCGAGATAGGCCGCCAGCTCGTCGTCTGTAGGCACATGAGTCCATGCCTCGTCAAGTAGAAGCTGCGTTTCAGCAACGTCTTCGTTCAAGATGTTCATCCTGTAATTCTTCACGAGCGTGGCCCGTGTGAGGTTATCTTCCGGGTGGCATAACAGTCGTATGGCGGCTACGATGGTGTTTACGGCCAGCGAAGCGTCTAGTCTGAAGGCCTCATCCGACACCAATTTCACCGCATTACCTTCATTGTCAGTGATGTTATGACTCAGAAAGGCATCGGCTATCACTGGTATTTCCTTATTAGCCCTGATAAGTATGGCGATGGCGTCGGGCTTGATGCCACTTTCTATCATCTCCTTCACTTGCCCGATGAGCTGGTTGAGCATTTCGTCGGCATAGCCTTCGCTGGGCAAAAGTTTGATGGTCACGCTACCTTTGCCGTTTTTCTTGTTGGGCAGTTGCTCTACGTCGTCATAGGCGCGCTGCAGTTGTTCGGCATCGGGTATGCCCTGGTCGATGAGCTGTTGCATCTCATAGTCGGCAGCCAACTTGAAGAAGATGTTGTTAAACTCTACAATGTTCTGCTCCGAACGGTAGTTCACGTCGAGCGGCTTTACAGTGATGACACTCTTATCAAACTTCTTATCGATGTCGTTAAGCAGTGTCCAGTCGCCTTGTCGCCATCTATAGATGCTTTGCTTCACGTCTCCCACGATGAGCGAGTGGCTTCCGGCCTGTGCCAGACAGTTGTCTAGCAGCAACTTAAAGTTATTCCACTGAACCGTACTGGTGTCCTGAAACTCGTCTATCATCATGTGCAGCAAGTAGGCACCCATTTTTTCAAAGACAAAGGGGGTATCGGTGTCCTTCATAAAAGCCTTGAGCAGCGACTGGGTGTCGCTCAGCTGAAAGCGGTTGGCGTCTTTGTTCACCTCTTTTACCGCATCGCTGATGGAGCGCAACAATCTGAGCTCGTTGATGTGCCTCAGCACCAGAAGTGCTGACTGATAGTCGTTCCAACGGCTTAGACGCTCATTCTCAGCCTTCTTGAGTAAGTTGATGAGCGTGTTTTCTGCCAGATTGATAATTTCTTGAGTACTGGATGTTCCCTTCTTAGCCCACTTGCGGGCATCGCCCAGACAACCTTCTATCCTTGATGAGGTGGGAGTGCCGTTGAAGTAGCCCTCACATTGCCGTTTGATATAGCTCAGCACGCTGCCACGTCGGCCATAGGGATAAAGGTCGAAATCGTCTAAACCATTGTCTTGAATGACATTCAGCACCTCGGTATAGGCCGACACAATGGCTTCTTTGTTGGTCTTCACCATGCCTCGTAGCCTTCCGGTGTAGCGGGTAAAGAATTCTTCTGAAGCAAAAATGCGGTCCATCTCCTTTTCATGGTCCTTATATACGTCATTGAAGATATTTCTTCCGAAGCTCTTTATTTGGCTGATGACGTTCCAACTCTTGTCGTCATCTATGCTGTCGTTGATGTAGTCTCTTATCCAGCCCAACTTTTTGTCACCCTCTTGCAGAGAGTTGATCATATCGTCTACTGCCTCTTCCTCCACATCGTTGTCATTCAGACTAACGCGCAGATTGGCAGTGAGGTCCAACTCATGGGCCAAGTTGCGCAAAACACGCTGAAAAAAGGCATCAATGGTTTGCACGCGAAAATAGCTGTAATGATGAATGAGCTGCGTGAGTGCCACTTGGGCACGCTCCTTCACAACTCTCGCGTCGTAGCCGGTCTTTTCTGTCACCTTATCTAAATAAGGTTGCGAGCCGGCAAGGCCTTGTGCCAGGCCATAGAGTTGCGAGATGATGCGCATCTTCATCTCTTCAGTAGCTTTATTGGTGAAAGTCACGGCAAGTATTCTGCTATAGTTGTCGGGATCTTGCACCAACAGCGATATGTATTCTACTGCCAGAGTGAAGGTTTTTCCTGAGCCTGCGCTGGCCTTAAATACCACAAGCGGGGTGGTGTTTGCTCTTTGCATGGTTGTGGGCATGATGTCAAGATTTGGTTGAATAATGCAAAAGTACTAAAAAAACTTGAAAGGATCGCATTGCTATCACCAATTATTGAAGAGCTCGAAGCCCATCTTGATGCCCACACCCTCAAACTTATGGGGTGAAGTGGCTGTGAAGATGCCCATAGACAACAATCGGGTGGTAAAACTATAGCCCGCCTCGATATAAGGGTAAAGGCCTTTCACGGTAAGGGTGCTGAAGTAGATGCGCTCTTTCTCTACCACTTGCCCCACTTTGGGCACCCACGAAAGGAACAACAGAGGGCTCTCATAAGTGGCATTGGAGCGGAAGTAATAATTGGATGCATTATACCAGTTGGAGTTGAGCAGTTCAAACTCTCCCGACCAATCATCGTTCCATCCTCCCTGGAGATAGTTTTCACGAAAGTTGTCATAATCCAAGAAATAGTCGTTGTCACCTCTTTGGGTGTAACAACCGAAACCCGAACGAAGCTGCAACGAGCGCATGCAGCTCATGCTGAGCCGGTACTGACCGTCTATTTCAAGCCTGCCGTAGCTTATCTCACCTCCCAATGTCTTCAGACCCTGCTCATACTCTGCGGTGACCACCAATGGCACGCGGTCTGTCAGTGGCCGTAGTTGCAACCGCAAATAGGGAGCAAACGAGGTGTAAGTGGGATCTTTGCCCAGCAATTTAAATCCTTTCTGATCTACAGCCGAGCGCCTGTGACTGGTAAATCCGGCCCTAAGGCCAAGAAAATTCTTGATGACGTCGTAGTTAAAAGAGCAGTCGAACCGCATATCCTTAAAGTAGTCGAGCCCCAACTCATTCCATTTCACAGTGTCTATCTTCACATCCTTTATCTTGTCAAGCAACTGCGAGTTGGTAATTCGATTGCCATTAGATAATTCGATGCGTACAAATCCGTTACGAGCCTTATTGAAAGAATATTGCAAGGGAAGGTTAAAGAAAAACTGACGCTGCTTGAAGGAGTAGCCGGCGCGCATTCTCAGCGACAAATCATTGTTGCCGTTGAAAATGTAGCTGCCCCTTATATCGGTGCGATAGACCACACCTTTTTGCTTGCTATAACCGAAAAAGAGAGGGTTGAAGATGGGACCGAAGCGCAGCGTGCCTCGCTTTTCATCAAATGAGGTATTAATCTTGTTGACCATATTGCTGCCTATGATGTCCCATAGCACATGTTTTACCACACTTTTCTTGCGTTTCTTTGCGACTGGCAACGAGTCACTGGTGTTGTTGGCAGCGTGCGCCGAGTCATATCGGCTGATGGTTTGCCGCTCTAGGACAGTAAGCTGAACGGGGCGCACGCTGTCCATGGCCGCACGATTATCAGCATCGCGGAGCGTGTCAGGTAGCGACTGGGGCAGGCCATATTTAGAAAGCACATCGCAGAGGATGATGTTTCCGGTGACGGAAATCTTTACCTGGATGCGGCAAGACGCCGGAATGAGCGAGCGGATGCCCTCTGTACCCATGGTGACATCTATTCGAAAGTGCGCCATATCGTATTCTCCCTCCATCCACAAATCGATGAGACGTCCGGTTGCTAAGTCTATATGGGCCTTGCCCCGCCTGATGAGCTGAGTGTTGATAAGCTTACTATGGAAAGCAAGAACCGGATTTCCGTTAAAGTCTTCCTCTAACTTATAGCTATAAAACTTATGATTGGCAGCATAGAAAGGTGACAGAATATGGTCATTAAATAGTGTTGGTCTGTAAAGATGCGGAAATAAATAAGGCGTAAGGTTAGGCAATGTGCGGTGTCGATGATAAATTGTGCTCAACCAGATGTTGTATTGGCTATCCACTCTGCCGTCTCTGCGCACGATGGTGGTTCCATAGCTCTCAGTGAAAAAGGTGCGTTGACGGTCGCGGGCCAAGTAGAAGAGTGACGGAACACACATCAGCAACATATTGCGGCGCGGCACTTGCAAGAGCACCTTGGTGTAAGAGTTGCTTCGGATGCTGTCAGGCAGCGAGTCGTTCCATATCTCCGGATAGTGAAAAATACGATTTAGTAATGCCTTGTCTAGCTTCTTTCCTTGTGCTAAGTTACTGGCCATAAGGCAAATAAGCAATAACGCGGCGCGTCTTGCAGCCTCCCGCCAGCCGAAGTGCCATGAGGGAATTGCGAAATAGGCCTTTTTGACATGCAAAATAGGCACTTTCGCAATGCGAAATAGGCACTTTGAGATGGCAGAAAGGGCACTGTGCGTCATTTAATGGTTTTTAGTTCTTCCCAAATGCGCTGCACGGGCAGTCCCATAACGTTGAAGAAGCTTCCCTCAAGGCGTGTCACGCCCACATAGCCTATCCACTCTTGTATGCCATAGGCTCCTGCCTTGTCGAGCGGATGATAGTGACGTACGTAATAGTCTATCTCATCGTCAGAGAGCAACTTAAAGGTTACGTGGCTCGTGACATGGAATTGCTTCTGACTACTGACCGTAGTGAGGCACACACCAGTTGTTACCTGATGTGTCTTTCCGCTCAGCTTATGCAACATTTCTCGGGCTTGGGCATCGTCCTTGGGCTTTCCCATAATCTCATCGTTAAGTATCACTACGGTGTCGGCCGTAATAACCACTTCGTCAGGAGCGATGCTGCCCTTGTAAGCCTCAGCTTTTTCGGCAGCTATGTATTGCGGAATGCGCTCTGAAGGCAGACAGTCAGGATAGTTTTCTGCTATTCCCGGAATGACTTTCACCTCGAAATCAAGATCCAGTCCGGCCAGCAGTTCGCGGCGTCTGGGCGATTTGCTGGCTAGAATTATTTTCTTATAGGGGTTGGGTAAGAATTTTTCTGTGTTCATTGTCTATACCTATATTAATAGTAAATGTTGCCTTGAGCGTTACCACCCGAATGCTTTGTCATCGCTCAACCATAATCCCTTGGCGCGAAGCACCTGCTCTATAATGTCGCGGGCGCAACCGTTGCCGCCAGTATAGTCGCTCACATACTTCGCCACAGCCTTTATCTCGGATGCCGCGTCTTTGGGGCAGCAAGGGCAACCGGCCAACTTCATCACTTTAAGGTCAGGAATATCGTCGCCCATATATACCACTTCCTCCGGCTGTAAATGGTTTTCGGCAAGATATTTATGCCATGTTTCGGTCTTTTGCGAGCACTTCAAGAAAACATCTTCTACCCCCAAATACTGATACCTGCGGCGTATATTCTCATTGTGTCCGCCCGTCATGATGGCCAGTTTGATACCCATCTTCACAGCCAGCTGTATGGCATAGCCATCCTTGATGTTGATGGTGCGAATGGGGTCACCCTCACTGTCCATGGCTATAGTGGCACAAGAGAGCACTCCGTCTACATCAAAGACTATGGCTTTGACGGCTTTTAAGTTATAGTTTATCATTTCTTTGCTAATCTACTAATGCTTAAAGACATACGTTCATACAAGTCCTTTACCAGCGGATCGCTTTTCAGCAACTGTGCCTGTGCCCTGATTACGTTTTCATCAAAACGTACGGCCGGTCCTGTCTGAGCCTCCTTGGGCGACAGCTCGTGCACTTTACGCGCCGTCTCGTCTATGAGCGGAAGCATAACGCTGAAGGGTATGTCATGCTTCTGCAGTATTTCGGCCGCAATGGCATAACAGTGGTTGGTGAAGTTGCAGGCCCATACGGCACTCAGGTGCAGGTATTTGCGCTGCTCAGAAGTGGCATATCGCACATTGTCAGAGAGGTCGCCGGCCAACTGCATGAGGCAATTGCGGGTATAATCATCGTTGGCCTCGATGAAGAAAGGCGTTTCTCTCAGGTTCACCTTGCGCTGCTTAGAAAAAGTCTGCATAGGGTAGAGCACACCATAATGAAGAGCCATGCCCTCAAAGATGCTCAAGGGCATTGATCCTGCCGTGTGTACCATAACCTTGCGCTCTCTGCCTTTGGTGATGCGGGGAATGATTTCGCCCAGTACACTGTCGGTGAGCGAGAATATATACACATCGGCCGTGGTAACTACATCATCGAGCTTATCGGTTGCCGCGCCTCCCGCCAAGGTGGCAAGAGCTGAAGCCGAGGCCCATGTACGGCTGTATATCTGCACAATGTCGTGCCCGGCATTCATTAAGGACGTTGCCAAGTGGGTGGCAACGTTGCCGGCTCCTATCATAACTATCTTCATAATACTGCAAAGTTAGCTAAAAGCGATTAATTTGATACGTATCTTTAGAGTTTTTATCTTTATATTTGGAAAATTAAATAATTTGTCGTATTTTTGCCAAAAGAAAGCTATGAGGATATGCGTACATATCATGTAGAGGTCATCACACACAAGGACAGGCTGCCTGAGTTGCCATCTGACAACTTTTTTCATAGTGCCCAGCTCTTTAGCGTGCTCTATGACACACCCGGCGTAAAACCTTTTATGACTGTGGCTTATGATGAAAAGCATACTGTGAGAGGGCACATGCTGGGCATCATGATGCGCCGCCTCATGCTGCTACCGCCTTTTATGTATCATCAGGCTCATGTTTACGGCGAGGGCGTGTATGCTGATGAGGGTGAGAAGCCTTTGGTGTTCAAAGCTATGCTGCATCAAGTTACGCGCTTTCTGCGCCATAGACTGTGCCTCAACATAGAGTTCAGTGACATCAGCCGTAAGATGTTCGGCTATAAGGCCTTCAGGGAGGAGGGCTATTTTCCTGTATCTTGGATGCACATACACAACTCGCTGCACTCCATGAATCCTTATGACAGACTGGACAAGCGCATGAAGGCGCGCATCAAGAAAGGCTATGCTCAGGGCGTAGAGACACGGGCTGTGGCCGATGATGCCGAGCTGCACAGCTTCTACAAATCATTGAGAGGATATTTCAGGCTCAAGCCTACGCGCTATATTCCCAATGAGCAGTTCTTCAAGAGCGTACATCGGTTGGGTAACGGACATATATATGGCACCTTCTACAAGCACACGTGCATAGGCGGCAGTGCCGTGATATACTCTGAGGGGAATGCCTATCTGTGGTATGTTTGCTCAAGGATGAAGAGCTTCACATTGCTGCATCCCCGTCTGCTCACGGTGTGGCACGTGATAAACCAAGCTTATCAAGACGGAATGCAACACATCTTCTTCATGAATGTGGGGCTACCGTTTAAGCGTAATCGCTATCGCGACTTCCTGCTGTCGTTTGGCGGCAAGCCCGTAAGTACGTACCGGTGGTTCAGATGCAATATTTCATGGGTCAACAAGCTGCTTTCGTGGTGGTATAGAGAATGACCTGAAAGCCAGGTCTAAAAAGACACTAAAGACAAAAGCGAGACAATATTCTTTTGATGGAGCAGATAGAGCATTGGCATTGTTGCTGTAAGATTGCTCTATTTTTCTTCTTTTTAAACTAGATTAAGCCTATGGGAACGAAAAAAGTTGATTAATTCGAGATTTTTTCTTATATTTGCAGTTGGATAATTTACATAAATTCAAAGTTGTTATGACCAAATATAATCTCACAGAAAAGAAAGAAAAGAATGCCCACTACCGCTCGCTGGTAAGCCCCGGCGTGATGGATGATTTGAAAGAACGTATTCTGAAGATTATCCTCATGGATCAACGCTATAAAGACAAGAACTATTCTGCCAAGAAACTGGCCGAGGAACTGGGCACCAACACACGTTACGTGTCGGCTGTGGTGAATGTGAGGTTTCACATGAACTATACTTCGTTCATCAACAAATTCAGGATTGAAGAGGCTATGTCGCTCCTCTTGGACAAGCGATACAAAGACTTGAACATGGAGGAGATTAGCGATATGGTGGGATTTTCCAACCGCCAGTCGTTCTATGCTGCCTTTTATAAGTTTAACCACATGACACCTCGCGATTATAAGATGAAGTATCTGCTCGGTAAGACAAAAGAGGCAGAGAAAGAAAAGAATAGCAAAGGAAATAAAAATTCACAAGAATAAACATGGATAATAAAACTGAGAAATTTCAATTCGCAGGCGAGCGCTTTGCCGACTTGCAGATGCTGCGCTACAAGCTGGATGACTTTGAGAGTCTCACGCTGCCGCAAAAGAAATATATCTATTGCTTAGCTAAAGCTACACTTTATGGACGTGACATAACATTCGACCAGTTTGGACGTTACAATCTTCGTATTCGCAAAGTACTTGAAGCGATTTATGTAAATTATAAAGGAGAACATGACTGTGCGGAATACCAAGAACTGGTGACATATTTGAAACAGGTGTGGTTCTCTAATGGCATATATCATCACTATGGATGCCAAAAGTTTACACCTCGCTTTACTCATTTTTTCTTCAGAAAGGCTGTGGAGAGCCTTGACCCAACATTGCTGCCACTGCGCGATGGTGAGACGGTTAGTCAGTTGCTAGATGAGATTGAGCCGGTGATATTCAATCCCGACGTGCTGCCCAAACGGGTAAACAAGCGCGATGGCGATGACTTGATAGCAACTTCGGCTTGCAACTATTATGAGAATGTGAGTCAGAAGGAGGTGGAAAGCTTTTATGCCGCCAAGAAAAACGGCGATGACAAGCACCCCTCATGGGGCTTAAACTCTAAGTTGGTGAAGACAGACGGCAAGGTGATGGAGCAGGTATGGAAAGTAGGGGGACTCTACGGACAAGCCATCAGCAAGATTGTGTATTGGCTGAAGAAAGCAGAAGAATATGCTGAAAGCCCGGAACAAAAAGAGGTGATAGAACTTTTGGTGAAATATTACAACACTGGCGATTTGCAAGACTTTGACAATTATTCCATCAAATGGGTGCAATCGCATGAGGGAAGAATTGACTTCATCAACGGATTTATTGAAGTTTACGGCGACCCGCTGGCTCTGAAAGGCTCGTGGGAGGGCATCGTGGAGTACAAAGACTTGAAGTCGGCTCACAGAACCCATGTTATATCCTCTAATGCGCAGTGGTTTGAGGATCATTCTCCCATAGATCCACGTTTCAGAAAGAAAGTGGTGAAGGGCGTTACTGCCAATGTGGTGAACGCAGCCATGCTTGGTGGAGATGAATACCCCTCAACAGCCATAGGCATCAACCTGCCCAATGCCGACTGGATAAGGGCTGAGTATGGCTCAAAGAGCGTCACCATAAGCAATCTTACACATGCTTATGACATGGCAGCCAAAGGTAATGGTTTTAAGGAAGAGTTTGTTATTGACAAGGATACTCTTGACAACATCAATCAATATGGGGATGCATGCGATGACTTGCATACCGACTTGCACGAGTGTCTGGGACATGGAAGCGGCAAGCTGCTGCCCGGCACTGATCCGGATGCCTTGAAGAACTATGGCAATACCATAGAAGAGGCTCGTGCAGACTTGTTCGGATTGTACTATCTTGCCGATGACAAATTGCTGGAACTGGGATTACTGACTAGTAAAGAGGCGTATAAGGCTCAGTATTATACGTATATGATGAACGGATTGCTCACGCAGATGGTGAGAATCAAGCCGGGCGACAAGATAGAAGAGGCTCATATGCAGAATAGAGCGCTCATTGCCAGATGGGCACTCGACTTGGCCAAAGAGTCGGATGCTGTAGAGCTGGTGACACGTGAGGTGACAGACAAGGAAGGTAATAAGGCGCAACACACCTTTGTGAAGGTAAACGACTATGCTAAGCTGCGGCAGATATTCGCTGAAGAACTGGCAGAAATACAACGCATCAAGAGTGAGGGCGATTTCGATAAGGCTAAATGGCTCGTAGAGAAGTATGCCATCAATATTGATGATGAATTACATCAGGAGGTGCTGGAGCGCTATCAGAAGCTGAATCTGGCCCCGTATAAGGGATTTATCAATCCTTGGCTCAAGCCGGAAAAGAATGATAAAGGTGAGATTACCGATATAAAGGTGGACTATACGGAGAGTTATGCTCATCAAATGTTGCGCTACAGTAATGAATATGCTACACTATGAATGAAGAAACCAAACAAAAATTAAAAGAGATCAAACAACGCTTCAGGCTGGTGATGAATGGTCCGGCGTCGCAGTCAATGCGAGAAAAGGGCCTCAACTATAAGGTGAACTGGGGCGTTCCGCTTCCTGAGCTACGACGTATGGCCAAAGATTATGGTCACAACTATGCCTTGGCTATTGAATTATGGAAGGAAGATATACGCGAGTGCAAAGTGTTGGCAACGCTCATTATGCCACCTGAGCGGATGTCAGAAGAATTGGTGGACGTGTGGATGGAGCAAAATCACTCGCAGGAAATGGCCGAATTGCTGGCCATGAACCTGTTGCAGCATCTCAGCTTCGCGCCTGTCTTGGCCTATAAATGGATAGCTACAGACGACACGCTGAGGCAACTAACGGGTTATTCCTTACTCTCCAGACTCTTTATGAAGGGCCAGGAACCTAACGAGAGGGGCATTAATGAGTTTCTAGATCAGGCACGCGCGGTGATGGAAGGTTCGGATGCCATCTTGAAGCATGCTGCCTACAACTGTCTACTGCGCTTCTGTGAGTTGGGAGACGACTACGCCACCATTGCCGGCAAGGCTATGAAAGGGCTCGATATCCTGTAAAAGGGCATGAAAAAGGACCGAAAATAAAAAATTGACAAAAAAGTTTGGGAAAAGTTTGGTGGGTTCAGAAAAAAGCTATACCTTTGCACTCGCAATTCAGAAATGATTTGTTTACGGAATGGTTCCGTAGCTCAACTGAATAGAGCACTTGACTACGGATCAAGAGGTTGCGGGTTTGAATCCCACCGGAATCACAAAGAGGCTGTCTTCGGACAGCCTTTTCCGTTTTTATGAAGAAAGGTAATGTTGATTGTTGTTATGACTATTGATTTACAATGAAAGATAATCTAGCCCCTCATCACGATGTTCAGGCGATGAATGACGCAACGTATAGCAGAAGAAAGTCTGTGCTCTTGCTTCATTTGGCTGTATTTATGGCCGGCTTCACAGGCCTTTTTGGCAAGCTCATCACGCTGAACGAAGTTGACCTCACGTTTTATCGCTGCTCTTTTTCTTTCTTAATCCTGCTGGTTTTTGTTGGTATACCGCGTGTGTCGTGGCGCAAATTGCTGGCCATACTGTGTTGCGGTGCTTTGCAAGGTGTGCACTGGATGCTGTTTTATGGCAGCATCAAAGCCTCAAACGTGTCGATAGGCGTGGTTTGTTATGCACTGGTGGGCTTCTTCACAGCCTTTATAGAACCCCTGGTGTTTCATAAGAAAATATCGTTTACCGAGCTTCTTCTCTCAGCCCTGACACTGCTTGGCCTTGTGTTTATTTTTTCTTTTGATACACGTTATCAGGTTGGTATTGTTATAGGAGTGGCATCCTCACTGATAGCCGCTATATATATCACCTTGAATAAGCGATTCTCAGAAGGGGTCAGAACACGCAATTTCTTATTCTATCAGATGTTGGGTGGCACATTGGCCATGCTCTTTATACGGCCCATCTATCTGACTTTAGCCGGCATACACGAGCCTTCGGTAGTAGTTCCTAGTGACAGTGACTTGTGGTGGTTGCTTGCCTTGTCGTTGTTTTTTACGGTAGGTGCGTATATGTTGCAGCTTCTTAGCCTTCACAAGCTCTCGGCTTTTACAGTAAATCTTACGTACAATCTGGAGCCAGTTTATTCCATAGCCATGGCATTCTTGTTCTTTGGCGAGGCCCGTCAGTTAAACTTCTCTTTTTATGTGGGTTTGTTTCTCGTGTTTCTTAGCGTCATTCTGCAAACGGCAAGAAGCCTAAGGGTGAAGCAACAATCATGAGAGTGTGGCCGAACGCAGGCACCTATCCAAACACTGTACATAACATGCAAACCGTAAAAAAGGCGCACCAAGTAAATTGATGCGCCTTTATCTTTCAAGAAAAAAGATGCTTTAGAAGGTATACTTCAGGCCAATCTGCCCACGCCAGCGAGAATAGTAGTCGCTGTAATTGCGATTGGCATAGCCTGCATCGAACTGATATACGCCGTTGCCTTTGTACGTAACGGGGCTGTAATAGATGCCGAAGCCGTCGCCATAGGTGTGGCCCCAGTCTTTGTTGAGCAGGTTGCCAAGGTTGATGATGTCCAAGCTCAATTCTATAGAGTTGGTTTGTCCACACACCTTGAAGCTATACTTTTGAGCCAAATGGAAATCAAAGTGCTGCTCAAATGCCAAGTTATCAGCAAATCTCTTATAGTACTGGTTACGATGCTTGCTTAGATAAGAGTCGCTGGCTATCCAGTATTTCATGAGTTGGCGCTGCATATCTTGCGTGAGCACCTTGCCATGGTTGTCGCCAAACACGGCGTTGGTATAAGCGTTAGATACATACGACTTCTCTTCAAACTTCATTTGGTCTATCTGCTCGTCAGTAGGAATGAAGAACAAGTCGTTGCCGTTAGATCCATCGCCGTTTACATCACCATAATAATAGATGGAGTAGGGCGATCCACTCTTAGCTTGCCAAATGAGTCCTACGGTTGTACGCCACTGCTTCTGAGCGCCATAGTTGACGTGATAGTAGGCACTTGCCTGCAAGCGGTGAGGCACATTGAATGCACTGTTGCCCAATTCAGGATCGTTAGAGTTGCGATATGTGTAGTTGTAGTTCCAGTTGCTCTGCGCCACAGACGATGTTCCGTTGTTGACAGACTCAGAGTGTGTCCACGTATAGCTTGCCATGAGGTCGAGTCCGAAGTTGAAATGCTTTTCAGCTTTCAGCGAGAGATTAACCGTATAGCCCTTAGATGTGTTGTAAAGCGCGTAGATATTAGAGAAGGCCGAGCCACTGGTAACACGCGTGAACATGGGTCTGTTGTCCCAGTTGTAGCCGTATGTCTGGCCATAAGTGTTGCCTGTCATGTCATAAGCCAGGTTCTTGTAGAGAATATCGTTGAGAGTCTTCGAATAGATACCCTCAGCCGTCCAGTCGATGCCTAGCACATGGAAGTCGAAGCCCAAGTTTACCTTGAAGGTTTGTGCCAGTTTGAAATTGCGATCATAAACATTCAATGTCTGGTTTCCGCTGGCCTTAAGCTTCTGCTCATTAGGCGTCTGGCCGTTGGGGTCTAACAAAAGGTCCAGTCCTTTAGGGGAATAAACATTGTAGGTAGACATCTGTATGCCCGTATTGGCGTAGTTGTTGCTAATCCAAACAAAAGGAATTCGACCGGTGAAGATACCAATACCGCCACGCAAAATATATTTGCGGTCGTTGTTAATATCCCATCTGAAGCCCAAGCGGGGGCTCCACAGAGGTGTAGACTTGATGCGATAGTTGTTCTTAACGTTCCATCCCTTTTCAGCAGCATACTGGTTGAATGGTGCATTCTCAGAAGGAGTGTCGAAGAAGAGAGGTATTTCCATGCGCAGACCATAGGTTATCTGAAGGTTGTTGGCAGCATTCCACTTGTCTTGAGCATAGAAGCCAAGCTGTCCGGCCGTAAACTTGGTAGCCCACCGTGGGTCGCCCGTCACGTCAGTGTTGGCATGCCCGTAGCGATACTGGTAGATGTAAGCCTTTGTCGGGTCGAGCGTTCCAGCCATATAGTCATTATAATAGCTGTTGAAGTCGTCATAATCGTTGAAATAATACGTACCGTAAAGATCCTGTATGAAGAGGTTGGTGAATTTATACAGTTCGTTGTGCGTTCCGAAGGTTAGTGTGTGATTGCCTAGATACCAGTTCAGGTTATCCTCAAAGGTATAGATGTCCTGATCCAGTCTGTTGGCCATAGAAGAACGTTCGTTACCTATGTTCACCGTTCCGTTGCCCACTCCCTTTATCGAAATCATTGGGAAAGGACTGCCCACTGCACGCTTGTCTCTCACACGCACGTAGCTCAGACGAGCCTCGTTGCTCAATTTGGGTGATATGCGGCTCTGCAGCTCGGCTATATAAGAGTTGGTTACGCTCTTGAAGGGATAGCTATAGCTATTGTCGTTGAGTGACGACTGTCCTCCGGTGTTGTTGAGCTGCTTGGCGTTAACCTGGCTCCAGCGCAAAGTGAACTTATTGAAGGTGTTGATGTTCCAGTCGAGTTTAGCTCCAATCTTGTCACTCTTGGTGTAGATGTCGGGCGAAGTGAACTCTCCACCGTATTCAACACCTTGCTTGGCAGCCATTTCTTTTATCTTCGTTAAGATGTCGCTGGCCTCAGTAGCATCCACTCTCAAGTCCTTTGAATCAAGACCGTAGTTGTTGGGATATTGCTTGTTTGTGTGCTCATAGTTAACAAAGAAGAAGAGCTTGTTCTTCACAATGGGGCCTCCGAGCGTTATACCGGTGTTGTATTCGCTTTGTTTCTGATATTTAGAGGCATATCCTGTACCGTCAGAGAAGGGATATTTATTGCCGATGAGGTTCTGGTTGTTGCCGTAATAATAAGCCGAACCGTGGAAGGTGTTGGTACCCGACTTGGTGATAGCGTTAATGGCACCACCCGTAAATCCACTCTGCCTTACGTCGAAAGGTGCTACATTCACCTGTATCTGCTCTATGGTCTCCATGGAGAGGGGCTGTGTGCCAGCCTGACCTCCATTAGATCCTGCCGAGGTCAGACCAAACACGTCGTTGTTCATAGCGCCGTCTACCATGAAAGAGTTGTATCTGTTGTTTGTTCCGGCAAACGACATAGCTCCTCCGTTGGATGTAGTGAGTTGGGGATTGAGCCTGGTTACGTCGGCTATGCCATGAGTGATACTTGGCATGTCGTTGATGTAGTCGGAGTTGATACTCTGGGCGGCGCCCGTCTTTGTGGCATTCAACCCGCTCTTTCCTGTTACAACCAGCTCGTCAAGCACTTTGGCATCCTCCTGCATGGTACAACTCAAGTCTTGCGTCTCGCCCAGCAGAAGGTTCACATTGTTGAAGGTCTTGGTCTTGTGTCCCACATAAGACACCTCCACCTTGTAAGGTCCACCTACACGCATACCCGGAATGGTGTATCGGCCATCGATGTTAGTCACTGCGCGATAGACTGTTCCTGAGGGCTGATGGGTAGCTGTAATGGTGGCTCCAATCACCGGCTCGCCCTCAGAAGTAATCTTTCCGCTAATACTCGACGTTGTTATCTGGGCCATCAATGTTGTGGCCGTGAGTAGCAATGTCACCAGAAAGAATAATTTTTTCTGCATAACTTAGTTAAAATTTAAATAAGAAAAAACACCTATTGGTTTTACTTTGCAAATTTAGTTAAATTAGTTCAAACATTCATTACAAAAACATGAAAAAATATCATCGGCCTGAATTATATTTAATATTTTGCTCTTTATCAAGCGATGCACTTCGCAAAATGTGCTGAGTTAAGCCTGATATAATGCATGTTAAAATATTGATGCCATTTGATGAAAGATTTACGGGCGCTTGTAAGATTGACAAAAAGTTGCTACTTTTGCAATGTGAGAACAATGAATCGATTTATCACCTTATTTATATTGTCGCTTCTGCCTCTTTGTGTCATTGCTCAAAAAAAGCAAATAGCCACGGCGCAAGACCAGATTAAAAGCGGCAAGGATCTTGACAAGGCGGAAAAGTCGATGAGCACCTTGCTCAAAGACTCGCTGAACAGCCAAAACCCAAAGATTTGGCTCACACTTCATGAGGCCTTGCTGGCACAGTATCGGCAGGGCAACGAGAAGCTATACTTAAAGCAAAAGTATGACACGGCTTCCATCTTCCAAGTTACATATAAGTTATTTGAAACAGACGAAGCCTTCGACTCCATTTTTTGCCAACGCAATAAGGTGTCGAAGAAGATGCTCAAGCTGAGGGAGAAGAACTCAACCCTGCTTCATCAGATAAAGCCCAACCTCTTTAATGGGGGGACATTCTTTATCAACAAGCACCAGTATGCCACGGCTTTCAACTTTCTTAATCTCTATCTGCGCATGGACACTCTACCCATGTTCAGAAGATACAAGTATGCCCAGACCGACACCTTGAGGCCCCAGGCTGCTTACTGGGCCATGTATTGCGGCTATAAGCTCAAGGATGCGAACAAGACATTGCTGTATAGTGCTCTGGCAGAGAAAGACTCTGCGCGGCTGGCATACGTGAGGCAATATGAGGCTGAGACGTTCTTGCTGCGCAAAGACACGGCCAACTATGTGCAGGCATTGCTTTCCGGATTCTATAATTATCCAAAGTTTCCTTTCTTCTTTCCCAGGCTCGTGGAGTATTATAACCATAAGGAAGACTATAAGCAGGCTGAAAACATCATCAACCATGCACTTGACTACGACTCGCTCAACGTGGTTTTCCGCTACGCACAAGCCAACACCTACCTCAACATGGGGCAATATAACAAGTGCATAGATGTGTGTAAGCAACTATTGGCCGGTGGTGATACCATCGCCGAAGCCTATTATGTATTGGGCCTGGCCTATTTTAACCAGGCCATAGAGCTTGACAAGGTGCAACAGAACTATGAGGCAACGCGCCGAAAGATAGCCAAGCTATATAAGCTTGCGCTGCCTTATCTTGAACAATACAGGGCCCTGGCTCCTGATGAGAAAGAAAAATGGCTTGCGCCACTCTACACCATATATCTTAACCTTAACATGGGTAAGCAGTTTGATGAAATAGACCATATAAGAAATGAATATAGAAGAAACAACCCATAAGCTGGGCATAGAGTTCAACAACATGCAACAGGCTTCGGCTAATGCCATCCTGCATAGTAAAGACGATGTGGTGATACTCTCGCCAACGGGCAGTGGCAAGACGTTGGCTTATCTGCTGCCACTGCTGCAACTGCTCAATCCGAACAGTAATGATGTGCAGGCAGTAGTGCTAGTGCCCGGGAGAGAGCTGGCCCTGCAAACAGAACAAGTGATGAAAAGTGCCGCTACGGGCCTGCGTAGCATGGCTCTCTATGGTGGCCGCCCCACAATGGACGAGCATCGCATGATGCGAAAGCTGATGCCACAGATAGTATTTGCCACGCCCGGACGTATCAACGATCATCTGCTGAAGCATAACATAGAAGCTGACAGTGTGAAGTGGCTGGTGATAGACGAATTTGACAAATGCCTGGAGATGGGCTTCCTCAACGAGATGAGCGAAGTGCTGGCCCGCCTGCACGAGGTTGAAAGGCGCATCTTGCTATCGGCTACCGATGCAGGAGAGATACCCCAATTCGTCAATATGGGGCATACAAAACACATAGACTTCTCTTCGGGCGAGGAGCAACTGCTCATGCGTATAGCTGCTTTTACCGTGATGAGCGAGCAAAAAGACAAGTTGCCCACGCTGTGCCGACTGTTGCGCTATCTGGGCACACAACGCTCCATCGTATTTCTTAACCACCGCGATGCTGTGGAACGGGCAGCCAGCTATTTACAGGAACAAGGTTTCGTGCCTTCACTCTTCCATGGCGGGTTGGACCAGAGGCAGCGCGAGGATGCCATTTATAAGTTTTCTAACGACTCGGCCAACATCCTCGTATGCACAGACTTAGCCTCTAGAGGTCTCGATATGCCTGATGTTCAGAATGTGATACACTATCATTTGCCCGAAACACAAGAAGCTTATGTGCATCGCATGGGGCGAACGGCACGCTGGGATAAAGGGGGCTGCGTTTATTACTTGTTGAACAGTGCCGACAAACTGCCAGATTATGTTGATCCGCAACCCACAGAGCTGACATTGCCCGAACAACTTCAGCAACCCGCACTGCCCGAAATGGCTACTATATATATAGGTAAGGGCAAGAAAGACAAAATTTCGCGGGGCGACGTTGTGGGCTTTCTGTGCAAGAAGGCCCGTATCAATGCCACTGATGTGGGACGTATCGATGTGAAGGAGCGTTACGCCTATGCTGCCGTGAAGCGCGACAAGGTGGCTCAAGTCATCAAGTTAGCCAGCGGAGAGAAAATAAAAGGAGTGCGCACCATAGTAGAGGAAGTGAGGTGAATGAGCTAAGTTGACTTATAGCAGATTTACTTTACACCGTTTTAACATTAAAAATTAAAATGGGAA
>CABVAZ010000018.1:0-54053 GCA_902496445.1 uncultured Prevotella sp. | reverse complement strand
CGGCAGCGGCCGCATGACGGAGAGTCGCACCCCATACGGGTGCGTGGATTGAAACCATGTGCCTAACTCTTGCATCGCACTCGTCAGGATTTGTCTGTCTTTGCAAAATTGCAGAATTGCAAATTGCCCTTTTCTGTTGTTCATAGGGAAATCCCTATTTCTTTTAGGGTTTTAGCGCGGGTGCTTGGCTTGTTTTTGTGTACCTTTGCAGGAGAATATACAGGAGGTTTAGCAATGAGAAATAGTTTTATCATTATGACTTGTTCGGCGCTGCTGCTCAGCAGCTGCGGTACGTATACGGGTTCGGGCGCCATGACGGGGGCTTCGTTTGGCAGCATCTTGGGCTCGGCCATTGGTGGCATCAGCGACGGGCCGCGCGGCTCTGACATCGGCACCATCATCGGTATGGCGGGTGGCGCTGTGCTCGGTGCGGCGGTGGGCTCGCAGGCTGACCAGGCACAGGCGGCTGCTGTGCATGACCATTATGACCGTGTGCAGCAGCAGAAGGAGCGCGACAGGGCTTATAGTCAACAGCCGTCGCCCTACGCACGGCAGCAACCTCAGTATTCGCAGCCTTATGGCTCGTCGCAAGATGACTCGGGATTTGATTCTACCAATTCGGGCGACGACCGTATCTATGACTTCGGGGGCAGCGATTATACGGGCAATTACAGTGCGGCTGTGCCTACCATCAAGATTCCGTCGGGCTCTAGTGTAGAGAAAATAGGCGCCAGCTATACCTATACGCCCAACATAGAGTTGCGCGGGGCGCGCTTTGTTGATGACAACGAGGATGGCGTCTTGAGCAGGGGCGAGATGGGCAAGATTATCTTCGAGGTGATGAACCGCGGCAGCCAGACGCTCTATGATGTTCAGCCCAGCGTGATAGAGACTACGGGCAACCGTCACATCTGGATTAGTCCGGGCATTCATGTCGAGAGCATCGAGCCGGGCAGGGGCATACGCTATACTGCCATTGTGAAGGCCGACGGCAGGCTGAAGAACGGCACGGCACGTTTTGCGCTCACTGTGCTGCAAGGAAAGAAGAGCATTAGCAAGGTAACGGAGTTTGCCATTGCCACACGCAGGTAATGGGGTTGTGCTTGCTGCATGCAGAGAGATAAGAAAAAGGGCATCCGTCGGGGTGCCCTTTTTGTATTTCGTGGGTTGCTTATTTCACTTCGTTTTTCAGCTCCACACCGTTTATGTAGTCTTGAATGTTCTGCAGCGTGGTCTGCGCGATGGCGGATGTGGCCTCCTTGGTGAAGAATGCCTGGTGCGAGGTGATGATGACGTTGGGCATCATGAGCAGCAGGGCCAGCTTGTCGTCGTCTATCAGCTTGTCTGACCTGTCCTCATAAAAGTAGTTGGCCTCCTCTTCATACACGTCGAGGCCGGCGCTGCCTATCTGTCCGGAACGTAATCCTTCTATCAGGTCTTCTGACTTGATGAGCTTTCCACGCCCGGTGTTGATGATCATCACGCCTTTCTTCATCTTGCTGATAGATTGGCTGTTGATGATGTATTGTGTCTCCGGTGTGAGGGGGCAGTGCAGTGATATGATGTCGCTGCGGCTGTAGAGCTCGTCAAGGCTCACTGTCTCTACGCCGTATTTCGCTACGAACTCGGCATCGGGATGTATGTCGTAGGCCAATATGTGCATGCCGAATCCGTGCAGTATCTGTACCAATACGCGTGCTATGCGCCCCAGGCCGATGACGCCCACTGTCTTGCCGTACATGTCGAAGCCCAGCAGCCCGTTGAGCTTGAAGTTTCCCTCGCGTGTACGTGACACCGAACGGTATATCTTGCGGTTGAGGCAGAGCATCAGGGCCATGGCATATTCGGCTATGGCATGAGGCGAGTAGGCGGGCACGCGCACCACGCGGATGCCCAGCTCGCGGGCTGCCTTGAGGTCTACGTTGTTGAATCCGGCGCAGCGCAGGGCTACCACCTTCACGCCATATTGGCTGAGCTGCTGCAGCACGGTTCTGTCGCACTCGGCGTTTACGAAGATGCAGACGGCCAGTGAGTCGTGAGCCAGCGACATGCTGTTGATGCTCAGCCGCTCTTTATAATAGTGGATGTCGAATCCGAACTGTTTGTTTATCTCATCAAACATCTTCCTGTCATAGCTTTTGGCATCGAAGAACGCAATCTTAAGTTTAGAATTTTCTGTTGTCATTGTCCTGATTATGTATTATGTGTATAATAAAAAGTGCAAGCCGGCTATTGGCTTGCCTGCTTTCAGCTTATCTTTTCTATGCAAATGTAAGAAGATTATTCCGTCTTTCCTTGTCGTATAACATTAATTCAGTTTTCTTTAGCTTTTGTTATTCTGCGTGCTGTAGCTGAGATAGTACTTTGCGTTGCTGTCCTTGCCAGATTCGGCGGGCTCTTGCCGGTCCGGCTGCTTGGTGAACGTTCCATTAGCGTCGAACGAGCCCAAGAACTTTCCGCTCTCGTCGTAGATGTTATAGCCTATGGGCGCGGGTGTGCCGGTGCGGTAGGATATGTCGTCAATAGCAAACATGTAGGCGTCGTCTTCGGTTGTGGCTGAGGCGGTTTCTGTTACGTATGCGTTGTTTTGGACAGCTGATGTCAGTCGAAGATATTCTCGCCCCAGTCGCGCAGTTTCTTGAAGAAGTTGCGCCAGGAAGAGCTGCTGCGCTTTTTCTGTGTTTCTTTTTGCGTGTTGTGCTGTGCGGGGCTTTGTGCCTTCTGTGTGTTGGCTGGTGCTGCTTTCTTGGCATGTGCATTGCCGGCGTGGGTTGGCTCGCTGCTCTGGCTGCGCTGCTGGGCCTTGGCCGCAGTGTGGTGCGGGCGTGTCTTTCTTTGCACCTTCTTTATCTTGCCCTGTGTGGCTTCGGGCACGTCTTCCCATCCGGGCATGAAGTCGTATGCCACTCCGGCCATTTCATATTCTATCTCGGGGCGTTCCTTCTCCATGTAAGGCGGCTTGGTTTCTTCCTCATAGCGTTGCACCATGACGAGAGCCACGCCGCTGCCCAGCAGTCCTATCTTGCGTGCGGCCGCCTTGCTCAGGTCTATCATTCTGCCATGCCCGTAGGGTCCTCTGTCGGCCACCTTCACCACTACGGAGAGGTTGTTGCTAACGTTGGTTACCTTGAGCAATGTGCCCAGCGGATAAGTTTTATGGGCGCACACCATGCTGTCTCTGTTGTAGCGTTCGCCGTTGCTCATGCGCCGTCCGTGCAGTGCGTCACTATAATAAGAAGCCTTGCCCCTGGCCGTTTGCGCGCGTCCGGGGGTAAGGCTCAATAAGAACAGTATCGCTACTGTGAATAGTTTAATTGTTTCTTTCATTCTGTTTCTGTCTTGCGGAAGGGGGGCTTGGCGGCTTTCGCGGCCCTCCGTTGCCCCTTCCGTAAGTGGGAGGGGCATGTTAAACAATGCCCTGAGCGAGCATGGCCTTGGCCACTTTCATGAAGCCGGCAATGTTGGCGCCCTTCACATAGTCTACGTAGCCGTCGGGCTGCTTGCCATACTTCACGCACTGCTCATGTATAGAGCTCATGATGTAGTGCAGCTTCTGGTCTACCTCGTCCTTGCTCCAGTGCAGACGCATGGAGTTTTGCGTCATCTCAAGGCCTGATGTGGCCACGCCGCCTGCGTTTACGGCCTTGCCGGGGGCGAAGAGCTGGTGCGCGGCAACAAACTTTTCTACGGCCTCTGTGGTGCAGCCCATGTTGCTCACCTCAGCCACGCAGAGTGGGTGATAAGCCAGTATGCGGTCGGCGTCTTGGCCGTTCAGCTCGTTTTGTGTAGCACATGTCAGATAAACATCGGCCTTCTGCTCCCATGGCTTCTTGCCTGCAAAGAACGTAGCCTCGGGATATTGCTCGGCATAAGGCTGGCAAACGTCGTTGCCCGTGGCTCTGAGCTCAAGCATATATTCCACTTTCTCGCCGCTGATGCCTTCGGGGTCGTATATATATCCGTCGGGTCCGCTCAGCGTGATGACTTTGGCACCTAACTGGTTGGCCTTCTTGGCGGCTCCCCATGCCACGTTGCCGAAGCCTGATATGGCTACTGTCTTGCCTTTGAGGTCGAGGCCGTGGCTTTGCATCATGTGCTGAACAAAGTAGAGCGCGCCATAACCTGTGGCCTCGGGGCGCAGGATGCTGCCTCCCCATTCTATGCCTTTGCCGGTGAGCACTCCCTCATAGCGGTGCGTGAGCTTCTTATACTCGCCGAAGAGATAGCCTATCTCACGTCCGCCCACGCCGATGTCGCCTGCCGGAACATCCTCGTTAGGACCTATATATCTGTAAAGCTCGTCCATGAAAGCCTGGCAGAAACGCATGATTTCGGCATCGCTCTTGCCACGCGGGGCAAAGTCGGAGCCACCCTTGCAGCCACCCATGGGCAGCGTGGTGAGGGCGTTCTTGAAGGTCTGCTCAAAGCCCAGGAACTTCATGATAGACAGGTTGACGGAGGGGTGGAACCTCAGTCCGCCCTTGTACGGGCCTATGGCGCTGTTGAACTGCACGCGGTAGCCGATGTTCACCTGTACCTCGCCGTTGTCGTCTACCCATGGCACGCGGAACTCATGCACGCGCTCGGGCTCTACGATGCGCTCAACAATCTTGGCTTTCTCAAACTCCGGATGCTGATTGTAGACATCCTGAATAGAGATGAGAACTTCTTTCACAGCCTGTAAGTACTCTGACTCGCCCGGATGCTTCTGCTCCAAGGCCTGCATAATCTTGTTGACTTCCATAGTAGTATAAGGTTTAAATTGTTTATGTTATTAGTGTCAAATTGTTATTTCACACCGCAAATATATCCAAAAAACCTCAACCGACCAAATAAAAATCAATATTTTTTTGTCACGTTTATGACATTTTGCTCTTTCAGGCCTGCTTTACAAGGAGCTTATAAGGTGCAAATTAATAAAAAATATTTTGTATTTGCAATTTAATGTACATTAAACAAGTAATTATTTAGTTTTTTTGCTAAAAATTAAGTCTGACTTTTTTGAAGAGTAAGAAAGGCCATTTGGCATACTTGCTTGCTGCATTCGGCGCTTTTCACTACCTTTGCATGGAAAACAGAAACGAGATGAAAGTTATAGAGATATCTTCTGCAGACGATGAGCGGGTGAGCGTTTTCAGCCGGCTTACTGAGGCTCAGCTGCGCAATAGGCTGCATCCTGAAGAGGCGCTCTTCATTGCCGAGAGCCCCAAGGTGATTCTTGTGGCTTTGCGGGCAGGATATGTGCCCGTAAAACTGTTGTGCGAACGCAGACATATAGAGGGCGACGCGCGCGAGTTGTTGGACATCATAGAGCACATGCGGCAGGAGGGTAAGGTGGCTGACAACTTTACCGTGTACACCGGAGCGCGTGACGTGCTGGCCCGGCTCACGGGCTATAAGCTCACCCGTGGTGTGCTGTGTGCCTTCAGAAGGCCTGCTCAGCCATCGGCCGAGGCTGTGTGCAAGGGTGCGAGTAGGGTGGTGGTGATAGACAATGTGGTGGATACCACCAATATTGGTGCCATCTTTCGCAGTGCGGCAGCATTGGGCATAGACGCTGTGCTGCTTACTCGCGACTCGTGCGATCCGCTTAATCGCCGGGCCATCAGGGTATCGATGGGCAATGTGTTCCTGGTGCCGTGGGCTTGGACCGACGGCGTGGAAGAGCTGAAGGCCTTGGGCTTCAAGACGGCGGCCATGGCTCTGACCGACGATAGCGTGGGGCTGGACGATGAGCGTCTGCTGGCTGAGCCGCGACTGGCCATCATCATGGGCACGGAAGGCGACGGGCTACCGCTGAAGGTGGTGCATGCAGCCGACTATGTGGTGAAGATACCCATGGCTCACGGCGTAGACTCGCTCAATGTGGCGGCTGCCAGTGCCGTGGCTTTCTGGGCTTTACGCAAGAAGTGAGGGACTCTCTCAGCCCTTCATGAGCATGATGCCTGTGTATATTCTGCCGGAATTAAGGCCTAAGCGTCGGGCAGAAAAGAAGGTGTCGGCATGGGCATAGGTGCAAATGTCTGACTGGAAGATGTTGCAGGCAGGTACGCCCAGTTGCTCCAGCTGCAGCTGATTGCATAGCGGCAGGTTGATGTGCCACTTCTGCTGTGTGGCGCCGGCGGGGTGCATGGCCGGGTAGCGGCGTGCCAATAGGTTCATGTCGAAGTGCTCTGAGCTAAAGGCATCATACACTTCGTTGCCCACTTCGAAGCTTTCGAGCGATATGCCCGGGCCTATCACGGCCCTGAGCAGTGACATGTCGGTGCCGTAGAGCTGTTGCATGCGGCTGGCTGTGTGCTGCACAATGCGTGCCACAGTGCCCCGCCATCCGGCATGTATGGCGGCTGTGGCATGATGCTCTTCATCGTATAGCAACACGGGTATGCAGTCGGCAGTAGATACGCCGATGCACACATCGTGCATATCGGTGAGCAGAGCGTCTATACCCTCAAGCTGTTGCTGCCTGGCTTGGGGGCTGAGTGTGAAGAATTGGGGCGTTATGACGGCAGATGCCGTGCCGTGCGTTTGGTGCGGTAGCACGATGCATTCGGTGCTTATGCCCAGCGCTCCGGCCAGCAAGGCCCTGTTGGCTGACACGTCAGCAGCATTGTCTCCGCAATAAGGGTTGATGTTGAACGAGGCATAACGGCCTTTGCTCACTCCTCCCTGGCGCGTGGTGCTAAACGCTCTCATGCGCGCGGAGAATAAATAGTTGTGTAAGAATGGCTCACTCATCGATGTACTCAAAGTCTTCTAAGTCTTCTACATCATCTTCAGGCTCATCTTCAGGCACGTCGTCGGTGCCAACGCCCTCGTCTTCTATTTCCTGAGCCAGGCTCCTCACGTCTTTGTCGCGGTGCACCAAAGTGTCTTCAGCCGTAATCTCCTGCAGCTTGTTGCTCTCTGCGTTGAGCTCTCTCCACAGCACATCCTTCAGCTCGTTGATGCCCTTACCCGTCACAGACGATATAAACACCACGGGCAAGTCGGTGGGCAGCGTGTCGCGCAGCATGTCTATCAGCTCATCGTCGAGCAAATCGCATTTTGTAATGGCCAGCACGCGGTGCTTGTCGAGCATCTCGGGGTTGAACTTCTTCAGCTCGTTGAGCAGTATCTCATATTCTTTTCTGATGTCATCCGTGTCGCCCGGCACCATGAAGAGCAGCATAGAGTTGCGCTCTATGTGCCTCAGAAAGCGCAGTCCGAGCCCCTTGCCCTCGCTGGCACCCTCTATGATGCCCGGTATGTCGGCCATGACAAACGACTTGTTGTCGTGATAAGGCACGATGCCCAGCGAAGGTTCCATCGTTGTGAAGGGATAGTTGGCTATCTTGGGCCGTGCGCTCGACACGGCCGAGAGCAGCGTAGACTTGCCCGCGTTGGGAAATCCCACCAGGCCAACGTCGGCCAGCAGCTTGAGCTCAAGGATGATGGTCATCTCCTGCATGGGCTCTCCGGGTTGGGCGAAGCGCGGCGCCTGGTTGGTGGAGGTGCGAAACTGGAAGTTGCCCAGGCCTCCTCTGCCGCCTTTGAGTAGCAGCACGGTCTGGCCGTCGTAGGTAACGTCGCAGATGTACTTGCCCGTCTCGGCATTGTAGACCACCGTGCCGCAGGGCACGTCGATGTACACATCCTTGCCGTCGGTGCCGTGACATTTGTCGCGCCCGCCGTTTCCGCCGTGCTCGGCATATATGTGCCTCTGATATTTAAGGTGCAGCAAGGTCCAGTAGTTGTGGTTTCCCCTGAGGTATATGCTTCCTCCCTTGCCGCCGTCGCCGCCGTCAGGGCCTCCGTTGGGGTTGTACTTCACGTGGCGAAGGTGCATGGAGCCTCTGCCACCCTTGCCCGAGCGGCAGTATATCTTAACGTAATCTACAAAGTTTGAGCTCATATATAATCATTGGATGTGGCTGCCCCAAAGCATGGCAGCGTGATGAAAAAGCAAAAGGAACGATGCGTGGAGCCGGCTTTGTCAGGCTCCACGCATGATGACTTAAAGGGTGTCGATGATATCGCAGATGCGGTTGAAAATCTCATCAACAGTGCCTAAGCCTTCTACGTGATGATGGATGTTCTCCTTCTCATACCAGTCGATGAGGGGAGCTGTCTGATTGTGATAAACGTTGAGGCGCTTCTTGATGGTCTCTTCGTTGTCGTCAGAGCGGCCACTCTGCTTGCCTCTCAGCAAGAGACGCTTCATCAGCTCGTCTTCGGGTACGCTCAACTCTATCATGGCGGCTATCTTATGGCCTCTCTCAGCGAGCATCTTCTTCAATGCCTCGGCCTGGGGAATAGTGCGCGGAAAGCCATCGAAGATAACACCCTTATGGTCTTTACCGAACGAATCGTACACACTGGCCAGGATGTTCACCATCAGGTCGTCGGGGATGAGCTGCCCCTGGTCTATAAATGCCTTGGCAGTCTTTCCCAGCTCGGTGCCTTTCTTAATCTCATTGCGCAGCACATCGCCCGTGGAAATATGCCCCAGCCCGTACTTCTCAATCATTTTGTCGCTCTGAGTGCCTTTTCCTGCACCCGGAGCACCAAAGATAACAATATTCTTCATGTTGTATATTTAGAAAAAGTTATTCGCTTACCAGCGTATAGATGTCTCTCAGATTGCGCCCCTGCTGGTCGTAATCGAGCCCGTAACCCAGAATAAAGTCGTTTGGAATCTTCATGGCGACATACTCTATGTCGACGTCTTCCTGCAGCTTTTCGGGCTTGAGCAGGAGCGTGCACACATGTATAGAGGCCGGATTTTGCTTTCTGAGCTGCGCTAGCATGTGCGCCATGGTCTTGCCCGTCTCTACAATGTCTTCCAAGATGATTACTGTGCGACCCTTGAGGTCGGTGTTGATGCCAACAAGTTCCTTCACCTTGCCTGTTGAGGATGTGCCGGCATAAGACGCAAGCTTCACAAAGCTAATCTCGCAGGGAATGGTTAGCATGCGCATCAGGTCGGCCGCAAAGATGAAGGAGCCGTTCAGAACGGCCAGAAACAAAGGGTTCTTACCTGCCATATCAGCGTTGAGCCGGTCGGCAACTTTTTGAATATTCTTCAGGATGTCGCGTTCGGGAATGGAGGTTTCGAACGTTTTGTCCTTTACGGTTACTCTACTCATGATAGCTTTTAATTCGTTATTTTGCGCAAAATTACTAAAAATATGCCAAACATGCTACCATGATATGTATTAATTTTGTATTTTTGCGCTTGATATGAAGATTTTCACAAGTGCTCAGATACATGAGCTTGACAAATATACGATAGAACATGAGCCTGTCAAATCTATTGACTTGATGGAAAGATCGGCCAAAGCCATCACAGAAGCCATCACAGAGCAATGGACTAACCAAACGCCTATAGTGGTGTTTGCCGGCCCGGGTAACAATGGAGGCGACGCCTTGGCCGTTGCCAGAATGCTGGCCGAGCAGGCTTATGACGTGAGTGTTTACTTGTTTAACATCAACAAGAACCTGTCGGCTGACTGCTCCGTCAACCGCCAAAGGCTGTTGGATGCCAAGCGTGTGAAGAACTTTAACGAGGTGAACGTGCAGTTCGACCCGCCTGCTCTCACTGAGCGCACGCTGGTTGTTGACGGTCTCTTCGGCTCAGGGCTTAACAAACCGCTCACGGGAGGATTTGCCTCGCTGGTGAAATACATCAACCAGTCGCCCTCAAAGGTGGTGAGCATCGACCTGCCTTCAGGACTGATGGCTGAGAATAACACCTTCAACGTGAAGGCAAACATTATTCATGCCGACCTCACACTCACGCTTCAGCAAAAGAAGTTGGCTTTTATGTTTGCCGACAATCAGGAATTTATTGGCAAACTACGCATATTAGACATTCGGCTTAGTCAGGAGTTTATTCAGAAAACCGACGCTCTCTACACCATTGTTGAGGAGAGTGACGTGCGCAGCCTGATACGTCCGCGCCCCGACTTCGCCCACAAAGGCACGATGGGCAACGCCCTTATCATAGCAGGCAGTTATGGCATGTCGGGCGCGGCCATCCTTTCTTCGAGGGCGTGTATGCGCTCCGGCGTGGGCAAGGTAACTATTCACACGCCTCTGCGCAACTACGACATCATGCAGATGGCCGTTCCTGAGGCTGTCATGCAGATGGATCCGGAGAACGAATATTTCTCTGAACCAGTAGAAACAGAAGACTTTGACGCTATCGGCGTAGGCCCCGGACTGGGCCGGAGAGAGGAAACGGCCATTGCGCTCATCTCTCAGCTGCGCCGTACGCAATGCCCCATCGTGGTGGATGCCGACGCCTTGAATATCCTTGCCGACCATAGGGCATGGATGCAACAGCTGCCTAAGAACATCATTATGACCCCTCATCCCCGTGAGTTCGACCGTCTGGCCGGCAATATATCGTCTGGCGACTATGAGAGGCTGCACAAAGCGCAGATCATGGCAGAGCATCTGCAGGCCTATATCATACTCAAAGGTCACTACACGGCACTCTGCTTGCCCAGCGGAAGGGTGATATTCAACTCTACAGGCAATAGCGGAATGGCCACGGCAGGGTGCGGAGATGTGCTCACGGGTATCATCACCGGCTTGCTGGCCCGCGGCTATTCAGAGGGCAAGGCCTGTGTGTTGGGCATGTATCTGCATGGCTTGGCAGGCGATCTTGCCGCACGCGAAAAGGGCAAAGAGAGCCTCATAGCGAGCGACATCATCGACTATCTGCCCAAGGCCTATATGTTGCTCGACGATTAAAGGCCTCTGCCTTAATTGTCGAGCGTCACGCTGCTCACCGCGCCATTGGTTGCATAGACGTCAAGTGTGAGTTGCCCCTGGGGCAGCTTGCGCAAGTCTATCACAGGGCGGGTTGCTTTTCCTAGATCCATCTTGAAGGATTGGCCATCCGACATATTCTTCACCACAACGCTGTCTAGAGGCACATCGGCCTCTAGCCTGAGGCTGTCGGTACCTTCTTGCGAGAAGAGTATGTTGACGGTAGGTGTAGCCTTCACGCTGTCTACGTGATATTGGCGGTCTACCCTGGGCTCTCCTTCACCCGTTTTGTTTAAGTCGTAAACGGTAATCTTCGTGTCATACTTGTCTTTCTTCACCTCTTGTGCCGAGGCTCCTAGTGCGGTAAGAGACAGTAAGGCAATGACAGGCAATATTCTTTTCATCTTATAGGTTCAAAAAGAAAAGGCAAGTGGGCATTTCAAACCATGCCACTTGCCCTTTCATCATGTTATTTCTGTTATGGAATAATCATTAGTCGAGCTGAGCCAACTTGTTGTCAGAGCCAAGCACATCCGTAATCTTGTGCTTGTACATCTCCTCCATGTAAGCGCGAGCTACCTTGCCATACTGACGTGGGTCGAAGTATTCAGGATGCAGAGCCAATGTCTCACGTACGCCAGCAGTGTAAGCCAGACGAGAGTCAGAGTCGATGTTAATCTTGCAAACGGCGCTCTTGGCAGCCCTGCGGAGCTGCTCCTCGGGTATACCAACGGCATCAGGCAGCTTGCCACCGTATTGATTGATGATGTCAACATACTTCTGAGGAACAGAAGATGAGCCGTGCAGCACGATGGGGAAGCCCGGAAGCTTCTTCTCAATCTCTGCCAGCACGTCGAATGCCAATGGTGGAGGAACCAGCCTGCCCGTCTTCGGGTCGCGTGTGCACTGCTCGGGCTTGAACTTATAGGCACCGTGAGAGGTTCCTATAGAGATAGCCAGTGAGTCGCAGCCTGAACGCTGTGAGAAGTCAATCACTTCCTCAGGCTTTGTATAGTGTGATTCCTCAGCCTGAACCTCGTCCTCTACGCCTGCGAGCACGCCCAGCTCAGCCTCTACGGTAACATCATACTGATGTGCATATTCAACGCACTTTCTTGTCAACTCGATGTTCTCCTCATACGGTTTGCTCGAACCGTCGATCATAACAGATGAGAAGCCCATGTCAACGCAGCTCTTAACGAGCTCGAAAGAGTCTCCGTGGTCCAGATGGAGCACGATTTCAGGATGGTTGCATCCCAAAGACTTGGCATATTCTACTGCGCCTTCTGCCATATAACGAAGGAGAATAGGGTTGGCATAGTTGCGAGCGCCCTTTGAAACTTGCAGGATAACCGGCGACTTCAGTTCAGATGAAGCCGTGATAATAGCCTGCAGCTGCTCAAGGTTGTTGAAGTTGAATGCTGGAACAGCCCAGCCGCCGTTAATAGCCCTCTTGAACATCTCGCGGGTATTAACCAATCCTAATTTCTTGTAATCTACCATAGTTGTTAGTTATTATAATTATGAGTATTGAATTCTTAATGAATACATTTGCAAATATAGTGCTTTCTTTCCTTTTAGCAAAGTTAATAAGGACTATTTATTGTTTCATTAGGGTTAAAAAATCATTTTTTAAGATATGTCAATTTGCAAAATAAGCTTTTTGACAAACGCAGTTAGCAAAAGAGCCTTTGTCAAAAAGCCATGCTTTTAGGTCTATAGGATGAGCTGAGCGTTAAGCTTTCTCAGACTCAACATCTATGAAGCGCCATACAAGAGCAGCAATAGAACCACCCAGCAAGGGCGCTACAATGAATATCCACAGATTGGAGAGTGCCGTGCCACCAACGAAGAGAGCAGGTCCGATGGAGCGTGCCGGGTTAACCGAGGTGCCCGTATAGCGTATGCAAGCCAGGTGAACAAGAATGAGTGACAAGCCTATAGCCAGTCCGGCAAAGTTGTTTGTAGCACCGTTTGTCTTAGATGTGGCGCCCAAAACCACCAGCACGAACACGCAGGTAAAGAAAGTCTCTGCGAGGAATCCACCCCATGCGGTAACCGTATTGCCGTTTACCACTTGCAGGTCGTTGGCACCCAGCGTACTGTCTATGCCCGCACTTGTAGTAATAAGGTATAGAATGGCAGCGCCAAGAATGCCACCGGCCACCTGGCCTATCCAATAGCCCACGGCGTCTTTTGTACTCATGCGGCCACTGAGCAACACGCCCAATGTGATGGCCGGATTGATGTGGCATCCCGATATACCGCCTATGGCATACGCCATAGCCACTACGGAAAGACCGAATGCCATGGCCGTACCCACTACAGATGCCGCATCGGCATTGTCACATCCTAAACTCACGGCAGCGCCGCAACCCATTAACGTCAGCACCATAGTGCCAATCATTTCTGCTAAATACTTTTTCATAGCTTCTTTATTAAAGTTGTAATTTGATGATTTTATAACGCATTTATTGAGAATTTATTATTATCTCTGCCTATTATTCCTCTGCGAGCGTGCTTCTCTGCAGCATTTGCTTGAGCAGGAAGGTGGCGTTTTGGTTATGGGATGTGCCCGGCGCAATCTTATATGAATAGGTTACGTCGTCGGCCAGGGCTATCTCAAAGCAATAGTTGTGTATTCTGTCAGGATATTTGTCGGCCATCTTGCTCAGCTCAAGGTCGTGGGTAGCTATCACTCCCGTCACGTTTTGGTGATAGACATGCTCCAGGAAGAGGCGCGAGCCGTTGAGCTTATCGGCCGAGTTGGTGCCTTTCAGTATCTCGTCTAGGATGATGAGCACCGGAGCGTGTTGCTTGCAGAAGTCCAGCAGCTGCTCCAGCCTGAGCAGCTCGGCATCGAAGTAGGAGATGCCTTGGGTGAGCGAGTCGCTTGTTCGCATACTTGTGAAGAGGCTGAAGCGTGACACCGTGAGCTCATCGGCAAACACCGGCAGGCCGTTGATGGCCAGAATATAGTTGATGCCCAGCGTGCGCAGGAAGGTGCTCTTGCCTGCCATGTTGGCGCCCGTGATGATATAGTAATGCCGTTCGGCCAGCTTGAAGTCGTTGCGCACGGCTCGTGCTCCGAGAAAAGGATGCCAGAGGCCCTTGCCATCATACACAAGGCGGTCTGACTCCACTACGTTGGCCTGTCGGGCTTCCGGCTCGTTGAGGCGGAAAGTGGCCATAGACACCAGTGCGTCGGCCTCGCTGAGAGCTTCTATCCACTCATGGGTCATGCCCCGATATGCCTGTTTCCACCGCCAGACATTGTGCATCAGCACCAGGTCTCTCAGTCCTAAAGCGTCAAGGACAAAGATGCCAAGTATGTTTCCGCGTTTGTCAAGGTCGTGCAGCAATGTGCTGAGCTGCCTGAAGAAGGTTGCTGAGCGTTGCAGCGTTGCCTGCAGGCGCTGGTTCTCGGGTGCTTCAAAATGCATTTTTTCCACCACTCTGAGCGTCTCGGCATAACTCTCTGCTTCATGAGCGAGCTGGGTGAGGGCCGAAGAGAGTTTCTTCAGAGGGTTGTTGGAAAGCAGGTAAACGATGAAAAACTGCAGAATGAGCCACCAGATGGGCAGATTCCAGCTCACCATATTGCAAGCTGCCAGTGCAAAGGCTGCCAGCAAAGAGAGTCGAAGCAACCATATTGCCGGCATAAACAGCTTGCTGCTCACGTAGGCCGGCATACTCACCGATTCAGCTTCCTTCAGTCCGGCCATAAGTTGTTCGGTGTGCAACGTGCCGCCTTGCCCTATTGCCTTGAAAGCCGCCATGGCTTTCTCGTCTGAAGTCCATTCTGTCAGAGCCTCGCTTCGCTCTGCATCGTAGTTGAGCGACGACAGAATCTCTGCCAGACGCGCTCTTCCGCCGCTTGTCACGGTGCGGTTGATGCGCTGAAAGAGCGACTCGGGGCCGAAGATGTCCATGTCGAATGAAAAGGGATGGGCAGGATTCACAAATTGACTGCCGTCGTCAAAGGGCGTGAAGTCGCCTTTCAGATAACACAGCTCGTGCCTGTACACTTGCTCAAGATCTTCAAAATGTCTTATCAGTTTTGTGTTCTTGCCGTCCTTGTTGCGCAGATAGATGTACAACACCAGGCAGGCCAGAGCAGCGATGAGCCAAGCTCCCTGCATGTTATGCACCACACTGATGGCAAAACATGTAAAGGCAGCCACAAAGCTGATGATTTCGCCTGTGGCATAAGGCAGGCCCAGCCTGCGTCTTTCGGCCACCTCACCGGCCATGTCATCGGCTTGGGCTTGGTAATATTTTTCAAGTTCCTTTCTTTCCATGTTGTCAAAGGTAGCCAATAAAACCCATATTCAGACACCCGACGCTCCTGATTTAATCATTATTTACACTCTTTTGGCCGTCAGCCCGCAAATGGGCTCCTCACGGTCTTGTGGCAGTAGCACTGCCCCTTTCTGCTTTGTGCCATCAAGCATCACCCTCAGGGGCTTGTCAAAGCGCACGTGCCGTATGTGCTCCGTCTCGCTTATGGCGGGCATACTGTCCAGTATGTCTTTTCTCAGGATGCCTTCGTGCCGATAGGTGTTGATGGTGAGATAGCCCACGCCGAAGGATGTGAGGTTCTGGAAGAAATGGGTTCCCTGACTGGGGTCTACTCTATAGTTGGCCAGCCCCTGCTCTACGATGACCCGGGCTGCGCTTATGGCGGGCCACTTAACGGGTATTCCGAGCCACGGGTCGCTCGATCCCCATCTGCCGGGGCCGATGAGTATGTAGTTGCGGCCGGCCTTTAAGAACAACTGGTTCACGCTTTCTATCTCGTTGGCCACTTCCCGGTTGTGCGCCGCGCTGTAGTTTTCGTCTGTCTTAACATACACCACATCGGTTACATCGTCGCTTATGCCGTGGCCCAGCGACATCGAAGAGCGCAGCAGGCACTCCTTGTCAGGTATCTTGTCTACGTCTACCGTAACCACCTGCTTGGCATCTACGATGGGTCGTATTTGCAGTAAGAAAAGCTCGCCCCGGCATTTTCCGCCCTCGGCAGGTTCAAGGTCGCAGGCCAGTTCTATCTCTACGGGTCGGCGCATGGCATTGGCTCCGTAGGTCATCGTCTTTTGTAGCAGCTCTGGAAGGGGAAAGAGCCCGTGCTTGAGAACACCGCAGAACGATATGATCTTCCGTCCGCCGTCATATACGCCGTCGCGTATCACGTCATCATATAGGTCGTATGTTGAGGCTATGAACCTTAGTGAGCCGTCGGCCTCGGCTTCCTTCACGCGCAACTTCAGCAGATTGAAGCCGTCGTCTACCTTGAAGTCTTCACCTACATGCTGCATGTCGAGCGCATAGAAGCTGGTTTGTGTCTGTCTGAGTGCCGCAGCCGTTTCGCTCAGTTGCATCACTTGTGTGGGATGATAGGGCGATATGCGTAGCGTCTGCCCACCGTCTACGATATATTTTCCCAGTCCCAGAGCAAGGGATGCTACTCCTTCTTCTGTCTTTTCATTGCCTACAGGATAGAAGTTGAGCGACCTCACCACGCCGCTCAGGGTGGGGTAGAAGCGTGTGCCGTGCTGTTTGCCCACCACCTGTTGCAATATCACGGCCATCTTTTCCTGGTCTATCACGTTGCTCGTGGCCGTCATGTAGGCCTTCGAGGCCTTATAATACACCGAGGCATACACGCCTTTGATGGCGCAGGCCAGCATGCGCAGCATCTCATACCTGTCGTCGAGGCAGGGTATCATGTAGGTAGAGTAGATACCGGCAAAGGGTTGGTAGTGGCTGTCCTCCAGAAGCGAGCTCGATCGCACGGCTATAGGACTGTGGGTGGCATCAAAGAAGGCAAAGAAGTCGGCTATGAGCGAGTCGGGCAACTGTGCCTTCATAAAGGCGGCCAGTATGTCTTCGTCGCTGGCATCACTCAGAGCTATCTGATAAAGGTTGTTCTTGTCCATAAACTCATCAAAGATGTCGGTGCACAGCACCACTGTCTTGGGTATCTGTACGGTGGCGTTGTCATAGCTGTTGAAGTCGGGATGCCGTTTGATGATATTGTCCAGAAAGGCCAGGCCGCGCCCTTTGCCGCCCAGCGAGCCTTCGCCTATGCGCGCAAAGTGGGCATACTCGTCGTAGCGGTGACGGTCGAACACTGCCACAACGCCCTGGTTTTTCATCTCCCTATACTTCACGATGGCGTCGAAGATGATGTGCCGGTGCATGTCTACATCCTGCAGTTTGTGCCATGTAACGTTCTTCAGAAAGGCCGACACGGGGAATATGGCTCGTGCCGAGAGCCATCTGCTCACGTGGTTGCGCGACACGTGGTAGAGCATAGAGTCGTTGGGTATGTTGAAGATGTTGTCTTGCAGCTCCTTCAGGTTGTGTATACGCATCACGGGTGCGTGGGTATGTGGGTCGCGGAAGATGAAGTCGCCAAAGCCCATGTGCTCTTCCAGCAACTTGCGCAGGTCGCGGGTCATGGTCTTTGAGTGCTTGTCAACAAAGCGAAAGCCCTCTTTCTCGGCCAAGGCACGGTTGGCTGTCTCGCTGCTGTCGAGTATGAGCGGCACATATTCGTCTTCCTTGCGTATAGCCCTGAGCAGTTTCAGCCCGGCCCGCGGATCTTTGAACTGACAATAGTCGCCCAAGGGTGAGGGTTGTCCGTTGCCTATTGCGGGCGTCAGGGGGAAGCGTGCGTCGGAGATAACACCCAGACAGTTTTGCTTGAACTGCTCATACAAGGCCCATGCCTCCTGATAGGTGCGTGCCAGTACCACCTTGGGGCGGCCCCTCATGCGCATGGTGGCGGCATGCTGGTTGAGAGCTTCGGTAGAGAAGTTGAGGCTTTGCTTGAGTATGAAGCTGTAGAGGCTGGGCAGAATGGATGAATAGAAGCGTATGGAATCTTCTACCAGCAGAATCATTTGCACGCCTCCTTCCAGAATGTCGTGCTCCAAGTTCATGCGGTCTTCAAGCAGTTTGATGATGGAAAGAATGAGGTTGGTGTTGCCCAGCCAGCAGAATACGTAGTCGAAGATGCTCAGGTCCTCGTGCTCCATGCGCTTGGTTATGCCATGGCTGAAAGGCGTCAGCACCACGCAATGAATGTCAGGAAACTTCGCCTTCACGGCTCTCGCCACGTCGAAGGCGTCGTTGTCGGCATTGCCCGGCATGCAAATCACCAGGTCTATGCTTGTTGTCTTGAGCACGGCCTCGGCTTCCTCTGTGGTAGACACCTGTATGAACATGGGCGGGTAGCGCAGCCCCAGACTCATATACTCATTATATATCTTCTCCTCCACGCGCCCGTCGTCTTCCAGCATAAAGGCATCGTAGGGGTTTGCCACGATGAGTACATTATATATACGGCGCATCATGAGGTTGACAAACGACACGTCTTTCAGGTAGAACTGATTCCATTCGGCAGGTTGTAACTTCTTCATATCGATAGATTTAGGCCACTGTTCTTCTTTAATGTCATCGCAAAGCTAATAAAAAAATCGGGAAAAGCCATCACTACATTCTGAAAAGTTGCTTGCATGAATTTTAGTTCGGCTTTTGCCAAGCATTTATCGGCTTCCCTAAAACCCATGCTTTTGCTTTCTGAAAGTGCCTGTTTTGCTTTCTGAAAGTGCCTATTTTGAGCTTCAAAAGTGCCTATTTTGTTTTTTGGGTCAGCACAAGAAAGACGCTCTCATAGGGTTTCATGCGCAGCTTCACACTCTTGTTTCGTGTCAGTGCGGCATCTTTTTTAGCTTTTGTGTAGGGATTCCAAAGCTCTGCATGTGTGAAGTTTGACCGCAGTTTTACGTCTTGACAGAAATTGTGATTGCTGTGGTTGTAAACAAAATAGATGTCGGCTCCCTTCACAGTACGATGAAAAAAGCATGTCTTGTCATCAGGCAGGTTGGCACTTCTAAGGGTTATGTCGGGCCGGATGTTTCTCTTGGCAAGCTCCTCGCCCACATCTTGGCCTTTGTTGCACCATATTACAGGCACGCCGGCTCTTTCAAAACATTTTATTTTAGAAATAGCTTTATCAGACAGAAAGGTACGGTCTTGCACGATAAGAGCTTTGTAAGTCATGCCCGCATCAGTTGCCAGCTCACCCTGTTTTGCATAAAGACGGGTGGCCAGTGCATGATATGTGCAGACATCAAAGTTATAACCTTCTGGAATTTCCGGTAATTTATAAGCCATAGTCTTTTGTGGAGGGTCCTCGCCAATATATACACAGAGGTCTACCACCGGCTTTCCCGTCTGCAACATTTGTGAGCATCTTGCCTGATATTCCCAGAAAGGCCCCACCGTTTTCCAATTAGGATGAAATCGATGGAAGACATACGGATGCTTGCTGTTGGCATCGTCATACTTGTGTGTGAGCCATGGCTGATAAGAGGAAGCACATACCACAAACTCGTTTATGCCCCTACAGTATGCCAGATTGGCTATGCGCAGCAGCTCTTGCCATGTGGCTTCATAAGGAGTATCGGTAAAGGCTTCGGCTGAGGCTACGTTATGCCCGTAGAGATGAGCTGCCGAGCTGGCGTCCAGGCAATCATAATTGCCGTTTTTCTGGTAAGTCCAAAACTCGCCTTGCGGTTTATCGCATATTCCCCTGCTGGCAATATTGTCATTATCTATATTGAGCATGGCCTGGCTGGTGAATGTTATGCCGTCTTGCCTGCACAGCTTTTCGAATGTCCCATAAAACTCGTTACGTATCAGGTGCGCTATTGTCTGGCGAAAGTCCAGCAGTGTTTTCTCCGTCTTTCCCCTGCTGTCTATAATATATCCTTTCAACATAGGAAGCAGGGGGATGATGTCATAACCATTCAGTTTGCTGAATGCTTTCTCAAAACCGCTCGTCCAGTTGGCTATGCCAGCCTCATGGCTGTCCATTACCATGCCTGTTGGCTTGCAGCCAATGGCTGAAAGCGTGTCGCAGATGGCCTTAAAGTAATGGGCATACTGTGTCTTTGCCGCTTTGGCCGACATGACATCAGCTTCCAGCCCCAAGAGGTTTGCCCTGCCATGCTTGGTTTTTGCTCCGGTGGGCACATGACCAAAGCGCATGATGTGCCATGTGCCTGGCTCCAATGTCAGGGTGAGGGTGCCGTCTGCTTGCATCTTGTCTGAGATGTTGGTAATGGCACGGCTGCTTAATTTGCCAGCTTCATATCCATCGTGATGAGGATATTCTACTTCTGTACGCATTCCGCTCTTCACTTCCCAGTTGTTTATCTTGTCTCTGCTGCCAATGCGCAGGTCGCTAATTTCTAGTTGCGGAAAGGCCTTGCCGGGGTCTAGCCAGTCATGGAGTCTCACTCGGAAGTAGCGTCCAGACACTTTCGGAAAGTTGATGGTGCGCTCCTTAGACTTGTAACCAATAACGTTTTCTATGCCTTGCAATGGGGTTGCCGAAGTCCAGACCTTCCCGTCGTTGCTGTATCCCAAATTGCCTATAGGCGGCAAATCCACGTAGCCAGCCCCGAAATAACGTTCTTGTGGCTTTCCCGGAATGTTCATAGAGCCCATAGACCCTTTGCCGCGTGGTTTGCAGCAGTATGAAATGGTGCAGATGTCTATATTCTTACCTGCGTCATACGTCACGGTGAACTCCTTGTTGTCTGTCACTTTACGTGAGCCATGCAGCAGCCAGATGTCTTGATACTGCATACTGTCGGGGAATAAGAGGGTGGCTATGTCATGAAAGCCTTTTGCTGATTTGCCCAAGTTTACGGTTATCTGCTTCTTGCCAGTCACAGTGACCAGCGTGTCTGCCATGACCAGCTGCTGCATACCCAGGTCTTCTGTTATCCAGGGGCCGCCGGCAACGTAGCCATTGCTTGCCGCAACTTCGAAAGAGAGGCCTGACTGCTTGGCTCTCTTGGCGGCATATTTCAGCATTTCCCACCACATGGCTGACATAGAAGGATATGCTCCCACAGCGGAACCGTGTACCTGATCGTAAAAGACAACTCCTCCTACGCCTTTCTCCTTGAATGCCTTGAGGTCGGCATCAATGCCTTCCTTCGTCGTAACTGTTTCGCCATGAAACCACCATACCTTTGTTCTGACGGAATCGTGTGGATGTGAGAAGTTGTTTTCGAGAGTCTTGTACAGGCGCTGAGCGTAATGCCCCTTTGTTTTAGGTCTTGTTGAGGATGATGCCTGCCCGCCCATTGGTTGCCCCCATGTGCCTATGCAGAGGCCACTTGCCAAGATGGCTATAAGGATAGAGAAAGTTTTTTTTCGCATAACTGTTGTCAGAAAGTTGATTGCCAGCTAATAGCCCATATAGAAAAGTTGTTGTTGAGTAAGCGGCAGTGTTGTGCTGATTGCCTTGCTTAAAGGTGTTTTTGCGTAAGGTAAAGTTATATAGGTTATAAAACCAAGATTTAAGGTGCTTTTTTTAGATATATCGCAGCATCCGGCATATTACATCCGGCACTGAGGCAGGGCCCTGTGCTTATGCAGCCATCACAAAGAAGGTTGCTCAGACAGCAGCCAGAGCGGAGGCAGACGCATTTTCTAACGCTCTACTTCTTGCGCCTCTGTGACTTTCTGTTGGCCCGTTGCTCTCGGTATTTGGCCTTTTGGCGTGCGCTGCCTGAGCCATGCGCGCCGGTGATGTATTTCTTTTTCTTGGCCTTTGTCTTTACTTTGCCATCACCGGTGTTGTTGTTTTTCTGGGCACCTTTGAAGACTATGCCCGTCTCAATGATTTCGTCTATTTCGCTCATGTTCGCTTATTGATGTCTCATATTACGGCATTTAGTGGGTCTAAATTCAATATTCCAGCTCTACATCCGTACATAAGAGGGTTAAAAAATGAGATATAAGGTTCTGTAAATCCCGTCTGTGGCTCGTCATCGTATTGTCACGGCAGGCTTCGCGCCCCATCTGCCGCAGGAGCGTGGGTGAAGTTCCTGCGGCAAGAGGTGCGTGAGGTATGTTCATAACGATTAGTGATGGAACAGTCTGATGCCTGTCATGGCCATGGCTATGCCATACTTGTCGCATGTCTCAATTACATTGTCATCGCGTATAGAGCCTCCGGCCTGTGCTATATAGCGCACGCCGCTCTTGTGGGCACGCTCTATGTTGTCGCCAAAGGGGAAGAAGGCATCCGAGCCAAGTGCCACATCGGTGTTCTTGGCTATCCATTCCTTCTGCTCAGGACGTGTGAACGGCTCCGGCTTCTCTGTGAAGAACTGCTGCCAGGTGCCCTCTCTCAGCACATCTTCATACTCTTCTGAGAGATACACGTTGATGGTATTGTCGCGGTCGGCACGGCGAATGTGCTCCTTGAAGGGCAGGTTGAGCACTTTGGGGCTCTGCCTGAGCCACCACTCATCGGCTTTATTGCCAGCCAGACGCGTGCAGTGGATGCGGCTCTGCTGCCCTGCGCCGATGCCAATGGCCTGTCCGTCTTTCACGTAGCAAACAGAATTGCTTTGCGTGTATTTCAGAACGATTTGCGAAATCATCAGGTTGCGCAGTGCCTCGGCCGGTATTTCTTTGTTCTTGGTGGGGCGGTTGGCGTATATCTGCGGGTCGTTGAGCTTCACCTCATTGCGTCCTTGCTCAAAGGTAATGCCAAACACTTGCTTGTGCTCAATGGGGTTGGGCTTATAGTTGGGGTCTATCTTGATGATGTTGTAGGTGCCCTTGCGCTTTGACTTCAGGATGTTGAGTGCCTCGGGTGTATAGTCCGGGGCGATGACACCGTCGCTCACCTCGCGCTTGATGAGCTTTGCCGTTGCCTCGTCGCATGTGTCGCTGAGCGCGCAGAAGTCTCCGTAAGAGCACATACGGTCGGCTCCACGCGCCCTGGCGTAGGCATTAGCCAGCGGAGTGAGCTCAAAGTCTATATCGTCTACAAAGTAAATCTTCTTCAGAGTGTCGCTCAGGGGCAGGCCTATGGCGGCACCTGCGGGGCTGACATGCTTGAACGAAGCCGCAGCAGGCATGCCTGTGGCCTCTTTCAGTTCCTTTACGAGCTGCCAGGAGTTGAGCGCATCAAGGAAGTTGATGTAGCCTGGCCTGCCGTTTAACACTTCAATAGGAAGCTCGCCTTCCTCCATATATATTCTGGAAGGCTTCTGGTTGGGATTGCATCCGTACTTAAGAGCTAATTCTTTCATTTTGCTGAATACTGGAATATATGTAAAATTTCGATTGCAAATATACTATTTTTCTTGCAAATAAAGTTCATCGTATGCCAAAAATGCTTATATTTGCATCCTAGTTAGGGAAGATTTGTAGTTATGAAAAAAGATTTAAAGCTTCTGATAGAGAAGTTTGGGCATCGTTGGACAGAGATGAAAGGTGCCCAGGAAGATTTTGAGAAGTTGTCTAAACGGCTGCTCTCGTATGGCATCAATCTCGAGGTGAGGTCGTTGAAGCGTTTATGGAATGTGCTTGAAAAGCCTATGAAGCGGCACAAACCGTCGCTCGACAGATTGGCACTCTTTGCCGGTTTTCAGTCGTGGAGCGACCTTCAGCAAGCCTTGCACGGCACAAGTGATGCTCAGCTCAACTATGAGGACGAGCCAGAAAAGAAGCTCCATTAAAGAATTTTGGCCCCGTACATACCATGGCCATTGGTATGCCGGGGCCTTAATGGTATAAGATTATTGTTTTTCTTGTATGTTTCGGCTTCACCAAAGTATGTGCCTTGAGCGGTTCTTTGGCCGGGCAGAAGGGGTGAACCTGAAATCTTGCTTTTTTATTGTCAGCATTTTGTTAGTTTAATGGTTGTGTTGGCAAATTTAAGCAAAATGTCTTGAATGTGCAAGAAAAACTAAATAAATGTCGCTTTCTGCCTACTTTTACTTGTCATCTATCAAGACATACTCCGGCCTTTCGTCTGGATTCTGTGTCTTGATGCTCACATTTTTGAACTTCACGTTGCGCGCATGGCGAACAAAGAAGCCCTTGGCGGGCAGCGTGCCCCACATGGTAGCCTCCGGATAATCTTTCTCCTTCTCGTCTGTCGGCACCGGTGTGGCAGGGCAGCCGCCTGGGTGCGTGATGCTGATGTTGCGCAGAATGATATTGCTTACGGGGTGGCCCGGCAGTCCAGTGATGGAGCATCCCGTAGCCCCGGCATCGTTAACGGTGATGTCAGAGAGGGTTACGTTGCTCAGCGTGCCCACATTTTCTATCTTTTGACCCTCGTAGTAGCCTCGTGCCCTGTTGCCCAGCCTGACGAAGATAGGGCTCTCCGTGCCCGTTGCATGTATGTTGCTTATAACCACGTCCGACAGTTTGCCGCCGTCAACCATCTCAACCGAGATGGCCGATATGCCTCTGCTCTTGCCGAAGAAGAGCGTGCTCTGGTCGTCGCTCGGCCGGATGGTGATGTTGCTGATATGGATGTTCTTAAACCCTCCGTTGCTCTCCGTGCCCAGTTTTACAGCGTTGCAGTGGCTGCTCACCACACAGTTTTTCACAATAATGTTTTCGCACAGCCGTGGAGAAGTGCTCTTCAGCGTGATGCCGTCGTCGTCACTGTCGGCCGTCATGTTGGTTACTTCAACGTTGTGACATCCGTCCAGGTCTAGCGCGTCGTTGTTATAGTTGTTGCGGTTGTATACTTTTATGCCGTTGATGCTCACGTTGTCGCAGGCCAGATAGTGTTGCATCCAGCATCCTGAGTTTCTCAGCGTCACGTCTTTGATGTTCAGTTGCCGGCACTCTATGAACCTGATGAGGTGTGGGCGTGTAATGCCTTCATCGTTCCAAGACAATTTCGGAAATCCCTTACCCTGTCCGTCTATACATCCTTTGCCCGTTATAGAAACATCAGTGGCTTGGTTGGCATATATCAGTTGTATGGTTTCTTTCTGTGTGCGCAGTGACACATAACTGGGTTTGAGCTTCTTATAGTCTTTTATGTCTGTACTGCCATATAGCGTAGCCCCCTCATCCAGATGCAAGTCTACCTTGCTTTTCAGGATGATGGTGCCCGTCTTGAAGTTGCCTTTGGGTATAACCACCCTTCCTCCTCCGTCGCTATGGCATTGGTCTATGGCCTGCTGTATGGCCTGCGTGCTGAGAGTGGTGGTGTCGGCAATGGCACCATAATGGGTTATGACATAGTCTTTTGCCTGTGCCGTGACCGTGCAGGCCAGACAGAGAGCTATCAGTGATGATTTCTTCATGGCGATATGGTTTTTAAGTTATTCCTTGCAAAGATAGCCAACTTTTGCCATTGTTGCAAGCAAAAGCCTTGAAAAGGGTGGTGGGGCTGTATAAAAAACAAGAAAGCGGCCCTGTTGAGGGCCGCCTCGTTGAATTTAAATCTGTAACAAGTGCGTGTCTATTACTTGTCTAAGCTGATTGCCTCGTTGGGGCACACATCTGCGCATGTTCCACATTCTGTGCACACATCGGGATCGATATGATAACGATCATCTCCTGCAGAGATTGCTCCAGAAGGACACTCATCGATACATGTACCGCAAGCGATACAATCTTCACCAATTACGTAAGCCATAGTTAAATCTTGTTTTTATATTAATAATGTTTTTGTACGGTTGTCAAAGTTTGTTTTGATACCTACTTTTGTACGCTGCAAAGATAAAGATTTTTTTTGAATACCTAAAAATAATTAGAGAGAAATATTTTGTATTTAGACGCTTTCGAAATAGGCTAGGGCACAATATTCATGAAGACAGTGCGTTATAACTTACGTATGAAAAGAACGCTATGCATGATTGCTCTTGCCCTTACCGCCTTGTTGCCGGTGTCAGCACAAGAGCGTAAGGTGGAAAACAGGCCCTATACCGACTTGCGCCGCTTTCATTTTGGCGTGCTTGTCGGTGCTCATTTGCAAGACATTGAGTTGCTTAACGTGGGTCCGAAGCAGTATGTCATGGAGGATGGAAGCACCGCAGAGCGCACCGTGACCGTAGACCAAGACCGCTGGGACCCCGGGTTCACCGTGGGCGTGCTGGGCGAGGCGCGTCTCTCGCAGACGTTTCAGCTGCGCATAGCGCCTGCCTTGTTCTTCGGCACCAGGCATCTCACCTTTCATAACCTCAGCGTGCCCGATGCCAACGGGCAGCCCACAGAGCAGCGGCAGGAGTTGAAGACGGCCTATGTGTCGTGTGCCTTCGACCTGATAGCGGCCGCTCCGCGTTTCAACAATCACCGGCCTTATGTGGTGGCTGGCATCAATCCCATGCTCAACTTGTCGGGTAAGGACGATGACATTATCAAGCTCAAGGGCACAGACACCTTTTTGGAGATTGGCGTGGGGTGCGATTTCTATCTGCCTTACTTCAAGCTGAGGCCCGAACTGAAGTTTATGTACGGTCTGAGCAACTGCCTTGACACCAAGCATGGCAGCAACATGCGCGACGCCAACCTGCGTCCTTACGCCATGTCGGTGAGCGAGGCGCATGCCAAGATTATAGCCCTTACTTTTTATTTCGAGTAGTAGCGGGGCGTGTCATTGCGCCCTGTGCTGCACATGTGCCGTATGGCGTGAGAAGAGCAGACTCATCTTGCCTATAAATATGCCGTGCTTTCCGTTCTGATCTACGGGTATTTCCTGCCCGTCCAGGTTCTTCACGTATTTCAGTTGCTTGAAATAGGAGTGCGAATGTCCGCCCAGCACCAAGTCGATGCCTCTTGTATGGCTGATAAGCATTTGGTCGCCCATGCCTTTTTCTTCCCATCCCAAGTGTGAGATACATATTATCACATCGCATTTTTGGCGTTTCAGCTCATCAACTGCTTTTTGCGCTGAGGCGATAGGGTCCAGATATTTCATGGGCTCATAGTTTTTGTGGTCTATCAGTCCGTCTGGCTGGGGTGACAGTCCGAACACTCCGATGCGCAGATGCTTGCGGCGGATGATGACCCATGGCTTGACGATGCCCTTGAGGGGCGTGCCCGTGAAGTCGTAGTTGGCGCACACAATGGGGAAGTTGAGCATACCAAACACCCTGGCCATATTGTCCAGACCGAAGTCGAACTCATGATTGCCTATCGTTCCGGCGTCATAGTGCATCATGTTCATCAGGTTTGCCTCTACGTCACCTTTGTAGAGGGTGTAGTAGGGTGAGCCCTGCGAGAAGTCACCGCTGTCGAACAGCAGCAAGTCTTTGTCCTTCTTCCGTTCCTCCTTGAGCATGGCAATGCGTCGCAAGAAGCCCGCCCTTCCTGCCTTCATGGTGTCGGCAAGGGCCGGGCTGAGCGGATATATCTGGCTGTGTGTGTCGTTGGTGTGCAGCACGGTGAGCGTCTTGGTGCCCGTGCAGCCGGACATGAGCACGACAAAAAGTGCCGTTGCTATTACTGTTTTCTTCATACCTTACTCTATTTTTATTCTTCCTTCCACCTGTGCGTCAACGGTTTGTTCTTTGGCCGTCTGCTCCTTAAAGTACTTCACGATGATGTTTCTGGCGTTGTTGCTCTCGTCCTGGGGCGACACCAGGTCGCGTTTCAGCTTGAAGGCGTTCATCTTGTCGTTGCCCTGAGCCACATAGTCTATGGTGGCTATACGGTAGTCGCGTTCAGGATCGATGTCAGCACCATTTATCTTGGCTGATACGAGTTTGCCGTCGTGCGTCATCACGAGCCTCACGCTGTGGCTCAGGCCTTGGCCTCCCTGTGCGACCATCTCTCTGAAGAGCTGCAACACCTGGGTGCCGTTGAGCGTCAGAAAACATATTTTGTTCTCAAAAGGAGCCACGTCGAGTATGTCGCCGTAGGTAACGTTGCCCTTGATGAGCGAGGCACGTATGCCCCCCATGTTGTAAACACCAAAGTCGGGCTTCTCACCATACAGTTTTCCGCCCCATACCATAATATCAGACAGCAGGTTTGACAGCTCGCTCTCGGGCTGATAAGCGTTCAGATTGCGAGCCACCTTGCCCACTACGGGCCCCATGAGTGAGTCTACGCGTGCCTTATAGGGCTTCATGAAGGTGGCCGCCTGCGCGTCGGGGTGCGCGTCATATCGGCTGTCTATCACGATGCGCGACCGTTGGCTTACACCCATATACCTGTAACTGCATCCGCCAAGAAGGGTGGCAGCAGTCAGGGCACATGAAAAGAGAATGACGTTTTGTTTCATTTCAATATGATTTTCTGCGTGCAAAGTTAGTCAAAAAAAACGGAGTAACCGAAACGGGTAAAGGGGATGGAGTGACTTTGTGTTGCAAAATAAAGTTAAAAATTGCCAGTGCCAAAGCGCCTTTTGATGGCTATACGCCCGAAAAGTGGTAACTTTGCACCGCTTTAGGCGTAACCGCTGGGAATGGAAGAGTCATGGCCTACGTTGCGTCGGGACATTAACAAACAAAATAAGTAATAAAATGGACTTAATTAAAGTAGCAGAAGAAGCTTTCGCTACCGGCAAACAGCACCCCAGTTTCAAGTCAGGTGACACCATTACCGTGGCTTACAAGATTATCGAGGGCAACAAACAGCGTATTCAGCTCTATCGTGGCGTAGTTATCAAGATTAGCGGCGAGGGCACCAAGAAGCGCTTCACCGTTCGCAAGATGTCTGGTACGGTAGGTGTAGAGCGTATCTTCCCGATGGAGTCTCCTAACATCGACTCTATCGAAGTGAACAAGCGAGGCAAGGTTCGCCGCGCTAAGCTTTACTATCTGCGCAAGCTCACCGGTAAGGCTGCACGTATCAAGGAGAAGAGAACCGCAAGTGCAGAGCCTGCCAAGTAAGCTCCTGGCTTCTGCTAAAAACAAGATCTAAAGGAAGTTGCCCATCCATAGGCAGCTTCTTTTTTTATGTGTCAGTGTTTGGCCTTTCTTTGCGACTCTCAATCTTTGGCTTAATGGTGATGGCATGAAGATGTTGGCAGAGTTTTTCCTGCCCAACTTCATTGTCCTTTTTCTTCGTTTTGTTAACCTGTTGATACATAGTGCGTTGATAAATATGCCAGGAACCGTTTTGCAAAAACACCCATTTTACTCTCTGAAAGCGCCTGTTTTAGCTTGTAAACCGACCGTTTTAGCAAGCCAAAAGCATGGGTCTTGCACCCTGCCTGACTATGCCTAGAGAGATGCATCGAAAGCCAATGACGAGTAAAGAAATGTTGATGTGGATGAAGCTTACAAATGTCATTTTTAGAGAGAAATGCTTGATAGCTAGAACTATAAGCCTTAAACCCGATAATTCGGTGGGTGGGATGTGGGTGGAATGTGTTATGTTGCAATCAGTTATGTATCTGTTTGATAATTAACGAGTTGCAATTTGGGTGGAATGGGTGGAATAGGTTTTGCCAATAACTTCTGAAAACGTGTTTTTTATCCGCTGCAGGGTGCGGCCCTTTGTGGCCGTCCGCATCCTTGTACAGCAACCTCACATCAATGAGTAACTTTGCTTGTAACTATCGGTGTATCTGCCCTAGAGGGGTTGACTAGCATCTTTGATGCGCATATCCTCCTTATTTTTCGCTGAGCGGACACTCGAACGAGTGTCCCTACGTTAGGGTGTGGCTTATGGGTGCTTGATGATGTGTATCACAAAGGACTACACCAAGCAGTGGGTGTTATCCGCTTGCTGAGCTATAAAATGGATGCTTATCGCATGTTTTTCTAGTTCCACGATATGTCCAAAACATTCTGATACTTGTGTTTCAAGCCAATTATTGCGTGTATTTAGCTGTCAGTGTACTAAATGTACTATTTACTTTAATGCTCTTATTATCAATACTTTTCTATTGTTCAAACTCACTTTCTCAAGACCCTTATCATTAAGAAAAACTTGTAATTTTTAATTTTTCATATTAATTTTGCCTTTGGTCAACAAACTTATAATAATTATGAAATTAAAATTTTGGCTCTTATCGGCATTCCTGGCATTTACAGTGAGTGCCCATGCACAACAACAGATGCCCCAGCCCATACCTATTCCGTTACAAACTTACATTATTGATCCCCAACATCCGTCTATTCCGATACACAGAATGCCTTCGGAGTCCTCGCTCACCGCTTATTACGTTCCCGGCCAGTTGTCTTTCTCTGACGGTTTGGCCCCATGCCAATTAACCTTAACAAATGAAGCTGATGGTGAGGCGATCTATTCAGCTAACCTGACAGATGGTGTTACATGTGTGACGATACCACAGCTTCCTGAAGGTACTTATCTCATTAAGTTTGAAACTTCAGATAGTACCTATTGTGGCTATCTAGTATTTTAGGGCACAAACGTTCATAATAGTCGGCAAAGGCCGTCCTCTAGTTTAGTGCCACATAGTGTAAATCACTGTCACCTTAGCAAGTTCTAAGGTGACAAAACCTTTTGCCGGTGTACAAAAATCATAAAATCTTCTCACGTCTCAAAAATAATTGTTATATCTTTGCAGCATCATTTGTAATGATATGAAAGTAATACTCTATTTACTATTCATCTTAAGCGTTGTGTCCTGCACCTTCTCGTCCGAACCAGAGGTGCTTTCAGAAGCCGAAAAGCTGATGGAGGACAGGCCCGACTCTTCTCTCGCCCTGCTGAACAAGAATCAGAGTGACGTGGGCAGCTATAGTAAGAAATACCGAATGAAGTATTACCTGCTTCGTGCAGAGGCCATGAACAAGGCTTACGTGATGATGGATACGTTGCAAAACCTGCCGGAAGTATTGGCCTATTATCAAAGTCATGGCACGGCCGGCGACATGATGGCAGCCAATTACGTGATGGGAAGCGTGTATAGGGACAGGGGCAACAGTCCTATGGCTTTGAAGTATTATCTTGACGCGGTGAGCAAGTTGGACACAACAAACATCAATGATGTGCGCCAAGCAAGCAGGATATATGCACAAATTGCGTCTCTCTTTCATGACCAGCGCCTTCCGCAGAGAGCAATAGGAGTATGGCATAAAACGATAAAGCTGGCAATGATGTGTGGCGATACCCTCATGGCCGCCGAGGCTTTTGAGAAAATGGGCTACTCCTATGCCATCATGAACCAGCACGACACGGCGCGAAGGATTGCCAAGGCTGCCTATGTCAAGTACAAGAAACTGGGGCAGGAACGATATGCGGCCGGCTCACTTTCTTATCTGATAATGGATTATTTAAAGAAAGGCAACTTACATCAGGCAAAACAATACATAAACGAATACATACACCACTCGGGGTTGCTAGACGCCAACGGTAACATGCTGCCCGGGCATGAATCTTTCTACTATTGCCAAGGCTACTATTATGAGTTGTCTTCTATGCCGGACTCTGCCATTTATTATTATAGGAAATTGGTGGATACATCAAAAGACATCGGCGATACGGAATACGGTTACCAAGGTTTGGCAAGTACTTATTTGGCATTGGGCAAGGCCGATTCAGTTTTTAAGTATAGCAAATTGTGCACTGAGGCAAGCGATTCTGCCATTATTCGCCATTCGGCTGACGAAATCAACCGGATGCAAGCCTTGTATGATTACAATGAGAGCAGGGAGCTGGCCTACAAGAAGTCTGCCGAGGCAGAGAATTGGCGAATGGCCGTGATGGTCATGTTGCTTGCTGCCGTCGTCGTCGTCCTGATGGCCTATGCCCGTTTCAAGATGTTGAGAAACCGTAGAGCTTGTGAAATGCGTATCGTCAAATCAAAGTATGAGAACACGGTCAAGCAATATGCCCAGGCAGTGAGTGAGAGAGAAATGCTTGAATCAGACCTTGAGAAGTTCAAAGCGGCAAAGAATGAGGAGTTAAGCCACCTAAAAGAATCTATAGCAGCACTTTCAGGAGTTAAAGCTAAGTATCTTAAAGGACCCGATCAGCTTCTTATCGAGCACGACTTGCTGAAGGCTATTCGCAAACTGGCAGCCCAAGGCAAGCCCATGCCTTCACCTATGCACGAAGAATTAATGAATCTGGTATCTAGCCTCATGCCCGATTTTTATGCCTTTGTCACACAGTCCGACATCTCATTGAACGATAGGGAGATTGACGTTTGTGTGCTGACGCGCCTTCGCTTCATGCCGTCTGAGACGGCCTCGTTGCTGGACATCACCAAACAACGTGTAACCAATCTGAGGTCAGAACTCAACAAGCGCATATTCCATAAGTCAGGCGCACGCTCATTCAGCGCCAATATCCTCCGCATATAAATGGTGGCAAGGCTTGGACAGGGTGCCGCCCTATTTCCAAATTTTATCACCGTTAGGGTATATTATGGTACTTGTGTACTAAATGTACTCTCTGGTGCAATGCTCTGTCAGACTGTGTGATATGCCTGTTTTCCCCAAGAAGCGGGAGTAAAAATATGATATGATGACGATACGTTTTTTCATATTTTTTGTATATTTGCCATTGAAAATAAACTGAGAGCAGACCTCTCTCTAACCATGAGCACCGCACTTGTGCTTTCGATGAATATAATTATGGCCACAATTATATAATCAGACCTAACTGATAAAATAGGGAAGCAATGCCGGAAGCTTTTAGACGGCACTTAATAATAAAATTTTATGAAAAATAATTTTTTAGAAATACTCCATGAAGGGGACGTAATGAACGAGAAATCATTGGAGATAGAGGAAAGAATAATTGCTTCATAATCGGTCCTGATGGTGAAATGTATAAGTGTTGGAATGACTTTAATAAGCCTGAAAGTATTATCGGATATGTTCAGGAAAAGAATTTAAAGAATCCTGCACTAGTAAGTCATTATTTGTATGATACGTCTATTTTCAATGAGCCAAAATGTAAAAGTTGTGCCTTATTCCCCCTTTGTGACGGAGGCTGTCAGTGGTTTAGGCATAAAAACATATTTGAGGGAAAAGAATATAATATGTGTCCTTTCTTTATTAACCAGCATATATTAGAAGATTGCCTCTTAGCCAATGAAAAGAAGCGTACCAATGCTAATCACCAAACCGTAATATCATAATAATATGTATAAGTTCAAGTTTATTGTTTTTCTATTATTCTCTTTGGTCTGCTCTAATTATTCAACGGCGCAAACCATTATGGGCAAGGTGGCTGAGAATGACAGCACCCCCATTCCTTATGTCACCGTGTCGTTGCTTCAGGCTAATGATTCTTCATTTATTTCAGGGACTGTGACTAACAAAGAAGGTGCCTTCACTTTTCATGATTCGCCAGAGGGCAAACTGGTCAGGTTATCTTATGTTGGGTATAAGACCCAGATTATTCCGGCAGCCGGACACATGAATGTTATTCTGCCAACAGCTGAGCAAACTTTGAAAGAGGTTACCATCACGTCAACGCCTCCTACATTCAAAATGGTTCATGGCGTGTTTCAAGCTAATATTCAAGGAACGGCTTACAGCCAGTTGGGCAAGGCGGTGGATGTCTTGCAACAACTTCCTTTGATGAGTTTTGACGGTTTGCGCGTCTTAGGGAGGGGCACGCCTCTTATATATATCAACAATAAGCCCATGCGTAACAAGGGCGAGCTGGACAGAATAACCAGCGATATGATTAAGGATATAAAGATAGACATGAACCCTGGCGCCAAATATAGTTCTGACGTGCGGGCTGTTCTTTTCATCACAACGATTAAGCCTGTTGGTGAGGGGCTTGGAGGATCGGTTACCATGAAGGAGAGCGCGTCTAGTTGTTGGGACACAGAAGGATGGTTAAACTTGAACTATCGCAAGAAAGGGCTGGATTTCTTCGTAAATTCCTATTTTGATACATACAACAACTCTCATTATACACGTAAAGACACTTATGATTTTCAGTATAAGGGTCAGAACATATATGCCAACTATGCCGGAGATGGCTACCAATCCATGAAAAACGGCTATGTGTCTGTGGGCATAAATAACCAGTTCTCGCAAAAGCAATCGTTGGGGCTTACTTATACTTTCAGTAGGACATTTGACAACAACGCACGGCAAGACTATCATAATGATGTGCAGAGTGGAAGCAATTTGACGGAGTTTGACACAAACTCGCAGAAATCATCACAAAATGGGAGCCATACTGTGAGCTTCTATTATGAGAATAAATTCAGCGACAAGCTCTTGCTTAACGTTGACGGAACGTACGTGCACAACAACATGAATAACAGGCAGGTTATTGTAGGCACGCAAGTAAACGACAGTGCTTTACTGATGCCTGTTGCAAAAACAAAAGCCGATATGGGCGCGTTGAAAACCGTTTTTACTTCCTCTGTAAAAGACATGAGGCTGGAATATGGCTTTGAAACGACCTACACACGCTTCTCACAGAATTATGACGCAGAAGACAATGACTACACAAACGTGCTGAAGCATAATGACAACGAGTCGAAGCAAGCTGCTGCCAGTGTCTTCGTCAATTATAGTCAGAGCTTTGGAAAATGCTTCACCCAATTGGGATTGAGATATGAATATGCTAATTATGACTATTATACCGGAGGTAAGAGAGTGGATGAGAGCAGCCGCTCATATCATCACATTCTGCCATCTGCGTCTTTTTCATTTGACCTGAAAGGACTGGCTTTGATGCTCAGCTACAATATATATATGTCAAAACCTAGTTACACTCAACTTGACGAAGGCTTGCAATATATAAGCAATTTCCGGTATTATAAGGGAAACTCCTTATTGAAACCCACTTACAATCATCAAGTGTCATTCAATGCCTCATATAAGAACCTACAATTCATGGGTTTATACACTTACGGGAAGGATGCAGTAATTTCATTGTTCAACGTGATGGACGAAATACCCGCAGTGCTGGCCAGCTATAAGAACCATTCTTATTCAAGCTCTTATGTCAGCGTTTCTTATTCTCCCACTTTCTTTAAAATATGGAGACCCTCATGGAACATCTGGTGCTTTAAGCAATGGTTAACTTATGACGGGCTCAGCTATGACCATCCGCAGCTCGGCCTAGTTTGGAAGAATCTAATCATATTGCCAAAAAAATGGTACTTGATGCTTAATACAAGCGGCAACTTGAAGGGAAATGCGGATACCTATATGTCGAAGCCGTCATTGAATGTAAATATAGCTTTGCAGAAGAGCATAAAGAATTGGTGGTTCAAGCTAAGTGCCATAGACGTATTCAACGCGAAAGAAAAGGGCTATGCGCAATATGCCAAGGCATATACTTCCCACTATGTGGACTATAAGCATTCAATCATTAGCCTTACGGTATCCTACTCTTTCAATCCTGCCACATCTAAATATAAGGGCAAGGGTGCGGGTAACTCTGAGAAGAACAGGCTGTAGCGCGGGAGGAAAGAGCATATGCTTTGTGAGGCGGAAATTTAGAGCCGAAGCCTGCAAAGGTAGGACATCGTGTTTCAAGATGATGTGGGTTGCATCATCAGTGCGTCAAAAGCACATCTTATATAACGAGCTTTATTTGTTCTGTTCAAGTAATAAACGTAAAAATGTAATCCATGTTAATGAAATATATAATAAATTTTTATATCTTTGCAAAAGATAATCCAGCCAACGGGGGATAAAACCACTACCTCCAAAGATGGATAGAAACGCAAGATGTTTATAAATTATAGATAGCTTATGATACCTAACTTAACCAAACAGCAAGAAGACGGAGTGAGATTTAGGGGGGGAAAATGGACTAATCTGCCACAGTGTCTTTGCCGAAAGCCAGAATAGGTGCATGGCTTTTGTGCCATTGGCAGAATTGTCGAATCATGAAAACGTGAATATCATGAACAAAGAAACATTGCATTTTTTCCTTATGCTGTTTCTGTGCGCCTTCCCCTTCATGGCATGGGGACAGGGCAAGGAGCAGAAGGAAGACTCGGTGAGCAAGGAGCTGACGCTGAAGGAGACGGTGGTGACGGGCAGCCGCATCATACATCACGGCGACCATGAGCTCTTGTTTCTGACAGAGGCTAACCGCAAGTACGGCACAAACGCCCTGGACGCAGTGTCGTCGCTGGCCATGTTCACCATGCGGCTGAACGCCTCCTCATTGCTGTCGTATGACAACCGGCAGGTGTTCGTGCTGATCAACGGCGTGCCCTCGACGGCAATGGACCTTCGTAGCTATAAGGCCTCAGACATCAAACATGTGGAATATTATGCTGTTGCTCCGGCCAAATATCTTGTTTACACATCCGGTCCGGTGGCCAACATCATCGTCAAGAAGAAGCACGATCGGCTTTATTCGGCCTACGCCAACTTGCAGAACTCCGTGCACCTGGGCTTTGGCGACGACCAGCTGTCACTTAGCTATGCCGACTCACTCAACCAGGTGAAACTTGACTATTTCTTGGGCTATCGTGATGTGCACCACCTCAACATGGACTATCACTACAATCTCGACGGCATATCGCTGAACTCTTTGCAAGGCGACGGGAAGCGATATAAGTCTTGGAGCCATGATATGCAAGCCTCATATCAGCGTTATCAAGGTTCCGACCTGTTGAATGTGAGGTTGCGCTTGTCCCCTGCCAGGGAGAAGTCCTACTCGCCCGCCTCCGCAAGGCTTGAGCAGGGTGGTGCCGTAAGCGAAGGAAGCTACAACGACTCGCTCACCTCACACTCCGACTCCTACGCGCTAGACATGTATTATATGCACATCTTATCCAAAAACAAGAGCTGGATGTCATTCAATGTAGTGAACACCTTTGTGCGCTCCCGGTCTGACAGGGAAATGAGAGAGACGTATCAACTCTTCCCACAATACGATTTCGTGGGGTCTAACCACATCAAAAACCATATCTACTCCTTCATAGGCAACGCTGCCTACGGTCGCCACATGCTGGGCGGTACGTTCAACGCCGCGGCGAAATATAGCTACTCCAGGCTGAGGCAGGAGGGTGGGGGAAAGACCTTTGTGAGTGGAACGTTTGCCTATGCCAGCATGTACTGGACCACGAAGACGATGACATATTACCCCATCGTGGGTTTCAACGTCTATAAGCAAAAGACTCCGGCGGGAAGCCGGACGGACAAAATACCCTATCTGTATTATTATACAGGTTGGTGGGGCAAGGGAAGCCTGGAGGGCTTCAACGCTTACACCTCGTGGATGTACACCATTTACACTCCCAGTATGGGGGATTTGACCACAACGCGCACCAGTCTGGCCCCCGGCTTCACAGCAACAGGTAATGCTTCACTCAAACCGTTCTGGAAAATTCAGGGTAGCCTTGTCATGGGATACTTCAAGCCTAAGGGGGAAGATCAGATAGTGTTTAGCTATTATTATAATTTCTATCACAAACCTTTCATGAGCACACTGACGCTGGACGGCGGCGAGGCCGTGTTGCAGCAGCGCAACGTGGGCAGCCAGTTCAGGAATGTTTTTAGCCTCTCATGGAGATGGAAGCCGGCCAAGTGGCTGATGCTGTCGTCTTACATGATGTATGTCTTCAGCAATTACACCACCCCCACCCAGCACGTCAAGGAGAGGTCCTACTACATGAACGGGAGCGTGAACCTTTTGTTTGACCCCCTGACCATATCGTTCAACGCCAATATGCCGATAAAGAGCTATAACGGCGACGTGCAGAAGAGGGGCAGCTCACAATACAGCATCGTGGCGCAATACAAGTGGAAGGACTGGTCGTTTGGCGTCATGTGGAACTATCTGGGCATAAACGAATACACCATGGGCCGGACAACGGGCTTTGAATATAAGGAACGCAGCGACTGGAGACCACTCCGAACGCTTTTCAGGCTCTCTGCAACATGGTCGTTCTCTAAGGGCAAGGCACGCCGCCATGCATCAAGAAACTTGAACAACTCATTCAACGACAACGGTCTGAATGACTACAACAAGCCGCAGATGCCCAAGTGATGAGCATGTGCATATTCTGAATAATGAATATCAAGAAGTTAAACAGTTCTATGAACATAAACCAATTACCGAATATAGTCAGCCTATAACTCCGGCAGATAGATAAAGCAATGGATATGAGACGCTTTCCGTTCATAAAGCAGCATGATGCCATGCAGTGCGGCATAGCCTGCATAGAGATGGTGTGCAAGTATTTCGGCAGGGAGTATTCTTCTGAATACCTGTCCGACCTTTGTCACGCCACGGTGGAGGGCGTGTCGCTTTTAGCAGTCAATGAGGTTATGGGCAGGCTGGGCTTCCATACTGTCTGTGCACGTGCCACGGTGGATATACTTGGTAAAGCATCGCTGCCTTGCATCTTGCACTGGAACCAGAACCACTTTGTGGTGCTTTATAAAATCAGGAAAGGCAAAACATTCTATATCGCTGATCCCGGCAAAGGACTGATAAAATATAACCTTGAGGAATTTAAGAGCCACTGGATAAGCACACAGTCTGACGGTGAGGAGAAAGGCGTAGCGATGTTCTTGGAGCCCACGCCCGCATTCTATTCATATAAGGACGACAGCGAGAGCGGAAAGCTGAAGAATCCACGGTCGTTTCGTTTCCTCTTCGGCTACGTGAAGAAGTACAAGCGCTATTTCGGGCAAATTGTCTTAGGCATGGTTGTGGGCAGTCTTTTACAGCTCGTCTTGCCGTTTCTCACGCAGTCCATCGTCGATGTGGGCATCAAAAACCAGAACCTAGGTTTCATCTGGCTGATACTGCTCGGTCAGCTCATGCTCACCTTCAGCCGCACGGCCATTGACTTCATCCGCCGGTGGCTGTTGCTGCATATCTCCATGCGCATCAACATCTCGCTGGTAAGCGATTTCTTCATCAAGCTGCTCAAGCTGCCCATGTCGTTTTTCGACACAAAACTCATGGGCGACCTCATGCAGCGTATGGGTGACCATGGCCGGGTGAATAACTTTCTCACCGGCCAGGCACTGAGCGTGACCTTCGCCATGCTTACCTTCGTGGTGTTTACGGTGGTGCTGCTGTTCTACAACAAACAGATCTTTGCCATTTTCCTTGTGGGCAGTCTGCTCTACGGCCTTTGGATGACACTCTTCCTGCGTCAACGCAAGGTGCTGGACTATGAGCTTTTCGAGCAGCAGGCCATCAACAACAACAAGACCTACGAGTTCATCACATCCATGCAGGAGATTAAGCTTCAGGACTGTGAGCAGCGACGCCGTTGGGAATGGGAGGACACGCAGGTGGACCTTTTCAACGTGCAGATGAAATCGTTGAAGCTGCAGCAGACACAGGAGGCCGGAAGCATTCTCATCAATGAGGTGAAGAACATTGTCATCACCGTCGTAGCCGCCGCGGCTGTCATACACGGACGGATGACACTCGGTATGATGCTTGCCGTGCAGTACATCATAGGACAACTCAACTCGCCCGTGGAACAGCTCATGAACTTCTTCTACTCCCTGCAAGACGTGAGGATCAGCCTGGAGCGTATCAATGAGATACACCGCGCTGAAGATGAGGACGGCACGCAGGGGCTTGGGACGGAGCTTGACTTCCCCGATAAGGGCATCGACATCGAGAGCGTTATGTTCAAGTACGACCCCCATGCGTTGAGCAAGACGCTGGATGATGTGACCATACATATCCCCAAGGGAAAGGTGACGGCCATCGTCGGTGCATCGGGCAGCGGCAAGACGACGCTCGTCAAACTCATGCTGGGCTACTATCCGGTCCTGGATGGCCAAGTCAATATCGGTAGCACGGACATCAACACGCTCAACAAGAAGTGGTGGCGCAGGCAGTGTGGAGTGGTCATGCAGGACGGTGTCATCTTCTCGGAGAGCATCGCACGCAACATCGCTGTTGACGACGGCGACATCGACAAGGAACGTTTGTTGAAGGCCGCACGTATAGCGTGCATCCACGACTATGTGATGTCGTTGCCTCTGAAATACAACACGAAGATAGGCCGCGACGGCGTGGGGCTGAGCCAGGGACAGCGGCAGCGCATACTCATAGCCCGAGCCGTGTACAAGAACCCCGACTACATCTTTCTGGACGAGGCTACCAACTCGCTCGACGCCAACAACGAACGGGCCATCGTGGAGAACCTAGGCATGTTCTACCGTGGCAAGACCGTAGTCATCGTAGCCCATCGCCTGAGTACCGTGAGAAATGCCGACCAGATAGTGGTCATCGATCACGGCAAGGTGGTTGAGACGGGCAATCATGAGACGCTCACGGCACAGCGCGGCGCATACTACCGGCTCGTGAAGAACCAGCTGGAGCTGGGAAACTAACAGACATAGACTTTTGAAGATGAAGACTCAAACAGACATAGATAACATAGAATTGCGGAGTGAGAAGGTGCGGCACGTCATCGGTCAGGTGCCTCCAGCCCTTGTGCGGACTGGAACGATGGTTATTACGCTTGTCGTCATTGCCCTTGTCATTGCCTCCTACACCATCCGCTATCCCATCACCATAGAGGCGCGGGGCAATGTGACAGGCAATGGTTTTGTAGGTCTGCTTGTTCCCTATAAATATCTTTACCTCTTTGATGAGCCACGCACGGCCCTTGTCACTCTTGAGGGGCAGAATGAGGATGCACCGGCCGTGCCTTGTCCCATCGTGAGTCACAACGATGAGTTGTTGGTTGTCGGTGGCGGCCATTACTTTGTAGCCTCGGCTTATCCCCGCCCATTGGGGACAAAGGCGCAACATAGCATGAACGTCAGCGCCCGTATTGTAGTGAGTGACAAGACGTTGTGGCAGTTGATCATAGGGAGGTGAAGAATAGAAGACCCATATAACAGTTTGAGTAAGGAGCCTGCAAACAATTATGCCACATGTAATTGGGGCAAATGATGTTGCTTTTACAACTTTCGGGAAAATTCTTCAGTCTCTACATCCGCAAACTAACGATGATAGGATGTTGGTGAATGTCGCTTGTGCTGATAGGGTGGGGCACTGAAGAAGGAGTTTGTTAGCTGAAAGCCTTAAAAATGGTTGCTAAATTTTGTGGTTAGCAGTTTTTATGCTAACTTTGTAGCTATGAAAACAGCACAAAATAATCCGGTAAAGTTAAGTGAGAACATCATTATAGCCGATGCCGACTATGCCGACAGAGTGGCTTTCGACCTCATAGTGAACTTTGAGCAAACTCTGGCATATCTGCTGCAAAACATTATCTATGTCTTTACACGGTCTTACCATTTCTCCTGCAAAAATAGGCATATTTTGTAAAACCGGAAAATCAGGATTTATATCTCTTAACGCGGAATCTTCATTTCGAAAAACTGTAAAATTAGCTCTTTGACGCGAATGACCGCTTGGTAGAAAAAAGTGGAGGCAAAGACTTTGTTTCAAACTATAGCAACTCCTATACATCTAAGTGGGTTACTGTATCTGCACATGTCCAAGGATGCCATTTCTAAGACGCATTAACATTGGTTTGGAATTAAACGAAAATCAAGTTTGTGAAAAATTAACGGGGTAGGTACCCGCATCATACTGGGGGGTGCTGAGTAGTTACAAAAGCCGTGTCAATGGAAAATTGACGTAAGAGAACGCAAAAGGAAAGTCTGAAAGAAAAATGAATATGAAGGACAAGAAAAAAGAGAAAAATTTAAAATAATTGGCTTAAAATTTGTTCAATAGCACGGAATTGCGTATATTTGCAGAATATAAAAATGTCTGTTTGACTACTTATTAGATAAAATGAATAGAAGAGGACGTTTCTTTGCCATTACTACAGCTTCCTACAACAAGAAAGGAAGTTTAGTTAATGGGGGGGGTATTTCAACTTCTCCTTCGACACAGGTGAACAACTGATATGGTCAGCTGTTCACAACAGCTGTGAAGTAGTATCTTTCTATAACGGCAAAGCCATGGCCAGGTGGGGTGGCTATGCTTCTCGTGCCATTAACGCAAGCAAGTGATGAGCTACTTGCGTTACATCATAAGCGAGGTACAGTGGTGTGTCATCATGCTGATGATACACTGTTTTACTATATCCCAGGCGTCGGCTGCAACGTCGCAGGACAGCACACACTTTGTGACGGCGAGTCTGATGGTCATCAGTCCCGGCAACGAGATCTATTCGGTCTTCGGTCATTGCGTGCTCCACATGCAATGTCCGTCAAAGCATCTCGACTATGTCTATACCTTTGAGACCGAGCCCAACTATCTGAAATTCTTTGCTGGCAAGTCGAAGGCTTGCTTCGTCGCTGTGCCTACCCGGGAGTTCCTGCAGAAATATAAGGCTGAGGGACGGGGTGTCACGGAGTATGCGCTCAATCTCACGCCCCACGAGAAGCAAGAACTGTGGCGCGCGCTCGACGAGGATATGGAGGAAGGACCTACCCGGCGGTTCACCATGCTTAAGAACAACTGCGTCTCTATGTCACTCTTCATGGTGGAGCAGGTGTTGGAGAAGCGGTATATAGACTTCTCGCCCAACAACTGGCTCCTGCGAATGGGCAACGCCCGTGTCTTGCATTCCTGCCTCCGGCATTCTCCGTGGGCAGACTTCATTTTCTTTACTTTTTTTGGATCCGAGGCTGACAAGTGCTGGACTGTGGAGGAATTGCTTTCCCCAGCCACCGTGGGACCTTGTCTGCAATCAGACCATATTGTCAGTACCGGAGGTCATCAGCGTTGGCCGGTCATTTGCGGTAAGCCACATCTGCTCTCTAAAGCCCGGCCCATGGTCGCACGCTCTTGGTTCACTCCCAATGTCTTTGCGCTCCTGTTGCTTCTGCTCATTGTGGGTATCAGTATCTGCGGACATATGTGCCATCAAAACCGCATGCTCTTCGTTACCGATGCCTTCTTTTTTTTGCTGCAGACCATCATCGGTTTTGTGCTGCTTTATGTCAGCGTTGTTTCCTGTCTCTTCGGTCGTGGCTGGAACTGGTATCTCATTCCCTTCAACCCACTACCCCTCGTAGTGTGGCTTTGTTTCCGCCATCGACCTCAATATAATAATGTGTATGCTGTATATGCACTCCTTCTCCTGCTGTTCATCCTTGTCACACCTTTCATCACCGACCAGGTTGATGCAGCCCACCTGCTCATCGTCGCTGCTCTGATGGTGAGGTGTGCAGACAGATACTACAACGGGAGGAAAGAACAAATAAATATGATTAGTACTAACAAATAAATTTACAAGGCAATGAAAACAAAGATTTATCTACGATTGAAATGGCTGTTGCTTTGCTGTTTCCTGCTCCTTAGCGTCAATATGATGGCGGGTGGAACAGACTACTACTACAAAGTGACAGCGACGGCATCGCCCACTGGCGAGGGCAAGGTGTATGTCTCAGACAAACAGGAAACGCCCAAGAGCGATGATTACGGAGACAATAAGAGCACTACTGCTTCAGCATCATCTACAGGTCAGGCTGCATCAAAAGAGTTTTATCTCTTTGCTCAGCCTGCAGAGGGTTATCTCTTCGACAAATGGACAAAAGATGATGGAACAACAGAAGTGAGCAAACAAAAAAACACTTCCACAGGATCTCTGACCAGTTCAGCTAAAGATCAGAACAATCCAGCCACGTTTGGCTATATCGCGCATTTTATCAAAGCGGGTGACGCCTATGTTGTATCAGAGAATGAAGCCGTCGGCACGGCAAGCATCAGCAAACCTACCAATGCTATAGGCGATGAGGTGACATTAACCGCCTACCCCGATATGTTTGCCGGCAAGTTTAAGGCCTGGACCAAAGATGGTCAGGTGGTGTCGACAGACAATCCCTATACCTTTACCGTCACGGCGGACAACAAGGGCAAGTATGTAGCGACGTTCGACAAGATCGACATGGCGAATACAGGCTTCTATTGCATCGTAAGGAACGTGAAGTTCAACCGCAACTTAGGGCTGATGGGCATTTCAGATAAAACAGTATCGAGTAGTAACAGATACCTAAAGAACTCCATCATGCTCTTGGAGAGCAACAGCGATGTGATGCATGCCTCTCCTGCCTTTGTCCTAAAGATCACAGGAACGTCTGACGGGACAGGAGGATTGGATAACACCAATATGACTGCTCAAGGTATGGATTCCAAGTCTATTGCTAACAAGACATATACCTTTTCTAAGCATGGTGATCATTTCTATATCTATGGCAAAGCAGGCTCCTATACCGCCTATATGGTGGATTTTGCTGATACCAAAACCAAAGAAGAAGGCTTGGGCGAAGTGAACCATCCCGGACTTTATAATGGTGCCAATGAGAATGACGGGTCTTACCACTGGCAGGTCATCCCTATCACCCGCAACAGTACAGATGCCTACTTTGGCGCTATGCCCTCTGAGAAGGCAAAGGTAGGCGACAAGTACTACACCACCATGTACACCGCTTTCCCCTACGAGTGTCTTGATGGCGTAAAGGCCTACACCGTTGACAAGATCAACGCCGACGGTACGGTGCACCTCAAAGAGATTACCTCGGGCAAGGTGCCTTCGAAGACCGCCGTCGTGCTGGCGTGCAACAGCACCAAGCCTAACGAGAACCGTCTGCTGCCGCTGCTCGAAGAGCCCGCTGTCGTAGAAGGTGATAACCTGCTGAAAGGCGAGATATGGCTGAAGGACGAGAACAAGACAGAAGACAAGTACCGCACAAAGTTCGATGCCTCGAAGATGCGCGTGCTTGGAAACACTACCGGCTCCTTCGACAATGTGAACAACAGTGATGTCTTGGAAGGTGGCTCCAAGGGAACGCTCACCTATATCAAGAACAATACCTGCTATCTCGACGTGAGCAATGTAGAGAACCCCGCCACTTCCTACACACTCACAACCAAGGAACCGGTGAAGGCTATTGAAGGCTACTACCGCATTCAGAACGGCTATGGTATCACGGAGAACAACGGTAAGAGCGAAGATGGTCACTATGTGCAGGTGACGGATGCTGCATGGGCAGCTCCCAACCAGACTGCTGATGAGACCAAGACCGAGCCGGGTTCTGTGATCTATCTCAAGGCTACGCCCGTCAGCGACGATATGCTGCGCGTGGACAATCTGCGCTCGCAGGGCATAGAGGTCGTCGGTGGCACAGCCCGCAAAGACTTTATGGAGCTCTACAACAGTCTGGGCGATATGACTGCCGAGAAGCGATATGGATATCTGCGCGAGGCCCAGCAAGAAGGATACATCTTCACCGGTCGCGCCTTGTTGGAGGCTGGCATCTATGCGGTTGCCAACGAGCTGGTCACTGGCTACCAGGCTCCCGAGGATGTGAAGACCCTGTCGAAGGAGTTCAACAAGCAGATTGCCGATGCCCTTGACATCGACATGTATATGACGCGCACCCAGCTCACCAACGGCCAGGAAGCCTGGACGCTTAAGGAGCATGTGCTCAACTTCGACAAGATCTCTGACTTTGTAAAGACAAACATGAGCCGCTTCAAGCCCGGCTTCGATGCTATGCGCCGTGTGTGGGGCACTACAACTGGCGAGACCATAGAGGCTGACGAGGTGGCCACGCTGTCCGACCTGGGCTATAACATCAAGGACGACAAGACGCTCTCCACGGGCGAGTATCCTGTGACGCTGAATGCCGACGGCACCTGCCAGACCACTTATGAGGCCATCTTCACCCATCCTGAGTTTCTCTATTACTGGTTGAAGCTCAACGTATGGAAGATGCTCAACAATCCGGATAATTACAAGGATGCCCTGCAGAGAATGACGGGCAGCGACTATCTCTATAAAGCGTTCAAAGAGATGGGCGGGCACGATACCGTGATGCGCTATATCCGCCGTTTGCACTACGACACGGACTATTATCTAATCGACGGCTATGTGTCAAACGGCACTGAGGGCAAAGAAGGCGACAAATACACCCCTCTAGGGCGTTTCGGCTTCTGCAACAACAATACTACGAGTTCTTATTATCCAGCCGAGCTTTCTACAGCCCAGGATGGTGGCAAGTGGGTGCTGAAGCAGGTGACTGCTGACGATGACAATTATTTTGGCGTCAACGCCAGCGATAAGTTCCAGGGACTTGACGGCCACTACTACAGCACACTCTGTGTGGACTTCCCCATCGACGTGACCAAGTGCAGCGAAGGGCTCCACTTCTATTCGGTAGACGGCAATTTAGGCGAAGCGGTCACTAAAGACTATGGTGAAGGGCAAAAATGGACCTACCGCTACATCACTCTTAACGAGATCACCGACGTGGTACCGGCAGGACTGCCTGTCATCGTAGAGACGGAGAACACCGATGCCAGCAATAACCGTATCGTACCGGTGGTGAGCGACAAGACCTACGAGGGCACGACCCTGCTGAAAGGCATCTTCTTCAATGCCGGCAAGAGCAATGCGAGCGATGGCTATGGCTCTGTGATCGAGAACATCATGGAGAATCTCTTCGATTACAAGTATGACAACATGGCAGATGCGCTCAACCATCGCTACGGCATCAGCTACGACGCCAATACGCAGAAGATCTTCACGCTCCAGAAGAATGCCAAAGATACGCACAACCCGATGGGCTTCTATCACTACACGGGTACGTCGCTGAGCCACAACAAGGCATTCATGGTGATCGACAACACGGCTGTTCCTGCCGGGGCAAAGATCTACTTTGGCTATCAGGGTGGCACTGCTACTGGTATAGATAATATCAACGTTGACGGTACACAACATCATACGGATGCTATCTACGACCTGCAGGGCAAGCGAGTAGCTAAGCCTATGAAGGGCGGCATCTATATCATCAATGGGAAGAAAGTAGTAATTACTAAATAGAAAACGAAATGAAGAAGAAAATATATTTGAAGCCTTCATCGAATGTAATCCGTCTCAACATTAAGGATGAAATTTTAGGCAATAATTTGGGAAACCATTCTTTGCCACATGTTGGAGATGAAGGCGATTACTCAGGAGATCAACAAGGCGCAAAGAGGTACACGCTGACTGATGAAGAGGATGGCTGGGATACTTTCCCAAAATCAAACAGTCTTTGGGACGATTAAGTTTGAGACGAGCAAGCTGAAAACGATTCAGTAAAACACTCACAAGGCAGGGTCCTATCTTACGGATCCTGCCTTTTCTCGTCTGAAAGAGAATGATAATCATTTGAGTAAGGAACCTGCAAACAATTATGCCACATGTAATTGGGGCAAATGATGTTGCTTTTACAACTTTCGGGAAAATTCTTCAGTCTCTACATCCGCAAACTAACGATGATAGGATGTTGGTGAATGTCGCTTGTGCTGATAGGGTGGGGCACTGAAGAAGGAGTTTGTTAGCTGAAAGCCTTAAAAATGGTTGCTAAATTTTGTGGTTAGCAGTTTTTATGCTAACTTTGTAGCTATGAAAACAGCACAAAATAATCCGGTAAAGTTAAGTGAGAACATCATTATAGCCGATGCCGACTATGCCGACAGAGTGGCTTTCGACCTCATAGTGAACTTTGAGCGGATGCTGGACAGGCGCATTCCGCAAGCTGACCTGAGCCAATGGCTGGTTGACGTGGCGCTCGACGGTGGTCTGAAACCAGGAGAGCATGAAACACAGGTGGTGTTGCTGCATGGTAAGAACACTGCTAAGCTTGAAAATTTCAGCCCTTCAGATTATGACGCCGACCTGCACGGCAAGGCCTTTAAAGACGACAGCCTGGGTGAGTTTGTTATCAACGCTTTGCCCGTAGAGCCTTTCACCACCAAGCAAGACATGCTGCTCGACATGATGAAAACCGTGCTGGAGCATCCTGAGGCACACCGCGTGATGATAGTGCCCAATGCCGAGGACGATGACACATGGAACATGCTGAGGCGTATGTTGCGCGACGTTGACGACGACGAACGCCACATCACCCTCTTTGCCATGCAACCCATGGAAGGCGGAAACTTCAAGCAGCAGATACTGGGCTATTCGCTCATGAACGCCATGGGCATCACTCAGGCCGAGATAGACCGTAAAATGAAGTGAGAGAATAACACATAAACCTATAACAATATTTTATAAGCTAAATGGGAAGAGTTTTAATGATTGGAGCTGGTGGCGTGGCCACCGTGGCAGCATTCAAGATAAACCAGAATGCCGATGTTTTTACCGAATTCATGATTGCCAGTCATCACAAGGAAAAATGTGACAGAATAGTGAGGGCTATTGGCAATCCGGCCATCAAGACGGCCGAGGTGGATGCCGATGATGTGGAACAGCTAAAAAAGTTGTTTAACGAATATAAGCCCGAACTGGTCATCAACCTGGCTCTTCCTTATCAGGACCTGACCATCATGGACGCGTGTCTGGCCTGTGGGGTGAACTATCTCGACACAGCCAACTATGAGCCGCGCGATGAAGCCCACTTTGAATACTCTTGGCAGTGGGCCTATAAGGATAAGTTTGAAAAGGCAGGGCTCACGGCTATACTGGGCTGTGGCTTCGATCCCGGAGTGAGTGGCGTTTATACAGCCTATGCTGCCAAGCACTACTTCGACGAGATACAGTATCTTGACATTGTGGACTGTAATGCCGGAAACCACCACAAAGCCTTTGCCACCAACTTCAACCCAGAGATTAACATCAGGGAGATTACACAGAAGGGACTATATTATGAGAATGGCAAATGGATAGAAACAGAACCGCTCGAGGTGCACAAGGCACTCACTTATCCTAATATAGGTCCACGTGAGAGTTACCTCATGCACCACGAAGAGTTGGAGAGCCTGGTGAAAAACTATCCTACCATAAAGCGCGCACGCTTCTGGATGACCTTCGGGAAACAATATCTAACCTATCTCGACTGCATACAAAACTTGGGGATGAGTCGCATAGACGAGGTGACCTATGAGGCTCCGCTGGCCGAACATCCTGACAAGACGGTGAAGGTGAAGATTGTTCCGCTGCAGTTCCTGAAGGCTGTGCTGCCCAATCCGCAAGACTTGGGTCAGAACTACGACGGCGAGACATCTATAGGGTGCCGCATCAGAGGCTTGAAAGACGGAAAAGAGCACACCTATTATATATATAACAACTGCAAGCACCAGGAAGCATACAAGGAAACGGGTATGCAGGGCGTGAGCTACACCACCGGCGTGCCGGCAATGATAGGTGCCATGATGTTCTTAAAAGGTATCTGGCGCAAGCCCGGCGTGTGGAATGTGGAAGACTTCGACCCGGATCCCTTTATGGAGCAACTCAACAAGCAGGGACTGCCTTGGCACGAGGTGTTCGACAAAGACCTGGAGCTATAAACTCACATATAAAAAAATATAACGAAAGATATGGCAAAGAAGGAAGATACGACAGACCAGGTAGCATCTAATGAGGGCAAAATGAAAGCCCTTCAGGCTGCAATGTCAAAAATAGAGAAAGATTTTGGAAAAGGCTCCATCATGCGTATGGGCGACGAACATGTGGAAGACGTGGACGTAATACCCACCGGAAGCATCGCACTGGATGAGGCTCTGGGAGTGGGCGGCTATCCAAGAGGCCGAATCATAGAGATATTCGGCCCGGAAAGTTCGGGTAAGACAACCTTGGCCATACATGCCATTGCCGAGGCGCAGAAGCTGGGGGGCATAGCTGCCTTCATTGATGCTGAGCACGCTTTCGACAGGTTTTATGCGGCTAAACTGGGAGTAGACGTAGACAATCTCTGGATTTCGCAGCCCGACAATGGCGAGCAGGCCCTGGAGATTGCCGACCAGCTGATACGCTCTAGTGCTATCGACATCCTGGTGATTGACTCTGTGGCTGCCCTTACGCCTAAGAAGGAGATTGAGGGCGACATGGGCGACAGCAACGTGGGCTTGCAGGCCCGACTGATGAGCCAGGCACTGCGTAAGATGACGGGTACTATCAGCAAGACAAAGACAACCTGCATATTCATCAATCAGTTGCGTGAGAAGATAGGCGTGAGCTTCGGTAACCCCGAAACAACCACGGGTGGAAACGCCCTGAAGTTTTATGCCTCGGTGCGAATAGACATCAGGAAGAGCACGCCCATTAAGGATGGCGACACTGTGCTAGGTAACCTGACACGTGTGAGAGTAGTGAAGAATAAGGTGGCACCTCCTTTCCGTAAGGCTGAGTTCGACATTATGTATGGCGAAGGCATATCGCACACTGGCGAAGTGCTCGACCTGGGTGTTGAGCTCAACATCGTGCAAAAGAGCGGAAGCTGGTTCTCGTATAACGGAACCAAGCTGGGACAGGGCCGAGACAGTGCCAAAGCGATGCTGAAAGATAATCCCGAGGTGAGCGAGGAGATAGAAGGACTGATACGCAAGGCCCTTGCTGATAAGCATGAAGAGTGACAATTGACACGCACTGAGAAGAGGGCACAACGTATAAGAAGGGTGGTGGCTGTTGGGTCGCCACCCTTTTCGTATCTTTATGTCAGACAAAGAGACCGTCGCTTCTGCCATTTACCTACAGTCGTGTGACATCCTGTCATACTGAAGAAGTGCCGTATCAAAAGCGGATAGGCTTTGGCACAACATTTGTTATAAAAAGCACGGGCGTTGAACCCACATAACTTAGAATAATAACAAATAAAAAATATACAACTATGGGAAAGATTATTGGAATCGACTTAGGAACAACAAACAGCTGTGTTGCCGTATTTGAAGGCAACGAACCAGTTGTAATCGCTAATAGTGAAGGCAAGCGCACCACACCGTCTGTCGTTGGCTTCGTTGAAGGAGGCGAGCGTAAGATTGGTGATCCGGCTAAGCGTCAAGCTATCACGAACCCTAAAAATACAGTATACTCCATCAAGCGCTTCATGGGTGAGACCTATGATCAGTGTAAGAAGGAAATAGACCGTGTGCCTTACAGCGTGGTGAACGAAGGAGGATTCCCACGTGTGGAGATTGAAGGCCGCAAGTATACTCCGCAGGAAATATCAGCCATGATTCTTCAGAAAATGAAGAAGACGGCTGAGGACTATCTGGGTCAGGAGGTGACAGATGCCGTGATTACTGTTCCGGCTTACTTCTCTGATTCACAGCGCCAGGCTACAAAAGAGGCTGGTACCATCGCCGGACTGAATGTTCGCCGTATCGTGAACGAGCCTACTGCCGCAGCTTTGGCCTATGGCGTAGACAAGCAGAATAAGGATATGAAGATTGCCGTGTTCGACCTTGGTGGCGGTACGTTCGATATCTCAATCCTTGACTTCGGTGGCGGCGTGTTTGAGGTGCTTTCTACCAATGGCGATACACACCTTGGTGGTGATGACTTCGATCAGGTTATTATCAACTGGTTGGTAGACGGCTTCAAGCAGGAGAATGGCATCGACCTGAGCAAGGATCCAATGGCCATGCAACGTCTGAAGGAGGCTGCAGAGAAGGCTAAGATAGAGTTGTCTAGCTCAACGACAACAGAGATTAACCTGCCTTACATCACAGCTGAAGGCGGTGTGCCAAAGCACTTGGTGAAGACACTCAGCCGTGCACAGTTTGAGCAGCTCGCACATGACCTCATCCAGGCTTGTCTGATTCCTTGTCAGAACGCATTGCGCGATGCTAAGTTGCAGCCGTCTGACATTGACGAGGTGATTCTTGTAGGTGGTAGCTCTCGTATACCTGCCGTACAGACTCTCGTTAAGAACTTCTTCGGCAAAGAGCCTTCTAAGGGCGTTAACCCCGATGAGGTGGTTGCTGTAGGTGCTGCTATTCAGGGCGCTATTCTGAACAAGGAAAGTGGTGTAGGCGACATCGTATTGCTCGATGTGACACCTCTGACGCTCGGTATCGAGACTATGGGCGGCGTGATGACAAAGCTGATAGATGCCAACACAACCATTCCTTGCAAGAAGAGTGAGGTGTTCTCTACAGCTGCCGACAACCAAACGGAGGTTACCATACACGTGCTGCAGGGTGAGCGTCCAATGGCCGCACAAAACAAGAGCATCGGTCAGTTTAACCTTACCGGTATAGCACCGGCCCGTCGTGGCGTGCCTCAGATAGAGGTGACATTTGATATTGATGCCAACGGTATACTGAACGTGAGCGCCAAGGATAAGGCTACAGGCAAGGAACAGAGCATTCGCATCGAGGCATCAAGTGGCTTGAGCGACGATGAAATCAAGCGTATGAAAGCTGAGGCCGAGCAGAATGCTGAGAATGATAAGAAAGAGCGTGAGCGCGTGGATAAGCTGAATCAGGCAGACTCCATGATCTTCACTACCGAGAACTTCCTGAAAGACAACGGTGACAAGATACCGGCCGACAAGAAACCAGGTATCGAGGATGCACTCAACAAGCTGAAGGAGGCTCATAAGAGTGGTGACGTTACTGCCATTGACAATGCCATCAACAACCTTAACGCCGTGATGCAGGCTGCCAGCCAGCAGATGTATCAAGGTGCCGCAGGCCAGCAGGCTGGCCCTGGCGCACAAGGCGGCGCACAGGCTGGTGCTCAGCAGAATGCAGGGGCTGGCTCTCAGAGCAGCAATCAGGATGATAACATTCAGGATGCAGACTTCGAGGAGGTCAAATGAGACGCATAAGTAAAGACATAATAAAACACTATCAAATGGCGTGTAGCTCAACAAGTTACACGCCATTTGCTTTTTATGGGCTCATGTTTTCTATGTGCTTATTTCCCCTTTTTTTACGGCTTTTTTGTTACATGTGTGTAGCACGACAAAAACGTAGGAAAAGCCCGACTAAAACCTACTTATTCCTACTAATCCGTACTTAATAGTCGGTGATGTACAGGATACGAAAATGGGCGTTTGAGGGCTGTTTCAATTTGTTACATGTCACATATTAACTCATAAAAAGCAAAAAGATGCCAAAATTAGGATTTGAAATCAAAAGAAGGTGCGGAATCTGCGGAAAGATGTTTATCATCAAAACGCTTGACAGCCTCTATTGCTGCAAGAAATGCAGCGATGTTGCTTATGCACGAAAGAAGAGAGCCGAAGCCAGGGAAAGGCAGCTGGCTTTGATTGCCAAAAGTGTTCCCAAAGTGAGAGAGTATATCTCCATTAGGGAAGCTGTAGCTATCTATGGTGTTGAACGTGATACGCTGTATCTGATGATTCGGAGAGGGCAGATACCAAGCATCAACATCGGCACCAGACTCACAAGAATAAACCGTAAGGATCTGGAGAAGATGTTTGTGAAGCGACCGATAGCCAAGCACATCAAGGAAGCGCCATTACCGAAGAAGTACAGTCTCGAACCCGAAGACTGCTACACCATCGGAGAAGTCTGCGAGAAGTATCACATCAACGACAGTTCCGTATGGGCACATGTTAGGAAGTATTCCATTCCCTCTCGACAGATTGGCAACTATGTGTATGTTCCAAAAGAAGAAATTGATAACTTATATAAATCAGAAGAATAATGAGAAAACCTTTATTACACACAAAAGTGACGGTCAAGCTCCGCAAGTCGGAGTACCGTGAAGAGTGGTACCTCTACACAGAGTCGTACCCAGTACGCAATCCAGGCAGCACAAAGCCAAAGAGAGTCATTGAGGCGGTCAACCGCACTATCACCACTCCCATCTGGGACACAACTGCCATAACCGGCATTGATAGCGAAGGCAACTACAAGTACAAGCCGAAGCGCGATTCTAACGGAATCATTCAATGTACCTCGCAGTTGGACAAGGAGGCATGTCGATATGCCGACAAGGTACGTGCCTTGCGTCAGCAAGAGTACGATACAGCTGTGGTATATTCCGACAGAGAGCAGGAAATGATTGCTCAGAACGAACGCTCGGAGCAAGATTTCATTGCTTACTTCAACAGCATCATCTACAAGTGCCATCCAAACAGTTCGGATGCCATTATTGTCAACTGGACTCGTGTGGGGAAGCTGCTGTCCATCTACTCTAAGGGCAAGCATATCCCGTTCAAGACAATCTCTGCGAAGTTGCTTGAAGACATCAAATTGTTCATGCTCTCTGCCCCGCAAGGAGGGAACAAGGGTGGCACACTCTCTCAAAACACAGCAGCCACCTACTTCGCTATCGTTAAGGCTGGTTTGCATCGTGCCTTCATCGACGAATACCTGACCGTTGACATTGCAGCCAAAGTAAAGGGCATTCCCGATGTAAAGGTTAAGCGAGAGACACTTACACATGAAGAAGCAGAAATGCTGGCCAAGACTCCATGCGAAAACGAAGTGTTGAAACGTGCGTTCTTCTTTGGATTACTCACAGGTATTCGTCTGTGTGACATCCAAGACCTCACGTGGGGAGAAATAGCCCAAACAGGGAGTGGATGGCGAGTGGACTTTACCCAGCGCAAGACGCATGTGGTGGATTATCTTCCCATCAGCGAACAGGCATACTCCCTTTGCGGAGAACGAGGTGAGCAAAACCAACGAGTGTTTGAAGGATTGACAGGCTCCTCATGGATTTCCCGTCCGTTGAAGAAATGGATTGAAGCATCGGGCATCAAGAAGCATATCACGTTCCACTGCGCCCGCCACACCTTTGCCACCCTACAGCTTGAACATGACACAGATATCTATACCATCAAGGGAATGCTTGGGCATACCAACGTGAAAACAACTCAGATTTATGCTCGTGCGCCCAGATTGGTCGCTTGATAAATGCTTCAATAGCAAGAAGTTAGGATTGG
>CABVAZ010000017.1:0-54526 GCA_902496445.1 uncultured Prevotella sp. | reverse complement strand
GCCGACCCTCTGCTTGTAAGGCAGATGCTCTAAACCAACTGAGCTAAACGCCCTTTCTCTTGAAAGCGGTTGCAAAGGTAAGAAGTTTTTGTGAAACCCACAAATAATATTCGGCTTTTTTATAAAAAAAAAGTGCCTCCCTTGTGGGGAAGCACTCTTTAATGCTATATATAACAAGATGTTGATTACTCAGCAATCTGTACGGTAGCACGACGGTTGAAGGAGATTGGAGAGAGCGTGTCTACACCACCCTTGCCTTCGGTTGTGATCTTGCTGCCGTCTACGCCCATCTTCTGGAGCTCGCCTGCAACGGTCTTAGCACGCTGCTCAGACAGCCACTGGTTGTGTGCGGGCTTACCCGTTGCGCTGTCGGCATAACCAGTAACGAGGAGGTTACGGTTGTTGTCGGTAGCATACTTAGCCAGTGCACGAACGTTTACGAGGTCCTTCTGAGATGCTATGTTGGTCTTGTCGAGGTTGAAGAACACAGAAACAGGAGTTGTGATGAGCTCCTTAGCTGATGTGCTCTCAACGGGCTTCTGGTTAGCCAGGAGGTTCTTCAGACGGTCGTTCTCAGCCTGTGCGTCACGCAGCTTAGCGTTGAGTGCGTCGAGAGCAGCCTGGTTCTGAGCCATGATAGCGTCTACGTCAGGAGTCTTGTTCCATGTAGCCTTGCCCAGGTTGAAGGTCAGGCCCACCTCGCCATAGAGGTAGTTGTCGTGGCAATCCCAGCCGCGGTTGGTGCGGGTAACCTCATCAACACCATCGGCATCACCTTCCTGACGGTTCCAACCCACTTCGACGTTAACAGCAAGAAGCTTGTTGATGCGGAATTCGTTGAGCAAACCAACGCTCAGCTGCATGCCATACTGGTTGTAAGTCATACTGCGGGTGAAGCCACCACCTGCGAAGGGAATAACATTCCATACGCGGTTGGGGTTGTAACCAAACAGAAGGTTGCTTACGTTAAACAGCACCTGCTCGTTTGCTGTCCAGAACTTGTCGCCGTAGCTCTTGTTGCCTTCGAACACTGTCTTGCCCCAGATGCCCTGCAACTTAGTACGAAGACCGAGGCCCGGAGTGAACCACTTACCGATGGCAACAGATGCACCAGGATTTGAACGGAACTTCTTGAAGGGGCTCGAGGAATTGTCTGAGCCGTGCTCCTGGCCAGAATACCACACATTCCAGTCGCCACCTACCTGGATGAACCAGTTGCTCCAAAAGGAGTTAGTAGCAACACTGTACTGCTGGGTAGGCACCTCGCTCTGAGCGAAAGATGTCATTGAAACTCCAGCAAAAGCCAATGCAAATAAAATTTTTCTCATAACCTTAATATTAAATTAACCTAGTATTATACTCATCTTCTGTGAGTTACATTTTCATTTGGGCGCAAAGTTAGCAAATAAATTTCAAAACAAACTGTTTTTAACAAAAGAATTGCTTTACCAACACAAAAAGTTGACGCATATTACAGTCATCTCTGCCCTTCAAGAGAAATATCAGCCCAAAAGATGTTCGATTTCTTCCTGCTTCAGTATGCTGAGTATTCTGTTTCCGTCTGGCGCATAATTTACATTGCCGCAGGCGAAGAGCTCGTTCACAAGGTTCTCCATCTCGTCGTTGCTCAGCACCTGTCCGTAGGGTATGGCGGCATTACGGGCCAGGCTAAGGGCCAGAGCCTTGCGTATATCGGCCTCTGCGGTGGTGCCTCGCTCCACAGCCGCACCTATCATATCGCTCACCAGGCGCACCGGGTTGAGCCCATCCAGACCGGAGGGTATGCCATTGACGGCGTAGCTGCAATTGCCCAAATCAGACAGTTCGAAGCCCATGCGTTCCATATCGGGCAGTATTTTTTGCAACACCACCTGCTCTGAGGCCGGAAACTGCACCACCTCGGGGAAGAGAACCTTCTGCGAGGCCTCGTGATGAGAGCCCAGGTCGCGCATGTACTGCTCGTAGAGGATGCGCACATGGGCCCTGTGCTGGTCGATGATCATCAGTCCCGACTTCACGGCGGTCATGATATACTTGCCCTTATACTGATAGTGTGAGGGCGACTTCTCGGCAGTGAGGGGTTCGTCTTTGGACTTCTCGGCCGGTTGGGTGAAGAGTGCGGGCTCTGCCTGAGCGGGCTTCTCCAGGCCCTGATAGAGCTCTTGCCACTGATCGGGCGCCTTGGGGGCGCTGGTGGCGGGGGTCTGCCGGAAGGGATTATACTGCGGGTTGTACTGCACCTTGGGCGCCTCTATGTTCTGTCCGGGGTTGAACACGGGAATGTGGGGCTTGCCCTGCGTATCGAAGTCGATGGCTGTCACATCGTTGAACCTGCCCAACGACTCTTTGACGGCGGCCGAGAGGATTTGCCAGATGGCCTGCTCGTTCTCGAATTTTATCTCTGTCTTGGTGGGATGTATGTTGACATCGATGTCAGCGGGGTTCACGTCGAAGTAGATGAAGTAAGGCACTTGCTCGCCGGCAGGCACGAGTCGCTCGTAAGCACTCATCACCGCCTTATGAAAATAGGGGTGTTTCATGTAGCGCTCGTTGGCAAAGAAGTATTGATGAGCGTTTTTTTTGCGTGCCGCTTCGGGCTTACCCACAAAGCCGGAAATCTTGCACAGCGTGGTATCTACGTTGAGCGGCAGCAGCTCCTGATTGGTTTTTCGGCCGAAGATGTCGATGATGCGCTGCCGTCTGTTGGAGGCCGGCAGGCTGAAGAGCTCCACCTGATTGCTGTGCATGGTGAAGGCAATGTTGGGATATACCAGGGCTATGCGCTCAAAGGCCGCGAGGATGTTGTTGAGCTCGGTGGTGTTTGACTTGAGAAACTTGCGGCGGGCTGGCACGTTGAAGAACAAATTCTCTATCATGAAGTTGCTGCCCGCGGGGCATCCCTCGGGTTCCTGACTCACAAACTTGCCGCCGGATATGCACAGCCGTGTGCCTATCTGGCTGTCAGGGGTTCGCGTCTTCAGTTCTACTTGCGACACGGCGGCTATCGAGGGCAGGGCCTCGCCGCGAAAGCCCATGGTGTGCAGGGCAAAGAGGTCGGCCGCCTTGCGTATCTTGGAGGTGGCATGCCGCTCGAAAGCCAGGCGCGCGTCGGTCTCAGACATGCCCTTGCCGTCGTCTATCACCTGTATGGAGGTGCGCCCGGCATCAACCACCAGCACATGAATGTTGTGGGCTCCGGCGTCTACGGCATTCTCAACCAGCTCCTTAACTACAGAAGCCGGACGTTGTATCACCTCGCCAGCCGCTATCTGGTTGGCTACTGAATCGGGAAGAAGCTGTATGATATCACTCATTTGTTAAACACTCATTAAAACATAACACAAGAGAAGCATGAGCACTATGAGCAGCAACGGGCCCCACATCACGGTGCTCAGGCCACGCCGCTTGTGCCTGGCCACGTGCGGAGTGGCTGCCGCGAAAGCCTCGTGCAGGCTCTTCCGGCGGCTGGCCTCATCGCCACGCGAGGGCTGCTCCATGCCCAGCTCTTGGCGGGCATGCTGCTCTATCTGGTTTACTCTGTCCTTGTGCTCATCTACATATATATAAGTATGGTGGAAAGGACGGGGCTTGCGCGTGTTGAAAAACATCATGATGCCTTGCCGCTAACGTCGCCCTTGCGCACCACCCTGAACAGGTCGTGCTTGTTTTTGGGCCTTATATAGTCATACCACTGAAAGTTTGGCAAATACTTACGGTTGGGTGGGATCTGCGTCATGGGGTACATGGTGCCCGTGGTCTTGGGCATCCACACCTTTTGCAGCCTGCGCTCGGGGGTGAGAAACATGCGCATGGTGTCGGTCTCGGCGTATATCAGGCCCACCAGGGTGCTGTCTTTGTCGCTTTGGGGATAGAACACGGAGGTTACCTGCCCCACTGCCTGCGCCTCGCGTGGCTTGCCTGCCACGAAGAAAGCCATCATCTTCTTAGACGACACCTGGTTGTAGTGCACGCTGTCTGGCATCAGTTCGATGGAGAGCGCGTTGCCCATGACATGCGTCTCACGTATGGTAGAGTCGTTGAAAAACGTTTTGATGGAGTCGCCCAGCACTTGCCGGTTGGCGTTCCAGGCTATCGGGTCGCGATACATGGTGAGGCACGTGTCCTTGCTGTTGAACACCAGCAGGTCGCACACAGCCTGCACGTCGGTGCGGTAGGCCCTTACGTTCTTGATGCCATATAGCTTCCGGAACACCGAGTCGGTTTTGAGGTTGTAGGCTCTCATGCGTATGGTGTCGGCATGTACAAAGAGCGTGTCCTTCTGAGAGAAGTCCTTGGCCAGCGCCTTGCCGTAAGCGATGGCGCTAGACTCGGTGTAATGCACCACATCGGCAAAGACGGAGTGGCGGTTCTTGCGGTCTACGTAGTGCACGTTGCCCCTTCCCTCGCCCTTCTTGGCGGTGCTGTTATACTTGAGATAGTCGCCCGTGATGCGGCGTTTGTTCTTCTTGTCTACCACCACTACATGTCCGTGGCCCTCGCTCTCGCCCGTCTTGCTGTTGTATTTCAGGTTGTCGCCCGATATGTCACGCTCTTTTGAGGTGATGGTAGAATATCCTATGAGGGTCATGCGGTCGGTGGCGGGATAGTAATATCCCTCAGACGTCTTGATGGTATTGCCCTGCGTGTGTATGGTAGAGGGCCCAACAACGTGCGCCTCCCTTGTCCGGGTGTCATAGTTAAGGGTGTTTGTGTGGATGACATACTTGGGGCTGCGCACCACCACGTGGTCATAGGCATTGGCTTTGTGCTCTTGCTGAAAGTATTCGCCCCGCAAAGACGAGATGGCCATGTTGCCTAAGACCATTCTTCCGCCGTGTTCGCCCCAGTAAGTGCCGCTTTCTGTGACGCGGTCGTAGTTAAGGCTGTCGGTATAAAGCACCCTTCCGGGCTGTCGCAGCACCACGTGCTGGCGTGCCTCTATGAGCTGGTCGGTGCCTGAGTAGCGTGCTCTGCCGCAGCTGAGCGACGCGCCTTTGCTGCCTTTGATGTGCACATGTCCGAAGGCATCGAAGGTATTCTGCTCCTGATTGTAGTAAGCGCTGTCGCACGTCAGCACCGTACCGTCGTAGCGGAAGCGCACCCTGCCCTTCACGATTTGCACTCCTGGGCGCGCGAACTCATCATACATCAGCTCATCGGCATGGTCAAGATACACCCGTGTGGCCTGCCGCTTCTTATGGCGCTGCGCTGCCGCGGGCAAAACAGCCATGAGGACAAAGAGGCATAGAACCACTCTCATGACCCTATGCCCTACTCTATGTGTTAAAAAAGAAATGTGCAAGCCTGTCATTTAACCCATCCTTCGTATTCGAAATCACAATTTCTGTAGCGTGGATCCATGCGCACGTAGGTGTCTTTTATCTTCTTCACCACCCAGTCGTGAATGGTTTGCTGCTTGCGCTTGGCCAGGACAATGTCCTTGAGTGTCTGGAAATCCTCTGTGATGGTGGCCTTGTGCTCGTCTATGCGGCTCTTGAGCTTCACGATGGCACACACCACCTTGCCCTTGGCATTGACCATCTGGAAAGGCTTCGACACCGAGTCTACCTTCATATCGGCCACTTCTTTGGCCACCTCAGAGGGCAGATCCTTCATGGCGAAGCGCGAGGTGCGCGAGTTATCTGTGGTGTTTGCCATCAGTCCGCTGTTGTTGCGAGTGTCCTTATCGTCTGATATGAACGAAGCAGCCTCCTCAAACGAGAACTTCTTGGCCATGATGTCGTTGCGTATGGAGTCTAGTCTGAGCTTGGCATTCTCAATGGCCTGCTCCGACACACGGGGCTTCAGCAGGATGTGGCGGCAGTTGATGCGGTCGCCACGCTTATCTATCAGCTGTATGATATGATAGCCAAACTCGGTCTCTACTATCTTGGATATCTTGTTAGGATCGGTCAGGTTGAAGGCGGCAGCGGCAAAGGCGGGGTCTAGCATGCCTCGTCCGGTATAGCCCAGCTCGCCTCCGTTGCGTGCCGAACCGGGATCTTCAGAATATAGTCTGGCCAGTGTGGCAAATGATGTCTCGCCCTTTGTCACACGTTCGGTGAAGTCGCGCAGCTGGTTTTTCACTCTGTTTATCTCCTCAGGCTCTATCTTTGGGGTCTGAGTGATAATCTCCACCTCCACCTGAGTGGGCACGGTGGGGATGCTGTCGGCCGGAATGTTGCGGAAATAGGCACGCACGTCAGCCGGCGACACGGTAATATCTTCCACCAACTTCTCCTGCATCTTCTGTATGAGTTGCCGGTTTTTGAACTCATCATGCAGGTCTTGCCTCATCTGAGTGATTGACTTGTTCTGATAAGCCTCAAGCTTTTCGCGCGAGCCACCAGCCAACTGAATCCAGTAATTAATCTGTTGGTCAACGCCCTGAGCTATCTCAGACTCCGTAACCTCTATACTGTCGAGGGCTGCCTGGTGCAAGAAGAGCTTCTGCACAGCCAGCTGTTCGGGTATGGCACAATCAGGATTGTTCTTCCACTTCATGCCTTCCATCTCGCCTTGCAGCTTCATAGCCTCAACGTCTGACTTGAGTATAGGCTCATCACCCACCACCCATATCACCTGGTCTACCACATTATTATAGTCTTGGTCAGACGATACAGAGTCTAGGGGCGCCTTTGCTCCCTCGGGCCTGACGGCTTGTGCCGACGCTCCCAATAGCAAGAGAGCGCCCAGCAAGCAGAGGGGCAGAATAGTAAAGACCGTTTTTTTCATGCGTCTAATGTTTGTTTACCGTTGCCAGCACATCGCGATTGATTACCACAGGATATTCCTTACGCAGTGTGGCCACCCATTCTTTCTCCAGAGCGTCTTGATAATCGGCTGTCACAAGGCCTTTCACGTCAGTGTAATCCTGCGGAGCCTTGAGCTTCTTGCCGTAGACGGCGTCTATAGGATAGTCTTTGAGCGGTGTCACGGTAGTGTCTTTTTTGAATATCTCTTTATCCACCAGAGCGTCATCTCCTGGCTTGAAGATGCCTTTCTCCACCCTGATGCGTATCACAGAGTCGTTGTTGAAGGTCTGACGGAGCTTGTCTGCCCACTTATCAAAGGGTATGTTCTTCACCGCGTCGCGCACGGCGGCCACGTCGCTCTGCTTCTTTACATGATAGGCGATGCCCTTGAAGCGAGGTCCGTCCCATGCATACTTCTTCTTGTTCTTCTTGAAATAGGCGGCCAGACCAGCCTCATCCTTGGCTGCCTTGTCCCATACGGTGCGGTTGCTTATCTCAAACATGAGCAAGCCATCGTGATATTCGCGCACCAGATTCTTCAGTTCAGGGTCCTTGGCCTCCATCTCAGAGAGCCGCCGGGTGTATATATCCTCGGCAGTGACGGGCGTTTTGCTGGCCTTCACCATATCTTCTACCTTCTTATTGGCCAGCATGCTGCGCACATCGCGTGCCTCCAAGAAGCGCACAATATTGGTTCGGAGTGAGTCGAAGGGCGGAACCTGCGAGCGCTTGTCCATCTTGATGATGTGATAACCATAAGGCGTGAGGAAGGGTTTGCTCATTTGGCCGTCCTTCAGCGAGTATGCCACATCCTCAAACTCCTTCACCGTCTGTCCGGGACCCATGGTTGGCAACTTTCCACCGTTTACTGCCGAGCCTCTGTCTTGCGACACTTTCTTGGCCATTGTGGCAAAGTCGGCTCCTTTCACTAGGGCTTGATAGATAGAGTCTATGCGCACCTTGGCAGAGTCTTGCATACCCTTTGACGCCTTTTGCGGCACGAGTATGAGGATGTGCGAAGCCTGGAAGAGTCCGCGCGGACCTATTTGCTGCTTCATATTGTCATAATAGCGCCGGGCTTCAGCCACTACATCCGAGTCGGTAACAAACGAAGGACGGATGAGTTGGTCGCGATAAGTGAGATATTCTTTCTTAAACGACGACAGCGTGTCAAGGTGAGCGTCGAGCGCCGCCATGACTTTCAGTTTATAATTAACGAAAAGGTCCACATATTCGTCAACCGTTTTCTTGTCTATAACGCCCTCGGCATTGTTCTTATTATAAGAATACTCAAACTCAGAACGGCTCACGGGCTGGCCTTTGATGGTCATGATGACCGGGTCGGTCTGAGCATGTGCCATGGCAACGCCCATAAGCAGCATGGCAACTAAAGTCTTAACCCTCATATTATCATAATGTATTAAGCAGCTTGCGCACCCCAGAGGGGCACGACAAGCTGTTGATTTCACACGTTCAGCTTATCACTCGGGGCGGCTGTAGTTAGGCGCCTCGCTGGTTATAGTGATGTCATGCGGATGGCTCTCCAATACTCCGGCATTGGTGATGCGCACAAACTTGGCGTCGTGCAGGCGCTCTATGGTAGGCGCTCCGCAATAGCCCATACCTGAGCGCAGACCGCCGATGAGCTGGTAAACAACCTCCTGCACCGTGCCCTTGTAAGGCACGCGGCCTGCGATGCCCTCCGGAACGAGCTTCTTCACGTCCTTGGTGTCGCTCTGGAAGTAGCGGTCTTTTGAGCCGTTCTTCTGTCCCATGGCCTCGAGCGAGCCCATGCCACGATAGCTCTTGAACTTACGTCCGTTGTAAATGATGGTCTCGCCGGGGCTCTCCTCAGTACCAGCCACCAGCGAACCTATCATCACGCAACTGCCACCGGCGGCAAGAGCCTTAACCACATCGCCAGAGTAGCGCAGTCCGCCATCAGCTATCAGAGGCACGTCGGTGCCCTGCAGGGCAGAGAACACATCGTAAACGGCAGAGAGCTGCGGCACGCCCACACCGGCTACCACACGTGTTGTGCAGATAGAGCCGGGGCCTATGCCCACCTTAACGGCATCAGCGCCATTGTCTACCAGATACTTGGCAGCCTCGCCGGTAGCCACGTTACCCACAACGATATCTACGTTGGGGAAGGCAGCCTTCACGTCATGCAGCTTGTCCACCACGCCCTTTGAGTGGCCGTGAGCCGTGTCTATCACGATAGCGTCTACGCCAGCCTCTACAAGAGCCTGCGCACGCTCCAGCGTATCAGCCGTTACGCCCACGCCGGCAGCCACACGCAGGCGGCCTTTCTCGTCTTTGCAAGCCATGGGCTTGTCCTTGGCCTTGGTGATGTCCTTATAGGTTATCAGGCCCACGAGATGATTTTCAGAGTCTACCACGGGCAGTTTTTCTATTTTGTTTTGCTGTAAGATGTCGGCAGCAGCGGCAAGGTCGGTTTGCTGGTGTGTGGTAACGAGGTTCTCAGAAGTCATCACCTCGTCTATCTTCTTGTCGAAGTGACGCTCAAAGCGCAGGTCTCTGTTGGTGACGATGCCCACGAGATGGTTGTCATCATCCACCACGGGAATGCCTCCGATGTGATAGTTGTGCATCATCTCCAAGGCATCCTGCACGGTGCAACCCTTGTGTATGGTCACCGGGTCGTATATCATTCCGTTCTCGGCACGCTTCACGATGGCCACCTGACGGGCTTGTTCCTCGATGGTCATGTTCTTGTGTATCACACCGATGCCTCCCTCACGGGCTATGGCAATGGCCATGGCGCTCTCCGTAACAGTGTCCATGGCAGCTGTGACAAAGGGCACGTTAAGCGTGATGTGGCGCGAAAAGCGGGTTTCCAACTTTACTTCCTTGGGAAGTACTTCTGAATAAGCAGGGATTAAAAGGACGTCATCGAAAGTCAAACCGTCCATTACTATTTTATCTGCAACAAATGATGACATATAACGTTAGGAAATTTATTGCGTGCAAATATACCACTTTTTTCGCACTTATGAGTGGTGTTATTTATTTTTCTAATGGGCGTTAAGGGTATTTAACGTGCATAGCGACTTGCCCAACCATGCCTCCGGCAAGCCTGTCATGCCCTTATCGAAAACCGAAAATGCCTATTTTGGACATCGAAAATGCCCATATTAGAAGCTGAAAATGCCTATTTGGCAAGCTGAAAAGCACTATATGGTTACGCCACTATACAACTGTCGGCTTACGGCCGCCTTTCAGCTGCCCGGCAAAGGGGTTAGAAGCAGGGCGCAAAGGGGCTGCGAGCCCCCTGTCGTCGCGGTGGTCTAGTTGGCCATTTCAGACAAGAACTTGATGCGCACCAGGCGTATCTCGTCGTCGTTATAGTCGGCACCCAGCTCCTCTATGGCCGTGTTCAGGTCGCCCGTTTCGGCATTCATGAAGTAATCGTATATGTCGTCTACGTGGTCTTCGTCCATCACGTCGTCCAAGAAGTAGTCTATGTTGAGCCTCGTACCGCTGTCTACGATTTCCTCTACCTTGGTGAGCAGGTCGTCGAAGTCAAGTCCTTCGGCCACGGCAATATCGTCAAGAGGCACCTGCAGGTCTATGCTCTTGATGATTTTCACCTTTTGCATCGACTTCTTAGGCACGGTGCGCACGCGCAGTTCCTCGGGTCTTTCGATGCCGTTCTCCTCGCAATGCTGCTTGATGAGCTTCACAAACTCGGGTCCGTAGCGCTTTGCTTTGCCGGCTCCCACGCCTTGTATCTGCTGAAGCTCCTCCATATTGACGGGATACATGGTGGCCATCTGCTCCAGCGAGGGGTCTTGGAAGATGACGTAAGGCGGCACTTCCAGCTTGCGCGCCATCTTTTTGCGCAGGTCTTTCAGCATTCCGAAGAGCTCAGGGTCTAGTACTGCCGTGCCACCTTCGGGGTTGCTCTCCTCCTCACTGTCTTCCTTGAACTCGGCATCCATGACAATAGGGAATGAAACGGGCGACTTGATGAAGCGTTTGCCCGCCGCGGTGAGCTTCAGAAGGCCGTAGCTCTCCACGTCTTTGCGCAGATAGCCGGCTATGAGGGCCTGCCTGATGACGGGGTTCCACACCTTGGGGTCCTCATCTTCGCCCGAACCGAACTCCTCCAGCTGGTCGTGCTTGTGCGCTTTGATGTCGTCTGTGCCGCGTCCGCGTATAAAGTCGATGACATACTCCTGCCTGAAGTTCTCTTTCAGAGCCTTGATGGCCGACAGAGCGATGAGCAGCTGGTTCATGCCCTCTATCTTCTTCTTGGGATGCAGGCAGTTGTCGCAGTTGCCACAGTTGTCTTTTGGATACACCTCGCCAAAGTAGTGAAGCAGCATCTTGCGCCTGCACACCGACGATTCGGCATAAGCCTCGGTCTCTTGCAGCAGCTGCCGGCCTATGTCTTGCTCGGCAACGGGCTTGCCCTCCATAAACTTCTCGAGCTTCTTGAGGTCCTTGCGTGCGTAGAAAGCGATGCACTTGCCCTCGCCTCCGTCACGTCCGGCGCGTCCTGTTTCCTGATAATAGCCCTCCAGGCTCTTGGGTATGTCGTAGTGAATAACGAATCTCACGTCAGGCTTATCAATGCCCATGCCGAAGGCTATGGTGGCTACGATGACGTCTATGCGCTCCATGAGAAAGTCGTCTTGTGTCTGCGAGCGCGTGGCCGAGTCTAGTCCGGCGTGATAGGGTGCCGCCTTGATGTCGTTGGCGCGCAGCACAGCCGACAGCTCTTCCACCTTTTTGCGTGACAGACAATATATAATGCCGCTCTTGCCCTCATTTTGCCGGATGAAGGTAATAATCTGCTTGTCAACGTCTTTTGTCTTGGGCCGCACCTCATAATAAAGGTTAGGCCTATTGAACGAGCTTCTGAACTGGCGCGCGTCTTCTATTCCCAGGCTGCGCAGGATGTCTGTTCGCACCTTATCCGTGGCCGTTGCGGTGAGCGCTATGATGGGTGCCCGCCCTATTTCATCCACGGCATGGCGTATCTTTCTGTACTCCGGGCGGAAGTCGTGTCCCCACTCAGAGATGCAATGCGCCTCGTCTATGGCGTAGAAGCTAATGTGTACAGTTTTGAAAAACGCTATATACTCCTCTTTGTTGAGCGACTCCGGCGCCACGTAGAGCAGCTTGGTGCGCCCTGACAGAATGTCAGCCTTCACGTGATCGATGGCCGCTTTGTTGAGCGAAGAGTTAAGGAAGTGTGCCACGCCGTCGTTTTCGCTCATGCCATTGATAACGTCCACTTGGTTCTTCATGAGCGCTATGAGGGGCGACACCACGATAGCCGTGCCGTCCATGATGAGTGATGGCAGCTGGTAGCAGAGGCTTTTGCCGCCTCCGGTGGGCATGAGCACAAAGGTGTTGTTGCCGTCCAGCACATTCCTTATAATGGCTTCCTGGTCGCCCTTGAAGCTGTTGAAGCCAAAATAGTGTTTTAGTTGTTCTGTAAGATTAACTTCCTTGGTCATATAATTATAAGGTTGTGAACTTTAACTTAAGCCGACTCAAGTTTTTGCAGATGAGCCTTGTCGAGCTGCTTCTTGGCATAATCGAGCGTCACCTCAAACTTCTTGACCCTCTGCGAGGGCTTCTCATACATGGCATCCATGATGACCGACTCCACGATGGAGCGCAGTCCGCGGGCACCTAGCTTGTATTCGATGGCCTTGTCTACGATATAGTCGAGGGCCTCATCAGCAAAGGTGAGGGTGATGCCGTCCATTTCGAAGAGCTTCTTATATTGTTTCACGATAGAGTTCTTAGGCTCTACCAGTATGCGGCGCAATGCCGTGCGGTCGAGAGGATAGAGATAGGTGAGCACGGGCAGGCGTCCGATAATCTCAGGTATGAGTCCGAACGACTTCAGGTCCTGCGGAAGGATATACTTCATCAGGTCGTTCTTGTCTATCTTTGCCACGTTCTGCACCGAGTTATAGCCCACCACGTGGGTGTTGAGCCTCTGTGCTATCTTGCGCTCTATGCCATCGAAGGCGCCGCCGCATATAAAGAGTATGTTCTTAGTATTGACATGGATATACTCCTGGTCGGGATGTTTGCGCCCACCCTGTGGCGGAACGTTCACCATGGTGCCCTCCAGAAGCTTCAGCAAGCCCTGTTGCACGCCCTCGCCGCTCACGTCTCGCGTGATGCTGGGGTTGTCGGCCTTGCGCGCTATCTTGTCTATCTCGTCTATGAACACGATGCCCCGCTCAGCCGCGGCCACGTTATAGTTGGCCACCTGCAGCAGTCTTGACAGGATGCTCTCCACATCTTCGCCCACATAACCGGCTTCTGTGAAGACGGTAGCGTCTACTATGGTGAAGGGCACGTCGAGCAGGCGGGCTATGGTGCGGGCCAGGAGCGTCTTGCCGGTGCCCGTAGAGCCCACCATGATGATGTTGCTCTTCTCTATCTCCACGCCATCGTCGTCCTTAGGCTGCTGCAATCGCTTGTAGTGATTGTACACCGAGACGGCCAGACAGCGCTTAGCCTCATCCTGACCAATGACGTATTGGTCTAGATATTCCTTTATCTCCTTGGGCTTAGGCACCTTCTTCAGTTTGAAGGGCTCATCGTCTTTCTGTCCGGGCATGGGGCCGTAGGCACCTGCCTGCGTGCATATTTCGTAAGCCTGGCGGGCACAGTCGGAGCATATATAGCCGTTAAGGCCTGTGATAAGAAGCCTTACTTCAGACTCCTTTCGCCCGCAAAAGCTGCATTTCTTTACTGCCATGAATGTTATATTCCTTGTTAAGAGGCAAGAGGGTCGGTCCCTCCTGCCTGTCATTTGTTATGCCTTGCGCTCCAGCACAGAGTCTATCATGCCATAGTCTTTGGCCTCTTGCGCCGTCATCCAGTAGTTACGGTCGCTGTCGGCCCACACTTTGTCGTAGGGCTGATGCGAGTGTGTAGAGATGATGGTGTAGAGTTCTTTCTTGAACTTCTGTATCTCTCTGGCCTCAATCTCTATATCTGAGGCCTGACCCTGCACGCCTCCCAGGGGCTGGTGTATCATCACGCGGCTGTGAGGCAGTGCCGAGCGCTTGCCCTCCTTGCCCGAAACAAGCAGCACGGCGGCCATGCTGGCGGCCATGCCCGTGCAGATGGTGGCCACGTCAGAGCCTATAAACTGCATGGTATCGTATATACCAAGGCCTGCCGTAACGCTTCCGCCCGGCGAGTTGATATATATAGATATGTCTTTGCCGTTATCCACCGAGTCGAGGTAGAGCAGCTGGGCCTGCAGGGTATTGGCGGTATAGTCGTCAATCTCTGAACCCAGGAAGATGATGCGGTCCATCATCAGCCTAGAGTAAACATCCATCTGCGTGACGTTGAGTTGTCTCTCTTCCAGGATGTAAGGGTTGAGGTATTGCTGCTGCGCCCTCATCACATCGTCGAGAACCATGCCGTCCATGCCCAAGTGCTTGGTGGCATACTTTCTAAAATCGTTCATTATTTCCTTTCCTTATTATAATTAGACAAAAAGAGAGGTTATCGAATTTCCTCTTCTTAAGCCTTTATGAAGCAAACACCATGCCAGTTATTTTGCGTATGGTGCGTTATCGCTACACAAAGTTAAGAAAAAAAATCGATAACCTCCCTATATCCGGAGATATTTTTTCTATTTTTTTATTCTTGCATCATCTTGTTGAAGTCGTCAATGCTTATTTCCTTGTGGTCGAGCTTGACGATATCCTTGTATGCGTCGGTGAGTTTCTTGTCGAGAGCCGACTCAACCACCTGGTCTACATACTCTCTCTTCTTCAGCATGTCCTGTGCATATTTGTCTACATACTCTTCGGGTATGTTTGTCATGCCATACTGAGCGAACTGCGCGCGAGCCATCATCTTGGCGGTGTTCTGAACGTCTTTGTCCTCCACCTTGATGTTCTGAGCCTCGGCCAGCTTCTCTTTGGCCAGATGCCATGCCAGTTCCTTGATGCTGTTGTCGAAGTTCTTCTCAACAAACTCGTCGCCCTTGTCCTTGTTGTTTTCCTTCATGATGCGCTTGAGCAGCTCTTCGGGGAAGGTGAGCTTGCCCACTTTCTTCTCTACGTGCTGGCGCAAATCCTGCAGGAACTTATAGTCTGAGTCGCCCGTAAGCTGATCCTTCAGGCCCTTGGCAATGGCCTCGCGGAAGCCCTTCTCGTCTTTTATGCCGCTCTCCTTGCCATAGATGCCTTCCCAAAGGTCGGCGTTCACCTCAGCCTTTACGAAGCGCTGCACCTCAGTAACCTGGAATGAGAAGTTGCCCTTGTGGTTCTTAGCCTCGTCCTTCTCTATCTTGAGCAGTGACGCCAGCTGTGTCTCGTTGTCCTCATAAGCCTTTGCGGGGTTCCAAGTGATGATGTCGCCCGGCTTAGCGCCCTCGAAGAGTTTCTTCTGGTCTTCATCCTTGAAGTATTGGGGCATGAGCATGGCACCCTCAACGGTCACACCGCCTTCCAGCGTGTTGCCGTTCTCGTCCAGCTCACGCAAATCGCCCTTCAGCATGTCGCGCTGCTCAGCGTCATACTGGTCGGCCTTGTCGTAGTGGCCTGCGCGGCTTGCGAACATATCCACCTGCTGGTCGATGAGCTTATCGTCTACGGTGATGTCATAATAAGGCACCTTGTCGCGGCCGGTGAGCTTCACGTCGAACTCAGGAGCAACGGCAATCTTGAACTTGAAGGTGTAAGGTGCGGGCTTCTCCAGGTCTACAGGCTCAGCGTCTTCGTCGGCCAGAGGCTGACCGAGCATCTCTATCTTGTTGTCCTGTATGTACTTCTGAAGGCTCTCGCCCAGCAGCTTGTTGATTTCGTCTACCTTCACTGCGGTGTCAAACTGGCGCTTTATCATGCCCATGGGGGCCTGTCCGGGACGGAATCCAGGCACATTGGCGCGCTTGCGATAATCTTTCAATTGCTTGGTGACCTTGTCGTTGTAGTCTGCTTCTTCAACTACAATCGTCATCAGACCATTGATTTTGTCGGGATTCTCAAATGTAATGTTCATTACTGAATTGTTTGTTATAATTTTTTATGTTTAAATTTCAAGCTTAAAACGAGGTGCAAAATTAATCATTATTTGGCTAATTACCTAATATTAAGGAATAAAATTTGTTTTTTTAACCTGCAGAGCCGTGCGCCGCCAACATACGCGCCAAGTGTGTCTATAGCGAGCCGGGGCGTCAGAGGGGCGCGCCCGGCAAGTGCCGGGCAGGCGTATCACAGAGCACGGCACAGGGCGCGGCTGTCGGGGCCATGCGCTAAAGGCTCATTAAAGCGGCCGTTCTGCAAGGCAAAAAGGCCATTTCTGCAACGCAAAAAGGGCACTTTCGCAACGTAAAAAGGGCACTTTTGCAAAACTCGATGCATGTTGCTGACTTTCAGAATCTTGCAGAGGCACATCAACTACGGTCAGACAAGCCTCGGCAGCCCGGCTTGCAGCCTGCCCGAGCAGCCCGTCTGTCGCATCCTTCTGCGGAGACTGAAAAGGGCATTACACCTTATTATTAATGTGGATTTGAGGTACGCAGCTACTGTCAAAAGCCGCTTCGCCAAACGGGCGCAACATGCCCGGCGGGCGGCATAAAGCATAAAAATAAATGTTTAAATGTAAAAAAAGTGTTGATAAATTGCTGATTATCAGAAAAACTTAGTAATTTTGCAGCCCAAATGAATTGCTTGGAAAACTTTCAGATAGACTTGAAGAGCCTGAAAGAGGGCCTTCAAACGCTGGAATACGACCTTGACGACAGCTTCTTCAATGCCATTGAGGGCAGCGAGGTGTCGGCAGGGCGCTTGCACGTAACAGTGGATGTGGAGCGCGTAAACGACTCGTTCTTCGCCCTGCACTTCCATGGTCAGGGCACCGTCATGGTGCCGTGCGACATCTGTCTGGAGGATATGGAGCAGCCCGTCAGCATAGACGAGAGGCTCTCAGCCAAGTTTGGAGAAGAAAACTCGGAGGATGACGACCTTGTAACTGTGGCCGAGGACGAAGGAATACTCGATGTTGCATGGTTCATCTACGAATTTATACGCCTCGCCATTCCCATCAGGCACGTCCATGCACCTGGAAAATGCGACCCTGCCATGATAGAGAAACTGGCGCAACTCTCAGCCACCCGAAGTGGTGAAGGGCATGACGAGCAAAACATAGACCCGCGCTGGTCTTCCTTATTAAAGTTAAAACAATAAATATTTAAAGTAAAGAGACAATGGCACATCCTAAAAGAAGACAGTCGAAGACTCGCACACTCAAGAGAAGAACGCATGACAAGGCAGTAGTTCCCACACTGGCAGTATGCCCTAACTGTGGCGCTTACTATGTTTACCACACCGTATGCCCCACTTGCGGCTACTATCGTGGCAAGCTGGCTGTTGAAAAAGAGGCTGCAGAATAAGCAATGGAGAAAATCAATGCGATAATCACTGGTGTGGGCGGATACGTGCCTGACTACATCCTCGACAACGATGAGCTGTCGCGTATGGTCGACACCAGCGATGAATGGATAACAACCCGCGTCGGCATTAAGGAACGCCACATCCTCACAGAAGAGGGTTTGGGTACCAGCTACATGGCTCGCAAGGCTGCCAAGCAGCTCTTGCAGAAGACCGGGGTGGATCCTGACACCATTGATGCGCTCATTGTTACCACTACAACTCCCGACTATAAGTTTCCGTCAACGGCGTCCATCGTGCTGGGAAAGCTGGGACTCAAGAATGCGTTTGCCTTCGATCTGGAGGCCGCATGCTGCGGATTCCTCTACACCCTGGACATGGCGGCATCGATGATTCAGAGCGGACGCTACAAAAAAATCATCGTTATAGGTGCCGACAAGATGTCGTCGCTCGTTGATTATACCGACAGGCAGACCTGCGTGCTCTTCGGAGACGGCGCAGGAGCCGTGCTCGTGGAGGCTACAACAGAGCAGGGCGTGGGCGTGCAGAACTCTTATCTGCGCACCGACGGCAAGGGCTTGCCCTTCCTGCACATGAAGGCCGGAGGCTCAGTATGCCCGGCATCACGCTTCACAGTAGACCATCGTCTGCACTATCTCTACCAAGAGGGACGCACAGTGTTCCGCTATGCCGTGACAGACATGAGCGACGACGTGTGCGAAATCATGAAGCGCAACAACCTCACCAATGATGATGTAGACTGGATTGTGCCCCACGAGGCCAACAAGCGCATCATTGAGGCTGTGGCTAAGAGGGCTGAGGTGTCGCTAGACAAGGTGCTCATCAACATAGAGCACTACGGCAACACCAGCTCGGCTACCATACCTTTGGCACTATGGGACAATGAGCAGAGATTCAAGAAAGGCGATAACGTTATCTTTACCGCCTTTGGAGCGGGGTTCGTTCATGGAGCCTCATTCTACAAATGGGCTTACGACGGCGCATCGGTGGCTGCTAAGAAATAAGCAACCATACGTCAACTCATACGAAACGCATCCTTATCCAAACAATAAGAAGATGCGTTTTTTTGTCTTATCAACACCTAAAACCGTCCTTTTGAAAGGAAAAACAAAATTCAACAACTATGCATAAAGCAGGTTTTGTAAACATTGTAGGAAACCCCAACGTGGGAAAGTCTACCCTCATGAACCAGCTCGTAGGCGAACGCATCAGCATTGCCACCTTCAAGGCACAAACCACTCGCCACCGCATCATGGGCATAGTGAACGAGCCTGACTATCAGATTGTGTTCTCTGACACGCCCGGAGTGCTCAAGCCCAACTATAAGATGCAGGAGATGATGCTCGCTTTCTCGGAGAGCGCGCTGGCTGATGCCGACATATTATTATATGTAACAGACGTCATCGAGGACCCCGAAAAGAACAAAGACTTCCTCGACAAGGTGGCCAAGATGACCATTCCCGTCATCCTGCTCATCAATAAGATAGACCAAACCGACCAAAAGAAGCTCGGACAACTCGTAGACAGATGGCACAAGCTGCTGCCCAACGCTGAGATACTGCCCATTTCGGCTTCCAATAAGTTCGGCACCGACATGCTCCTCAAGCGCATCAAGGAGCTGTTGCCCGAGTCGCCGGCCTACTTCAGCAAGGATCAGCTCACCGATAAGCCCGCACGTTTCTTCGTATCGGAGATTATCCGGGAGAAGATTCTGCGCTATTACGACAAAGAGGTGCCCTACTCTGTTGAGGTAGAAGTGGAACGCTTCAAGGAGGATGAGCACAAAATACACATCAACGCCACTATCTACGTAGAGCGCGACAGCCAGAAAGGCATCATCATAGGCCACCAGGGAGTGGCCCTGAAGAAGGTGAGCACAGAGTCGAGGCTGGCTCTTGAGAAGTTCTTTGGCAAGAAAGTGTTCCTCGAAACATACGTCAAGGTAGACAAAGACTGGCGCAACTCGCAACGCGAACTCAATCACTTCGGCTATAACCCGGAGTAAGCCCAAGGGGAAACACGCCCCCTGAGCAAGCATATATACTGGTCCTGACTGGATGTAGGACCCACTCTCGTCTTAGCAGACGAGGGCCGAAGAATGTTAAACTTCAGTAATCAAACAAGCAAAATGGCAAATTTAGTAGCAATTGTAGGACGCCCCAACGTGGGCAAATCAACTCTTTTCAACCGCCTGACGCAAAGCCGTCACGCCATAGTAAGCGACACTGCAGGCACCACACGCGACCGGCAGTATGGCAAATGCCAATGGAGCGGACGCGAATTCTCCGTGGTTGACACCGGAGGATGGGTGGTGAAGTCTGACGATATATTCGAGGATGCCATCCGCAAGCAGGTAAAGGTGGCCACTGACGAGGCCGACCTGGTGCTCTTTCTCGTAGATAACGAGACGGGAGTAACCGACTGGGACGAGGACGTTGCCAAGATATTGCGCCGGTCAAACGTGCCCATTATCTTGGTAGCCAATAAGGTAGACAACAGCGGAAACGCCTACGAGGCAGCCGAATTCTATAAGCTGGGACTGGGAGACCCCGTGTGCATCAGCGCGGCAACAGGCGGAGGAACGGGCGACCTGCTCGACCTCATCATGGAAAAGCTTAAAGACGTGCCCGACGAAGAGGTGCTCGAAGACATTCCACGCTTTGCCGTCGTAGGGCGACCTAACGTGGGTAAGTCGAGCATCGTCAACGCCTTCATAGGCGAAGACCGCAATATAGTGACCGAGATAGCAGGCACCACGCGCGACAGCATATACACCCGATACACCAAATTCGGCTTCGACTTCTATCTGGTAGACACTGCCGGCATACGCCGAAAGAACAAAGTGACCGAGGATCTGGAGTTCTACAGCGTCATGCGCTCTATAAGAAGCATCGAGAACAGCGATGTGTGCATCCTCATGCTAGACGCTACAAGAGGCATAGAGTCGCAAGACATGAACATCTTCCAGCTCATACAGCGCAACAACAAGTCGCTCGTGGTGGTGGTAAACAAGTGGGATTTGGTGCAAGACAAGAGCACCAAGGCCATCGAATTCTTCAAAGACGCCATCTACAAGCGCCTGGCACCGTTCAACGACTTCCCCATCGTGTTTGCCTCCGCGCTCACCAAGCAGCGCATCTTCAAGGTGCTCGAACTGGCAAAAGACGTATATCTCAACCGTAAGATACGCATCGGAACCACCAAGCTCAACGAGGTGATGCTGCCCATCATAGAGGCTTACCCGCCACAATCCATCAAGGGAAAGTATATCAAGATTAAATATTGCTCGCAGCTGCCCAACACGCAGATACCCTCCTTCGTGTTCTACGCCAACCTGCCGCAGTATATCAAGGAGAACTACCGTCGCTTCCTGGAGAACAAACTGCGTGAGAACTGGTCGCTGCACGGCTGTCCTATCAACATATTCATACGTCAGAAGTAGTCATGCGCAGCCTTTTCATCTCAATGGCAGCGGCGCTGTTGCTGCTCACGGCGTGCGGCCGGAAGCCCGAGCCCCAACTCGTGGCGGCTCACACGGCACGACTCTACTATGAATATCTGGCACAAGGAAAGTATAAAGCCTTTGTTGAGGGCATGTACTTTCCCGACAGTGTGCCCGACAGCTACATCGCTATGCACGTTGCCAACGCCCAAAGCTACAAGCAAAGACAAGACAGCCTGCACGGCGGAATACGCTCCGTGCGCGTGGTATCGCAGAAGTTCAACGCCAAAGACTCCACCGCACAGGTGTTTCTAGACTTCACCTTTGGCGACAAAAGCACCGAGCAGGTGCTCGTGCCCATGGTGTGCAGCCATAATATATGGTATATGAAGTAACCTAAAATTCTGAATTTCCAAATGCTAAGCAGTATCATTCTCGCCCTGGGGGGCATCGTCATAGGAGCCCTCTTGGGCTTCTTTTTTTCGCATAGCCACACAGCAGGCTACGCCACAAAGGCTCAGTTGCTGGAACAAGAAAACCAAACGCTCAAGGAAAAAGCGGCCGAGCTGCAGACCAACGCCGGCAACCTGGCCGACGAGAAGAGCCGTTTGCAGACGCAGCACGACGTGCTTCAGGCCCAGGCCGACAGTCTGCGGCAACAACTGCAGCAGCAAAAAGAGGCCGCAGACAAGGCGCAGCAGCAGCTCACGGCCGACTATGGCAAGCAAGAGCAAACCCTTCGCACGGGCTATGAGACTCGTCTCAGTGAGCAGAAGCAGCAATACGAAACCCTGCTGGCACGCCAGAAGGAGAGCGCCGACAAGCAGCTCGACGAGATGAAAGAGCACTATCGCCAGCAGCTCGACGAGTTCTACAGCCAGCAGAAGCAGCAGATGGACCAGCAGTCGTCGCTCATACGCGAGCAGATAAACTCGGCTTCGGAGGAGATACTCAAGAAGCGGGCCGACGAGCTGCAGGCCAACAACAAGCAACAACTGTCGTCTATACTCACGCCCTTGCAGGAGAACCTGCAGCAAATGCGCGAAGCCGTAGAGAAGAACGACCGCAACCAGACCACCACCATGGAGCGCCTGGATGCCTCTATCAAGGAAAACCTGAGGCAGGCACAAGAGGTTGGCGAACGGGCAGACAAGCTGGCGCAGGCCCTGACCAGCGAAAACAAGGCACAAGGCAACTTCGGCGAGCTGCGACTGCGCACCCTACTGGAGAGCATGGGCCTTGAAGAGGGTACACAGTTTGAGGAACAAGTGACGATGAAAGACAACGGAAAGACCATCTACGACGAGGAGAACGGCCACCGAATGATACCCGATGTCATCCTGCACTTCCCCGACAACCGGGATGTTATCATCGACTCGAAGATGTCGCTCAAAGCATTCGAAGACTACTTCAACGCGCAAACAGAAAAGGAGAAAGACGACGCGCTGCACCGACACATCACATCCGTGCGCACGCACGTCAAGGAACTGGCACACAAAAACTACAGCGCCTACATCGAAAAAGGCCATCACAAGCTAGACTTCGTGCTCATGTACGTCTACAGCGAGAGCGCCCTGCAGCTCGCCTTGGCCAATGATCCGGGCCTGTGGAAGGAAGCTTACGACCAGGGCGTGGTCATCTCAGGCTCGCAAAACCTCTATATGATGCTCCGCGTGCTGGAGATGACGTGGCGACAAGTGCGACAAGTGGAGAACCAAGACGAGATAATGAAGGCCGCCAACGAGCTGGTGAGCCGCGTAGGACTCTTCTACGACCGATTCCTGGCCGTAGACGACCAGCTGGAAAAAACACGCAAAGCCTTCAACGACCTCAAAACCACCACAGCGCCTACCGGAAAAGGCATCGTGTCGGCAGCCAACAACCTCATCCGATTCGGCGCCCAGGAGAACCCCAAGCGAAAGCATCAGCTGCCCAAAGCCGATGTGGCAGATACTCAACAGGGCCTGCCCCAACAGCAAGAGGATGCTTTCGAAAAAGCTGATGAATAATGCCTGAAAAGCAAAACAGGCATTTTTACAACCCCAAACAGGCACTTTCGCAACGCAAAACAGGCACTCTTGCAACGCAAAAGTGCCTGTTTTGTATTCTAGCCCCTACATCGCTTGAAGCCAGCCACTTCTGAAATACCTTGCTCTCCCACCCCAACATCCCGGCCGGCAGGGAGCAAAAGGATGGTAAAAGAAGATTATTTGACAAGGATTAGGTACATTGGCAAAAAATAACTATATTTGTAACCTGCGAAGAAATCCATTACTATACGGCACGAAACGAACCACGCCGAAGATTAAGAACTTATCATACTAACAAACAACAAGGCGTAACGGCACGGCCACAAACCCACGCCAACAAGGCCCGGGCATGCGCCTCAAAACACAACCATGATGAAAAGAACAACCTTTAGCACCCTGCTGAGAGCCTGCTTGCTGCTCGTCACGTTGCTGTACATAGGCAACGGCGCTGGCGCGCAGACACATTACAGCTTCACGGCCTATAACACCGACTGGGGATTTGTGCAGAAAGAGGTGATGCAAATCATGCAGGACAAGGGCGGAGAAATGTGGTTTGCCACATGGGACGGACTCTACCGCTACGACGGCTCGCGCTTTTCAAACTACAAGGCACGCCCCGGCGATGGCGTGCGCATGGAGAGCAACCGCCTGGAAACGATATGCGCCGACGGCAGCAACATCTGGATGCGGGGCTACAACGGCAGTGTGACACGCTTCGACACACGCATGAACAGCATAGACAATCTGCCCGGACAACCCTTCATTGCCACGTCTATACAGCCCATAAGCAGCGGAGGCATCTGGATAACGGCCGACGACGGACGAATATACCGCGCGTGGGCCGGCAAAAGCGACAACAAGATAAGACTGCAAATGTGCTTCAAGGGCAGGAAAGGCGGGCAACGACACCTCATAGCCGACCATCGGGGCAACCAATGGATCTTCGCCGACGGAGCATTATGGCGGTATGACGCTGCCAAAGGGCGTTTCGTCGTGGTTAGGAAGCCCTTTCGGGGCGTGAGTCTCTACGAGAATGCGGGCTCACTCTATTTTGCCTGCCAAGGCGGAGTAGTCATGCAGCTCACCGGCAAACGGTGGATAGCACATAAGTTGCCCACACCCGCCACAGTCTCTCAGCTCACCCGGCTGCCCCAGGGATGTTGGTTCGCGGCCACGATGGGCGACGGAGCCTACGTGCTCAGGGCCGACATGAGCGTGCTGAAGCACCTGATCATGCCGCAGACGGTGCCGGGCACGGGCAGCATAGCGTCGTTCAGGCAAGACAGCCACGGCGACATCTGGTTCTGTTCGGGGCTGCCCGGCGTGAGCCATTACGATGCCCGGTTCGGCACGCTGGAGTTTCTGCCCATGCAAGGACAGTTCAGCAACGACCCCACATTGTGGAGGCGCGACATCAAGATAGTAGAGAACAGCCAAGGAACGCTGTGGCTCTCGCCCTCCGGCAACGGTCTGGCTCGCTACGACAGAGCCACGCGCAGCCTCATACCGTTCTTTGATGCCAACCGGCAAGCGGTGTGGACAACCGAGAATACCGTCTCGGATATGTTCATGGACCATCAGGGCAACCTGTGGTATAGCGGCAAATACACGGGTCTGGAAAAGGCTACGCCCATGACAGAGCAGTTCTTCACCCTGCAATATACCACCAACAGCGAGAGCGGAAAGGATGTGCGCGGCCTCTTTCAAGACTCAAAGGGACGCGTGTGGATAGGCGCCAAGAACGGTGTGGTGAGCGTCTTCGACAGTAGGATGCGCTATCTGGGCGACCTGACATCGCAAGGTAGCATCGTGCCGCACAGCCAGCAACCCATCGGCCATGCCTATGCCTTTGCCGAAGACACGCACGGCGTGATATGGATGGGCACCAAGTTCAAGGGACTATACAGCCTCACGCCCACCGCGGCGGGCACGTTCAGCGTGCGCCATTACGAGGCCGACGGCTCACGTTATGCCCTGCCGCACAACGACATCTTCTGTCTCACGACAGACCATCATGGCCGTCTGTGGATAGCAACCTACGGAGGCGGGCTCTGCTACACCCTTCTGGGCGACCCCAGTCACCGCTTCATACATGCCGGAAACCTGCTGCGGCAGTATCAAACCGACCGTTTTGCCAAGGTGCGCTGCGTTACGGCCGATGGCAAAGGCACGATATGGGTGGGCACAACATCGGGTATGCTGTCGTTCAGCGAACGCTTTAACGACCCGCGCAACGTGCGCTTTACCAGCTATCGCCGCGTGCCCGAAGACGCGTCTTCGCTGAGCAACAACGACGTACTGGACATTCGCGTGGCACGCAACGGCACAATGTATGTGTGTACCTATGGCGGAGGATTCTGCCAGGCAGTACGCTCGGCAGACGGAAAGGTGCTCTTCAGGCCCTTCACCATGGCAGACGGCCTGCGAAGCGACATCGTATTCTCATCGCAAGAAGACCGTTCGGGCAATCTATGGCTGGCCACCGAGAACGGACTGATGAAGTTCTACCCCCGCAATCACCAACTGGAGACCTACTCATCATCGTTCTTCGGCAAGACAGTAGACATCAACGAGGGGCAAGCCTTGCGCCTGGCCGACGGCCGACTGATGTTTCCTTCACGCAACTGGGGGGCTATCTACTTCAGCCCGCAGCAGGTTAGGGTGAGCCGTTTCAAGCCCCGCATCGTCTTCGACAGCTTCATGCAGAACCAGCAAACCATACAACCCTCGGCACAAAAGGACGCTATTCTCACCGCAGACATCAACAGCATGAGCAGCATAACGTTGCCGCACAACCGCAACAGCTTCAGCATTGGCTTCGCGGCGCTAGACTATCGCGACCCCAAAAACATCAGCTACGCCTACAAGTTGGAGGGTTTCGACCGGCAGTGGGTGCTGGCCGGCAACGCTCATGAGGCCGTTTACAGCAATCTTCCGCCCGGACACTACATCTTTAAAGTGCGCTCCACCAACAGCGATGGCGTGTGGACAGACAACACACGCAGCATTGAGGTGACGGTGAAACCCTCGTTCTGGCAGACGGGATGGGCGTGGCTGCTCTATTTCTTGCTGCTGGTGGGCGTGGTGGCCGTGTCTACCTATATTCTCTTCACCATACTCAGGCTGAAGCAGAAGGTGCACATCGAGCAGCAGATAGCCGACATGAAGATGCGGTTCTTCACCAATATATCGCACGAGATACGCACGCCGCTCACGCTTATATCGGGCAGCGTGAAGGAGATATTGCGCCGTGACAGCCTCAACAAGCAGCAAAGGCAGCAGCTGGGCGTGGTAGACATCAACGCAAACAGACTGGTAAGGCTGGTGAACCAAATGCTTGACCTGCGCAAAGCCGAGAGTGGCAAGATGCGACTGAAGCTGCAACGCACCGAGATGGCGCAGTTCTTGCGTGGCGTGATGGTTAACTTTGACGACCTGGCTACCCGGCAGCACATTGCGTTCAGCCTCGAAGAGCCGGAGCAGGATGTGGTGATTTGGATAGACAGAGAGAAGATGGACAAGGTGATATTCAACCTTTTGTCTAACGCCTTCCGCTTCACGCAACGCGGAAAGCGCGTCACGGTGTCGCTGCAAGGGCGGGGCGACCACGCCAGAGTGACCGTGAGCGACGAGGGAAGTGGCATATCAGCCGAACGACAAAAGAATATTTTTCAGCTATTCAGCTCTTCTGAGGGCTCCGGAGCCATGGAGCAACAGCACACGGGCATAGGACTGGCTCTGACAAAAGACCTGGTGGAGCTGCACGGAGGCACCATCAGCGTGAGGAGCACCGTGGGTGTGGGCAGCAGCTTTAGTGTAGACTTGCCCGTGAACGCGCCGGGAACTGACCGCAAGGCCGACTATATAGCCGACGACGAACAACTGAACAACACACCACAAGAGCCACTGCCCCAGAGCGAACAAGTGTGTGATGAGACTGGACAAGCATGTGACGCAGAGCCAGACGGCAGGCAACAGGTGCTCGTAGTAGACGATAACGCCGACATGCGCAACTTTATCAGAGTGTTATTGCAGGAGAATTATGCCGTGACAACGGCCCGCAATGGCGAGGAAGGCATGAAGAAGGCGTTGGAAACGCAGCCCGACATCATCATAGCCGACTATATGATGCCCGTAATGGACGGCATAACGATGGCCGGAAAGCTGCGCAACGACGTACAAACCAGTCACATTCCCATCATCATGCTGTCGGCAAGAACCGACGACGAGAGCAAGATAATGGGATTGGATACGGGCGTTGACGCTTACATAGACAAGCCTTTCAGCGCTGATGTGCTCAGATCGCGCGTCAGCAACCTCATCAGGCAACGCCAACTGCTGCAACAACGTAACGTGAACCACTACATACAGAAGCAAGCCATGCCCGCCATGGAAGGCAACGAGCGCGACAAGCAGTTCATGGAACGGCTCACGCAATACATAGAACAGCATCTCACGGAGGGTAATCTCAGCGTAGACGCGCTGGCAAGGGAGATGGGCATGAGCCGTTCGGTGTACTTCAAGAAGGTGAAAGCCCTCACGGGGCTGGGTCCGGTAGACTATCTGAGGGGCTTGCGTATGCAACGTGCCGCCGCGTTGATAGACTCCGGACAGTACAGCATGGCTGAAATTACCACGCTCATAGGCATGAACGATGCCCACTACTTCAGCAAATGCTTCAAGCAACAGTATGGCATGACGCCCTCAGCATGGAAGGTCAGGCAGCGCTGAAGGGTGCCTAACGGCGCCCGTTGCCATAACCCACGGCCCTGACAACGTATTCACCGGCCGGTGAGGTAATGGTATATGAGCACTGAGTGGTAAGACCTTGCAGCCTGCCCCGGTGATAAATCATATAGCCCCGAGCCCCTTCAACAGCCTTCCAATACAACTTTCGGCCTCTCGCTAAGGCCTTGGGAGCAGGCAGGGCACGGCAGATGAGCATCGGGTTCCAGCTGTCTGAGCCCCGCATCACATTCTCCGCGGTGTAAGCTTTGGCCTCATCGGCCGTGAGATGGTTCTTGGCTGTGCCCCATACAGTATCGTTCTGAGCTGTCACCATATAGTAACGGCTGATGCGCTTGCTCAAGTCGAGCGGCCGCCCTTGGCCATCCATGGTGTTGTAATCGGCATAAACCTTGGGCAAAGAGGCCATGTGGTCATACCAACCCTCAGGAGGCAGGGTCACGAAACTGCGGGTATTGATGAACACGGCCATCGGACTGTGAAGCCAGGGACGGCCCAGCCACACCGTGGTTTCGGCCGGATTGCCGGGCGCGGTGATGGTTGTGCCGCTTAATACGTAGCCCCACGTGGTGCCCTCAGCGTGCTTCGGAGCGACAATCCAGCCGCCTTGCTTCGCCATGATGCACAGTGTGCAGCGGTCGAAAAACACGTTGCCCTGACCATAAAGAAAGTCTACGGCGCCCTCTATGTAGCAATCCAGCACATAATTGCGTGCGTTCACATCATTGGCCGTGCGGTAAGTGTCCTGAAAGGAGAGCATCTTGCAGTGGTTAACAATGTTTCTGTCGGCCTTGGTATATAGTGCCAAGGCCTGCGGACCGGCCAGATGGCGCGTTCCCCATGCGTTCTCGAAACAGATATTCTCTAGATATACGTCTGTGGCATGGCTCACCAGCGTGGCCGCAACGTCTACGGGCGCGGCGTTAGGACCGCCGCTCACCCTGTCATCCCACACGGTTACGCTGTCGCGGTTCTCGCCAATGAGATAAATGAAGGGCTTGTTCTGCGGTATAAAAACATGCTCGTGATAACGTCCTGCCTTTATTAATATGGTGTAAGGTTGCGCTTGATGCTCCGGCGCGGCGTCTATGGCATCTTGCAAGGTGGCATAATCGCCCGTGCCATCTTGCGCCACTACCAGGTCGAACACCCCGTTGCCATGGTGCTGGGCAGCCGCAGCCAGCGTGTGTAAAGCGATGAAAAGGAGTAAGAATGCTTTTTTCTTCATGATGAAACAGATGTTTGGGTTAAAGAAAGAAATGATTTTTATTCTACGGCAAAGTTAACCATAAATCCCATTTTGCAGGTGTAAAAAACGGTTTATGAGGATAGACAAATCGTTTTTTAGCCCTTTCGAAGAGCGGAAAAAGGCCACATTGAGCTATTTTTTAACTTCTTAAACCGATTTTTACCCTTCTTTTCAAGCCACAATATCTAATTTTGCCACAGCAAGCCAGCCTGAACGCGGCTTAGCCAAGAAGGCAATCACTTTACCTAATAATAATTATTAAAATTACTACAGCTGATGAAAAACAAACTAAATCCCTTCCTGCGCATGCTCTGCATGGCCATGATGACGCTCATGGCACTAGGCATGACGGCCCAGGAACGAACAGTGTCGGGTACGGTCACCGATGGGCAAGAGCCTCTCATTGGCGTTACCGTGCAAGTGAAAGGCAACTCCAAGGTAGGAACCGTAACAGATGTAGACGGCAAATACACGTTGCGAGTATCATCGCCAGGTACTATTCTCGTCTATTCTTACGTGGGTTACCAGACGCAAGAAAAGATGGTGGGCAGTAACTCGCGCATCGACGTGACGCTGGAGTCTGACTCCAAGAATCTCAACGAGGTGGTTGTGATAGGCTACGGCACGATGAAGAAGAGCGATCTCACGGGTTCGGTGTCACAACTCAACTCTGCCGACTTCAAGAGCGGCAACCAACTGTCGGCCCAACAGCTCATGCAGGGCGCCTTCGCAGGCGTTAACATCGCCCAAAACTCCGGCAAGCCGGGCGGAAGCACCACCATACGCGTGCGTGGCGGTACGTCGGTGAACGCCAGCAACGACCCTCTCTACGTGATAGACGGTGTGCCTATCGATGCCGCAGCGGGCGCTTCGAAGGCCAACATTGGCACTTACAGCAACGACTTCTTTGATCAGGAGGCCGCAAACCCACTAGACATGCTCAACCCTAACGACATTGAGTCGATCGATGTGCTGAAAGACGCGTCGGCAACTGCCATTTACGGAAGCCGAGGAGCCAACGGCGTGATCATGATAACCACCAAGAAGGGCAAAGCCGGCGTGCAACAGCTCAACTATGGATATAGCATTGGCTTCAGCTCAGCGGCTAAGAAGCTCGACATGCTGACGGGTGACGAGTATCGAAAGGCCTGCTCCGACCTCGGACTGACCTATCTGGACGGCGGCCAAAACCAAAACTGGCAAGACATGGTGATGCGAACCGCCGTGCAACAGAGCCACTACCTGTCGTTCATGAGCGGCGGAGAGTACACCAATTATCGTGCTTCTTTGAGCTACAACGACCAAGACGGCATCATGCGCGGAGCTTGGCAGCAGAACTACACCGGCCGTGTGAACATCAACCACAGCGCCCTTGACGGCAAGCTGAAGTTGGTTTTGAACATGAACTACGGCGAGACACACTCTAACCAGGCACCTACTTCAAGCACCGTAGGCAGCGAGATGGGCTCCAGCATGCTCTATGAGGCCTATGTCTTCAACCCCACTCTGCCTGTATATACCGAGACCGGCGACTTCTATGACGTGCGCCCGTATCGCGTTAACCCCATGTCGTTCGTCAGCGAACTGCCTGACAAGCGGGTGAACAAGCACTTCATAGGCAACCTGAAGGCCGACTGGAACTTCTATAAGCCATTCACCCTGGAGGTGAACATGGGCTATACTAACAACAGCCAAGACAGAAACGCCTACATATCTAAGAGCAATCTGCTGGGAGACGGCAACAACGGCCGCGTGTCTTTGCAACGACTGAAAGACTACTCCAAGCTTTTGGAGACCATACTGAAGTATGACCAGAGCTTCGGAAAGCATCACATCAACGCTATGGCGGGCTATTCTTATCAGTATTTCTGGGATGAGGGCTTCTCAACAGCCGCTTACGGCTTCCTCTCTGACGAGTTTAAGTGGTATAACATTGCCGCTGCCAAAACCATAGAGAGCCAGAGCAGCTATGCCGAGAGCAACAAGCTCATCTCCTTCTACGGCCGCGCCAACTATAATTATGACAACCGCTACCTCTTCACAGCCACCGTACGCCATGACGGTTCAAGCCGTTTCGGCAAGGACCATAAGTGGGGAACGTTCCCATCATTCGCCGCTTCGTGGCGCATCACCGAAGAACCGTTCTTCCATGTAGACGCTATCTCCAACCTGAAGCTGCGTGCCAGCTGGGGTCTGACGGGTAACCAGGAGATCGGAAACTATAATGCCATCTCCACACTGAGCGCTGCTACGTGGGGATATATCTTCGGAGGAAACAAGCAAACCGTGGTTCTGCCGCAGCAATATGCCAACCCCGACCTGAAGTGGGAGTCTACTTCGCAAACTGACATCGGCCTGGACTTTGGCTTCTTGCATAACCGTCTGCACGGAAGCATAGACTGGTACTATAAGAAGACCAAGGACCTGCTGCTCTCAGTGGCTGTGCCTTCGCCATCGCTCATCACCACTCAGCTGGCCAACGTGGGCTCGGTGAGAAACACGGGTGTTGAGATTGAGCTGGGCGCTGACATCATCCGGACAAAGGATTTCAGCTGGGACGCTACGCTGAACTTCGCTACCAACAGCAACAAGCTCACCAGTCTGTCGAACGATAAATGGACGGGCAACGACGTGCTGTGGGCTCCTTGCAACGGCCAAGGACTCTCCGGACAATACTCACAGATTATTAAGGTGGGCGAACCTCTGGGTACTTTCTATGGCAAGCGCTTCATAGGCTTCGACGAAAAGGGCATGGAGAAATACGCCAACGACGGTGCCGTGGAGAAGATAGGCTGCGCTCAGCCCGACTTCACCTATGGTCTGGCCACCACGCTGCGCTATAAGAGCCTCTCACTGTCGCTCAACTTCCGCGGCAGCCAGGGCAATGACGTGTACAACAACACGGCCAACAACTTCATGTACACCAACAGTTTGCCGGGCCGTAACGTGCTGAAGGACGCCCTGACATCTGGTGTCAGCGTGCAGCAGGCCAAGACTTACTCGTCACGCTTCATCGAAGACGGCTCTTTCTTCCGCCTCGACAACCTCACGCTGGGCTACGATTTCGCCGTGCCCGCGCTCAAAGTGTCGCACGCCCGCGCCTATTTCACGGCGCAGAACCTGTTCTGCATCACGGGTTACGACGGTCTTGACCCTGAGGTGAACACCGACACGTCGGGCAACGGACGCTCTATTCTGGGCGTAGACTATCTCAGTTATCCCCGCTCGCGCACCTTCCTCTTTGGTGTGAACGTTACTTTCTAACAACAAAAAACGATGAACAAAATGAAAAGAAACAAGATATTCAGCCGCGCAGCCCTCTTGCTTATGGGCGCACTTGCCCTGGGGAGCTGCACCGACCTCGACGAAGAGCTTTACGGAAGGCTCACCCCCGACAATTATTATCAGACAGAGGACCAAGTGCTATCATCGCTTGCAGGCTGCTATGAGTATATGGCTTACATGAGCCGGGCAGGCGGCGACAGCTGGCGAATAGGCGAATACGGCACCGACGAGCTCTATTGCCCGGGCCGGGCCAACGGTGGATGGTATGACGAATACGTCAATCAGCTCATGGAGCACAAGTGTACGCCCGACAACGACCGCCTGAACGTGTGTTGGAACACCTATATCTTCCCGGGCATCGGCGCCGACAATGCCGTGCTGGCTGCCATGGAATCGTCGGCCGTAAAGGACCAGCTGAAGGCTCCTATAGCCGAGGCAAGGGCTCTGAGAGCTTACGAATACTTCTACGCCATGGACTATTTTGGCAACGTGCCCATCTTTACCGACCCACGACCCGATGCCAACAACATGCCCCAGACATCGCCGCGCAAAGACGTTTACGACTTTGTGGTGAGCGAGTTTAAGGCTGCTGCCGAGGACCTTCCGTCGGCTAAAGACGTCGGTGCAAGCTATTATCCCCGCCTGACCAAAGAAGCTGTCTACACGCTACTGGCATCCGTGTACCTCAATGCCGAGGTTTACAGCGGCACGGCACATTGGGCCGACGTGGTGGATATGTGCGACAAGGTTATCAACAGCGGTGCTTTCCATCTGGCTGATAACGTGGGCGACTGCTTCCTCTCTACCAACGAGGGCACGTGCAAGGAGAATATCATCGCCTTCTCAGTCGATCCAACGAAGGCCGTAGACGGCAATCAGTTCATGCTCTACGCACAGCACGCGGCCGATAAGGATAAGTATAACCTGCCATTCTCGCCTGCTTGCGGCTATTGCTTCTCTGATGAGGCCCTAAGCTGGTATGATGATCCCAACGACAAGCGCCTGTCGCTGCTCGAATATGGTCCACAATATTACCTGGACGGCACCACTCCGCTCATGGATCCCGACAATCCCGGCCAGCAACTGGTGCTCACCTCGCTCAAGTCGAAGACGGCAGCGCAGAACAACGAGGGCTATCGCGTGCTGAAATATTCGCCCGTGGGAGCTAAGTTCTCCGGCTATAACGCCGACAACGACTATATTGCAGAGCGCTATTCCAACGTACTGCTCATGAAGGCTGAGGCACTCTTCCGCATGGGCAAGAACGCTGATGAGGCACTGAAACTGGTTAATCAGGTGCGCACGCGCAGCCATTGCGCGCCGTTCGCCGAACTTTCGCTCGACAAGATAGAGAAGGAGCGCGCCCGTGAGTTTATTTGGGAGAACCAAAGAAGGAAGGATATGATACGCTTCGGCTCGTATTTCAAGGAGAAGACGTTCTATGCTGACGGCAATACCGAGCAATGGCGTGGCATCTACCCCATACCGCAGAAGCAGATAAACGCCAACCCCAAGTTGAGCCAGAACCCGAATTACTAAAATGTGGCTAATAGTTTGTCAATGGAAAAGAGCTGCATGATGACATAAACGTGTCTCTTTTTCAAAATCTTTTCCCGTCGGCGCATGTGTGATACATGCCCGGCGGGCTTTTTGTTGCCCCCTGCCAAACCGCAAAACCGGCCTTTTGGCAAGCCAAAATAGGCATTTTTACAAGCCCAAACAGGCACTCTTGCAACGCAAAAGTGCCTGTTTTGTATCGTTATTAGCAACTTATTGAAAATCAACTTGTTGCAAATCGCTCAAAAGACATGTGCTTGAGGAGGGCCGGGAGCTGGCCAGAACGGCCGGACAAGCGGTTAGAAGCCCTGCTGCTGATAGGCCTCAGCCAGCTGCTCCAGCCCCTTGCGCACCAGCGAGCGGGGCATACCCACGTTCATGCGCATGTGTCCTTGGCCGCCGGGACCAAACATCTCGCCGTCGTTAAGGGCCAAATGGGCCTTGTCTATGAAGAAGTCGAGCAGCTCACTGTGGCTCAGATGCAGGTCACGGCAGTCTAGCCAAATCAGGAAGGAGGCCTGCGGGAAGACCATACGCAGCCGTGGCATGTGCTCATTGATGAACGTTTGGGCAAAGCGCATGTTGCCTTCTACGTAGCTAAGCATCTCCTTTCGCCACTCGTCACCATGCTCATAGGCGGCTATGGTGGCTATGGGTCCGAAGATGTCGGGCTCGTTCAGCTCGGTAGCCTTGAAGAATCCGAAGAACTTGCGGCGTATTTCGGGGTTGGGCACCAGGGCAAAGCTGGTGGTGAGCCCGGCAATGTTAAACGTCTTGGTGGGCGCCTGAAAGGTGATGCTGCACTGCCGTCCGGCCTCAGAGCAGGCTGCCAGCGGGTGAAACTCGTGGCCGGGCAGGGTGAGGTCGCAATGTATCTCGTCGCTGATGACGATCATGTCATGCTTTTGGCAGAACTCAGCCACCATGCGCAACGTGTCTTCCGACCAGCTAATGCCCACGGGGTTGTGCGGATTGGCGAACACCAGCAGGCGGCATTTTTCATCATAAGCCTTCTCAAGGTCGGCCTCTTCAAGGGTGTAAACACCACGCTCGCGCTCCTCCAAAGGACAGTAAGCAACCTCTCGGCCCAATGCCTTGGCGGTGAGGAAGAAGGGGTGATAGACCGGCGGAACCACCATCACCTTCTCGTCGGGCTTCACAAACAGCGTCACGGCCATGGCTATTCCCTTCACCACGCCGGGCACGAAGCCCAGCCACTCGGGCTGTATGTCCCAATGCTGATGGGTGAGCAGCCAGTTGTGTATGGTCGGATAATAGTCTTCCGGCATCACGGTATAGCCCAAGATGGGATGTTCCAGCCGCTTGCGCAGGGCGTTGAGAATGTCGGGGCACACCGCAAAGTCCATGTCGGCCACCCACATCGGGAACAGGTCATCGCGTCCCCAGCGGGGCTTGAGCGCCCCATGCATCAGGTCGCCAGACCCCTTCCGGGAGATGACCATATCAAAATCGTATTTACTCATTGTTTTTGTCTTTAGGTGAAAAAAGCTCTCCTGCCCCTGCCTTCGGCCTTTTCGGATGGGCCGAGTATGCGCTGTCAAAGAGCGATGAGGGCAAAGGCAGCGAGGCAGAGGGCTAAACTTCCAGTGCCTGCTTGATGTCGTCGAAGATGTCGTCTACGTCTTCGAGGCCCACAGAGAGACGTATGGTGGTGTCGAGCACGTCCATATCAGCCTTTTCCTTATCGGTGAAGAGACCGAAGATGGTGCTGGCCGGGTGTATGGCCAGGGTACGGTTGTCGAAGAGGTTGGTGGCGCGGTGCACCAGTTTCAGATGGTCTATGCATCTGAAGCAGGCCTCGCGACTCTCCAAGTCTATGCACACCATGGCTCCGGCAGTAGGTCCAAACTGCCTCAGGGCAAACTCATGATAGGGATTGTCGGCCAGTCCCACGTAGTTGACGCGCCTTACCTGAGGCAGCGTACGCAGCTTTTGGGCAAGTTGAAGGGCGTTGCCCGCGGCCACACGGTAGCGTGCGTCGAGCGTCTCCAGGCCCATGGTCTGCAGGAAAGCCACCTGCGGTGTCATGTAAGCGCCCAGGTTAAAGAGCATCTCCTCCTTCATTCTCTTGCCGAAACTGCGGTTGGTTCCGTAGTCGATAACCAGTCCTCCGAGCGACGTAGCGCCTCCGCTGAGATACTTGGTAGAGCTGACCACCTCTATGTCTACACCCATATCGTGCGACGAGAACTGGGTGAAGGGGATGACGGTAGTGTCGGCCACGAGCCATGTGTGGTGCTTATGAGCCACGTCGGCCAGCGCTTTGAGGTCGGCCACCTCCATCTGCGGGTTGGTTATAATCTCCAGGAAGACGCACGCCGTGTTGCTGTCTATGTTGCTTTCCACCTGCTTCACGTCGGTCAGGTCGCACACGCGAGCCTCCACGCCAAAGCGTTTCAGCGTGCCTGTGAGCAGAGAGAAGGTGTTGCCAAAGAGATGCTTGGATGTAACGATGTTCTTGCCCTGCGCCGCAAGTGCCATCATGGCGTTGCTGATGGCCGCCATACCGGAGTTGAGAGCCACCACGTTCTTGGCCCCGGTGAGCGCTTTGACACGGTCTTCGAAGTGAGTTACGGTGGGATTTTCTACTCTTGAGTAGTCAGGAGCGTCTATTCTGCCACAGAAAGCATCGCTCATGGTCTGGGCATTGTCGAATTCGTAAGCCACAGCATGATAGACTGGCATGCTGAGAGCGTCATAAGCGTCACGCCGCTTAAAGGGGACGTGAATGGCCTGCGTTTGTTTCTTCATGTTTATGTTGATTTGCTAGTTGTCTGAGTAGGTGCGCCGCGGCCGCTGATTGTCGCCACGTGGAGCTCATTTATTCTTCTTATCGTCTTCCAGCTCCACCTCTTTCACACGCTTGAAGAGGTCAGAGGCAAAGACAAGATCGTTGAGCTTCTTGTTGTGTGAGCTGATAACCGTTTCCTTGTTGCCCTGCCATTCTTTTCTTCCGTCGCATATAAAGATGATGTTCTCGCCTATTCCCATCACCGAGTTCATGTCGTGTGTGTTGATGATGGTGGTGGTGTTAAACTCGCGGGTGATGCTCGTCAGCAAGCTGTCTATCACGAGTGAGGTCTTAGGGTCAAGTCCTGAGTTAGGCTCATCGCAGAAAAGATACTTTGGATTCATCACTATGGCGCGTGCAATGGCCACACGCTTCTGCATGCCACCGCTTATCTCGCCCGGATACTTATCCTCAGCACCTGTCAGGTTCACACGGTCCAGACACTCCAGGGCACGCTTCTCACGGTCGCGCAGCGTCATGTCAGAGAACATATCCAGCGGAAACTGCACGTTCTCACGCACGGTGAGCGAGTCGAAGAGGGCCGCTCCCTGAAATATCATACCCATCTCCCGTCGCATGAGTATGCGCTCCTTCTTGCGCAGCCCGTAAAAGCTGCGGCCGTCATACAGCACTTCGCCCTGGGTGGGAGTGAGCAGCCCGACGATGGTTCGCATGAGAACAGTCTTTCCGGCACCGCTCTGTCCGATGATGAGATTGGTTTTTCCGTCCTCGAAAACGGTGCTGATGTCGTGCAGAACCTCTTTGTCGCCGAACGACTTATATAAGTGTTTAACTTCTATCATTGCTATGAAAGGATTTGGGTGAGAAACACATCGCTGAACAAGATGAGCACGCTTGAGCACACCACAGCATCGGTCGACGCCTTGCCCACCTCCACCGAGCCGCCCTTAACGGTATATCCCATGTAGGCAGAAACGCTTGATATGATGAAGGCGAAGAACAAGCTCTTGATGATACTCATGTACATGAACCACGGATTGAAGTCATGCTGAAGGCCCGCAGTGAGGTCTTCGGGCGTGATGATATTGGCCAGATAGGCCGTGGCATAGGCTCCGACGATGCCCGTGGCGCTTGAAAAGATGACCAGGAAGGGCATAATGGTGATGAGCCCCATAATCTTGGGCAGGATGAGATAGCTTGCCGAGTTGACGCCCATAATCTCCAGGGCGTCTATCTGCTGCGTTACACGCATGGTGCCCAGCTCAGAGGCGATGTTGGAACCCACCTTTCCGGAGAGTATGAGGCACATGATAGACGATGAAAACTCAAGCAACATAATCTCACGCGTGACGTAACCCGACACCCAATGAGGCATCCAGGGGCTCTGCACATTGAGCTTTATCTGTATGCAAATAACGGCTCCGATGAAGAACGATATGAGCAGCACGATGCCGATAGAATCTACTCCGAGCTGCGACATCTCCTTTACGTAGCGACGCATGAACATCCTCATGCGCTCAGGCCGCGAAAAGGTGCGCCCCATAAGGATGAGGTATTTGCCAAAAGTGGTAAGCCATTTGTGTAATAACATGCCTGCAAAAGTAACGAAAAATAAGCTAAAAACTGCAATATAATGAAGAGTTTTATCAATAATAGAGGATATTAAAGTTTATTTTGCTAATTTTGCAACATTAAAATCAACGATATGAGCGAAACACAAGTAGTGAATCCGGTGCAGGAAGAGCCCCAACACATGGAGCTGCGCACCGAAGGACTGGTGAAAAGATATGGCAAGCGCACCGTAGTGAACGGCGTGTCGTTCAACGTAAGGCAAGGTGAGATAGTGGGATTGCTGGGTCCCAACGGTGCCGGCAAGACCACATCGTTCTACATGACCACGGGTCTCATCGTGCCCAACGAGGGACATGTGTTCATCAACGACAAGGAGATAACCTCCTACCCCGTGTACAAGCGTGCGCGGGCAGGCATTGGCTATCTGCCGCAAGAGGCCAGTGTGTTTCGCAAAATGAGCGTGGAAGACAACATCATGTCGGTGCTTGAGATGACAAAGCTCACACATCAGCAGCGGCTTGACAAGCTTGAGAGCCTCATAGCGGAGTTCAGACTGAACAAGGTGCGCAAGAACAAGGGCGACAGGCTGTCGGGTGGCGAGCGCAGACGTACCGAGATAGCACGCTGTCTGGCCATAGACCCTAAGTTCATCATGCTCGATGAGCCCTTTGCCGGCGTAGACCCGATTGCCGTAGAGGATATTCAGCACATCGTGTGGAGGCTGAAATTCCGCAACATAGGCATACTCATAACCGACCATAACGTGCATGAGACGCTCAATATCACCGACCGCGCTTACCTGCTCTTCGAAGGTAAGATACTCTTTCACGGCACGCCGGAGGTGCTGGCAGCCAATAAGATTGTCAAAGAGAAGTATCTTGGCACCGACTTCAAGCTGGAGCAGAAGGACTTCCAGAAGCTGGATGAGCGCAAGCGGGCACAAGAAGCCGCTGAAGACGAGGCTGAGGAAGGTATCTGAAAAGCCCATAAGGAAAGACATACAATGCTTTGAAGCTCAGCGAGTTGCTCACCATTAAGAAGCTATATAATCGCTACCGGAGCACGCCCTGATGCTCTCGTCTCACCCAAATAGGCGCTTTTGCAACGCAAGATAGCCTATTTTGCAACGCAAGAAGGCCTATTTTGCAACGCAAGAAGGGTGCTTTTGCAAAGCAGAACATCCGAAGCCATGCCGCAAGGCAACCATACAGCACCCCACCCCCATGCTCCGGCTGTGGCAAAGCACGCAATTCACCCACCGGGATGGCCCGAATGGTCTGACAGATGAATATTAAAAACACTATACGCACATGAAAAACAAAAATCTCTTATGGACATTGCTGGCCCTCTTTGTCACAGGTCAGTCACTCAGCGCACAGACCGTGAAGGGCAACGACGTGGAATATACATGTCAGGGCGAACGCCTGCGCATCAGCTTTTGCACCGACAAGATGTTCCGGGTGAGCAAGACCGCCTCGTCATCTCTGCCCGCCGACGAGCCCTGGATGGTGCAACGTTATACTTTTCCGCAGGTAAACTTTCAAGTAAACAACAGCACCATCACCACTGCTTCGCTCGTCATCAAGGTTAAAAACAGCCCTTGGCGCATCACAGTGACCGACCTATCGGGCCGCGTGTGCTATGAGGAGACTGCTACGGGCATGGCCGACAGCATATATAACGAGGCAGTGCTCGGCCCTGACGAACATTTCTTCGGCCTGGGCGAGCGCATGGACAGGATGGACCAGCGCGGGCAACGCGTGCATCTCAACGTGGAATTGGGGCGCGGAAGCAAGCCGGCCGTGGGCGGAAAGGACATTCTGAGAGCCAATTACTGTCCTGTCCCGATAGCCTACAGCACAAGAGGCTACGCCATCTTCTTCCATACGGCACAGCCCAACGACTGGGATATGGGGTGGACGCACGCCAACCGGTTTGCTTTTTCATCGCATGGCGGCAGCAACGACTATTACTTCATCTATGGTCCCGACATCTCACAGATGCTGCAAGCCTATCTCACGCTCACCGGCAGCTCGCCTCTCATGCCCAAACCGGCCTATGGACTGCACGTGGGGTCGTATAGCGGCGGCACGTGGAAGCATGAAAAAGAGGTTTCTGACACCTATGTACTCAACCTGATAAGCAAGCTGCGCGCCGAACAAATACCCTTCGACCTGATGTGGCTGGACTCTACGTGGCGTAACTTCACCTCGCTGGGCAACGGCGGATGCTCGTTTGAGTTTCAAAGTCTGTTTAAAGACCCGGCAGGAATGATAAGGTTTGCCCATCAAAACCATGTGGCCATGTTCGGACTGCACATCCGCTCGCTCCTGGACAACGGCTTGCACAACACCCTGCTCACGGATGCACGGAAGAAAGGCTACACCATTGACGACGGAGGAAGCCGCGCCATACTCGATTTCTTCAATCCCAAGGCCGTGAAATGGTGGTGGAAGGAGGCCGCCGACAAGGTTGTCAAACTGGGAGCAGACTTTTTTAAGACCGACGTGGGCAGTGCCCTGCGCTTTAAGAATGCCACACCGGAACAGCAGGCGCTGCACAATCTCTTTCCCATAGCCTATGCCAAAGCGCCCTACGAGCATTTTGCAGCACTGTATAACCGCCGCGGCTTCGACCATACCCGCGAGGGATGGGCCGGCATACAGCGTTATCCCTTTATCTGGGCAGGCGACTGGGGCTCTGAATGGCAATGGTTTGAACCCGTGGTGAGGGGCGGACTGAACATCGGACTGTCGGGTGTGGGCAACTGGAGCCACTGCATGGGCGGCTTCGAACAATATTCGCCATACGACACCGACCTGTATGTGCGCTGGTGCCAGTTTGGTATGTTCTCGCCCGTAGCCATACTTTTCGGAATGGATCATCCCCGTTATCACGCGCCGTGGACCTACGGCAAGGAGGCTGAACGGATATTCATCAAATACGACTCGCTGCGTTACGCCCTTCTTCCTTATATCTATACCTCGGCATGGAATATGTATCAAACCGGCCGGCCCATCATGGCGCCCATGCTGTACGACTTTTTCAAGGATGAGCAGACGTATGACATGTCAGACCAATATATGTTCGGGCCGGGCATGATGGTGTGTCCGGTGACCACCAAGGGAGCTCTCTCGCGCCCCGTTTACTTCCCCGGCGGCAACTGGGCCGACTATTGGACAGGCGAAAGAATCAGCGGACGGCAGTATAAATCGTTCCTCACGCCGCTCGACATCATGCCTATCTTCATTCGTGAGGGGGCCGTCATACCCATGCAACAACCCATGCAGTATGTTGACGAACGGCCGGCCGACAGCCTGACGCTGCTGGTTTATCCCTCAGCACAGTCGTCGTATAACCTCTATGAGGATGACGGCACGAGCACAGACTATCAGCACGGCCATTATGCCACAACACTCATAGAGAGCAAACTGACCGCCGGTGAGTGGCAGCTCGTGGTGCATCAGCCCACCGGAACTTTCAAACCGCAGCCCCACTTCTACCGGGCCGAAGCCTTTCTTAATCAGAAACCAGCCTTGGTGACAGTGAACGGACAGCCCACCAGTCAATGGACGTGGGACGAGACGCGCCGCCTGCTACAGGTAGACGGGGGATATAACAACGAAAGAACCTTAACCATAACAGCCAAATGAAACACTTCATCATCACATTATTATGCCTGGCCGCTGCTTCTGGAGCACAGGCCCAAGGCCTTTATCAGGCACTGAAGTTCCGCGAGGCAACATCTTACTTCAGCTATGAGATGCTGGCAGTGCACCGACAGAACCTCAGCCGTAAGCAAAACTTGGAGGAGTCACTGCGCTCGCCACAGTCATTGCAAGCCTACATCATGGGGCTACGCACGCGGTTCAGCTCACTTGTCGGACCGTTGCCGGCCCGCACGCCCATCCGCGCCAAGCAAACCGGCTCGGCAAAGGGCAACGGCTTTGAGGTGCAAAAAATAGTCTTTCAGAGCGCTCCGGGCCGATACGTCACCTGTCACCTCTTTCTCCCGGAGAACAGAAAAGGCAAACTGCCGGCCTGCATAGAGATGTGCGGACACGGACTGAACGGAAAAGGAAACGGAAGTGAGCTGGCTGAGCGCATGGCAGTGAACGGAATAGCCACCCTGGTGGTTGACCCTATAGAGCAAGGCGAGCGCTTGCAACTCATAGACAGTACAGGGCACACGCTATGCAGAGGCGTGACAACGGCTCACACCCTGCTTGCACCGGCCTATATGCTCGTAGGCTCGAGCATGGCGGCACAGGAATATTTTGACAACTCACGGGCAATAGACTATTTGATGAGCCGCAACGACATCGACACGGCACGCATCGGTGCCTATGGCTTTTCGGGTGGAGGCACGCAAGCCTGTTATCTGGCTGCCCTGGACAGTAGGCTGAAAGCCACGTGCTGCGCCCTTTTCTTCTCCTCACGCGAGCGAACTTTAGAAGCATGGGGACCCAGCGACGGATGCCAATGGATGCCCTACGAAGGCAGAGAACGCATAGAGATAGCCGACATGGCACTTATGGCAGCTCCCAAACCCTTCCTTGTGCTCGACGGAGTGTTCGACTTTGTTGATCACTGGGGCGCCCTTCGTGGCTTCGACGAGCTGCACAGGGCTTATCAGGTGATGGGCGTTCCTGAACGAGTGGAACAATATTACGTGAACGACGGCCACGCCGCGCCCCTTGCCTCACAGGAGAAGATGGTGCGGTTCTTCCGCCGTTGGCTGGCAAACGATAGCAATGGTGTGCTGAAACCGCTCACAACATGGAAGGGCAGCAACATGCTGTGCACCAAGAGCGGACAAGTGAACACAGAATATGCCGATGCCGTAAGCTCTATGGCCTACTGCGAACAGGCCATGGACAAGCTGGCCGACAAGCGAAAGGCTTTCTGCGCACAGCCGATAGAAACTATCAGGCAACAGATAAAAAAACTTCTGAACATATCCAACACGTCATCTGACATAGAGACTATGAGCACCGGCAACAAACAACTGCGCGATGAACGGGAAGAAAGATATCAGATTACACGCTCAAACGAATATCCCCTTCCGGTTATCGTGCGTATTCCAGACAACTGCAAGGCTGATGCACCCGTCATCATCCATCTCTCTGACAGGGGAAAAGCCTTCTGGCTGTCGGAGCAGGACAGGCAAGACAACACGTCTGACGGCTCCATACATGTGGCCGCCGACCTGCGCGGGTTGGGCGAGAGTGCCGACTTATTTGACAAAAACTACAGCAAATACTGGAACGATGAGTACAGATGTGCCGTAGTAGCCCTGCACACAGGCCGCCCATTGCTGGGCCAGCGCATCACGGACATACTCACCTTGATAGATTTCTGCTGCCATAACAAGACGCTTCAGGGCCATCCCATCAGGCTGGTGGCCGATGGTGAGAGTGCCCTTGCCGCCATGCACGCCACACTACTCGACCCGCAGATAGAGCAAGCCACACTCTACAACGTGCTGAGGTCATGGCGCAGCTACATCAGCAATCCCATACAGCACAACATGATGCCCAATGTGGTGCCCGGCGTGCTGGCTTATTATGACATACCCGACTTGCTGAAGCTCGCAAAAAACAGAGTCAGAATAGCCGACTAAAGACACCTATAAATCTTTTCCGAGGCACTTTAGAAAAACAGGAACATGGGGCTATGCCTGCAAAAAACAAGAGAGCACAAGGCATAGCCCCTTCTCTACTGAAGAACTCAAGGTGAGAATGGACGTTCTGCGGCATGCTGCACCCCCACAAAAAACAAACTTCGGGGCAGGAAGAAGAACTTTTTTCACGCTAAAACAAAAAAAAATTGCCTCTCACCTATTATATTCTTAACTTTGTGCGTCTGTTATCATAGAACCTAAACAAGAAAAACATCATGGCGGAAGCCGACAAAACAGAGCTATACCTCATCTCACAAGGCAACGAACTGGCCTTTGACTACTTTTTGGATGCTTACTCCACAAAGCTCTATTACCATGTTTACGGCATCATAGGCCAGCACGAACTGGCCAAGGAGATTGTGAGCGACATCTTCCTGGAGGTGTGGAAGCGCCGAAAACACATCACAGAGATAAAAAACATGGCGGCATGGCTTAACAAAATAGCCTTCAGCAAGGCGGTGAGCACCTACAGAAAGGAGTTCAGGCACGACAATGTTTCACTCGACATGTTGCCACAATTCCATCTGCCCGAGATGTCTTCGCCTCTTGACAACGTGATGACGGAAGAAAGACGGCGCCTGCTTTACGAGGCCATAGACACACTGCCGCCCAAATGTAAGTACATCCTCATACTGGCAAAGATAGAAGGTATGGCCTACAACGACATTGCCGAGATGCTGCACATATCCAAAGCCACGGTAAACTATCACATCAGCTATGCTCTGGCCAGCCTGAAGAAGAAACTGGCCAAAGCCATCTGAAACATCAAAAGCAAACAGAGATGATGAATAACGACAACAAACATAAGCGCACCAACGACACCGACAGCGACCTGAAGCTCAGGTTCTATCTTGAGCAATGCCTGCCACAAGACATCGGCACAGACGACATCAAGCTGATGACGCACCGCAAGATAGCCGCCAGAAGATGGAGAACAAGGCTGCTCATGGGGGCTGCGGCTGCCGTGGCTGCCTGCCTCATCATCGTAGTGGGCATGACATGGCCCCGGCCTGCCGACAATTCCACGGTGCTGGCCACACACACCAAACGCATTGAAAAGCATTCGGCACCGGCACAAAAGTATGCCATATTCAGCGTACCAACGGGCGAGATAAAAACCTTATTGCTTGCCGACGGCACGAAAATCATTGCCAACTCACGCACCGTGATACGTTATCCGCAAGGCAAAGCGACAGGATGCCGAGAAGCTTACGTAGAAGGTGAAGCCTACTTTGACGTGGCTCACGACAGCAAGCACCCCTTTACGGTGCATGGCAATGGCTTCACGCTAACCGTGCTGGGCACTAAGTTCAACGTGAACAGCTATAAAGGGCGCACGGCCGACGTGGCTTTGGTGGAAGGCTCGGTGGAGCTGAGAACACGGAACAAGGATGCCATCAGAATGAAACCCAACGACATGGTGAGCATAAAGGGCGGTTCGGTGAGCGAGATGAGGCGAGGCGAGGCTGCTGATGCCGCCTTATGGACCAACGGCTTCATGCAGCTGGACGGACAGCTGCTGGGCAACGTGCTGGCTAAGCTGGAAGACCATTACGGCATAAGCATCTTCTGTCAGCCAAGACTGGAGTCGCTGAAGCTATATGGCAAGCTGGACCTGAGCGGAAACTGCCAAGATGCCCTGAAAGCCATCACCTTCCTGTCTGACACTCACTACAGCATGAGGGGGTGCAAGGTAGACATCTACCAATAAATTCAACACCCCAACCTACCGAAAGAATGAGAGAAGCCATGAAAAAAAGAATATCAACATAGCCATCAGAACATGTAATTTTGACATCACATCATGTGACTAACCTAAATATAATAACTAAACCTTAATCAATTATGTATCGAACTTATCTAAAACCATGCACGAGAGCCGCATTCCTAATGGCCATCGGACTATTGGGAGCCCCATCGATTGCAACAGCAGAGCCGTCAGTGAAAATGACGCATGTGCAAGAAACCATTGTGCTGAACGTACAAGAATTCACCATAGAGGGTGCATTCAACTACATTGAGCGCAACAGCAACTATGTCTTTGCCTACGACAGAGGTGTGCGAAACAGGTTGGGCAACATCGTGAACATATCGGTGCGCGGACGAAACATAGAGCAGCTCATAGGCGAGCTGTGCCACGCTGCGCATCTGCAATATGTCATCAACGGAAGGCAGGTGCTCATCAAGAACGCCCAAGGACAACAAGACAAACAGAAAAGCCAGCAGCACGAGACAAGAAAAATAACGGGAACAGTGAGAGACTCTAAGGGTGAGCCGCTCACAGGTGCCACCATTATGATAAAAGGAACCAACAAAGGGGCTGTGACAGACATTGACGGGCACTTTGCACTAGACGTTCCACAAGACGCCGTACTCACCGTAAGCTACATTGGATTTAACCCCAAGGACATCAAGCCGGGAAACCAGCAGAACCTTGACATTGCACTGGCTGAAGACAACAACACGCTGAACGAGCTGGTCGTGGTGGGATATGGCGTTGTGAAAAAGAGCGACCTGACGGGAGCAGTATCATCTATTGGTGAGAGCAAGCTGGTGGAACGGTCGGGTGCCAACATCATGACTGCCCTGGCCGGACAAATAGCCGGTGTGCAGATACAGCAAGTGCAGGGCGCACCAGGTAGCGCGCCGGCCATCAAGATACGTGGTGTATCGACTATCACGGCAGGAACAAACCCACTGTATGTGGTAGACGGCTATCCTATAGAGAACTTCGACATGAGTATGCTGAACCCGGATGACATTGCCGGAATGGAGGTGTTGAAGGATGCCTCATCGGCTGCCATCTACGGTTCGCGTGGCGCCAATGGCGTGGTGATGGTGACCACCAAGCAAGGACAGGCCGGAAAGCCAAGGGTGGACTTTAACTTTGAATATGGCATACAGCATGTGGCAAGGAAGATAAAGATGATGAACTCACAACAGTTCATACAATATTATATCGACGCACACAACAACTCATACGCTGCAGCAGGCGGCAACTTAAGCACGCCCAACAGTGAGCGACCCTTTAACTATCAGGTTCCGGAGGAGTTTCTCACCAATCCGGCTTCCTTCCCATCAACAGACTGGCAGGACGTATTGTTCCGCACGGCTCCCAGCACACATTATCAGGTAGCTTTGAGCGGTGGCTCTGAGAAGACGAAATACAGACTGTCGGCCTCATATCTCGACCAGCAAGGCATTGTAGACAGAACCTTCTATAAACGCTTCACGGCCCGCAGCAACGTCACCCAGCAAATAAGCGACAACGTAAGCGCAGGCATGAACCTCGCCATGAGCCATGTAAACCAAAGAATATATGGAACTGACTGAAAGGTGGACTGCGTGAGTCTCTCGCAGCAAAGCGACCCCATCTTCCCCGTAGTAACCGAAAACGGCACTTACGGCCCCAGCGACCCGAACTCCATCTGGCACAAATATCAATCTTACTCTCTGCAGTTATGGCATCCATGGGCTGTTACACGCGAAATAAGCAAGAAGGACAAGGCGCTTAACGTGTTTGCCAATGCCTACGTGACATGGGATATTATAGACGGACTAACCTTCAAGAGCAGCATCAACGCACTGCACTTCGACCGACACTACAGCGACTTCAGAAACAAAGGGCAGAACTACGGCTGGTCGGGCATACAGATTGCCGAGGGCAACGCAAATGTTTACCGCACAGAAAACTATCTTTGGGAAAACACGCTGAACTACTCTCACAGCTTTGGCAAGCACGACTTGGGTGCCATGCTGGGCTATACCATTCAGAAGAATGAATATACCACGGAGACGATGACCTCGCAAAACTTCCCTAACAACATGGTTCACACGCTCAACGCAGGAAAGCCTTCGGCAGGTGCTACAACGGAAGAAGACTGGAGCCTGCTCTCTTATATAGGACGCATTAACTATACCTACAACAACAGATACTTGCTCACAGCCACGCTGAGACGCGACGGTTGCTCACGCTTTGGCAAGAACAACAGATGGGGATACTTCCCCTCAGTGTCGGCCGCATGGAAGATAAAAGAGGAGCCTTGGCTTGCCAACCTTGACTGGCTGAGCTCTGCCAAGCTGAGGGTGAGCTATGGCGTGACGGGTAACAACCTCATCAACAACTATGGTTCAATAGGTTTGCTGGCCTCTAACCAATATGCTTTCGGCTCATCAGTTGAAGCAGGCCTCTACCCCAGCACCATTTCTAATCCTGACTTGAAGTGGGAGAAGACGGGACAGTTCGATTTAGGCTTCAACATAGGCCTCTTCGGGAACCGCATCTATATGGAGGCCGACTACTATAACTCGGTTACACGCGACCTGTTGCTCGACGTTCCGGTACCGGCAACTACCGGCTTTACCACGCAGCTCACCAACATAGGAAAGGTGAGAAACAGAGGATTTGAGTTTATGGTGAACACGAAAAACTTTACAGGACCTTTCAAATGGGAGACTACTTTCAACATCTCACTCAACCGCAACAAGGTTCTGGCACTTGGAAACGACAATGCCCCCATCTACAACACCGAATGGGACGTCACTACTCTGACGGAGGTTGGAAAGCCGGTAGCCAACTATTACGGCTACATATTTGATGGTGTGTACACCTCGCAAGAGCAGATAAACAGCACGCCGCACCATCCTTCAACCACAGTGGGCGACCCCATAGTACGCGATGTGAACGGTGACAAGGTGATAGACGACAAAGACCGCACCATCATAGGCAATGCCCAGCCTTCTTATCAATGGGGTCTGAGCAACACATGGAGCTATAAGGGCTTCGACCTCACGGTCACTCTGAATGGCTCTGTGGGCAACCGCATGGTGAACAACTCTTACCGCTATCAGGGAAACTACAACGGCAACCGTAACGGTTATGCCAGCATCGCTAACTATTATAAGTCGGAAGTCGATCCCGGCGACGGCGTACACTACAAGCCTTACCTCAGTTATCCGGGCTTGCAGAGCAAGTTCTCTAACCTATGGGTGGAGGATGCGTCTTTCATGAGAATAGCCAACATCAGGCTGGGCTACGAGTTTCCGCAAACCCTGCTGGCAAAAACACCTTTCCAAGCCATTCGCCTTTATGTTAATGCAGACAACCTGCACGTCTTTACACACTATAAGAACGGCTACGATCCGGAGGCCAGCACTTACACCAATGCACTCAGCACCGGCAAGGACTTCGGAGCCTATCCGCTGGCCCGCACGATATCGTTCGGCGTAAAGCTCACTTTCTAATCACTTAAAACACAAAATTATGAAACCACAATATCTATTATTAACAGCCTTGATGGCAGGTGCCTGCCTCACCATGCCCTCATGCTCTGACGATTTTCTTAACCTCACGCCAAAATCAAATATGAATGAGGAGGACTTCTATAAGTCGGAAGCCGATTTCGGCACGGCACGCACATCGGCTTATGCCACGCTATATAACGAATATGGTCCGGAATGTGGGCCCAGCTTCACAGAACTGCTCTCTGACGAATGTGAGACAAAAGAGGGAAAAGTGCTCATCACCTCTACAACAGGCTCAAACTCTGACGTATATCCCTTTACAAGCTACGCTCTGGAGCCCAGCAACACTGTGGTGAAACACATCTGGCAAACAGGATATGCTGACCTGAACGTGATAAACAAGACACTGGACAAGCTGGTTGCATCAACCGACTTTGCAGCGACGAAAACAGGAAAATGCTATCAGGCCGAACTGCGTTTCTTGCGTGCTTTGTATCACTTCAACCTTGTAAGAGAGTTTGGCGAAATACCCATCGCCGACCATTCTCTCACCGTTAACGAGAGTAGAAGCCTGAACAGGTCGGACATCAGCGATGTGTATACCTTTATATTGAATGACCTGAAATACGCAGTAGAGAATCTGCCCCTTAAGTCAGAGACCACGCAAGGCGGACAAATAACGAAAGGTGCCGCCGAGACGTGCTTGGGAGAGGTATATCTAACTCTTGGCGACAAAGCCAGCGCGGCTACAGCGCTCAAGGATGTGATAGACTCTAAGCAATATGCTTTGATGGATAACTACGCAGACTTGTGGAGTATGAACCATAAGAACTGTCCGGAATCTATACTGGAAGTGCAATATGTGGCAGGTGCAGGCAATCCGTCAAGCCCCTATTTTGAAGCATACGCACCTTACGAGAACTTTTCTATAACAGCCCAAGGATATGGCCTGAACCAGGTGACAGACAGGCTGTATGACAGTTATGAGGCAGGAGATGTACGCCGCGACCTTTCCATCTCTACCAGTTACAAAGACCGCTCAGGCAAGGTGGTACCGGCCAAATATGAGAATAAATGGTTCGACCCTAACTACATAGAGAACGGGAGTTACTATTATGGTAACAACTTCATAGTATATCGCTATGCCGATGTGCTGCTGATGTATGCTGAGGCTACGGGCGATGCATCGTATCTCAATCAGGTAAGACATCGTGTGGGACTGCCGGGATTCGGCGAGACTGGCTATCCCAGTGACAAGTATCCTACGCTTGCACTGGCCATTGAACATGAGCGAAACGTAGAACTGGCACTGGAGTTCCACAGATGGTATGACCTGAAGAGAACAGGGCGCGCCACAACATTGCTGACCGACGCCAAGGGCAAGGCCATAACGGAGGATATGCTGGTGTTGCCCGTTCCGCTTGTTGAAAGACAAGTGAACCCCGGACTGACACAAAACGCTTATTATGAAAAGAGCAAATAACATAGACTGACATCTATTGGGCAGGGAAGAATAGGGCTATCAGGCATTCTTCCCTGCCCTGCATGATAATATGTAATAAAATAAGAATGATATTTACAAAGACAATCATGAAGAAGAGACTAACAACTGTTGCCTTGTTGTGTCTGACCATGTGCCTCCTAACGGTCAACAAAGCGGTAGCGCAGAAGCGGGATTTTGGAGACCAGGGCGACGGAACCTACAAGAATCCGGTGCTCATGGCCGACTATTCAGACCCGGACGTGATACGCGTGGGCAATAAATTCTATATGGTGGCCAGCGACTTTCATTTCATGGGCATGCAGGTGCTTGAGTCTACCGACTTGGTGAACTGGAAAATCATCAGTCAGGTGTTCAGCCGGCTCGACTATCCGGGCTGGAATACCAACTCACATTACGGGGGAGGCTCGTGGGCTCCGTCTATACGCTACCACGACGGTAAGTTCTGGGTTTACTTTTGTACCATCGATGAGGGCCTCTTTATGAGTAACGCCACTGACCCGCACGGCCCATGGACACCGCTGTGGTGCGTGAAGCGTATACCAAAATGGGAAGATCCGTGCCCCTTCTGGGATGATGACGGACAGGCTTACCTGGGACATAGCGTGCACAGGGCCGGACCTATCATTCTGCATAAGATGTCGGCCGACGGCAAATATCTGCTGGATGAAGGCGACACCATATACAAAGGCCCGGTGGCCGAGGGCACTAAGTTTATGAAAAGAAACGGTTGGTATTATCTGAACATACCCGAAGGGGGTGTGGAAAAAGGGTGGCAGACTTGTCTGAGGGCAAGAAACATCTACGGTCCGTATGAGAGACGCATCGTACTGGAACAGGGTAGCACAGACGTTAACGGCCCTCATCAGGGCGCCGTGGTGGATGACGAGAAGGGTAATTGGTGGTTCGTACACTTTCAGTCGCTGCCCGTCATAGGGCGCGTGGTGCACTTGGAGCCTGCCAGATGGGCAGACGACTGGCTGAGTATCGGCGTAGACCGCGACCATAACGGCATTGGCGAACCGGTGAAGCAATGGCAGAAGCCGAACAAGACAGCTACGCCTCACCTTCCACAGACCGACGACGACTTCGATCATAGCTTGGGGTTGCAATGGCAATGGTGTCATAATCCGCACGACAATTATTGGAACTTGAGCGAACGGAAGGGATGGCTCACTCTCAGGGCTGAGCCTGCCGACAGCCTAAAGAGTAGTCATAACATGCTGACTCAAAAAATAATGGGCTACAGGAGCATGACTGTTACATGCCTTGACACACGGCATGTGGGAGACGCTAGCGCGGGTTTGCTCTGCACGGGCAAGAAGTTTATAGGTGCAGGAGTTAGCAATGGCTGTCTGTATATGGAAATTGGCGGTACCAGAACTGTGATGGGCAGAGTGAGACCAGGCCTTTTATGGCTGATACTGGATATTGATGTAAGCGCAAATAAGTTTCAATACGCTTACAGCACGGACTGTAAACGGTTTAAGAAGTTAGGGCTTCCTTTCTCCATGCAAACGGGTTACTGGAAGGGAGTACGTGTAGGACTCTATTGTTATGGGACATCTGGTAAGGCCCAGTTCGACTACTTTAGATATAAGATACAGAGATAGCCTTCCATATAAGAGACTTGGCGAGGGAGAGAAAGGTGCTGGGAGCGACAGAAAAGCTATTTTTTTAGCTCGATGCGAAAGGTAGTTCCCTTGCCAACCTCAGACTGCTTGACGAATATCTTGCCGTGGTGATACTCCTCTACGATGCGTTTGGCGAGGCTCAAGCCGAGCCCCCAACCTCGTTTCTTGGTAGTAAAGCCAGGACGGAACACATTGCGCAGGTCTTTCTTTCGTATGCCCTTTCCCGTGTCGCTCACCTCTATAATAGCCTTGGAGCCTTCGTCCTCCACACGCAAGGTGATGCGTCCGGGTCCACCACCCATGGCATCAACAGCGTTCTTAGACAGATTTTCAATGACCCACTCAAAGAGTGAGGCATTTAGAAGCACCACTACATCGTGGTCGGGAAGCTCTTTCACCATCTCAACCTTCTTGCTCGTACGCTTGTCCATATAGTCGATGACATGGTCGAGCACCTCGTTCAGACTCGTGGGAACGGGCTCCGGGATAGAGCCTATCTTGGAGAAGCGGTCGGCTATGAGCTGCAGACGCTTCACATCCTTATCCATTTCGGGTATCAAAGTGTCGTCGGGATAGGTCTCTTTCAAAATTTCTATCCATGCCATCAGGCTGGAAATAGGCGTTCCTAACTGGTGAGCCGTCTCTTTGGAGAGACCTACCCATACCTTGTTTTGCTCGGCTCGTTTGGACGTGAGCAAGGCAAAGATGGCTACAACCACAAAGAGCATCACCACGCCAAGCTGCACAAAAGGATAGAGGGTGAGGCGACGTAGCAGGAGAGAATCGTCGTAACACACATCGATATAGTCTTTAGACGAGAGATTGATGCGTATAACGCGGCCTGCAGCCTTGAGCTCAGCGCCCATTTGCCTTATCTGCCGCAAGCTGTCGGCATTGTCCTTAGCCTGAAGGCGAACATTTCTAAAGTCGGTTACATTGCCTTGATGGTCAAGCACGATAACCGGAATGGTGTTGTTGCTGTTGATAACCTTGAGCACCAGCGACAGGTCTGTGTTTTCATCTGCCTGACTCAGCGAGCGCATAGCCTCTGCCCACACTTCCATGTTGTCACGTTCTTTTATTTTAAGGTCGCGTGTCAGGAAGTGGGAGACAGCCAAAGAGGCTATCGCTATGAGGATAGCCGCGGCTACCAAGAGTATCTTTACTTGTCTGATTCGGTCAGTCCATTGCATATCAACATAACGCTATGCACGGCCAATTTATTGCCATCAGCGCTTATGCAATATCACCTTATGACCATCCATAATGTATATACCGTCATGCGTTGGCTTATTCTCCAGCATACGACCGTCAAGAGTAAAATAAGATTTAGCCGTGCAGGAAGGTGCGCTTACTTGATCTAAACCGTTAGGTGTTTCATCACTAAAACCTATCTTGGCATTGCTCGCGCTAGGGAAGACAAAGTAAGCACGCGTGGGATAAATAGCAGCGTCGGCATTGGGATAAAGAAGTGTCAGGCCATTACTGCCACCCAAGAACCGCTGTGACTTATTATCCTTGGTCATTTTAGATGGATCTAAGATTCCTTTAAAAGTTACTTGATTACTCGTGACTGGTTTTCCTATACTGTCAATGACGGTTACGTCATTAAAAACGGGGTTTGTTACATCCTTTGAAGGCTTGATAATATAAGGTGTACCTGCTGTTAAGATTCCGGTTTCAGCTGATAAATAAACATTATATTCACCATTCACAGTGGTTGCATTGCTGAAAATATAAGTTTCAGTATTTTCTCCAAAGATATTCTTCAATTGCTCTTGCTTAACGTCAAAGGGAAGGCATAGTGTATAATATCCTCCATCTGCGGTGAAAGAACGATAAAGGGTTATATCCATCTGCTTATTCATCTGCTTATTCATCCACTCTTCAATAGCCTTCTTGTTGCTGCAATATTCAGAAGAACCCACAACTGAAGGTTGCTCGTCAACTCGCTTATAAATAAAAATATTTACATTAGAAGAACTGGCAGATTTGAAACTTTGATACTGTTCGCCAGAAAAATAAATATGACAGGTATTGTCAAAAGTAATTGTTGCTATGTGCGAAGCCTCTATTTTGATAGAAGTCTTAGTTGAATTACCATTTTTACCACCAAGCAACAAGACATTTTTACTATTACTCTTTGGAGAAGCCAAATAAACTCCGTCGCTAGCTTTTAGGTACCAAGCAGAAGAGGTTCCTTCTAACGAGAATTCCACAACAGTAGACAAAGGATTAAAAAGCCAAATATTATCATTAGAAAGGAAGCCGGGAGTAGCATAAAGACTAGATGAAGAAGCTTTAGATGTCAGTAGCCAAGCTTTCGTACCTATAGAAGAAATAATAATCTTATCACCTTCTTTCAAATCTGAGGCATCGGTAACAAGCTTGTAAGTTGCTGCATAGCAAGGCGCAGAAAGTAAAATAAGTAGATATAAAAGAATTCGTCTCATGGTTTATAATGTTTATTGCCACAAAGTTAAGAAAATAATCCAAGAAAAAGAAAACGATGTCAAGAAAATCATACTGTACTTTCAGTAATGGGCAGTTCGTTCAGTAAGGAGCATAAAAAAGCCCCTGCCATATTACTGACAGGGGCTCTTGCTTTAAAAGGTGGCAGCC
>CABVAZ010000016.1:0-56861 GCA_902496445.1 uncultured Prevotella sp. | reverse complement strand
GCCTTGGCTGCATATTGCTTTTTCCCAAAGAAGCCCTCCATTGCAGTTGAACGTTCCATTGACCGTCAGCTTACTCTGTTCTAAATTCATCGAACTCACGTTAACTTAATAATATAAACGCCATGGGGCAAAGAAGATATATCTATATCTTCGCCATTCCATTGCTTGAAAGACTTTACTTCGGTTCCGTTGACCTTGTAAATGTCAGTTTGAATGCTCTTAAACTTATCCCAACCATCAACATGGAGAAGATTACCCTTATTGGTTAAACGTAGAAGAAGGGATGGATTAACCTTGCCTGAAACAGATCGAATGTCAGTAGTAGAACCACCGAAAAAACTTTGCTGATGTCAGAAAAGGCAAAGACTTGATCATTTGAGGTACGGCTGACAACTGTCATACCATCAGAACTGAAATCAATACGCCGGACATCATCCAACAGAAAAGCCTTGTCACCCGAACCATTCGACACAACCAAGCTGTCTATTTGCTGAGCATTGCAGACTGAAGAAGCTGCAAACAGCAGAAAAGATGCAAAAAGTGTAGATTTTAGCATGCTGTGAACTTTTACCATGCAGCTGAAAACATATACTAGAAAGATGTAGCAAGAATGGAAGGACGAGCATGTAGCTGCATGAAAACACGCATCCAACACAAACAAGCTAAGTGCAAAGATACAACAAAATATTCTGAAAAAATTAAAGAATGTTCGATTTTATTGTTCGAAAAACAAAATATCAAACAAAAACATCAAATTAATGAAAGTCAATGTTGCAAAATGGTAATATAAAGAAGCGGCTCCAAATAAATTGAAACCGCTTCTTTATATTATTCTTTATCAAAGATTAGTCCTTAATACCCAGGGCTGCCTTAGCACCCTTGTCATTAGGATCGAGCTTGTACAGCTTCTCGTAGTAAGGCTTAGCTGCCTCCAAATCATTCTTGGTTCCCCAATAATAGTAACCAAGGTTCTGATAAGCGCTCTTCAGATAACCTGTCTCATCAGCATCACGGTCGGCCTTGTTCTCCAACAAAGAAACAATCTTCTCATAGTAAGGCACAGACTTAGCCTCGGTCTTATCAGCCTTAGCAGCAGTAGAACCGGCAAGCAGGTAAGCCCAGCCTGCTACGGACGGGAACTTCTGAGCTATAGACTCATATACAGAGATAGCCTTATCATAGTTGCCTTTCTGAGTGTAGATGCCTGCAAGACGGGCATAATCGCTGACAGAGATGTTCTTAGCCTTAGACATGTATTGCTCTGAATAATCCAAAGCCTTATCCTCTTGACCTAAGCCAGTGTAAGCCTCAGACAACTTCTCCAAAGGTTCAGCGTTATTAGGATCAAGCTTCAGTGCAGCCTCGAACTGAGTGATGGCATCCTGCCACTGCTGAGTAGCGAGCAAAGCATTGCCATAATACATATAGTCACGGGTAGACTTGTCACCATCGCAAGCCAAAACAGCCTTAGCATATTCTATAGCCTCGGGGTATTTCTTCAGGTCAACAGCATTCCAAAGAGCGACACGGTTGAGCGTAATGTTCTTAGGGAACTTCTTGGCACCGAAAGATGCTACCTTATAACTGTCATCAAACTTGCTCAAGACATAACCCGCTATGGCATACTCACTGAGTTTATATTCATCGAGCTTGTCCATATTTGACTTGGAATAGCTTTCCCAAGCCTTGTCATACTTCTCAGCCACATAGAAAGAATGGCCTGCCTCAGCATCTACAGGATAGTCGGGCAAGATGGTGCGAAGCTGATCAAGAGCCTTGGCAGCCTCTTCCGGAGCACGCTTACGATATACAGAAGCGTAACGGAGATAACCGGTTGGATTTTTAGGATCAAGCTGCATACATTGGTTATACCACATAGCTGCATCGCCACCTTCGTCCTTCATAGCTTCGATGTCACCTTTCAGGATGAACGCATCGCCATAATTCTTATCACGCTTCAATGCCAGGTCGGCCATGGCATTGGCCTGATCATAAAGCTTAGCAGACAGGAACGTATTACCAAGAGACACCAATGCTGCGGGATCTTTCTTGTAATTCTTCTGATAATCCTTCACTAAGCCTTTTACAGCATCAAAACTGGGATTTGCCTTCAGGGCTTTTGAAATGGGTTCAAGAGCTGTACCATAATCAGCCTCCTGAGCCATAACGGGCGCTGACAAGCCCAAAACCAGCGCAACTGAACAAAGATATTTTATTGCTTTCATAATCGTAAACCTTTAATAGTTGGGGATGTAATTGCTTATGTCTTAAAAGATAAAAAACTTACTGATTCTTTATTTCAACCGGTTTGATCTGAATATCACCACGGTATGGCAGTAAACCGGCCCTGAAGATAATGAGCTGACCACGCGGACTAGTGAGGAAGTTGGCGAAGCTCCAAGGTAAAGCCTGTTGTGGGTCAACACATATAGCATATATAGTTCGCACGAACGGATAGCGGCCGTCCAAAAGATAGGCCTGATAAGGCTTCCAACTGTTCATCGGAGTAGCCTCTTTCATGATGCTAACCGACATGACATGAACATTCTTCTTAAAGGTAGTGTTCGTCGTATCGCCCCTGTCGTTCAACCAATTGGAGCCAATGATACCAATGGCATTAGGAGTGTTATGAACATAGTCGATCACAGCCTTGCTGTTCTTGGCAGCAACAATGTTGGGACTATTAATAGGATGACCGTGGAGGATAGAGTCTACCACATAGTGAAGTGTAGCACTATGCGCGTTATCAAACACTACTTCAATCTCTCCTCGTTTGGATCCTTTTACTACTTGGTTCCATTTCGTGGCCTTGCCAAGAAGTATTCGCTTAAAGTTATCCACCGTTATGCAGGTGTCAGAGTTATTGGGATTGACAATAAGAGCCAGCCCGTCGTATCCGATAGGAAATACAGAAGGCACCTGATTCTTGGATTTGAGATAAGCGAGTTCACTGGGCTTCAGTGCACGAGAGGTGATGAGCAGACAAGTCTTGAGGTCTCTAATCATGTTGAGACCTGTAATCTCGTCTGTATAGATGGGTTTGAGATGAGCTTTAGGATAGTCAAATTCAAACTGCTGACGCAGCTCTTCAACTATAGGAGAAAAACTCTCGTCAGAGACGAATGAAATCGTCCCTGACGTAGGTGTATCTGTTCTACCGTTAACCGGTTTCTTCTGCCCATTGCAGGAGAAGAAAGCGGTTGACAGTATCAATCCTACAAAGATGTAGAATATAGATCTTTTCATATTAAAACAATATTATTGCTGAAGTCTGAAAGTAACAGGTACGTTATATTTCACACGTACAGCCTGACCATTTTGTTTACCCGGAGTCCAACGAGGCATACGTCTTACAACGCTTTCAGCCTCACGGTCAAGTGACGGGTCAACAGAACGAACGGTGTGAACGTCGGTTACTGAACCATCACGCTCAACGACGAAGGCTACGATTACACGGCCTTGAATACCATTCTCAGCTGCAGCTGCAGGATAAGAGATGTTTTTGCTCAGCCATGCCATCAGAGCACCGTTACCACCAGGGAATGAAGGCATCTGCTCAACCACGTCGAACACCTTGTTCTCAACCTGTTGTGTAACCTCTGCCTTAGGAGCTTCGGCCTTTGGTGCGGGTGGCGGTACGTTAACAGCGATGTCGTTTCTCAAACCCGGGTCGATACGAGAGGTTGTACCTTCCTGGTTCTCAGCACCGGCAGCAGCACCTTCCTTCACCTTCTTCTCAATTTCCTGAAGGTTGATCTGGTTCTTCACCAGTTCATCTTTCTTGATGACAGGAGCGGTGAACTTCACGGTCTCACGTACCTTTGGCACTTCCTTCTTAGGCTCAACCTTAGGTTGAATCTTCGGCTCGTTCTTTTTCTGCTCTTTCTTAGCCTGCTCCTGGAGCTTGGAGAGTTCCAACTGCTCCATGTAAGCCTGGCGTGCTTCTTCTGCTTTTTGAGCTTGTACTTTGTAGATGAGGAAACCACCCACGATGGCAGCAGCTACAAGCAGAATCACCAACGCCTTAATGTTTCGCGAAGAAGTTCCCATACGGAGCTTGTAAGCACCGTAGGCTTTATTTCTATCGGCGAAAACCATATCGATCCATTTAGGATCGTATAGATCTATTTTTGCCATTGTTGTTCTTACTTTAAATTGTTAAACTTAATCACCTCCATTACATGGCAATGCCTTTAGACTTAAGAAGCTTGACATCGTCGGGTGTAATCTTGTCGATGACATAAGTACCAATACTTAATATCTGCATCTCATCGAGAGCGTCGACCATATTCTTATAAGAAGAATTGTCGGTTGGTTTGATCACGATGGTAAGAGTTTCGATCTTCTCGCCGTCGGGAAACTGTCCGGACTTAATCTTGTTCAGCTTCTCCTGATAGATACTATCGGGATACAGCTTAGGATTCTTTGCCTTCTCGGCTTGTAGTTCCTTCACGGCAAGCTCGATTCTCTTCACAGGCTTAACACCTGATCCGGTAGCATGCTCGCGCAATACTTTACGAATACCATCATTGCCCCAAGTAGTTTCCTTGATCCATGCAGGATTGTCGTACTGAGGAACACCCTCACCATAGAATATCTTGTTATCCTTGGTTACATAAAGGGTGATGGTCTCAGAAGCCTTCGACTCATTCTTTTGGTTCTCTTGGATGTTCTGGTCATTACTTGGCATGGTAAGCTCCATGGTCTGGGGCTTGCTCAATGTCGTACACAGCATGAAGAACGTGATAAGAAGCATGAGCATATCCACCATAGGCGTAAAGTCTACGCGGACATTCATCTTCTTCTGCTTAGATTTTGATTCCTTTGCCATTTTTATGCGTCCTCCTCTTTCTTAAGCTGTGTAATCATATAGTAATGGTTCTCATCCATATCCTGGAGCTCGCTCATCACCTTCTTGACTGTCTTGTAAGGAGTTGACGCGTCAGCCTTGATAGCGATCTTAATCTTCTCATCAGCTGTACGTGCGGCATTCACCCACTGCTGGAACTCACTCATACCACCTTTGATGGAGTCGAGTGGAATACCCTTTGTAGGCAATGTCTTTGAACGAACCTGGCTAGAAGCAGCCAAATAAGTAGACAATTCCTTCATTGGAACGCCGAAGGTAGACTCCGACTTGAAGGTAGAAATCTGCTTAGAACTCAGAGAGACACCGAACTGTGAGGTCATTCCGTCGAGGGTAGATCCCAGAATGTCGGTATTATCTATCTGCAAAAATACCTGGCCTTCACCTGTCGGTTGTCCGGCAGCGTTCTTTTCAGGACTCACCAGGATGGTCAACACGCCGTTCTCAGGCACCTTAATCTCAGAAACAGACCCAGGAGTGTTCACCTTCACTGGCTCGTTCTTAACGAACGTAGAAGTCAGCATGAAGAAGGTAAGCAACAGGGTCATGACATCCGACATAGGTGTCATATCGATCCAGACGTCACTCTTCTTAATTTTTACTTTACCCATAGCGATAGTAATTTAAAGGGTTAGCAAAAATTAAGCCTCTTCTGTGTGGTTAGCTTCGTATGTCTGAGCAATTGAGTAACCTACCTCGTCGAGAGCGAAAGTGAGCTTGTCGACCTTATTGGTGAAGTAGTTGTAAGAAACAACGGCGCACCAAGATGTTGCGATACCGAAAGCAGTATTGATAAGTGCCTCAGAAATACCTTGTGACAGAGCTGCAGAGTCAGCGCCACCACCAGCAGACAAAGCGGAGAATGAACGGATCATACCGGTCACAGTTCCGAGAAGTCCGGTAAGAGTACCCAGTGTAACGATAGTTGCGATGATAGGAAGGTTCATGGTCAGAGTAGGCATCTCAAGCTGTGTAGCCTCCTCGTGAGCCTGCTGAATCTTTGCAACCTTCTGTGATTTGCGCAGGTTAGCGTTTGCACCGTGGTCCATATCGTTGTAAGCAGCGATAGAAGCGTTCACCACGTTAGCTACAGAACCGCCTTCCTTGTCGCAAAGCTGCTGAGCCTTAGCCAAATCGTTTGCGTTGAGAGCAGCCTTGATGTTAGCCACGAACTTAGGAAGCGAACCCTTGCCGAATGCGGTCTTCAGAGCGAGCCAACGCTCGATAGACATTGCGATAACGGTGAGCAACAGAGTGTGGATAACAGGAACGACTACGCCACCTTTGAAGATTGTACCCCAAACGTCTGTAGGCTGTGTCTTGGTAGCATCAGCGAAGTGCATGGATGCTCCAAACCAGTTGAAGAACAGAACGAATGCGATAACAGCGCAAACGACGATAATCCAGAATGCGCCTCTAACTCCCTTGAAGCCCTCAGATTTTTTCTTGGGGGCTGCTTTTTGTTGTGTAGTTGCCATAATTGATAAGTTTTAAAATTTTAGTTATTAATGAATTAAATTGTTTATAATTGTCTGAAGTGTTGTCTTTCGATTTTATGTCCAGGTAGCATCCAAACAGTCTCCCTCTTCATTGGTATGCGCAAAGGTAGCAATTAAAAGGGAACAACCATAGGAATTAAGAAGATTTAACTAGCCGGAACTGGTATTTTTTCTTGATTTTCCATTGATAATTAATCGTGCAACCTAGCCAGAACCTCTTTCATGCGCTTCATAGCCTCGCGAATATTGTCATCGCTTGTGGCATAGCTCATGCGGAAGCCGTTCGGATCACCAAAGGCATCGCCTGCCACAGTGGCCACCCTACCCTCTTCGAGGAGGTACAAGGCAAAGTCGGTGGAATTGTTTATCACGCGCTTGCCATCTGTCTTACCAAAGAACGAGCTGCACTTGGGGAAGAGATAGAAAGCTCCTTGCGGAACATTCACCACAAGTCCGGGTATGTCCTTAGCCAGGCTCACGATGAGATTGCGTCTGCGCTCAAAGGCGATACGCATGTCCTCTACGCATTCCTGGTCGCCCTTATAGGCTGCCAGGGCCGCCATCTGGCTCACAGAACTTGTTCCGCTGGTGTACTGCCCCTGCAGTTTGCTCATGCCTTTCACTATCCACTCTGGCGCGGCCACCCAACCCAGGCGCCAACCTGTCATGGCATAAGCCTTGCTCACACCGTTGCACACGATGGTGCGCTCCTTCATACCGGGGAACTGGGCTATACTGGCATGGCTTCCCACATAGTTTATATGTTCGTATATCTCATCAGACAGCACGTATAAGTCGTCGTGTGACAATACCACCTTGGCAAGGCTCTCCAGCTCTTCGGCTGTATAGATACTACCCGTAGGATTGCTGGGCGAGCAGATAACCAGCAGCTTGGTGCGAGGCGTGATGGCTTGCTCCAGTTGATCGGCCGTTATCTTAAAGTCGTTTTCTATGCCAGTAGGCAATACGACGGGTGTGCCCCCGGCCAATTTGGCCATCTGAGGATAGCTCACCCAGTAAGGTGCTGGTATCACGACCTCATCGCCAGGGTTGACGAGGGCCATAAAGGTATTGCAAACCCCTTGCTTGCCGCCGGTGCCTACTATAATCTCTGCCGGCGAATAGCTCAGTCCATTCTCCTTGCTAAGCTTTTCAGATATAGCCTCACGCAAAGAGAGATAGCCGGGAACGGGAGAATATTTTGAGTAGTTGTCATCTATAGCCTTCTTTCCGGCCTTCTTAATGAAGTCGGGCGTCATGAAATCTGGCTCGCCGACACTCATATTGATGACATCAACTCCCTGTGCCCTCAACTCAGCACTCTTCTGCGACATTGCCAATGTTGCAGAAGGTGCCAACCTGTTTAACCTATCTGATAATTTTACCATTTTTACTTGTTTCGATGGTTTTGCAATGCAAAAATACTCATTTTATTAAATAATAACGAAGTTTTTGCCACTTTATTTTGATTTTTCATGAAAATGTAATTCACGAAGCACATGTGTGGCTAAGCTTGTTTCTTAAAGGTGGAGGTCATGCCCCATGCGTTCTTTCTTCGTTTTCAGATATTTATAGTCATATTTATTGGGCGTCACCTCAATAGGAACGTTCTCTACGATTTCCAGACCGTAGGCTTCCAGTCCCACACGCTTGGTAGGATTGTTGGTCATAAGCCTCATCTTGTGTACGCCCAGGTGGCGCAGCATCTGCGCGCCGCATCCATAGTCGCGCTCGTCTGGCTTAAAGCCCAGATGGATATTGGCATCCACAGTGTCGTAACCTTGCTCCTGCTGCAGCTTATAAGCCGAAATTTTGTTCATCAAGCCGATGCCTCTGCCTTCTTGCTGCATATAGATAAGCACGCCCTTGCCCTCTTTGTCTATCATCTGCATGGCCTTGTGCAACTGCTCGCCACAATCGCAACGCATACTTCCCAGTATATCGCCCGTAGCGCAAGATGAGTGCACACGCACCAGGATAGGCTCTTCGGGCTCCCAAGAGCCCTTGATGAGGGCCATGTGCTCCAGCCCGTTGCTGGTCTGGCGGAAAGGTATCAGGTGGAAGTGGCCATAGATAGAGGGCAGGTCTACCTCATCGCCCACCTCGATGAGCGATTCTGTCTTCAACCTGAACGAGATCATATCCTTAATAGAGATAACCTTTAAGTCATACTTATGGGCAAACTCCACCAACTGTGGCAACCGTGCCATGGTGCCGTCTTCGTTCATAATCTCCATCAGGGCGCCGGCAGGATAGAGCCCTGCCATCTTACAGAGGTCTATGGCAGCTTCTGTGTGTCCGCTTCTACGCAACACGCCGTTGTCTTGCGCATAGAGAGGATTGATGTGTCCCGGGCGTCCGAAGGTCTGTGGCGTAGAGGCGGGGTCGGCCAAAGCCTTGATGGTTTCGGCGCGGTCGTGTGCCGACACGCCGGTGGTGCATCCCTCCAGCTTATCCACCGTAACCGTAAACGGGGTGCCAAGCATAGAGGTGTTGTCTTGCACCTGATGGGGCAAGTCGAGCTCGTCGCAACGGCTGATGGTGATAGGCGCGCAAAGCACGCCACGGGCATGCTTCAGCATGAAGTTCACCTTCTCGGTGGTTATCTTCTCAGCCGCGATAATCAGGTCGCCCTCGTTCTCACGATCCTCATCATCAACTACAATCACAAACTTGCCTTCTTTAAAGTCTTTCACAGCCTCTTCAATGCTGTTCAGCTTTATATCTTCCATATCTGTATCTCCTGTATTTGTTACCTTATTAATATATATATGTCTACTTTGTCTTATCCTATCTTTTGTCTGTCGGCCTTCTTCTTTGCCGACTCTTTTATATGCTTTATCAGTGCTTCATTGGTAGACTTGATAACCGTAAGGTCATGATAAAGTCTGAGCCTGAATATCCACATGCGCAAGTAGAAGAATATGCCGGCAGGCACTATCACGGCAGCCAGAATATTGAGCCACCTGCGCTCAAAGGGACGGGTATGAGCCTTGACAGCCAGCACGGGATAGGCATTGAGATACGACAGCACATAGCGGTCGCGTGTATTGCTCAAGTCGTCTATCACGGTCTCCAAGTCATTGCTGATGGCCTCTACTTCATGGTCGGGACGGTATCTGAAGAACACGTTTATCACATTGGGCAGCGACTTCAGGTTATGCTCTTTATTATAATCCACCACACGCTGCGTGATATTCTCCAGCTTACTGACATCAGCAGGCAGGTCAGGATCTTGAATAATAACCTCCTTGCCGGCCACATGCCGCTTCAGCCTGAGGCCCAGCATGCGCATCATCAAGTTGCGATAAACATCCATATTAAACACAGCCGAGTCGTTGTTGGCCTTGTAGGTAAAGAATATGGCCAGAGGAATGAGCACGGCAGGCGACAGGCCCTTGCCGAACCATATAGCCCAAGCGCCCTGCCGGGCCATACGATAGCCCGTGTTGTCGAGCACATAGTACACGATAAACACGATGACCGATATGATGATGGGCACGCCCAATCCACCTTTCCGGATGATGGCTCCCAGCGGAGCGCCTATGAAGAAGAATATCAAACACGACAGAGCCAGCGTAAACTTGTTGATGGCTTCTATCTGGTGCATTCGGATAATCTTGTCGCCGTCGCTGGTAAGCATACTCTTAAACTCCAGGTCGCTCACTTCCATCTGTGCCGTAGACATGGCGTTCTGCACGGCCTGCTGCTGTCTGTCGGCACTCAGATGGCTGAACACGGTGTCTATATCCTCTTTGGGCGAAGCGGCAAGAGCCGCAGCCTGCTTCATCTGTCGGCCATTGAGCTTGGCCTGCGAATACACCGTGTATTGCATATCCTTATAGTAGGCATTGCCGATACTGTCATACTGATGGTTGAGCGAGTCTACATCATGATTGATCTTTGCCAGACTCTTTGTCCGGGCGTTGTTGCCCAGCCCCGCCACATCGGTGAGATTAAAGTCGCCGTCAAAGTCCAGCACAATGCGCTTATGCACAAACGACTCTCTCCTATAAGGCACACTGGCACTTCCTGCCAGCTCTTGCGAACGCATATTCTCAAACCATTCGCCGCTCCACAGGTTCAGCAGCAGGTGTTTCTTCTCTGCCGTAGACTGTAACATACCCGAATCGGCCAGTATGATAGACGCATCCTCATAGCTGTCTGTCATCCTATATATCATGATGCCATACAGCTTGCCCGTATTCAGGTCTTTCTTCTGAACGTAGATGTTGCACTGGGGTATGCCGTCATAAAACTGGCTCTCCGGTATCTCAAGCTCCGGACTCTTCTGCTTCATCGATATCATGAGCTGCGTGAGCTTCATCTGTGACATCGGACCAATGTTGTTCTGGAAATAAAAAGAGCCCAGCGTCACCAACACGCTGATGAAAGCCAGCGAGCGGAAGGTCTGCATAAGCGATATGCCCGATGCCTTGATGGCCGTGAGCTCACTGCTCTCTCCGAGATTACCAAAAGTGATGAGTGACGACAACAGTACGGCCAGGGGCAGGGCCTGAGGAACCATCATCAAGGCCATGTACCAGAAGAACTGGGCCAGCACCTCCACAGAGAGACCTTTGCCTATCAGCTCATCCACGTACCGCCAAAGAAACTGCATCATCAGCACAAAGAGGCTGATGAAGAAGGTTGCGGCAAAAAGCAAGCAAAACTGCTTGGCTATGAAGATATCAAGTTTCTTAATTCGAAGCATGTCTGTTGTCGCATAGGTGCCAAAGGCACATATTCCGTGCAAAAGTACATAAAAATAATGGAGTAATGCGCCTTTTTCCTATTTTTATTTTCCATATTACTTATCAGAGCATGGCATAAACAACCTCCTTATCGTCCAAAACCCACCATTTAACTTCCGGAGCAGGAACAGACATGTAAACAATCAGATGCTGACAGACGCACTACTCGCGCCTTGCCAAGGAAACAAAGAGTTGAAAATAATGCCTCCAAAACATACTTTCTGTTGGTGCTTAAAGCAGCAAGTTACTCACAGCATCAATCCTGAAATAAGTTTAGACAACAGAGTAACAGTATGCCCGCATAAGGAGCCCCATTTAACAAAAGTTTTAACCAAAACCTATTCCACCCATTCCACCCTTCTCATAATAGACTATATATCAAGAAGATACAAGCTATACCATAGCAAAAAACATTCCACCCACATCCCACCCATTACTCACCAATCACATTTAGGAAGCCCTATACTCTTACGCACTGTTTATGAAGGTTGCTTCACTGGCAGAAGAAATCTATGGCGTGCATGACGTGGATGCCATTGGATATCAGGTTAAGACAAGAAAGCCAAGCCCTTACCGATGGCAGGATACAGATAATTATCCATAAATAGAGAATCATACATACTACTCTGCCGCAACACGGAAAAAGAAAAATGGCTTTTCCATTATCTTTTCTTCATTAGCATATATCATTGGTTATCAATGTATTAAGTCATATTATAGATAGCATCTATAGGCCTATAAATATTATCTGTTGTGGATATGGGGAGGTGTTACTATCTTTGCACCAGAGAAAAGAAAAAAAGTAATAACCCACAAAACAATAAGAATTATGAAGACTACATTAACAACAACAGGACTGAATGACAACGTACAGGTTACCAACGCTCTCGCGCAGCTGCTTGCAGAGTTTCAAGTACACTACACCAACCTCCGCAATCTGCACTGGAACATCAAAGGACACGGTTTCTTCGTTCTGCATGAGGAATACGAGAAGATGTACGACGATGTGGCAACTAAGATAGACGAAGTAGCTGAGCGCCTCCTTCAGTTAGGCAAAACACCGGAGCACCGCTTCTCTGCTTACCTCAAGCAGGCACAACTCTCAGAGCTCGACGTAGTGACAAGCGGAGAAAAGGGTCTGGCCTATGTACTGGATGCACTGGCAGTGCTTATCGCTCTGGAGCGTCAGGTTCTCTCAACAGCCGGCGACAACGGCGACGAAGTGACGGTAGCCATGATGAGCGACTACCTCCGCGAGCAGGAAAAGAGCGCTTGGATGCTCACAGCTTTCGCCACAAAGCCCGAGTAAAGGTTCCACAACATAGTTTAGCCCGCAGATGCATGCAGGGCGAGACGAAGAGTCTAACAGACGCGCCGGTAAGCTTACTGGCGCGTTTCCGATGTATAGTCTCGCTTTAGCAAGGGCTGCACACCGGCCTGTATACTCTCAACAAGCATTGTGCGAAGCTTGACACGGATGAAGTCACGGGGTGTAACCATAATTATCTCGCGGCGTGGTTCAGGCAGAGCGAAGGGACGTACAAGTCTCAGTTGTGCGGCACTGAGCTGCGAGAGGGCCAACTCAGGGATAAAGGTCACACCCTTGCCGTTTTCTACGATGCGCATGAAAGTCTCAATGCTCCCCAAGGCATAGGCTTTCTTGCTCACGGCAGCCGATTTGAGCTGGCAATATCTGATGAGCTGGTCGCGAAAGCAATGTCCCTCATCGAGCAACCAAAGAAACTCATTGCCGAAGTCAACGGCCTTCACGCGTTGTTTGGCAAACAAGGGGTCATTCTCAGAGACATAGGCATAAAAACGCTCCGAATAAAGGGGCACAGCCTCAAAGGCCTCCATATCATCAGTCTTGGCCAGAATACCGGCATCGATGTCACCATGCAGCAAGGCTTGCTTCATGGCTGAGGTTTTCATCTCAATGATGCGCACGTCCATCTCCGGATGGCTTCGCAGCAGCTGGGGGAAGAAATGTGGTATAAGATAGGGCGCTATGGTGGGCAGCACACCAATATAGAAGGTGCCAAGAAGCGTTTCCTTCTCCTCCTCTACCACCTCTCGCAGCCGACGGGCTTGATAAAGCACCTCCTTAGCCTGGTCGATGACAGCACGTCCCGCCTTGGTAGCAACGACTGGCTGACGGCGGCGATCAAAAATCTTAAGCCCTAACTCTGTCTCTAATTTCTGTATCATAGAGCTTAATGTGGGCTGCGTCACGTCACAATAGTCGGCAGCCTTGGCAAAATTGCCCAATCTGTCAAGGGCAAGGATATATTCCATTTGCTGTAAGGTCATACGCGTGCGATGTGTTTATCAATGAACCATAAGATAAAATTTATTTTCCCAACGTGCGTGTGAGAAACTCTGAGGTAAGCCCTGCCACACGATACATGTTCTGTGTGAACCCATGGTCGAAGTATTCCAGCAGATGCCATTCGCTGTTTTTCCACTGTTCGTGGAAGCGCTCGCCGTAGGTGTAGGGCACTACACGGTCGGCCGTGCCGTGGATGATGGATGCCGGACCGCTGTAACGTGCCGCTGTCTCATAAATGGGCAGTGTGAATGCCGACCGTATATAACCGGCTCCCAGGTTGTGACCGCCGAAGAGGGGCACACTTTTTGGCGGATCCAGAGGATTATATCTTGCGCCCATGGTGTTGCCACGGATGGCATCATCGCGCAACACGGCAGCCGGAGCCAGCAATGCTACGGCAGCTACGCGTGGCGAACCGAGCTCGCCTGCGGTCATCGCCGCCACCACCCCACCCTGACTGTGGCCCACCAGCGCTATGCGTGAAGCAGCCACATAGGGCAAGGCAGCTACATATTCATATACCATTTTGGCATCTTCTATCTCATTGGGCACCGTCATATCCTCAAAGCGTCCCTCACTGTGGCCATGACCGTTGAAGTCGAAGCGTATCGAAGCTATACCATGGCTCTGCAACGAGTCGGCAATGAGTCTCAGCAGCCGCTCCTCCTTATTGCCTGTAAAGCCGTGCATGATGATGGCCATCGGCACTTTCTCGCCACTTGTCAGTACTGGCTTTTGTATTACCGCTGCCAACTTGCCTTTGCTGCCTGTCAATGTCAGGCTGTCTGTCGCACCATTTACAGGCACAGGATGCTTCTGCGCCATCAGCTCTGTGAGCGTGCGCTCCATCTTATAAGAGAGCACTGTAGAGAGCATCACCTTGCCCTGAGAATCGATGAGCACCATCGAGGGTAGCCACTTCACGCCATAAAGGGCAGCAATCTTCGAGTCGTGAAACTTCACCAGCTCACTAACCTGTGGATAGGCAAGCCCATATCGGGCTATGGCTTTCTTCCATGCTGCGGCATCGGTATCCATGCTGATGCCTATAAACTCTACGCCGTAAGGGTGAAACGTGCGATACATGCGCTGCACATTATACATATCTTTGCGACAATCGGGGCACCACGAGGCCCAAAAGTCAAGCACAACATATCTGCTCTTATATGGTTTCAGGCTAAGCGTTTTACCTTCAACTGTCTTCATCTTGAAGTCAGGGGCTACAGAACCGCTTTTCACCAAATCAGAAGCATACTTCTCATCTAAATCCCACTGTGCTCTCGCCGTAAAGACGATGGCAAACAGAACCGCCAACGTAACCAGTAATCTCTTCATGTCCCTAAGAATTTATCACTACAAAGATAAAAATTTCAACGCTTTAAGGTGCATCTCGCAATCTCTTTATAATGATTATTAACGTTTACGAGCGCTACTTGACACCGACCATCATCCTACTTCGGCATAAGTACCATCACATCAGAATGGCGCAAACAACAACCACCATCATTTAATGCTGGCACTCACGGCGGCAAAACAGGCTTTCTGACCTCGCGAAAAGGCCTGTTTTAGCACGCAAAAAGGGCATTCTTGAATGGCGAAAAGGGCATTTTCGCAAAGCCTTTTATAACATATTGACCACCAACAAATTACACAAACCTTCCGAAAAGGTTCGTTAAGTGCCACAACGGGCATCCAACGAATGAGGAAAGTGACGAAAACCTGAGGTTTATCTTACCTGCGGGCTAATGGAAGATAAGGGTGATAAGAGGTATGGTGAGTATGGAACCCACCGTGGTGATGAACGTCAGCTCGGTCATGAGCCGCACATCACGGCCATACTTCATGCAGAACATGGTGCCGAAGGAGGCCACAGGCATGGCCAACACCACCGTGTTGATGTCATTGACCATAGCATCTACGCCCAGAAGGCGGAACAGGAAATAGAGCATGAGGGGCAGCACGCCCAACCGCAAGGCCGACACGGCATAGACAAGACGGTTGCCCAGCATGTCGCGCAAGGGCAGCGAGGCCATGGTAGCGCCTATCACCATGAGCGAGGCGGGCACGGTGATGTTGCCCACCATGGTGACGGGACGCGCAATGAGGGGACTGACGTGCACGCCCAAGGCCACGATGATGACGGCCGCATAGGCAGCCAGCAAGCCCGGACTGAGCAACACCTTAGCGTTAAAGCGGTGCTTCTGCCCGTCATTGTCATGTCCTTTCACCAGGTCAACACCCACGGTGAAGATGAAAAAGGTATTGGCCATGTTGAGCAACGCAGCATAAAAAACGGCCGTCGGGCCAAAGATGGAGGCCACGATGGGATAGCCTATGAAGCCCACATTGGCAAACATCAGCGCAAAGCCTATGACGCCACGGTCGGTCGGGCTCTTGGTAAAGGCGCGCGGCACGATATAGGCCACCGCCGTAAGGATGACATAGGAGAGCACGCCCACCCCCACCAGAGGCAGGATGAGGGCTCGCGAAGGCAGGGTGTCGCCCATCACAGACGACAAGATGAGCAGCGGGCACGTCACATCCACCACTATGGCCGAGAGCTGGCGGCAGAAGTCGGCACTCATATAGCGCAGCTTGGCCAGCACATAGCCCAAAACAACGATGACAAACAAGGTTATCATCACACGTAGATTTTCCATAACAAGATGTTTTTAAGTCAATTTGTTCTTACATTGCCCACCGCTAGACAGACGTTGCTGCATCGGCTTGGGAACGGAAGAGCCTCAACCAACAAGAAGAAAAGTGCGTAAAGCACAGACTCTCTGCCCACCTAGGGATGCTCGTCTGCATCACCCGCCATGACATAAGCATCTTATAGACGGAGGGTATAAGATGCTTCTTCTTCATGATAAGAATAGATGAAACCGCCGTAAGCGTGGGCAAGAGCCCTGAAGAACGAAACTGCCGGGTTCCTACCTACGGTTTATCAACGACGAACGCTGACGGATAGCATGAGCACTGACTAGCTCATGCTACCTTAGCCCGATGCTACTTGGCCGGCGAAAATTCTGCATCGATGATGATATTCACCTCGTTTCCGATAAGATCGGACAGGAATTTGGGGCCCAAGCCAAAGTCAGAGCGCTTCACAGTGCCTTTCAGACGGAAACCGGCTGTCATGACCTTAGACATCGGGCTCACCTTATGGGCAATGAGCCAGGCATCAAGCACAACAGCCTTGGTAACGTTCCGGATGGTGAGCGTGCCATACAGCTTGCCGTGAGTCCTAGAAAGTAGCACGGCTTTGGTGGCCTTGAAGGTCATCGTGGGATAGACGTCAGCATCGAAGAAGTCGGCTGAGCGCAAGTGATTGTCGCGCGCCTCCACACCCGTAGCTATGCTCTTGGTGCGAATAACGGCCGTAACCTTTGAGTTGAGATAGTTCTTGCCCTGCGCGTCCACGCTAATATCGAAGTCGGTGAAGCGTCCGCTTACAAACGACAAACCGGCATGTTTCACCTCAAAACCAATGCGCGTGTGAGCCTTATCGTTTTTCCATGTACCGGTCTGGGCGTTCATGGCGAGCGCAAAGACCAGCATAAACATAATTGAAATGATTTTCTTCATACAAAAAATAACGGATTTGAATGTTACGTATATAGTAACGGCAAAGGTAATAATTATTCTACAATATAGGAAAAAACACTTAGAGAAACTGCTGAAAAACAGTTTTTGCCCTTGTCTGATCGTAGTAAGAACCGTAAAAAGCCAAATGTGGCGTGACAGAAAAGCCTGCCACGCCACACTTAGGGTTATTCAGAAATATCAACGAAGGATATATTTCTTGCCTTCTTGTACCACAATGCCCTTATAAGATGCTGCCACTCTGCGGCCGCTCAAGTCATACATAGGCTTGCTGACGTCTAAGCCAGAAGCCGACGGGCGCGCATTGCTGATGCGAGTGAGTACCACATCCTTAAGAGGATAGAACTCGAGAGGTTCTGCCTCATGGATAACAAGGTAAGCAGAATGTGCCGGAACCACCTCATCAGCGGAAGCCTTGCGGAAGCCAACCGTGTTGGAAGCATCCTCATCGAGCACATAAATGCTGTCGCCTCCCGTCACAACAAAAGCGCTGTCGCAAGTTGGCAAGAGCAAGTTCTCTACATCCTGAGGCTCTTCCTTTGCATTCTGAGCGCTGTCATTGATGTCCATGTCATGGCGCGGGAACACATAAGTGCCTGCCGGAGCCTTGATGAGCAAGCCCTGGTTGGCCGGAATGACGGTGTACTGAGGCAGTTGCTTCGTTACAGCACTGCTCTCATAAACACCTATCACAGCATGGAAGGTGGCCTCTGCGGGCAGTACATCGCCGAGCACTACGGCATGTGAATTGCTGTAAGCAAGCCATCCGCTTGCGGGAACAACGATGGTGTCGGGTACGAGCGTGAGCTCTACGTCCTTCACAACGTTCAGAGAGTCGAAACTGATGGAGTCGGTGTAAGGCAGATAGCCATCGGCCGTAACGGTCAGAGCATACTTCTTGGTATTCTGAACGACGTTCATCTCATAGTGACCGGTGCTGTCTGATGTTGCTTCATAGATCACCTCACCATTGCGCAGAGTGAGATGAGCATTGGCCACATGGCCCAGCTTACCCTTAACGAGGCCCGAAACAGTAGACGGTTCTCTCTCTACCGTGAAGTAAGGCACTGGCATATAATCGGTTGCTGTGGCAGTATTCCACTCAAACTCGGAGTCGTTGCGCTTAACAAAGCCCACGGGGTTGTCTGTAGAATACTCAAACATAGCACGCTGGTATCTGGTGGTAAGCGCAGAACCCGCAACCATCTGAATGCTTTGGCCATTGTAGACAAAGCCCTCAGGAAGGTCTATGCTGAGCAAAACCGCATGCTCATCGCCTGTTCCTATCTTAGGAATGGTGTAATTGGCCTTAGTAATAAGCGTGAGACGTGCGGTGTCTGGCACCACATAATCATCGGCATAGAGGGTATCGGCTGTGTTGCCTATCCAGGCTTTGACGTCTGCTGACACCTCACTCGAAGTGTTATAGCCTTTGAAGCTGATGCGCGTAATCTTGTCGCCCTTCTTCAGTCCGGCTGCCTTGAGCATCTTCTCGGTGTAGATAACATCAGAAACACTGTACTTCCAGTAAACGCTGATAGGAGCTGCATAGCCCTGATTTGTGCCTGCCACGGTGCCTACCTGAACAACAGCGTTGGATGTTTCATCTTTTACGGTAACATCTACGGTGTCGGTATGGACAACATATTCGCCTGAGGTGAATACAATAGCGGCCTTATAATTGCCAGCCTTGTGCGGCACGAAAGTAAAGTTGTAGCTTGCAATGCTGTCGGCCTTGACAACAGAAGCAGAGTCGGTGGCCACCGTCTTGCCGTCTAACTGAAGTTCTACCTTATAGCTGCCGGCCAATTCATCCTTAGAGTTGTTGTTGAAGAGGGTAGCTGTTGCGGTGTAGGGATTGTTGACAACGCCCTCAGACGGTAACAGCACATCCTTGAAATAAGCATCATGCTCTACCGGTACACGCTCAAAACCATAGATATTGTCTATTGCAGCATAGCCAGACTCAAAAGCTATGTAGTAATTTCCGGCAGGAATGCTGTCTACAACAAAGGTCTTCAGGTCGCTGAAGAAATAACGAGTAGCCCCCGACCTGGTGGAAAGAAGGTCAGAATTATTAATGGTCTTGGCCAGCGTCCAATGAGAACGATCGGTTGAATAGTATATTTTGAGATGCGAATCACTTGAGTAGTAACCGGTCTTAGCTACATCCAGGCTCATCTTCTCACCCTCTTGCACTTTCAAGAGCGGCGTAATAAGCTTGGTATCATCAACCAAATCGGAAGCAGCAAGATATACATTATCAGACGAGTTATAGTCGCGCTGCTCCACATTCCAGTTCTTACCGACAATGAATCCCTGTGGAAACTTGCCGTCCTCGAAGTCTACAAACATCTTGGCAGAGTCGAGCACGGTGGATGAAAGCGGCAAGACGAAATCGTCTGCGCCCGATATCTTCAGCACCATATTGCCTGAATGAACGCCAGACGTCTCGGCATCGGCCGTTATGGTGAACTCTTTGCTCTGATGAGCGGCTATAGTATCCGGTGCGATCAACGATGTGGTGAAGCCGTCGGGCATGCCAATGCTGTCGATGACAAGAGGAGCTGCGCCATGGTTGTTGAGGGTATAGCTCTTAGAAACGGCGGTCTTAATCATGCCGAAAGCCTGAGCGGTGCCCGAATCTATAGTGCCATCAGCGCCCGTGAGCCTCGGAACGGCCGTATAAGGTACAGGCTCTATCCATGCACCATAGCTGGACGTGCCGCCGATATTCTCTACTACATCATAGCGATCGCGCAAGGGGTAGGTGGCATAAGGCAGCTCTACCTGAAATACATAGTCGGTCAGGGTAGCGCCAACAGCCAAAGGTTCTGTTATGGACGCTGTTGCTACGATTTTGCCCGCATAGTTCTTGATGCTCAGAGAGTAATTGTCATCGCCCGGAGCAAGATCTATGTCGCCATTGTTGACAAGGGTTACGAGAAACTTAATGCCATAATTGCCATTGGCATCTACATCTTCCTCGCTTGTACGGTCACCACGATAGAGAACGTTGGTTACCTTGTTAATCATCAACGATTTCTTCTTAATGAAGACAGCACTGTCTGCCTGAAAGTTGTCTATCCACACATTGCTGGCATAGATGCCTATACGGGCGCTGTCCTGACTGGGTATGTCTACTTTAACATATTCGGAAGTAGACAGCGTGGGGAGCGTCACGGAGATGGAAGTGCCACGAGAAAGTTTGCCATTCTTTTCAGAAACGGTATAGAACTTAACGGTTCCATTAGTTCCCGCTTTCTTGACATAGATGGAAGACTTGCCGTTAATGGTAGGCGTAACGAGCAGATCATAGGTAGAACCCGTGTTCCATCCCTCGCCCACAGCGGTCTGGTCAGACACTTTCAGAGCTCCGGTGCCATCGATACCGTCTGTAGAAGAATAGGTGTAGGTGGGATAATAAGAGTCGTAAGACTCGTCGTCGAAATAGTAATCAGTGATGTGTCCCCAGCCTTTACTCACGGCAAAGTCGTGGGCTGACGTAGAAATCGACGTGTTGAAATCCTCTGTATAGGGCACCACGCTGTCGGCAGAGGCCGGCGACAAGCCCAAGAGGGTTAGCAACAAAACGATGAATAGTTTTTTCTTCTTCATAAGCTATTTATTTTAGTTAGTAATTAAAATTCTTACAGCCCCATGCAGCAACAAGGCCACACAGGGCTTGAGGATATTAGCGAATCATCTTCTTGTATTGGCGAATGCCGTCTCTCACAATATACAGGCCATGCCTCAACTGTAAAGGACTGACTTCAATGCCATCGAGGGTGTAGTATTTCACCTGTGAAGGCACCGTTACGATGGGCGCAGTGAGCGATGTTGCCACGCTCCTGAGCGCTACGCTGTTGGCATTAAGTATATCCATGCGCTTGATGCCCAGCGCTCCTTGCGCGCCTACATACCTGCTAATGAGCCCAACGGCAGTCATATTGGCAGGGTTCATATTCTGCGGCACGGTGAAGGTATAGGTAGCTGAGAAGGTATTGCCATCGAGTTGAAGCTTATCGCCACGCACTGCCGTGAGCAAGCTGCGCAGCACATGGTTGTGTACATAGCGCTGAACGGTGCTGGCATAACCTGTGGTGGCATTGTAAACCACCTGTGGAGCCTTCACGCTATCCTCGGTAAGCATAAGTGTAAGAGCCATATCGCCAAACATCTTGGATGCCTCTGAGGTGGTGGTACCACTGACCTTGAGGGTGAGAAGGCGGGATGCGGCATCGTATTGTGGCGTAATATTCAGTTTGGCAAAGGCGGGATGAGTATGCTCGTCTTGCAAAAGCTCTTGCATCATACCGGTAACCAAGGCTGGCGCAACAAGCACATAGTCGTTCAGGTCGTAGGCCACATGAGCCTCACCGGGATAGTAAGAACGGTCCATCGTGAAGCTGGGATAGGTGTAGGCATAGTCGTTACACAAGCTGCTTGCTGCCGAACAAACCAAAGGATTGTTGTCGCGATAGATGTTTACGTAGGCTACCTGCCCTTGTAATTGTTTGGCAGTTGCCTCCATAGCATCGAAGCAACCTGCCGTGTAAGGCGAAGTTTCGTCAGCATACTGCTCAAGATAGGTTTGCTGACGGTCAAACTTCTCACGATAAACACAGAAGGTATCAGCAATATAAGGCTGATCAGCCATCGCAATGCCATCGGTCTGAGAGATGTAAATGCGCAACACATGCTGGCCGGATGGCATATCTGAAGGCAACTGATAGGTGTGTTGAAAAGACGACTGTGCCCCTCCGGGTATCGTATCATGGGTGTCATGACCCAGAATAAGCTTGTTGTCGATGGCATAATTGATGGTATAGCTCTTGATGGTATCGCGTCCGGAGTTGGTAAACTGCGCAAAAAAGTCCAACAATTCGCCCGGTTGCTTATACTGATAGCCATTGGTTATGTCTGTGAAGGCAACAGCCTTGGAAGGCAAGGACGACACATCAACGATGAGCTGTACGCACAGCAGGCCCTTGTCTTTGACTGAATAAAGGCCTTCACCCGAGCCAAAGTTGCCCAAAACAAGGAAGCCCATAGACTGCGACTGACCCGTTGTGGCCAGTATACCGGTGCCTGCTTGCGCCTGATCTGACGTCTCGGTTACATCAAAACCAAAGAAGAGGCTTTCTCCCGGGCGTATGGTGTAGCCCTTCACACCGTTGAACATAATCTCGTTCCAGCCGGAATGAGGATGCCAAACATTCTGGGTAACAGAGTCGGCATCGGCAAGATAGCCCTCACTATTCACCGGACGGACAAACACGCGGCTGGTTTGGGCCGACGCACTAAGGGCGAAACGAATGCCCACAACCTTACATCCCACATACGTCTTCAGCATGTCGGCCTTCAGAAGGGCTCCCACCGGATGGGTACCGGCATAACCTGTGCCCACGTTTTGGGTGGTTATGGCATCGCCTATGGTGTAGCCCACTGCACGCTGTGACGATGACAGCGCGCGAAAGGGCGCCGCTGACTGCGCTACGGCAGACAGGGCAACCCCTAAAAAGAGCAATAAGATATTTAACTTTTTCATTTAACGCATCAGTTTTTTAACCGTTTCACCTTGCTTCATGATCACGATGCCATGGTGACCGCGGATGTTCTGTATCTTCTGACCCTCTACATTATAATATGTAGGAGCCTCAGTAGGAGTGCCAGACAACTCAACATGGCCAATGCCTGTCACAACAATGGTATACTCAGTGGTGTTAGACGAAGCGTTTTGATAGATAGCCTTGATGCCCACAGTATGCGTTCCGGCGCTCACGCTGGGCAATACGCAGGTGGGGGTGGCACTGTTTGCCACCAAGATGCCATCAAGATAAATGTCGTATCTCACCACATTGCCATAGTCGATGTAATGCTCCTCGCCTTCAGCCGGGCCCACTGTGAAGTTGTCCATCTGCGCGAAGAAGCCGTCAGTGGTATAGTAATGCACGCCCAGACGCACCGTCTTGCCAGCATAAGCAGACAGATCGGTGACATATTTCGTCCACTGCGATGCCGGCATATTCTCGGCTTTGGATATCACGGTGAAGTCTGTGGGGTCTGAACCTTCCGTAGAAACAGCAAATTCAAGCTTTTCCGGATACATGTCACTATACGACTTAGCATCTACCGAAAGCTTATATCCATCGCGAATGTCCAGTTCCGGCGATATAAGCCATTTGTTGGCGGTGTATTGCTGCGGTGAGAAAAACAGTATTTCCTTATTGCCCGTAACTGGCTTCATAGCCTGATCGGTAGGCATCATGGCAGGTACTGTGGTGTAAGGATTAAACACGATGGGTGCAATAGCTGTGGGATTCTGCTGCGTTCCAGAGCCGGGGAAGGAGATGATAGAACCTTGCAGAGAGATGGGATAGACTATCTGCCCATCCAAGTCTAACGAGGTCCAACCACCAAAGCTGCCCGTCGCGAAGTCGGCATAATCCTCAAAGCTGTCAGTGAAAGCCAGTTCCTGGTTCCATTTCAGCGTCACCTGACTCTCGCCCTTGCCATTCGGAACGATGTCGGCCGTGATGTTATAAGGGTCACGAACCTTGTCGGTGAGCGCGATGTCATAGGTGGCGTCTCCCTGAACGGTATAGGTTTGAGTGAAAGCATTAAAGGCACCCTCTGCAATATTGGCGGCATAAGTGCCGTAAGGCAATGAGGGTACGACGGCAGAGCCGTTGGCTATGGTCAGGTCTAAGGCTTCGCCTGTATCAGTATTCACCAAGCTGAGCTTCTCACCATCTGCCGAACGCTTGCTGTTGGTAGTGACATGGAAGGTCACCTGGGCATAGTCGGCCGGTACAGAAATACTCGTAGTGGCCATATCACTCTTGGTATCAGAGTATATAGCCTGCACGCCAAGGGTGTGCTGACCCGCACTTACATCATTCAGGGTATAGCCATAGCTGTCGGTCGTGCCTACTTTCGCACCGTCGAGATACACGTCAAACGATTCCAAAGGATTGCGAGGCGAACGCTGACTGCGCACGGCCTTAGCCCTGGGAGCCTGTGCTGTTTCTTCCTGGCCCACTCTTACATCATCCACCATCAGCATGAACGTACGCATGGTGTTGTATTCACTGATGTAGCGAATAGCAAATTTGATGGTCTTTCCGGCGTATGCGGCAAGGCTATATTTCATGAGATGCCATTCCTTATAATCTACTTGCTCGTAGTTTCCTGCATCCAGCCGGGTGAAATCTGCTTGCTGCGGATTGTTGGTTTGCTCGGTTACATATACCTGAAAGCGCTCCGGCGCAGCATCGGCAGCCTTGGCATAGAATGTAAGGAAATTCTCCGTGCCCACCTTAACAGCGGGCGATATGAGCCAATCGTCGTTAGCCGCACCGTTGCTGGTGCGTGTGAAGCCCACATACTGATTGCCCTCATACGGCCGAAGTACGGGATAGCTGTACCACCAAGTGGGGTCTACCTTGAGCGGATTGATGATTTGGGCATACTGCAATACGCCTCTGTTGGGGTAAGAGCCCACAAGGGGTGCTGCGGCAAGCTTGTCTCCGTCTATTCCTGTCCACTCTCCGAACGTCGTAGCAAAGGCATCGTAGCTCTCAAAGTTGTCTTCAAACGCCGGCTTCTCCACATTCCACGTCAGGTTAATGGCGTTCTTGCCCGTCAAGGCGTTATGAGAGACAGAGGGAGTAAGTGAGAAAGGTGTTGTCACTTGCACATTAAGCGTCAGCGAAACGGTAGTATCTTTGTTCACAACGAAGTCAGACAATGCCGTAACATATCCCGGTCGGGCCACGCTCACGCTGTGATGACCGGTATAAACCTTCACCTGGCACTGTCCCTGAGCATCGAGCGTCAGCTTACCATAGCTCAGCGCGTAGTCAGTTTGCTGCACATTGACCTCTTGACCCTGCAGGTTCTCACCCGTAGCAGCCGTAACCTTCACGGTGAGAGTCTTGTCTCGCTTCTGCGCTTTGAGCTGTATGACGGGGCAAGCGACAAGAAGTATGAAAAGAATAATTAGATTTCTCATCTCTTGATTAAGTTAGAAAAAGTCAAAATAAGGTAATAGGGGCTACCTAGAACCACCCATTACCTTATTTAAATATATCAGAATTACTTCTGGAGATAACGCATTGTAGACACTGCGTTGCCCTTAGTAACCTTCACAACATAGAGTCCCTTAGCCAAGCTATTGAGCACCTGGGTACCCTTTCCTGATGTAACCATCTTACCGTCGATGGTGTATACCATGACATTAGCTTCGCCGTCAATGGCCGTAATACCCTTGATGCCTGTTGTCTGACCTATGTGATTGAACGTAAAGTCATCATAGAAGGCCTCCATAACGCCGTCTGCCTCAGTGGTATGACGCAAAGCAACATATATCTTCTGTCCATCGAACTTGCTCAAGTCAACGGTATAGTGCTGCCATTCATTCGCGTCGAGATACGGAATCTCCTGGTTAGCAAGCACAGTTTCAGTGAATGATTCTGTAGAAGCATTGTCTGTGGTGCTCACCAATACGGTTATATGGTTCTTGCCTGCGGGCAACACGCTGTTGGTTTGCTCAAGGTTGCGAGCATAGAAGTCGAATGTTGTGTTGGAAGTTGCTGTGAAGGGCAGGCTGATAAGCCAGTCATCAGCCGTTCCAGATACAGGAGTACCTGTCATCAATGCGCCTGTACCCTCGTGAGCAGTAGACAGCTGATTGTTGAACCAGCCCTGTGTGAAGGCAAATCTGCCACCATTATTCTCCATAGTAGTGAGATAATACGTGAGCTTCTCGTTCACAGCACCGTCCACATCAAACATAGTGAAGTCGTTCTTCCAAGAATAATCCAAAGCATTATCCTCGAAGCCGTAATACAACTGGTCGCTTGCCAGAGCTGTACCACTTACAGGAAGTGACACCTGATAGCCCGACTCGAAGGTTACGGTCATGTTGTCGGTGAGGCTAGTAGCGGCATCACGGGCATCAAACTGTATGCTGAAGTTCTTTGAAGTGCCTGCGGCTATCTCGTCGCCAGCCTTGAGTGAGCTGCTGAAGTTTGCATTCTGGAAGGTCACTGACTTTATCTTCAGGTTGTTGGTACCCTTATTAAATAAGGTGAACACCTCGCCTGAGTTGCGTGACTTGTTGTAGTTCACCTTACCGGCATTCCATACTGTCTGGTTAAAGGCAGCCTTATCGCCTTGCGCCTCGGCCAGTTCGAAGTGGGCAACACTCGTACCGCCGTCGCTGTTATATTTATCAAATGACTTGTGAACCCAACGGAACTGCACCGTCTTACCGGCATATTCGCTCAGGTTGACCTGCTCAGACTTCCAGTAAGATTCGTCATCGCCTGTCTCAGAGATAGAGGTAAGGTCATGCCATGTGCCGTCTGCAAGCACTTGGAAGTAGCCTGCGCTCACGCCATTATTAGGCTCAACGTTGTGCTTCTTCTTACTGTCAGTTGCATCAACCTGTGCATCGCTGGGATGAACATTGGTCCATACGAAGGATGCCATGATGGTCTTACCGGCAGGAAGAGTGAACTCTTGTGTGGTAACACTGTTCTCTTCGTTCTTGCCAGCCATGTAGCCAGAGGTGAGAACATTAGACTTTACGTTGCCGAATGTATAAGGATACATGGTATTGATATACCAGTTACGGTTATAAGAAGCGGCAGGCGTAAGTGTCCAACCATTAGGAATGGTGCCCTTGCTAAAGTCTTCTGTATAGGGGAAGTCTTTCACGCTGGCATCAGCCTGGGTGGTGAAGTGCCATACCGGAACCTTTGTAGCCGAGCCAACAGTATTGTAAGGCACGACCTTCCAGCTGTAAGCTGTTTGATAATCAGCCTGAGCTATCGTGTAAGTAAGCTTATTGCCCAGGTCCAAACCATTGATGAGATTGTCTGAAGCATCATTGCTTCCAACATACAACTTATATCCGTCAGCAAACTGAGCGGGGCCCCAAGACAGCTGAATGTTCTTAGGCATCACCTCCGTCACGCTGTCCTTAGGAGTTACGAGAGTAGCCGCGCCGGGCACGTCATCTGCTCCATACACATTGGGAAGGAGCACACGGTCTACGTATATATCGGCAAACTCGCCAACACCTGTCTCAGAATCATACTCCACAGCGGTGTCTACGAAACGTACATACGAGCTATCAGTACCCTGACCAAGGTCTACATTTTGCACTTGCATGTTCGTCATGCCACCCTGTGTGTAGTCATACGTCCACTTGGTCTGCCAAGTCTTACCACCATCATAAGACACATCAACCTTAAAGTCGTTGGTTTGATAAGTGCCACCTTCCTCGCTATCGAAGTTGTTGAGATAGGTAAAGGTGAGCGTTCCGCCCTTTGTCAGGTCGAGACGGGGAGAAATCAGGTAAGCATTGTCGAAGCTTGCAGAACCGTAAGCAGAACCATCTCCCTCCAAAGCCTGGCTTCTCTGGCCCCAGCCCTTGTTGGTCCAGCCTGCCGGTGGGAAGAATCCGTTGAAGCTTTCGAGCGTATAGCCGTCTGGCACAGCCATCTTCTCAGCGCTCAGAGCTATCGTAACGTCTCCGCCGTTAGTATGTATCACGGCATTGCCTGCAGCCGGACTGGTGAGTGAAGCCGTGTAGGCAAGCTGGAAGCGAGTGCTCTCATACTTGGCCAAGTTCACATTCTGATAGTCCCATGTAGTGGTTACGCCGTTAGGCAAATCGATGCCTGTCACCTTCAAGCCGTCGGTTCCATTGTTGGTGAGGGTGAATTGTGTGGTATAGAACTTCTCACCCAGGTACATAGACGGGAACTTATAAGAATTGTTAGACAGCGTAGGCACGGGCTGTGTGGGCGGAGTAAACTGCTTCACCGACACGTTATCGATCCATGCAATGTTGCCTATAGGTTCCAACATCTTATATACAAAGGCCAGCTTAACCTTCTTTCCTTTGAAATAGCTCAAGTCTATCTCAGAGGTATGTGGGTCCCAAGTGGTGATAGGATAAGTGAGCACGCCACTCTCCTTGAGCAGGTTAGCATCCTGAATAGAGAACACTGTAGTTGCATTAGCCAGGTCGTCGTTCTCCACCACACGCACTTGCAAATCATATTTCGAGCCGTCCATGGAGTTTGTCGGTCCCACCTTCCAGTCGAACTTCAACTGATAGGTATTGTCAAGGTTCAACTCCGGAGTGAGCAGAACTTCCTCACGCGGACCCGCACCATCAGTATAACCACTGGTAACAGGGGCATCGCAAGCAGCAGCATGCTTACTTCCGTCCACCACACCTTTCTCATTGTAATTGTTGCACCAATTATACGAGATGTTCGAACCCTTGTAGCTGTCAACAGTTGTCCACCCACTACCCTTGGTTACAGGGCGTGAATATCCTTCTGTACTGCTGGTTTCAAAATCCTCGTCGAGCAACGTTTGAGCCTGTAACCCTCCTGCGAAAAGTGAGAGTAAGGCCATAGACAAGTAGATTTTCTTCATAATTACTTTTTATCGAGTATTTAATAACAAATCGAAACTAATTAGCCTACATTATATTTCTTGTAATATTATTTTGCAAAAATAATGAATTAAAAATATAAAAGCAAGTTTTGCAATAAAAAACTTAATAAAAACAAGAAAAAATAGCAAGAAAATCACATAATCATTCATTTTCACACATCACACCAACTCCCTTATGATGAAAGTAAAACTGAAAGCTTTTGGCCGACAGTACGGCCCAGAGAGAATTGGCAAACCCAGAGGCCGAACATGTCAAGCCACTGGGTTTGCTATATAATATAAGGAGGAAGGCGACGAGCCTGTGTGCTTTGGCCGGCACATCATAGCCCTTCCGTCCTACACCTTATTAATATATATCGCCACTTTTCAACTCATCACGGTCTATCTTCTTGCTGTCGATACTCTTCCAAGCGTAGTAGATATAAGCCAGCACAAAGGGCACAAGCAGGCTCACAACGGCCATCGTGCTCAGCGTGAACTCACTGCTGCAACTGTTGGCTATGGTGAGAGAGCTCTGCAAGTCGGCATTTGAGGGATAATAAGCGGTGTCGTTCCAACCTGCCATGAGGAAGAGAGCCGTCACGGCGAGCACCGTACCGATGCCCGACCACCATATTCCTTTGTTGAAATGGCTGCTGAGCACCGTCCTTACTATGCCCGTGAGCAGCAGCACAACACCCAGCAAGAGCAGAACAAGCACTGAGGGTTGCTCCAGCAGGTTGTGCAGATACTTCAACTCGGCCATGAATACCACGCCCGTAGACGCATCGTATGCGAAGCCGTCTTTCAGCAACACATGGATGAAGAAGGCCAGGAAGAACACCAGGAAGAGACCCGCGTTCCACACCAGCGAGCGGCGCATGCGCTTCTGAAGCACATCGTCAGAGATGTTGTTCACCATATACAACAGCCCCAGCACCCGTGCCAAGAAGAGCACGGCAATGCCCAGCAGCAGGTTGAACACGTCGAGCAACGCGTCGAGACCACAGCTGGCATTGGCCCAACGGCTGATGACGGGCTGCAAGCTGTTGGTGATATTCATCTTGTCTACCACAAAGTTACTGCCGTCGAAGAAGGTGGCCACGGCGCCGCCCAGCAGCAGTGGGCCCACTATGCCATTGATGATAAGGCACACCTGAAAGGTCTTGGCGCCCAGGAAGTTGCCCAACTTGTTCTGAAACTCATAGCTCACGGCCTGAATGACAAACGAGAAGAGGATAAGCATCCACAGCCAATAGGCTCCGCCAAAGCTGGTGCTGTAGAACAAGGGGAAGCTTGCGAAGAACGCTCCACCGAAGGTTACGAGCGTGGTGAACGTAAATTCCCACTTACGCCCCGTAGAGTTGATGATGAGCCGGCGCTCCTCAGCGCTCTTGCCCAGGCTGAAAATCATTGTGTTAGCACCCTGCACAAAGAGCAGGAACACCAGTATGCCACCCAGCAAACTGATGATAAACCACCAATATTGCTGCAAAAAGCTGTATGTTATCATAATGTTTCTATATTAGAATGTTCAGGTCCTTTCTTAATTTGCTTGCATAATATGCTTATCTCTATGGCCAGCAGCGTGGTGAACAGCGCCAGGAAGATGAAGAAGGTGAGCATGATGCTGCCCGACTTCAGGTCTGACACGGCCACCCAAGTGGGCAGCATGTCTTGTATGGTCCAGGGTTGGCGACCCAGTTCGGCCACCATCCAGCCACTCTCGCTGCATATCCAAGCCAGCGGAATGGCTATCAGGGCCAGCACATGCAGCCAGCGGAACTGCCGCTGCGCGATGTCCTTACGGTCAACAACAAACAGCACCACGACAAAGAAGAGCATGAAGAAGCAACCCAGACCCACCATGGTACGGAACAACCAGAACGTGATGCCCACGGGCGGAACCACTTGCGAGGCATCCTTCACATAGCCATAGCCAAAGTAGCGAACGTTCTCGGCCACCTCCTTGCGCGTCTTGTCCGACTTATCTCCCTGTCTGTAGCGCATCAGGGCGGCAATGGCTTTCTTGCCCATGGCCACCTTCTGCTGCAACGAGGGCTCCCGCACGCCCTCGTATGAGGTGTAGCCACGCAGTATATCGTTCACGCCGGGCACGTAGCCATGGGCGTCGTGCGTAGCCAGAAGAGACAGCATGTTGGGCAGGGCTATGCGCATAGGAGGCTCGGTTTGTGTGGCATAGTCGCCTTTGCCAAACGGATTGACCGCCGCGAAGAGCGTCAGGCTCTGCGACTCGCCACCATTATAGAGGGCTTCCATGGCCGCCAACTTCATGGGTTGCGACCGCGACACCATGTAAGCAGAATTGTCGCCGGTGACGAAAGCAGCCAAGGCAGCAAACAGTCCTACCGAAGCACCTATCTTGATGCTGGCCTTTGCCAGCTGCGCCTCGCGACCCTTGAGCAGATACCAGCACGACACGGCCACGCAGAACACGGCGCCTATCACCCAAGATGAGGTCACGGTGTGCAGAAACTTGTCTACCGCGAAGGGCGACAAAGCAACATCGGCGAAGCTCGTCATCTCAAAACGCATGGTGTCGGGGTTGAAGGTCTGCCCCACGGGATACTGCATCCAGGCGTTGGCCACGAGTATCCACCAGGCCGATATGGTGGCTCCAATGCCCGTGAGCCAGGTAGATGCCAAATGAAAACCGCGCGACACCTTCTTCCAGCCAAAGAACATCACGGCCACAAAAGTGGACTCCATGAAGAAGGCCACGATGCCCTCAATGGCCAGCGGCGCGCCAAACACGTCGCCCACAAACCACGAATAGTTGCTCCAGTTGGTGCCAAACTCAAACTCAAGGATGATACCTGTGGCCACACCCATGGCGAAGTTAATGCCAAAAAGCTTCTGCCAGAAGCGCGCTATGTCACGCCAAGAAGGCTTGTTGGTCTTATAATAAATAGTCTCGGCAATGCCCATGATAACCGCCAGACCCAGGGTGAGAGGCACAAAGAGCCAGTGATAGCAGGCTGTCAGGGCAAACTGCGCGCGCGACCAGTCTATCACGGCCGGCGACACATCTAATAATAGTTGGTTCATCTTGTCATTAATTAGAATTGAGATTCATTATTTGTCTTTCAAGGCAGGCTGCACACCATCGCCAGCCGAAGGCATCTGAGCCTCTCGGAGCACCTGACTGCCCACAAAGTCGCCTGCCTTCATGGTGCCACGGTGCGTGGCGATGTAATCGGGAAAGAAGAATATCTTAAGCACGGCAAAGATGATGAGCAGCTTGATGAGTATTACTGCCCACAGGGTCTTGCCCCACGTCATCTGCCTGAAGCCGTCTATGTATAAGTCGGCTATGCTGGATATGGCTTTTCTTACCTTCATGCTGCAAATTTAGAAATTATTTTTTTGATTGTCAAGACATAGGCAAGAAAAAACAACTTAGAATGGAAATAAATATGTAAATAATACAAATAAGCAGGCATTACACCGTATATTTCACGCTTTTTAACCACGCCTTAGCTTATAATCTCAACCATTTAAGTTACTTTTGCACCAAGAATTATCATCAACCAATAAAGATTTTATAATATGACAAAAATGATTAGAGCAGCCGTTGTGGGCTATGGCAACATCGGCCATTATGCAGTTCAGGCGTTGCAAGCCGCACCTGACTTTGAGATTGCGGGCATCGTGCGCCGTCAGGGCGACAAGGACAAGCCTGCCGAGCTGGCCGACTATGATGTGGTGAAGGACATCCGTGAGCTGAAAAACGTGGACGTGGCCATCCTGGCTCTGCCCACCCGCGAGTGCCCCAAGCACGCTAAGGACATCCTGGAGCTGGGTATCAACACGGTAGACAGCTTTGATATTCACACCAGTATACTCTCTTACCGCACCGACCTCATGGAGCTTGCAAAGGCCAACAAGGCAGTGAGCGTCATAGCAGCAGGCTGGGACCCCGGATCAGACTCGGTTGTGCGCGTGCTTATGCAGAGCCTGGCACCCAAAGGCCTTACCTATACCAACTTCGGACCGGGCATGTCGATGGGTCACAGCGTGTGCGCACGCTCCAAAGAGGGTGTGAAGAACGCACTCTCCATGACCATTCCGTTGGGCGAAGGACTGCACAGGCGCATGGTATATGTTGAGCTTGAAGACGGATATACGCTTGAGCAGGTAACAAAAGAGATAAAGGAAGACGACTACTTCAAGCATGACGAGACGCATGTGTTTGCCGTTGAGTCGGTAGATGAGGTGAGAGACATGGGCCACGGCGTGCATCTGGTGCGCAAAGGCGTATCGGGCAAGACGCAAAACCAGCGCATGGAGTTCGACATGAGCATCAACAACCCGGCTCTTACCGGACAGATTCTCGTCAACGTGGCTCGTGCCAGCATGCGTTTGCAGCCCGGATGCTACACCATGCCGGAGATTCCGGTCATCGACATGCTGCCCGGCACACGCGAGGACATCGTGGCTACACTCGTATAACGGTCGCCCCTGCCCCACCATCTGCCCGACGCCATAGCGTCGAAGGCAAGGCATAACAACGGGGCTTCGCATCATTCGGGGCACAAAATGCATCATATACAAAAGGGTTTGGCACTCAGCCAAGCCCTTTTTTGATGAGTTCTACTTACTTAAATCAAGAAAGCAGCACGTCTGGCAGGCCATCATATCATCAGATTTGATACCTAAGCGTTCATAAAAGCAATGACCTATAACTCTCATTCATATTTCCCATTATCTGAAGAGCCGATGCAAAGCAGGATAATGATGCACAATATGGGTGTGGCCAGCAACGACACTAGCACCCAAAGCACCTCACTTCTGTTCCTTTTCTTGGCCATGAGAGCCACCAAAATGTACATTCCAACCCAAATGCCAAGTAGCAATAGCATGAAAAGCAACATCAAAACCATTGGCAAACTACTGGGTTTTTCTTCAGTATCAACTCCCATCTCACTCTGTAAAGCCTCATCTTCTGTCTGCTGATTATAGTTAATAAGTTTGAAATCAACCTTGAACCGGTGCCCACCAGTAGGAGAAGCCTCGGACTTATAATAAGAATACTCCTTGAAACGCTGATAGCTGGGCACGTCAACTTGTCTTGTCATGCCTGGATCTATATCAACATCACGCGTAAAGACTTCATAATCGAGCTGCTTCCCGGCCATATCGAAATAGGTAAGTTGGAAAGTAACATGATGAATAGTGTCCTCCGTAGCATTACGTAGCGCAAGGGTTCCGTCACTGTCATAATAATTTTGCTCGTAAGAAACCATGCTCACTCCACCCTCAGCATCCTGATGTGCGGCATAACCCATCACAGTAAGCAGGAGGAGAAGAAGAATAGAAGAAATTCTTTTCATGTTCATAGACAAAGGGTTTTAAGGGTTTAAAATCGTCAAAGTTAGTCTTTTATACGTCGCAAAGTTAGACATAATAATTCAAAAAGCCATGTATTCGCAGATAATTCTTTGCTTTACCTGTCTGGATGTCTCGCTTTTGCAAACCACTTTAATCTCCTTCAAATCCCAAATAGGCCTTTTAAATTTGCAAAAGCACCCATTTAAGAGGCTCAAAAGGCCTATTTCACGTTGCAAAAAGGCCTATTTCGCATTGCAAGAAGGGCACTACGAAGGGGTAGAAGCGTAAAGTGCAGTAAGCCAGATTGATAGAAACATCCCCTCACCACGTTCCATCACGGAGCGGATGAGGGGAAGAACCTATTGAATTATAAACTCACAAATGAAAACGAATGAATATACTCTGAAAGTGATTTACTTATCTCGGTAAGCCGGATTTTGGAAGGCATCCTTCTCGGCAGCCGTCATATCCAGCGCATCTATCTGTCCCTGAGGTATCGGGCGCAGGTAGTTTTCGGGCTTGATGTTACGTGTCACGACCTGTGGAGTGCGGTCGGCAGCGTTCACACCGCAGATGGTGTAGGTCTTAGCCAGCTTGCCCCATGTCTGCGTACGCACGAGGTCGGTCCAGCGATAGCACTCACCAAAGAACTCGCGGCTGCGCTCCTCCAGTATGTAGTCGATGGTGATGGTGGCCGGAGTGGCCTCTACCATCTCCTTGCTATAGTCAGCCACCTTCACGCGCTGACGGTTATTGTCGTATGTCCAAACGCCGGCACGGGCGCGGAGCACGTTAATCAGGTTGCGAGCCTCTGTGTTCATGCCCAGCTTAACGGCAGCCTCAGCGCCGATAAGGTAGAGCTCAGAGAACTTCAGCACGGGATAAGGACGGGGGCTGTCGCCATTAGGACGACCCAGACCGGCGCCGTTGTCTGTGCGGTAGATACCGTTCTTCCAGAGGTTGAGATACTTATAGCGGCTTATCTGGCTCGGGCCTACCACCCAGTCGGCACGTCCAGGCAGCCATCCTGCACCCACGTTGCTCTTTCCGGCACCAGCATTGTCGGATGCTGAAGGCCATTGTATGTTGGGGTCATCCTCATCCAGGAAGGTCAGAATAGAGTCGCCGGGGTTCACAGGCAGGTTGTTGGCGTTATAAGCAGTGCCCTTGGCGTTGCCTGAACGGTCCCAGTTGCCACGGAACTGATAAGCAAACGTACCGTCGAAGCGTGAGTCGAAGGTCTTATCCTTAAAGGTAACCTTGGTCACTTCCTGCGGAGTAGCCATCTCCTTCCATGGGCGGTCCTTGCCCTGAACGGCCTCACGGGCTACAGAACGGAACTTATCCCATGTTGAAGCGCTCTTGGATGTCTCCAGGAAAGTATAGTCCCAGCGGCACATCCAGCGTGCGAAGTTGCCCGGAGGATTACCATTGGCCCAGTCGAAGTTGGTACCTCCGTCATAGTAGTTGCTGCTCTCGGTGTGGTCAGCATAGAGCACTATCTCGCTGTTGCGGTCGTTAGAACCTACATTAACAAGGTAGAACGACTTCTGCAAACCGAACTTGCCGGGGTTGGCAATGGCTGTTGTGGCCAGGTTGTAAGCCTGCTGATAATACCATTTGGCATCATGGCCATCAGGATCGGTGCGATCGCACTCAGGATAGGTGGGTATGTTGTTGGGATTTTCAAGCCACCAGCCATAGGTAAGATAGGCTTTTGCCAACACCAGGCGTGCGGCTGTCTTGGTCAGTCCGCCCGTCACGCGTCCTGTTTCGGGCAGGTTCTCAATGGCAGTGAGCAGGTCTGGGAAGATGGCCTTGGTGTAAACCTCCGGCACGGTGTTGCGCTTGGAGATGCGAACAGCCGTGGTGTTGAACTTCAGCTCGCCACTGCCAAGGTCCAATGGCACACCTCCAAACTCTTGAACGAGCCAGAAATAATCGAAAGCACGGAAGAAGCGAGCCTCGCTGATCAGCGACTCGGGTATGCCGGCAACCGACGTAGCGTTTTCTATCACGCCATTGGCAGTGTTAATATCCGAGAAGGCATAGTTCCAAAGCACGTCGGCACGGCAGTTGGTTGGGTTCAGTTCGCCATTGTTCGACATGTCTATGGGCTTGTCGTTCTCATTGCCTCCGTGTCCCCAAGTATACTCGTCGGTACCTGTTTCATTGGCAATGAGCCAGTAGCCATTGCCCCACACGTTGCGGAGGTTGGCATATAGTGCGGTGATACCGCCCTCAACGCCTTTCTCAGTCTTAAAATATTCGGGCGTAAGGTTCTCTCTTGTCGTCTCATCGAGAACATCCGAGCAGCCGGTCAGTGACAGTCCGGCAGCCAGCAGACCCGCAACAATAAATATATTATGCTTTTTCATTGTTCAAAAGATATTTAGAATGTTATGTTTAATCCAAGCAGCCAGTTGCGCGTAGACGGCGTATTGTAGCCCACTACGAGCAGGCGCGGCTTGTAGAATGTTGTTACAGCCTGGTTCTCATTACCGTAAGAGTTGGTCTCCGGGTCCATTCCAGACTCGTCATGATAGGGAGAGAAGAGCACGAAGGGGTTCTGCACGGTAGCGTAAACGCGGAACTTGCTGATGCCAAGCTTCTTGAGCCAGCTCTCTTTGAGGTTATAACCCAGCGTGATGGTGCGCATCTTGAGGTATGAACCGCTGAAGTAACCCAGCGAGTTGCCATACTTAGGGTTGTTGCTACTCTCTACACCGCCCGGCTTAGGATAGTCGTTGGTGGGATTATCTTCCGTCCAGTAGTTCACGTTGATGTTGTTTCTGCGGCCGGTAAGCATGTTCAGGTAGCCCTGAGCGCCGTAGATGGCACTGATGAGCGTGCCTCCGTGGCGGAACGAAGCAACCATAGAGAGATCCCAGTTCTTGTAGGCCACGCGGGTGTTGAAGCCACCTTCCCAGTCAGGATCAACCTTCATAATCTGTCGGTCGTCTGAGCTGTAGGCGCGGGTAGGCATTCCTGTCGTCTTGTCATAGTCGCCGTTATACTTAATCTTAATCATACCGGCGTTGCCACCAGGCTCTGCTATCTTGCGCATTTCTTCCTCATCTGTCTGCCAGATGCCAATCTTCTGATAGTCGTATATCACGTTGATGGGGTGTCCTACGAACCACCAGTTGCTCTCATCTTCTTTAGATCCTGAAGTCAGAGACACCAGTTCGTTGCTGTTGGTATAGAAGTTCAGGCCCACATCCCATGTCCATCCGTTGTGGTTATTAAGGATATTGCCGTTCAGAGAGAGCTCAAAGCCCTTGTTGCGAGTCTTACCCACGTTGGCCATATAGCTGGGCACACCCGTCGTACTGGGCAGGTTGACGCTCATCAGCAGGTCTTTCGTGTTCTGGATGTAATACTCCATCGTACCGGAGAGGCGGCCCTGGAAGAGCGAGAAGTCGATACCGAAGTTCCAAGTGGTTGAGTACTCCCAGCCCAGTTCGGTGTTAGGCAGCTCAGAAACATAGTAGCCAGTGGTGTTTTGAGTGCCGAAGTTATAGGTACGAGTAGAGAGTCGGCCCAGCGTCTTATAAGGATCAACACTCTGGTTAGATGTTTCGCCGTAGCCAACACGCAACTTCAGGTTGTCAAGCCACTTGATGTTGCTCATAAACTTCTCGCGCGAGATGTTCCAACCCAGTGATACGGCAGGATAAGTGTGCCACTTATGTCCTTTGGCAAGGCGAGACGAGCCGTCGGCACGCAGGGCGAAGCTCAGCATATAGCGGTTGTCGTAGTTGTACATCACACGTCCCATGACCGACTCCAAGCCGCTCTTGTAGTATATTTGATTGGCCGGGTCAACAGTAATCTCATTGGCATAGCCCATGTTATAGTACTGGAAAGCGTCTGAAGGCACGTCGAGGCCGTACATATACTTCTGTCTGAAGGTGGTCTGCTCGGCCGAGTAGAGGGCTACGGCGTTGATAGTGTGCTTGCCCCATGTCTTGTCATAGGTGAGCATATTCTCTATAGCCCAGTTGGTTGTGGTCTGATCTTGCGACGTAGCGTGCGACTTTGCGTTCTCCGTATCAGAGAAGACGCCCTGTCCTACGTAGTTTCCGTAGTCGCTGTGACGATAGTTCAAGCCTATATTGATGCGATATTTCAGACCGTCTATCCACGGACACTTCACCTCACCATAGAAGTTATTGTAGGTACCAAAGCCCTTTGTCTGGTCCTTATAAGAGTCGCCCAGGTTGTCGATGGTTTCCTTTGAGTACACCCACTGGGTATCGTTACTCATGTTGACGCGCTTCTTCAGAGTGCCGTCAGCATTATATGGGTTGACAATAGGCGTTGCGCTGAGCGTGTTATACAGGCCCAGGCTGGCTCCGTTGGTAATGCTGTAGTTGGTGTTGGTGCTTAATCCCACCTTGAACCACTTGCCCAGGTCTTGGTCAATGGCCGCATGCATGGAGTAACGGTTGAAGTTCTGGTCGGGAATAACCGACTCATCGCGGAAGTAAGCAAGCCCAAAGTTGTAGCTTCCATGTGCAGAACCGCCCGAAACACCCACATCTTGGTTGGTGGTGAAGCCCGTCTGGAAGAGCATGTCCTGCCAGTCAGTATCCACGGCGCCCTCTTCTCCCCAGTAGGTTTCGTCGGTTCCGTTTTGGAATTTGTTGGCATATTTGCGCAGTTTGGTAAACTGCTCAGCGTTCATCATGGGGTAGCGGTGGAACAAAGTCTTGAATCCCATGTAGCCGTTATACGTCACTGTGGGTCTCTGCTCCTGATAACCTTTGTATGTAGAGATGATAATCACACCGTTGGCACCACGCGAACCGTAGATGGCAGTGGCCGAAGCATCCTTCAAGATGTCCATCGACTTGATGTTGTTGGGGTCTATATCGTTGATGCTACCGGCAAAGGGAATACCGTCGAGCACGATGAGCGGGTCGTTGCTTGCCGTAAGCGAGCGTGTACCACGAATACGTATCTGCATGGAAGCGCCCGGCTTAGAAGAAGTCTGCGCCATCTCTACGCCGGCCACACGACCTTGCAGGGCGTTGGTAATATCCGAACCGGGCACCTCGCGCAGCAAGTCGCCCCTCACGTTAGCCACAGAACCGGTGACAGCCTCCTTGCGCTGCGTACCGTAACCAATGACAACCACGTCGTTAAGATTTTGTCCTTCAGCTTCAAGCTTTACCTTCAGATTGCTTTGGCTGCCCACATTGATGGTCTGCGACACATATCCTATATAAGAGATGACCAAGGTGGCACCCGGCTTAACGTTCAGTGTGAAGTTACCGTCCATATCCGTTACAGTGCCATTACTTGTACCTTTTTCCATAACCGTAGCGCCGATGAGCGGACCTTCGCTATCGCTCACCACGCCGGTTACCTTCTTTTGCTGCTGCTGAGTGGCCTGAACCGACTTGGCCAACCCAGTGACTGCCATTGCCTGAGGGCTGTAAGCAAGCGCGAAGGCTGAGCAAAGCCCCATGAGCAAAGTAGATTGTTTGAACTTTAGATTCATAGTTTTTATTGCTTTAGGTTTTATTTCTGATAATTATTCATTAGTTAGATAACTCTTCATACGCCCGGAGGCTAAATACGTAAGTTAGGTTTCTTCATTTTCATTGCCATCTGTTAAGTTAATAGTTATTTCCGCTTGCAAATATAACTAAAATGGCTCTTATGGCTATTTCCAAATGTTTCATTTATGTTTCTATATAGTTCATCTCTTCATTTTCAATACTCCACTGCCTGATTACATCGAGAATGAGCCAAAAAGAGCCATTTCATCGGGGTTTTACTTCATTACATGCATGTCTCCGAATGCATCATATTGCAACGGAAGCACCTTCAGGCTGCGCAACCATGTAACGCCGTTGGAGGGCACACAGTCGTGATGAAACAAATACCACTGGCCCTGATACTCCACTATGCTGTGGTGTGTTGTCCACCCCACAACGGGTTGCAGCAGTTCGCCACGATAGGTGAAAGGTCCGTAAGGATTGTCTCCCACGGCGTAGCACAGCAGATGTGTGTCGCCGGTAGAGTAGCTGAAGTAATAGCGTCCCTGATATTTGTGCATCCAGCTGGCCTCGAAGAAGCGGTGCGGATCGTCGGCCTTGAGAGGCTCGCCGGCCTCATCCACGACGAGCACGGGGCGTGATGGCTCGGCAAACTGGAGCACGTCGGCCGTCATGCGGGCCACGCGCGAGGGCAAGGGATTCTCTTTACCTGAGGGCAGATACTCATTTTTCAGAGCCTTATTGTCCTTATACCATTGCAGCTGTCCGCCCCAGATGCCGCCAAAGTAGCAATATATCTCGCCGTCATCGTCCTTAAACACGCAGGGGTCTATGCTGTACGAGCCCCTGATAGGGTCGGGCTGCGGAAGGAAAGGTCCTTCGGGACGGTCGGCCACAGCCACTCCGAGGTGGAATACGCCGTTATAATCCTTGGCAGAAAAGATGAGATAATATTTGCCGTCTTTCTCCACCACATCGTTGTCCCACATCTGTTTCTCGGCCCAGGGCACCTCGTTCACGTCTAATATCACACCATGGTCGGTCACAGGAGCCGTCATCGGGTCGCCTTCTATGCTCAAAACGTGATAGTCTTTCATCTGAAAATGGCCGCCATCATCATCAAAAGCCTCGCCACTATCCCAGTCGTGAGAGGGATATATATACAACTTGCCGTTGAAGACGTTGGCCGACGGGTCGGCCATATAGTCGTTTGGGAATAAATATCTTGCTTCCATCATTTTGCTTTTTTATCGTTCTTGTCACCTTGTGTAAACAGTTTTATCACCTCTTTCACCACCGGTTTGGGCTGATAGTTGCGGTCGAAGAAGAGCGGATAGTTGGTTCTGCCCACGATAGGCCAGTCGTTGAGCCATGAAGTCTTATCGTAAACACCCCAAAATGTGACACGCTCCACATGAGGAGCATACTTCAGATAGAGCTTAAAGAAGCTCAGATAGCGGTCGGTGAAGGCTTTTTCTGCCTTCTTGGGCATACCGTTCTTATAGGGGTCGAGCTTTGCCTTGTAAAGGTCGTTCTGCTCTATGCTGGCTCCATGAAAGCCTTCCGGGTTAGGCAGCACGTTAAGGTCGAGCTCGGTAAACTGCACTTTCACGCCCTCGGCAATGAATGCTTGGATAGATTTTTCGTATTCCGTGAGGTCGGGATAGTCCATTCCGTTGTGGCTCTGCATACCGATGGCGTCTATGCGGCAGCCGTTGGCCTTGAGCATCCTGATGAGTTTCACCACGCCCTCGCGCTTCTTAGGACTTGCCAGCCAGTAGTCGTTATAATAGAGTTCGGCATTAGGGTCAGCAGCATGGGCAAACTTAAAAGCCAGCACAAAGTAGTCGGGACCTATAATATCCAGGTAAGGCGTGTGGCGATAGCTTCCGTCTTCCTCTATAGCCTCGTTAATGACATCCCATCCCTTCACTTTGCCCTTGTAACGGGTCATCACGTCGGTGATGTGATGATACATTCTGTCTATGAGCACCTCGCGTGTCACGGGCTTGCCCAGGCTGTCTGTAAACATCCACTTGGGCGCCTGCGAGTGCCAAACCAGACAGTGGCCGATGACAGCCATGCCGTTGTCTTGTCCGAACTTCACGGTTCTGTCGGCGTCATCCCAGAAGTAGCGGTGCTCTTCGGGGTGAATAATCTCGCCCTTCATGCAGTTTTCCGCCACGATAGAGTTGAAGTTATCTTTCACCAGCTGTGCCGCGCGAGCGTCGCGTTCCCACACCACGTCGGTGTTGACGGCCGCTCCCAAGAGAAACTTGCTTGTTACGGCCTGCTTCAGTGTCTGTGCATGTGCCACAGCCCCGCTCATGGCGAGAAATGCTGCGGCGATAATGAGCTTTTTCATATTTAGGTTTTGTTAGTTAAGATATTTGTTGTTATTTTTCGTTTCTATTCGTTTTGCTTGGCCAAAAGCATACTTTCGGCTTGTAAAAAGCATGTTTTTGCAAGGCGAAAAGGCCTATTTGGCGAGCCCAAAAGGCCTATTTCGCAACATGTTGACTATGAGAGGGTTGTGCTGTCAGCATTTTTCAACGCCGCATCAGCCTCGCTCCTACGCTCTATCTCGCTGTTTATCTTGTCTACAACCTCATCACTCAGCTCGTACTTAGAGATGATGAACATGGCCAAGACAAGCATCAACGCCGGGATAACACACACCAGCCACAAGATGCCTTGCTGTGCCAGAGGGGTCTGCGACACGGCATTCTTCTGATTGAAGTGCACCAGTGCGAGTACCATACCGGGCACCACGCCGCCCAAAGCCATGCCGGCCTTGTAGAAGATGCCAGTCAGTGCGTTGACAATGCCCGATATGCGGCGGCCCGAAGTGTACTCGCCGTAGGAGATAACTTCGGGCACCAGGGCCCACATATAACCCGTAGCGACGATGATGCCCGTTGACTTGACAAACTGGGCCACGTAAACCAGCCACACCATGTGCCGCAAGGCGGGCACCACAGAGATGACATAGAGCAGCGCCATGCCCACAATGCCGATGCTAAGGAAGAAGTAGAACATCTGCTTCTTGCCTATCTTGCGTTTGATGGCGGGCACCATGGGCATGAAGATAAAGGCGGGTATGGAGCCCAGGGCCATGAAGTTGGCCATCTGCTGGCTCGTGCCGTGAATGTTATATATCATGTAATAAGAGCCGGCCGAGTTGCCTATAGACACCATGGCGAACGCCGTGATGAAGAAAAAGGCCAGCACGCGCAGCGGCCTGTTGCGCAAAAACTCAGTGAAAAGGTCGCTCACCTTCACGTTGGCCGTTTCTTTCTTGTCCATCACCACGCGCTCCTTGGTCTGCGTGAAGCAGAAGATGAGCAGGCCCAAGCCCACGAGCGTGTAGATGAGCATGGTGACAAACCACGCCGAAGCATCCTCCGGCTTGTTGGTAGTGCCGTCGGGTGAGAGCCACGCCACGATATTCGGAATGCCGTAAGCCACGGCCAGGCCGCCCAAGTTTGCCATGAACATGCGGGTAGAAGTGAGAATAGTGACCTCGTTGGTGTCGCGTGTAAGGCTGGCATTGAGGGCTCCATAGGGCACGTTGACAAGGGTGTAGCACATCGACATGCCCACGTAGGTGATGTAAGCATAGAGCAGCGAGCCGGAGAAACCGTCCCAGAAGCACAGTATGGCGAACCCTGAGAGGGGTATGCCACCTAATACCAGGTAGGCTCTATACTTGCCCAGGCGGGGCGAATGCTTGTCTACGAAGGTGCCCACGAGGGGGTCCCAGAGCACGTCTACCAGACGCACGATGAGAAACATGAGCGCCGCGGCACCCGGAGTGAGGCCGAACACATTGGTATAGAATATCAACAGATACATGCAAATGGTCTGGTAGATGAGGTTTTGCGCCAAATCGCCGGACCCAAAGCCTATGCGTTGCAGCCAGTTGAGCTTGTAGAAGCCGTTTGACTCGTTGTTGGCAGTGTTTCTTTTCATAATTGTCAGTTGTTTAGGTTTTGCCTTTTAAAGATGGTTTATTGTTTATTTGTTTGGTTTCATCAGCACTTTGGCGGCATAACGGCCCATGGCCTCGTAGCCGGTGGGGTTGAGGTGGAGCCAGTCGTCAGAGTATTCGGCGCGCAGACAGTCTGGCTTCTGGGGGTCGCGTGCAAGCTCATCAAAGTCGATGATGCCGTCAGCCACCTTCTGGTTTCTTATCCATTGGTTCACCGTCTGGCGTGCCGCCTCGTGAAAGAAGGAGTACCAGCCGTTGCCCTTAAAGGGTGTGATGGTGGCAAGATACACCTTCAGACCTCTGGCATGGGCCTTCCCGGTGAGCGTCTGATAAGCTTCGATGAGCCTTTGTGCCGTTTCTTCGCTGTTGCCCTGCGACAGTCCGATGTCGTTAGTGCCCTCAAAGATGATGAGGGTGCTCACGCCTTGCTGGCCCAGGATGTCGCGGTCGAAGCGCAGCAAGCCCGGTTGGCTCAGTCCGCCGGCCAACACACAGTTGCCGCCAATGCCCAGATTAAGCACGCCAAGCTTACCGCCCAGGGCCTCAGCCATGCGGTCGGGCCAGCGGTTCTGTGCATTTGTGGTGCTGCCACGGCCGTCGGTGATGGAGTTACCCAATATAGCCACGGCGCTGCCCTGCCCTTTCACCTCTATGCGGGTGAGGTTATACCAGTGTGCCAGGCGCTCTACGGGCTTCAACTTGGCCGTGGGCTTCACCTCACCTGCCGCTATATAAGATAAGGTACGCGACCCTCTGTGCGACGTCATGTGCTCTGGCACGCGCTCACCATATATAATAGTGACGGCCAAACGGCCCAGAGGCTTGAGCGCATAGGTCAGTGCATCAGAGTAAACGGCCTGCTTCGCGCCTATCGTCACGCTGCGCTTGCCGCCAAACGTGATGTATTTGGCACTCTGCCTGTCTATGAGAAAGGAGTCGAGGGCGTGGGCTATGTAAACGGCTTTTATCTCTACGGGCTCCTGGCTGAACTCGTTGGAGAGTTGCAACCTGATGGTGTTGCCTCCGGCCGACACCTTCACTATCTGCCGAAGGGTATGCCCGGCCAGCGTGGTGAGCTGGGGCATGTCGCCTGCTCCGATGTATTCGGGGGCTGTGGCAAACGTTCCAAACCACCCTGATGTGCCTTGCGCACGTACGGAAGCCATGCTGAGGACTAACAATAGTAGTGTTAATATATGTCTCATGTGTTAAGATTGTTTCGATTGCAAATATAGCCAGAAAAGCGTTAAACGGCTTATTCAAATGTAGCGGTGACGTTTCTATTTGTTTCATTTGGCTTTTTTGATAATTATTTTGTACATTTGCAAGCAAATACCAATACTCATGAAACGACTATTACGAAGATTATTAACTCTTATCACCATATTACTCGTTCTCACTGCATGGGGAGACAGCGGCAAGTTATACACCTCAAGCATGCTGCCCAGCAGCCTTATCAACTGCATCACGCAAGACAAATACGGCTTTATATGGGTGGGAACAGATTATGGACTGAGCCGCTTCGATGGCTATCACTTCGTAAACTATCTGCATCATGACAATGACTCTACCTCCATCTCCGACAATATCATCTCCAGTTTTCTGGTAGACAAGGAGGGCAGACTGTGGGTGGGCAGCGCCAAAGGGCTGATGCAATATGACTATAGCAACGACAGCTTCAGGCGATATGCCTTGCCCGACGGCCGCAACCCGCGCATCTACTCCATCATAGAGGGCCGCGAGGGCAACATCCTGGTTGGTTCGGCGGGCTACGGACTATACTCCATAGCGCCCGAAACGGATGCCGTGACCTGGCAGAGGCAGTATATGAGGCGCGACTCTGACGAGTTTTTCACACATATATATGAAGATTCGCACGGCACTTTGTGGCAAGCCAGCCACCTGCCTACGTTCAAACGGTGCCAGAAAGTGGGCGGCAAGGTGCGGCTCACCGACTTCCACTCGGCCTGCGGAGCGCCTGTGGCCTTCTTTGAGAGGCAGAACAGACTGGTCATCGTGTGCATGTTCGGCATCATCTACTACGACTATGCCACCGGGAAAATAGCAGACGCGGGCTATGACTTCGGACCCTACAAGGGCAACATCACCATCAACACGGCGGTGTTCGACCGGCAGGGCAACCTCTTCTTGGGCACGTCAGAGAGCGGAGTGCTCACCGCGGCCAGAGGAAGCAAGAAGATTGTGGCCTACGATGCCGCCTATGACAAGGGCTTCGACCTGAAATCATCGTTCGTCAACGCCATCTTATCCGACAAGGACAACAATCTGTGGGTGGGATGTTACCAAAAAGGGCTGCTGCTGGTGAACCAAGAGCACGATGACTTCATGTCGTGGACGTTTGATTCGCAAGACTATAACATCGGCAGCTCGGTGTCGTCTATCGCACAAGGCAACCATGGCGACACTTGGTGCACGGTGCAGAACAGCGGCGTATTCAGGTTCGACCGCGACGGAAACATCACAGCGCACCCGCAATCGCCCGCCGGCACATCTGTCATCTACCGCGACAAGCAGGGCAAATACTGGCTGGGCACAGGCAACGCGCTATACAGCTACGTGCCCGAAACAGGGCAGGCACAACAGAAGCTGCGCTTTGAGAGTGCCGGAATATACAGCATAGCCGACGACGGAAAGGGCAAGCTGTTTATCTCGGTGTATAGTAAAGGACTGTATGTATATGACACTCAGACCGACAAACTCACCATACTGACCATGAACGACCGTGGCAAGAAAGGCTACTTGTGCAACGACTGGGTGCGTTCGCTCTACTATGACGGGCACGGAAGATTGTGGATAGCCACGTCTAACGGCGTGTGCAACATGAACACCAGCACGCTGTCGTTCAACGACCTGGGCTGGACAAAGATATTGCCCGACATCCTTTCAAACGCCATCTGCGCCGACCGGCACGGCAACATCGTCATAGGCACCGACAACGGACTATATATATATAATGTAAAGACGCGAAAGACGGGCCTCCTTCCCGGCAGCGACATGCTGCGAGACAAGCAGGTGAGCGCCATGACCACCGACCGGCAGGGCAACATCTGGATTAGTACCACCATGGGTATATGGCAGTATAACGCTGCCAGAAAGCAGTTCTACAGCTACATCAACGGCAATGGTCTGACCTCACACGAGTATATGCTGGGGGCGATGATGCGCGATGCCGATGACAGGATAGCCTTTGGCACGGCCGACGGAATAACGACTTTCTATCCCGAAGTGGTGAACGGAAGAAAGGAAAAGCTGGGTGAGGTGTACCTGACGGGCTTCATGGTGAACGGAAAGTCGAGGAGCTGCATGGGCGAGAAGTTCACCCTGCCCTATAAGGACAACACCTTCTTGCTGGAGTTCTCCATGCTTAACTATAAGCGGCAGGCCGACATCTCGTTCGACTACCGCATCAATGGCGGCCGATGGACCAACACGGGCGAAGGCATCAACACCATATCCTTCACACAACTGGAGCCCGGACACTATAACATAGAGGTGCGCGCGTCGTTCAACGGCATACCTTCTGAGCACGTCAAACGCCTGAGCATTGAGGTGGAACACCCGTGGTATGCCTCCGGACTGGCCATCCTCATCTATCTGATACTGGGTGGCTCGCTGTTCGCCTTCGTATTCAGAAACTACGAAAAGCGCAGGCAAGCCGACTTAGACGAGCAGAAAATGAAGTTCCTTATCAACGCTACGCACGACATACGGTCGCCGCTGACACTCATCATGGGGCCTCTGCGCAAGCTGAAGAAGCGCATCACCGATGCCGACAACCAGGCCGACATCGACATCATAGAGCGAAACGCGCAGCGACTCATGCTGCTTGTGAACCAGATACTCGACGAGAGGAAGATAGACAAGAAGCAAATGAGGCTGCAATGTCAGAACACTGACTTGGTAGACTTCGTTGCCAACATCCTCAGACTGTATAAATACTACGCCAGCGACAAGCATGTGAGCATCTCACTCGTCAATGGCAAGGGCCAGCCTTATCACATCAAGCACCCCGCAGTGAGGGTTTGGATAGACAGGGTGAACTTCGACAAGGTGGTGTCTAACCTCTTGTCGAACGCCATGAAGTATACCTCAGACAACGGGCACATCGACATAGAGGTGTCTGACCACGAAAACTACGTGTGTCTCAAGGTGATTGACGACGGCATAGGGTTCAGAAAGGAGGACATCGGCAGGCTCTTCGAACGCTTCTATCAAGGCCGCAACAGTTCTGGTTCGGGCGTTATGGGCACGGGAATAGGTCTCAATCTGTGCCATGCCATCGTAGAGATGCACGGCGGAAGCATCAAGGCATACAACCGCGAGGACGGAAAGAGGGGCGCATGTATAGAAGTCAGGCTGCGCAAAGGGTGCCGGCACCTGCGCCCGGAAGAGATAATGGAGGACAGCCCCGCACAACAAGACACTGAGACAAAGCGCAAGAACACAGCCAACCGTAACCTGCACATACTGGTGGTAGACGACGATTACGAGATAGCACGCTATATATCGGGCGAGCTGGGCACGTGGTACAGATTCGACTATGCATCCAACGGCAAGGATGCACTGGGCAAACTGCTCAACAACAGCTACGACCTGGTCATCTCAGACGTGGTCATGCCGGAGATGGACGGCATTGCCCTGCTCAAGAAGATAAAAGGAAACTCAAACATAAGCGACATACCCGTCATTCTGCTTACGTCGAAAACGCAGGTCGCCGACAAGCTGGAAGGACTGAAAAAGGGCGCCGACGCCTATATGGCCAAGCCCTTCAGCATGGACGAGCTGCATGTGGTGATAGATAATTTGGTGGACAACGTGCGCCGACTGAGGGGCAAATACTCCGGCGCACAGCGGCAAACAGGCAAGGTAGAAGAGGTAAAGGTGAAGGGCAACAACGATGCCTTGATGGAGCGTATCATGAAGTGCGTGAACGAAAACATGCAAAATCCTGACTTCAATGTAGAGATGCTGACCGAGGAAGTGGGCATCAGCCGCGCCCAACTGCACCGCAAGATGAAGGAGATAACAGGCATATCGACGGCCGAGTTTATCCGTAACCTGCGATTGGAGCAGGCTGCCAAACTTCTTGTTCAGGGCAACATCAACGTCACGCAGGTGGCTTACGCCGTGGGGTTTAATAATCAGGCACACTTCTCTACGGCCTTTAAGAAACACTTCGGAATGACTCCTACGGAATATTATGAAACAAATAGAAACGAATCTTAAACACTTCCGTATGGCATGGTTGGCCTATTTGTTGTAACTTTGCAAGCAAACAACTCAGCTAACCTAAGTACATCGTATGAAAAAAAGTGTATTTCTATTCGCCCTGCTGTTTGTTTCAGCTTTTGCCTTTGCCAACGACGGACACTCGTTATGGCTGGGCAGGTTTGCCAAACAGCCCGATAACATAACCACGGAGTTTGTCAAGGGCAGTGTGACAGGCGATGGTTTCAGACTGACATGCACCACTGACGGACACGTAAAGGTGGTGGCTGCCACGCAGGCCGGACTTATTTACGGACGCTTTGAGGCCCAGCGAATGCAGACTCTGGGTACGTTGCACGCCATGGACAGTACCTTTGTGCCGGCTTTTAAGTATCGGTTGCTCAATCATTGGGACAACCTCGACGGCTCTATAGAGCGCGGCTACGCCGGACGAAGCATCTTCTGGAACTGCAATCTGCGCCCCGCCAGCTTCTTTACACGCCATCCGTCGCCACAGGCGATGCGCCTCAACGAGTATGCCAAGGCCAACGCGTCTGTCGGCATCAATGGTGTGGTGCTCAATAACGTGAATGCTTCGCCCAAGATGCTCACCAAAGCATATATCGACTCGGTGCGTATGATAGCCAACATACTGCGGCCATGGGGCATCAGAGTATATCTATCAGTGAACTTCGGCACGCCCAAAGCTCTGGGATATACCTCTACCGCCGACCCGCTCGACCCACAAGTGCGGCTGTGGTGGCGCAAGAAGACCGACGAGATATATAAGATGATACCCGACTTCGGGGGCTTTCTGGTCAAAGCAAACTCTGAAGGGCAGCCCGGACCGTTTGATTACGGACGCTCACATGCCGATGGCGCCAACATGCTGGCTGATGCCTTGAAGCCTCACGGGGGCATTGTGATGTGGCGCTCTTTCGTATATGGAGCCAAGCATAAGGGCGAAGACCGTGTCATGCAGGCCGTTTCAGAGTTTAAAGACCTCGACGGACAGTTCAGCGACAACGTGATATTGCAGAGCAAGAACGGTCCGCTCGACTTTCAGCCTCGCGAGCCTTACGCGCCCATCTTCGATAATATGCAGGCCACGCAGCAGATGGCTGAGTTCCAGATCACGCAAGAATATACCGGACAATCCAAGCATTTGGTCTATCTGGGCACCATGTGGAAGGAGTTCTTCCACTATGTCAGTCCGCAGAAACTGCTGGGCATAGCAGGCGTGAGCAACGTGGGCAGCAATGAAAACTGGTGCGGCCACGACTTCTCGCAGGCTAACTGGTATGCCTTCGGGCGGCTTGCATGGAGCCCAAACCTCACAGCCGAGCAGATAGCCAGCGAGTGGATAGGGCTCACCTTCAACAACAATCCCCGCTTTGTAGAGCCCGTACGCAACATCATGATGCGCAGCCGGGAGGATTGCGTCAACTATATGATGCCTCTGGGACTGCATCATATCTTTAAGTTCGACCATCATTACGGTCCTGAACCCGATGGTTTTAAGGCCGAATATCCCATAGAATGGTGCCCCGTTTACTATCACAAGGCCGACTCTCTGGGCATTGGCTTCAACCGCACCAGCCAAGGTTCGGGCGCGGTAAACCAATATCGCGAGCCCTACAAGAGCTTATACAACGACATCAACACCTGTCCCGACCGTTATCTGCTGTGGTTTCACCATGTAGCATGGAACTATGTGATGAGCAACGGACTTACTTTATGGGACAATATTCAGCAACATTACAACCAGGGAGTGAGCGCCGTAGAAGCCTATCTGCCCGTTTGGCAGGGGCTCAAAGCCATGGAGACGGCCGACGGTGACAATGACGGAGCACGCTGGAACCGCGTGGCCGGGCTGCTCAAGGTGCAGGCCGACAATGCCAGAGAGTGGCGCGACGTGTGCCTGAACTACTTCGGTCAGTTTGCCCATAAGGCTCCTCGCAACGCCAACTCGCACTAACCGGCACTCCCGATAAAACCCTTTTCACGTCATGAAAAAAACATTCTTCTTACTGCTAACGGCATTCTGCCTGCTCAATACGCAGGCCTTTGCCAAGGTATGGCTGCGCCATCAGGGCACAGCCACCCAAATCATGGTGAACAACGAGCCCATGCTCATCCTGGGTGGAGAGCTAAGCAACTCGGCCGCCACGAGCAAAGCCGACATCGACAGCGTGCTGCCACGCATGAAAGCCTTGGGACTTAACACTGTGTTTCTGCCCGCCTACTGGGACCTGATGGAGCCAAGGGAGGGGCAATTCGACTTTAGTCTTATCGACGAAGCCATACAAATAGCCCGCCAAAACAACCTAAGGCTCGTGTATCTGTGGTTCGGCGCATGGAAAAACTCCATGAGCTGCTACGCCCCTCTGTGGTTCAAGCAAGACACCAAGCGCTTTCCGAGAGCACAGACAGCCAATGGCAAGCCACTCGAGATAGCCACTGCATTTTCCGAAAACGTGCTCAAGGCCGACAAGCGAGCCTTCTTGCGGCTCGTTGAACATATCAAAGAGGTAGACAGTCAGCACAACACCGTCATCATGCTGCAAGTGGAAAATGAGATAGGCATGCTTGAATCGGCACGCGATTTCTCACCTCTGGCCGAGAAAGCTTACCGCAGCAAGGTGCCCGACAATCTGCTTAAGCATTTAGGCATAGCCAAGCGGGGCACATGGCCGGAGGTGTTTGGCGACGACCTCTATGCACAAGAAAAGTTTCAGGCCTATTATTACGCTGCCTATGTACAGCAGCTCTGCGCGGCAGCCAAGGCCACTTATGCCCTGCCTCTCTACGTCAACGCAGCCATGAACAGCCGAGGACGCAAGCCGGGCGAGTATCCTTCGGCCGGTCCGCTGGCCCATCTCATCGAGATATGGAAGTGTGCCGCGCCCGACATCGATATCTTTGCGCCTGACATATACGACACGGGCTTCAAGGATTGGGTGGCAAAATACAAGCTGAAAAACAATCCATTCTTCACACCAGAAACGAGACTGTCGGCCAATAGTGGCGTGCGCGCCCTATATACCTTTGGTGCCGCAGATGCCATAAGCTTCTCGCCGTTTGCCATAGACGAGGCTGATGCCACATCAGCAGCCAACGTCAGCCGGGCCTACACGCTCATCCGGCAGTTGCAGCCCCTGCTCATCAAGGCACAGGGCATGGGTCCCGGCGCGCCCAAAGGGCCCTGGGGCAAGACATGGGGGCTGCTCTTCGACCAGAAAGACCGCGAACAAGTCATCACAGACGACGATGTAACCCTCACATGCCGCCATTATTACACCCTGCCTTGGGACCCGCGGGCCACTGACGGCACGCCTTGGCCGGAAGGAGGAGGCCTCATTCTGAAGTTGGGAACCGATGATTACCTCATCGCGGGCAATGGCATCGTAACGGTATTCCAGACGGCCGAAGAGAAGAAACAGGAGGTTCAGGTAACCCGGGGCGAGGATGGTTTTGCCCAACAAGGCAAGGATGCCGCCACGGCAACGGCCTCCAGATTCCGCGGACAGCGCATCGGCATAGGCTATGTAGACCAAGTAGAGGTGGCAGCCGACGGCACTTTGCGGTTTATCCGGCGCGACAACGGCGACCAAGACCACCAGGGCCGCCACGCCCGCATAGCCTGCGGCGACTATAAAATACTGCACGTGAAGCTCTATCGCTACTGACTTCACGCCACGCCGTGCCACGTAAAGCGTCTGTCCGGTGGCATCATCAGCCTTGCCGGGCAGAGAAAAAGGGGCCATGCTCACGCACAGCCCCTTTCCGAGATATAGTTAATTAAAAACAAACCAAAAAATTTTAAACTATCATTTTACGTATTTCCGACCATTCTGAATGTATATTCCACTGGCCAACCCACTGAGCGAATAGCCAAGGAAGCGACCGTTAAGGTCATAAACCTTGCCATCTTCAGCGCTCTGCGATGTCTGCCCAACAACGGTTATGCCTGTTGTTTCACCATCCTCTACATCGATTGCGAAGCTGGGCTTAGACGATGTAGTACCTTGTGTAGAAAACATAAAGTAGGCCTTGTTGTGTGCTATGGCAAACTTGCCATGGCTGTTCTTGCCCAGTCTATAGAGTGCCACGTAGCCGTTAACCTTGCCTAACAGATAGTAGACATACGAGCCCGTGCCTTGTTCTACACTCTTATAAGTGTCTGAAGAAAGCACTTCCCTTCCCAACGTACCATTGAGCTTGGTCGTAGGATTTGTACCATTAGCGTCAGGTTCTTTGAAAGGCTGGCCGGGAGCCAGGTCAAAATATCGGATAACCGATGTCTTGCCGTTGCCTCTTGTGCCTGCCAACTGCATGATGACCGGTGTTTCGCGCGGAATGATGGTTTTGTTGTCCTCGGTAGGAAGGTCTTTATACTCTTCCAATGTGAGTTTCTCGTTGGCCACATCTACGCTGGTGAGCTTGTAAACCTTCACATCAGAGGGCACATAGAGGGCGAACGGCGCACGGAGAGTGGCATAATAGTTGAAGTCGAACGAGTTTTCCGTGCCCTTCTTCTCTGCCTGCTTATAGGCATCACAGTCATCCTCACGTCTGGCAAAGGTAATAGGATAACCTGTCTGGCTGAATGTGGGCGCATTGAATGAGCCGTGATCATCCGTGCTTGATGGACTTACCTTAACAAAAATCAAGTCTGTAGTCCAATTACCGGATCCTGTTGTCAGCGAATTGCCCGTATTCATAGTCCAATTCACTTCCGTACCATCATTCTTTACAGCCATAAAACGGTCATTACCAAATTTAGTATGCAGATACTCCAACGAATATCCATCGACGTCAGAAGCCGTTACATTCTTTGCGCCCTCTATCATTGCGCTCTTATGATGAAAACTTGTGATAGAAAAGGCTTTACTGTAAAAAGGTGTGCAGATGGTGGTATTGGCTGCCGTATTAGTCCAATAGTCTGTTCCGCCGGAGCCCCATCCCATGTATCCGTCGCCGTTATAGCTTGAGAAATAGGGCGAGCTCTTTGCATCATCCTGCGAGAAGGTCCAGAAATAGGTGGGATCAGGCTCGTCAGTGCCCTTTTTCTGCGATGCCTTGAGCAGAGCGTCACCATCTTTTGTAACACCTTTATCCGTTATAGGAACAAAACCGCTGTGCAGATAACTTTCGGTGATATTGCCGTTAGAATCCTTATATCGTGCCTTGATGAGATATACATTTCCCACCAGGGGCATCACGTTCACGTTCATGTAAGCATCATTATCCAGGTCAGTGGCATAGGTATAGGCACCGCCGGTTATGGTAGATAGCGACAGATGCTGGTACTGAATGTTGTAATTTCCTTTTTCTGTTGTATGCTCAAAGAGCAGGTCAACACCATCGCTGCCATTGTCGAGCAACGTAGAGTAAGCCGAATAGTCGTTGTTGAGCTGATAGTTGTTCCAGCCGGAAAGCAATTTGTGGGAGCCATTCACATCAACTTCCACATTTTTATTGTTCTTAGCCTTAACATCCTGACCGTTCATGGTTGTGAAGTCATTGCGGTCTTTGAGCACCTTCCAGTTAATGCCCAAGTCCTTACGGTCTGTATATGTCTTTACCTTTAATGTGGGATTGGTTCCCCATACGCCATAAGGAATGGAGTGGAGTGCTATATATACATTCGCATTGTCAGACACTCTGCGTGCCGGCACAATCACCAGGCTGGCATTGCAACGGCTGGCCGACATTCTGAAGTTGTTGTTGTTGGCGTCTGGCGTAGCCTCACAGTTAGGGCTGTTGAGAGCTCCCCACGTTCCACTGGTATAGGTATTGTCCGAATAAGTAAACACATTGAAGCCTCGGCTTCTGCCTTCTCCATTAAAGCGAGAGGTTATCCACACGCTCTTGTCGGGCAGCTCCACGCACTTGGTCTCATCAGACGTATAGTTGTTGGCATGATACATGGTTTGCGTAGAAGCGCCTCCCAGCACCTGCCACGTCTTGCCCAGGTCGTCGGTATATATCACCTTGGCGTCTATATTGGTAGCCAATGCCAAATAGATACGGTTGTTAGTGCCCTTATTGATATACTTGCTGCGGCACATCTCACCGCTTGTGGGGAACAGTTTGGTGAGGCCGGTGCCACTGAAAAGTCCATAAATAGTAGAGGTTATATCTTTAGGCTCCACAGTGCCAAGCTTGTCCGGATCTATCGTGGCCATGTATGTGCGCAGAGGGTTATCGGTTGTTGAATTTTTGTAAGCCACCGTACCGCCACAGCACATGAGCAGTATCTTGTTGCTGTCGGGGTCGTACACCGTTGCGGCATCGCCGTACTTGAAGTTGGCGTCGCTCTGTTTGGATGCATCAAGAATAGTGATTTGCTCGCCCCAAGTGGCACCATTGTCAGTCGATTTCTTGGCCACTATGGATGTATGACCGTCTGTTGCGCCAACATCACCGCTTCCTGAGCGAAGATCAGCAAAGGCTATAAGCGTTTTTGAGTCTATTCGCACCAGCGAGGGGATGCGATACTGTCCCGTTGTCAGGTCGGTTTTGTTAAAGGGAACAGAAGTAATGGGAGTATCATCAGCCATCATTCGTGCCGATGACAGCAAACAAGCCATCAAGCTTAATAGGTAAATTCTGAATTTCATCTCTGTATCCTTTCTTTATTTGTTATTGTTTTCATCATCATCACTCCATAAAGATTTAGACACCTCAAAATCATCTTCGTCGCCTGTAAATGATGGTTTCGAAAGTTGAGATTCTTCAGGTACAGAACCAGAACCACTAGGACCTAATGCCACATCACCATAGGTAGTGATGAGAAGCGCCTCGCACCGAGGGGGGGCAATAATCTTTTTTCATCTAATCAAAACTTTTAATTCAGTATCAATAATAACTTTTCGTTCTTGTAATGCTGGCGTTCAAACTCACAGCGCAACCCTATTTTGTTTATTTCGGGCTGTGTTTAAAAGATGTTTTCTACTGCTGCTTGAAGTTGTTATCCATTCGGGTGCAAAGGTAAAGGATTTATTTTAAGTGAAAAAATATTATTCGTTAAATTTCGCATAAAATACAATTCACATAGCAGAAACAACATAATATGCATCCATCTTACATTTAAAAGAAATCAAAACACAATGCATATAAATTGCTTATTTACATATATTTATCCTCAAAACCATTATTTCTGCCATCAAAAAAGAATATTTGAATTGACGAATTTTTAATTTATGAAAACAATACATTATCATTATGTTGCATAAAATTGGTTTTATCTTACGGCAAAACTTTATCCGACATATTAAGCCGGCATCATATAACATCTGTATAGACAGCAATGACATACCTTAGAAAAAGAAGACAAACACTGACGATGTCATCACACTTTTACAAGAGAGGCCTTTCTGCAATGCAAAAGTGCCTGTTTCGGCTTGCAAAATAGGCATTATTGCTGCCCAAAAAGGCCTATTTAAGATTTGACGCAAATAGTGCCTCACCATGGGAATGCTATTTTTGAGCGTGAAAAAACATGCTATGGATGCACCCTGGTGCACGTTGCTGCGCGGATACAGAGACGGTGCTCCTCCTATGCCAACAGCATAATTACTTCCTAAATGTAGGGACGTACCTTGGTGCGTCCGCAAGCGGAGGGGCGCCGTCTCGGGGCCGTTCACCAACGTGTCAAAGCCTCATCTACTTCTGGGGTGCCTACTTGCCGTGCATCTGGCTATGCGCATCAAAGATGCTGGTCAACCCCTTCGGGGCTGAGAGGTTAGTGGCATTTGGTGTCCCCAGTCTGTTCTCGCTCCGCTCGCCCAAACTGGGGTTATGGATAAGTCAACCCCTTCGGGGCTGATATATAGACAGCGTTGTTGGCATGTAGGCCCCGGGACGGTGCCACTCCTACGATGCTGAGACCACTGGCATGTGTGCCACAGGACGGTGGGCATCCTATGCCCGATAGCCATCCTGAGATTACCAGCAGACGGAGCCTCGTAGAGGCTCACTCATCCGTAACCCCAGGCCAGGGAGCAGAGCGACCGCAGCCTGGGGATAGCAGTGAACAAGGAAAATCAGCCTCGAAGAGGTTGACTAGCATCTCGGATGCGCATTCCCAGCGCACCCTACCCAGCCGCACCGCACCACGCATCCATTGTAGTGGCCGCGCCTTGTGCCGGCCAACAAGCAAGAACAAGCGAATAATATGTAACGCATGCAATAATCAACGCCCTAACAGTAGGGACGCTCGTTCGAGCGTCCGCACCAACGAGCAACCCAACCGT
>CABVAZ010000015.1:0-61210 GCA_902496445.1 uncultured Prevotella sp. | reverse complement strand
ATGAAACTAAAGGTATAAACCTTTAAAATATTCACACTGCAAAGATAAAGTAGGGGCGGGGGTTATCCCCGACTACCGCGTAGCTATCTTAAAAACTTTACGATCCGTGTAAGAAATTCCTTCGAAACCTTTGGGCTTTCGTGTACCATGTCCGCCATGGCAGGGTAACCAAAATAATATGGATACTCATCCCATCTTAACAAGAAAAAGCCGGCTGATATTGTTAATTCCAAATAATTTGCGTAAGTTTGCAACGGAATTAAGAATATCGCACTATGGAGCAGATGATGAGAAAATATCCGGTAGGCATTCAGACTTTTTCTGAAATCATACGAGAGGGTTATCTGTATGTAGACAAGACTGATCTTGTGTGGCAACTAGCACACTATGCCAAGTTTATTTTCATGAGCCGCCCCCGACGCTTCGGTAAGTCGTTGCTTACCTCGACACTCGAGTCATACTTCCGGGGCGACAAGGATCTCTTCCGTGGACTGAAGATCATGCAACTTGAGAAGGAATGGACGCAGTATCCCGTGCTACACCTTGACCTCAGTGTGGCAAAAGGACAGGACAATGCCCAAGAGCTGCGAGAGACGCTGATGTGGATGATGAAACCATTGACTGAAGTTTATGGCAGGGAGAATGATGAGACCACGCCGGGCAAGCTGCTCACGGGGCTCATCCACCGTGCCATGGAGAAGACGGGCAAACAGGTGGCGGTCATCATCGACGAGTACGACGCGCCCTTGCTCGACGTGCTCCACAGCCAAGCTACGCTCGATGCCATGCGCAAGGTTATGCAAGAGTTCTACGTTCCGTTGAAAGCCAACGAGGCTTACATAAAGTTTTGTTTCATCACCGGCATCACGAAGTTCTCACAGCTGAGCATCTTCTCCACCATCAACAACCTGAAGAATGTCTCTCTGCTCCCCCGTTTCGCCACCATCTGCGGTTTTACGGAGCAAGAAGTGAAGACGGTTTTCAAAGAGGACATCGAAGCAATGGCAAAGGACTTCAAGTTGACGCCGGAGGCGATGTATGCAAAGATCAAGTTCAAATACGACGGTTATCATTTTGCCTGCAGCGCAGAAGCTGTCTTCAATCCGTTCAGTCTGCTCAACGCCCTCGGCGACCGCCTGCTGAAGAACTACTGGTTTGCTTCCGGCACACCAACCTTCCTCATCAAGCAGCTGCAGCATTTCCATACCGACATCACCTCGCTCGACTCGCTCGACGTACCGGAGTCGGCGTTCGACCAGCCTACGGAGAACATGAAGGATGCCCTGCCACTGCTCTATCAGAGCGGATACCTCACCATCAAGGACTACGACCCCGACACCGAGGCCTACTACCTTGCCATCCCCAACCAGGAGGTACGCGTAGGATATATCTATGGGCTGCTGCCGACCTACACCGGACTGAACAGTGGCGACGTACAGATAGGTTTTGCGGCAAAGTTCTGGAAAGCCTTGAAGCAGGGCGACATCGATCTGGCCATGCAGCACATGCAGGCATATCTTGCCGGCATCCCCTATGTGGAGGGTTTCAAGCAGAAGCTCGCCGAGGCAAAGACCAAGGAAGGATTCTATGAATACACCTTCTACCTCATCTTCTCTATGCTCAACGTCTACGTACGCACGCAGGTGAAGGTGGCGGGCGGCCGTGTGGACATGGTCATCTTCATGCCCGACACCATCTACGTCATGGAGCTGAAGGTCGGCGACAGCGCCCGCCATGCCCTCGAACAGATCGATGCCCGCGGCTATGCCAAGCCTTACCGCTCCGACGGACGAAGGGTGGTAAAAATAGGCGTCCGCTTCGATGCCGATAAGCACACAGTTGATGAGTGGGAGGTGGAGACCGAGCAGCATACCAATTAATCTGCGGAATCTGCAAGGGGAAGAAATTTAGCGTGAAGGTTCAATTCTGCAACCCTACTAAAAGTATCAGAGCGTTGAGGCCCAAACCGCCAAGAATGCGATTCCTCTTGTTCGGACAGGCTTTTTACCATGTGTTGGTTGATATGCGAGCATAATACCCCCTTACCCCATCGGAGGTTACAAACGCCAGCCCCTCCAAAACGTTTGGTGCATCCTCTGCCAGTTTGCCCAGTCAGGTGCGCCTGAATTCGTTCATCGCAAAAAAAATTCCACCGTAGGGAACAATATTATCGTTTTTTATTGCTACTTCTGCCATGTCATTGAGAATATTGCTTCTTTTGTTTTGGCACTATAAAGTTAGTGAAAATTCTGCACATAACAAGTCTCTGAGGAACTTATTGCTCCTCAGAGACTAATAAAAAAGATTAACAACAAACTATGCACTTAGTTGCGGAATTAAGGTAACGTCATGTCGCCAACATGGCTGAAAGGGCACAAAAACCGTTGTATACATGCCAAAGAGCGTTGAAAATCCTCCGCGCCAAAACCATGTCCGGCATTTGGTATTTCAAGCAGCCGGGCATCCTTGTACAGTTTAAGAGCCCGAAGTGAATAGTCTATTGGCACTACATGGTCAGCATCACCGTGAATGATAAGAACAGGCCTACGATATGCCTTAACAGCCTTGTAGGGATTCATATTCCGAAGTTCGAGAAAGAATTGTCGTCCTATGGGAACCCGCCATACTCTTGTGGTATCTGGTATATCGGATAGCTGCGGATAACGGCTATTCCAATTGTCCGGCAGGCAGAAGGCAGGGAATTCGAGAATCAGTTTGCTGATATCTTTCTGCATACTGGCAGCTGTCAGGGCAGCTATAAGGCCGCCCTGACTACTACCCAGAAGCACGATATTCTTCTTATCCACATCCGATCGCGATTTAAAATATCTCACTACATCCTCCAATGCTTTCTGCTCGTCTGTCACTGACATGTTTACCGTATTGTTGTCTGTCCGGCTTTCTATACCTCCGCACGGAAAATCAAAGGTATAGCACATGTATCCCATCTCATTCAGCATTTTGAAGTAACTTCGCCCAAAATGATGTGTTCCATTGAAGCCATGTGCCGCAATTACGATTGGATGCTTCTTCTGTCCATTGTCCGGAGTACTCAGTATGCCGTAGATAGGATGCTCTCCGTGTTTTATCCATAGCTCTTTCTCCACGGAAGGTTGCTTTACGAGAGATGCTGTTTTCTTTAGCAATACCGGGCCTATCAAACCTGAGGGTAGAAGCGGTGTGTCTTTATCAAAGAACTTAAACGAGACCACGGTTTTGCGCTTGGAGGGGCGTGGCTGACCCAGCCGAAGCCAATCGGGCACTTTTTTCATAAATCGGCCAATGACCGGTGAATGGGGAGCTGCTCCAAAGGTTACGGGTTCCGACCATTCCACGTCGTCAGGTTCCTGTTCGTCGCCCACCATACGATTCACCCATAGATTTGTGACATCAACCTGCAGCAGATTGTCACCGCCAAGTAACGCCTCGGTGATGTCAATGGTAAAGGGCGGTCGCCAGAGTGTGCCACATACCTTTCCGTTCACCCTGACCACTGCAAGATTCTTCACTTCGCCAAGATCGAGGATGTATCGATAATGGCGGTTTACCTCGCTCAGATATATATGCTGGTCATAACGGGCTGTACCTGAAAAGTATTTGATATCGTTGTCGGCCGACTCGTTCCAAGGTATCAGCGATGTCCATTCAACTACCTTACCCTCATCGAATCCAACCTTCCACTTTCCATTTATGGGAATGGTGTCAATGGGGTTGTCTGAGAGAGGCTGTTTTGCCGAACAAGTCTGAGTTGTCGGATGCCTGAATACAAGAAACACGGCTCTCCGTGTGGTCAGATTTAACATCACCTGTGTCTTGCCGTCTGCCATTTGCCATTTTTTTGCCTCATACATATTTCCCGTTTCCGGATCCCACACCTCAGGAAGCCTGCCCTTACTTGCAACAGTAACCATCGGCATCAGCTTACTGTCTTTGGTATTGGCTACAAAATAAATATCGGCATCGGCGTCTTTACGGTGTATCCAATGAATGAAGGGAGAATCAGCAGTCAGTGAGGCTTCCCTGCTCTTGAAATCGTCCACGTATACACCTCGCTGCAACAAAGCCTGACATCTGGCTAAGTAAGTGAACAAAGGCTTAGCCCCATCCTTCCACCATGTTTGTCCTTGCGTCCATTGTGTTCCCCACATGCCAAACGACATGCCGGGCTTAGCTTTTACCCAAGGATTTTGCGCGCCGGCATGGAGCATCATTTTGTTGATGCCACTGCAAAAAGCCGAGTCGGCAATGGCTTTCAACCGCGCAGGGTCATCTTTCCACGCATATAAGGGCCAGCAAGTGAATCCTTCTGCGTAGACAATTTCGTGGCCCGCCCGTCTCGCCTCATCTACCACCCTCGGCAAGTCATTCCATCCCCAGTTAGTGGGGTGGGTCCAGAACTCGGCACTAATGGGATCGTCTGCCCGTAGCTGCCGGCAGATTTTGCCAGTATTAATAGGATTGAAGCGGCCTAGTCCTCCCCCCGTTCCATAGGGCTGTACCAACAGCTGCAAGCCGTGCTCATGAGCCATTTGGCTCATATAGCCATAATAGTACTCGGCAAACAGGTCGGTAACCGTTTCACGCCAGTCGTTCATAAACTTCTTGCTGCTCACACTGTTTTCAACGGTAACCCCCGCAGCCACGGGCAACCATGTCAACATGTCATAGCCACGCCGCTTCTGAAATTCCACAGGCATCGCTGAAGTCCAGTCTTGGCCTCCGGCCTCATAGCTGTCAATTTCCAACCGCTGGAACGTCTTACCAACTTCATCGCCAGCCAGGCTCATTAATACAGATGGATAGGTCTCCCAGAAATGCCTGACAGCCTCTCGGCTCATCTTGTCACACTCTAATCCCACACCGCTCTCAGGCGCTGTACCGGCATTGGTCTTCCCTGTGGGTGTATGCCCGAAGCGATATATTCGCCAGCGTCCTTTTGGCATCCGCCAATGCAGAACTCCTTTGCGGTCCATCTTATCTGTCAGGTTCACAACTTGGCTCAACGACACACTGTCGTTATCAGGAATAGCTATGACGGCCACATCCCTATAATAGCAATATTGGGGATCTGTTTTAGGAGGGACGAGATAAGTGCGTTTTCTGCCTGATGCTACCGTCTTGCTCCACACAAGCTGCTGCATGGCATATTCCGGTCTGACTGTCGGATAAGCACTCGACGACCATCCCGGGCAATTATGCGTACCAAACGACAAACCCAGGCGCCTGCATTCGTCAATAGCAAATCGCATCAGCCTTTGCCATTTGTCTGATCCGATGGCATTGGTGGTATCCTTGATAAGCGTCTGCATGGGGCCACCCACCTGGAAGTTCTGCACACCGCCAATACCGGCCTCTTTGTAGGCTTCCAAATCGGCTGTTATACCCTCTCTCGTGACGAGTCCGTCCATCCACTGCCATATCATGATTGGCTTCGCCCCAGCCGGAGGATTTCTGAAGGCCTCCTCCATGGTCTGCCCCTTTGCGCCAAGGCATGCCAGGAGCAGAAAGCTCAATATCAAATATCGTATTGTCATCACCATTTTTCAGTAAAAGAAGGAGCAGGATTTTAAAGGTCCTGCCCCTTCGAACCAACAATTACATTAGCTAAAACAAGAACCAACTTTTTATGAAAAAGAACTATTTATTTTCATATCCGGGGTTCTGTTTAAGAATACCGTTCGACTCAGTAATAGCAAACTGCGGAATGGGGAACAGCACTTGGTAGTCTTGAGCATTGTTGCCCCTCTCACGAGCCAGCTTAATATATACACCATGACGTATCAGATCCTGTCGGCGAACGCCTTCACCAAAAAGTTCATGACCACGTTCCAGCAGCAGATAGTCGCGGAATGCCTCTTTGCTGGCAGTTGCCGAGGCAGGTATCTTCACACCGGCCCGGTCGGTCACCTGCTTCAATGCCTTCACAGCATCGGCTGTCGGGCCATTGAGTTCATTCTCGGCTTCTGCAAACGACAACAGAACTTCTGCGTAGCGAAGTATGGGTTGTGCTGTCTGTGTGCCCCATTTGGCAAACTGCGTGTCCATAAACTTTACCGGAATGGCTCCAACCATGCCATTTTCTCTGGTTATGTGTTCGTTCCTTGAATTGTCATATTCACAGAGAATGACCTGTTTGCGTTTGTCATTATCCTCGAAGGTGTCATAAAAATCCCAACGCATGCAATAAATCTTCCATCCGGAGAAATAATTGTCATCCGTTCCACGGATATACGATTTACCCTTGCTTGTATAGCCCCGCTTAAAGTCATTAGGGAGCACTTCTGTCACGTAATAATTATCAGATGCCGTGTTTGAAGGAATGGCCCATATAAGCTCATCGTTTACAGCCGACTTAAACACGTCCTCATAGTTGGGCAGCAATGAGTAACCCATTCCCATCAGCGTCTGGGCTGCTGCTTTTGCCTGTTGCCAATTCTTCTCATGCATATAAAGACGAAGCTTGATACCATAAGCAATTGCCTTTGACATTCTTCCCCATTCCTCAGGATTATTGTTATATTTCTCAGGGAAAGAAGCTGTGTTAATAGCATCATCAAGATCCTTCTCAATATATCCCACATAGACGTCATTTGATGGTCGTGGCTCTATGGTGTTATCATTCAGCTTTGACGGATCTATTTTTACATTCAACGGTCCGAAGAAATCGAGCAGTGTATACATATAGAAAGCACGCAAAGTCTTGGCCTCAGCGACATAGCGAGTACGGACAGCCTCTGTAGATCCGGTGCTTTTCTCTATCTGATTGATTATATCTGTAGCTCGGGCTACAAATCTCAATACGTTGTATGTAGTGCTGATAGCGCCACGTGTAGAGGGGCCAACGTTGAATTCATCATATACATAACTTGAGTAGGGGCGCATGATATCAGTGGTAACCATGCCTCCCGCAAAATAGGAATTTATATCTGCATTGAAAAGGGAGTTATACCAGCCTCCTGTGCCGCCATCACTATATCCCCAGTTGGTTGTCAAGGGCAAGTAAAGTCCTGTTACAGCGGCATCCAAGTCGCCTTCTGTCTTGAAGAAATTGTTTGGTGACATATCTGTGAAGTTCTTTGTCTCCAACATGTCCTCACATGAAGTGAGCAACGGCACCATTACTGCGGCGCACATCATGGCGCCTATTATTATCTTTTTCATATTGCGTCTGAGTTAAAAGTTAAGATTAAATCCTAATGAGACTGACAAAGCCTGCGGATAGGGATTGCCTATTGATAGTTCAGGATCAAAGCCATCATATCCAGTAATGGTAGCCACATTCTGTGCATCAACAAAAAAGCGGGCACCACGGATGAAGTGGCTCTTCAGAAACAGGCTTTGTGGCAACGTGTAGCCTAAGGTGATGTTTTTCAGTTTGACATAGCTGCCATCTTGCAGAAAGAAGTCATTCGCACCTGATGGATTCTTGCTGTCGTATGGATTGGTAGCAATACCAGGCATCCAGCCTTGTCCGTTCTGAGAGTTCCAAACGTCTGTCATAACATTGGCATAGGTGTTGCTGGGTGCATTGCCATTGTTGCCGAGGTTAGCAGCAACGGGAATCTGGCCGTAGGTTCTTCCTGTTCCGCTGTTATAGTTACCTATATATTTTTTGAAGCCGAGGGCGCTATAGAAGTATATATTCAGGTCGAAGCCCTTCCAGCTCCATGTATTGCCGAAGCCTATCATCCAGCGTGGCGTGCTGTTACCCAACTTCACCACATCCTTGGCATCAAGAACACCATCACCATTCTGGTCAACATACTTGATATTACCTAATTTGGCATCGGGCATATACGATGGAATGTCGCTCTTACTGCGGATAATGCCTGCTGTCTGCCACCCATAGATGGCATCTATCTCTCCTTTCTCATCAATATATTCAGCCAAAGCCACTTCAGGGTTACGCTTCACCCAGCTTGCTTTAAAATAAGATACATTCAGCGTGGTCTGCCACTTGAGCGTCTTGCTGTTCAGGTTGTCGCTGTTCAGGGAGAACTCAAAGCCCTCGCTCTTGGTTTCACCTATATTGGCAGCTACGCGCCCCACTGCATTATTTGAAGGCAGGGTCTGATAGTCGAGCAGATCTTTTACGCCACGATGGAAGAATTCGATAGAGCCGTTGATACGACTATTGAACAGTCCATAGTCGATACCTATGTTCAGTGTGTAGTCGGTTTCCCATTTCAATTCCGGATTTTCTATCTGTGTAAGCATCAGCCCCGTGTGCATCGTCGTACCAAAGAGGAAGTTATAACCTGAACGGTAAAGCGACAACGAGTTGGTGCCCAAAACATTCTCATTACCTGTAGCGCCATAGCCCACCCTGAGTTTCAGGTTGTTTACAGCCTTAACATTTTGCATGAAGGGCTCCTCACTCAGCCGCCATGCTATAGAAGCACTGGGGAAGAGGCCCCACTTCTTGTTCTCAGCGAAATAGCTTGAACCGTCACGGCGAGCGGTGAAGGTCACGATGTAGCGATCCTTATACGAATAGTTGGCACGGAAAAATTGCGACAGCTTCGTTCGCTCGGCATAATAGGAGCTGATACCTTCCTTCTCCTTATCACTGGCTATGCCTACATTATTGTAACCAAAGGCATCAGTAAAAAAGTCGGACCCCGTAAGACCGAAACTCTCGCTGGAGGTTTTATAGTAACCGGCACCCAACACTGCCGACACATGATGTACTTTATCAAACGTCTTGTCGTAGTTCAGAAACGACTCAACACTTGCATTTACCACCTTTGAGTGTCCCAGGCTGGCCATACCCTCCTGTGCATTTACATTGTTGGCACGCTTCGGGATATAGAATTTTCTGACAGATGTCTGCGTATCATATCCTCCCACTCCCCTTAGGGTTAAGCCATCTATCAATTTCAAGTCAAAAGAAGGCGCAACGAACACACGTTCCGTCGTGGTCTTGTCCTCTATATCACAATAAGATACCGGATTTGTGTAAAGTTTATTATAGCTCTTGTTATAATTGCCGTTCTCGTCCCTCACGGCAATATCAGGCGCATAGTCAATGATACGCATAATCATATTATCACCATTACCCGAGGTACCTACCGAGGTGCTGTTGGCATTCACGTTCGAGTAGCTGAACTTAATGCCAGCCTTAAGCCTTTTCGAGAATTCCTGATCCAAATTCAGTCGCAGGTTATGACGTTTCAGACCCGACTGTTTTAAGATACCCTGATTATCATAAAAATTGTAAGAAAAGAAATATTTGGTCTTATCATTTCCACCATTAACCGATAAGTTCTGATCGATTATATACCCTGTTCTCGACACCTCGTCAATCCACTTCGTGTCGGCGGTATAGCCATCTACATTGGCGAATACGGGCTGATAGCCGCTAAGGTCTATGGGATTGTCGCCATACAGCCCCATCTTATTATTGTAAAGGTAATACTCCTTTGTCCAAAAGTTAGCCTGCTCTCTGAATTGCCGGGCATTTAGCACCTCAGGATATTTTTTCATTAGCTGAGCCGTAAAGACGCTACGATACTCTACCTTAGGCTTGCCCGACTTGCCGTTCTTGGTAGTTATAAGCACAACGCCGTTAGCTGCCGATGCACCATAGATGGCAGCTGCCGAAGCATCCTTTAGCACGTCAATGCTCTCAATGTCATTAGGATTGAGCGTATTCAGCGGGTCACGGTCTACACCAGCCATATAGTCATAACCCGGAGTAGTGATGCCCGGTGTTGCCGATGAATTCGTCTGGATGGGCACTCCGTCGATGACGTACAGCGGTGCATTACTTCCGTGAGGAGATGCGGCACCTCGGATATTGATAGAAATGCCTGCTCCAGGCTGAGCTGAGCTCTGTGTAGCCGACATACCCGTAACGCGGCCTTGCAACATCTGGCTCACGCTGGTACTGCTGACAGAATTCAGCTTATCACCGTTGACCGAAGCCACTGAACCGGTAATGTCCTTTCTGCGCGATGTGCCATAACCTATTACTACCACCTCATTCAGCCCGTTGGCCTCCTCTTCCAAAGTGATGTGCATAGGACTGCTGAGAGGCTTAATGTCTTGCGACTTATAGCCGATGTAAGAAACAGTAATCAGGGCCCTCTGACCCACCTGGAGCTCGAAGTGTCCTTTCAGGTCGGTCACAGTGGCGTTCTTCGTACCTTTTTCACCTACCGTGGCACCGATGACAGGAAGTCCATCTTGGTCGGCTACGACACCACTGACCCTTTGACTTTGTGCCATGGTCACCATACTGCAAAGGGTGAACAAAGCCAAAAAGAAAAATTTTGTTTTGGTCATGTTAATCATGTTAAAAAGATTTTTAATTAATAATAGAGTTATCTTTCAGATTGTTTCCGGCTGCAAAATTATACTGTTTACCTGAAAACTACTTGTCTGTGCTGTTCTTTTGCTTTCACTATTTGTGCAAAGTGAGGAATTACGTAGAATTTTTCACCTATAATATTTAGACAGTTTAAGAATCTTTTGTAAATTTGCGACAGAAAAGGACGCTCTTATGCAACTAAAAACAATTCTGCTTCTTGCCATATTTCTGTCTTTGCCCTGTCCGTTTATTAGTCGGCCTGCAGATGAGTACGTATTGACAGAACTGACCACTCAGCAACAGCTGCCTGTGGCAAATGTGCATTGCATCTATCAGGATCAGGAGGGATTTATCTGGTATGGAACCAGAGGAGGCGGTCTGTGTCGTGACAATGGTTATCAGATCGATGTCTTTCGTTCTGACCGCCGTCATCCCGACTTGATCGGTGCAAGCAATGATATTACCAGTCTGGCAGGCGACTTTCACAACCATATCCTTTTTTCCACAAAAGAAGGACTCTATATGCTCGACAAAAAAGATTATACCATCCACGTCGTCGACAGGCAGCTGGTGGGCCAATCCACAGGCCCCATCCTGACAGCATCTGACAGCACCATCTGGGTCTGTTCTTCAAAAAAGGTCTATCATTATGACCAGCATATGCGCCTTCTGTCAATCATCCAATCAAAATGGAAGGGGCATGACGCATGGGCTTCGCGCATCATGCAAGACCGTCGTGGCAGAATATGGGTGACCCAATGGGATGGAGGCATTGTGAGATACAACCAAGCCACCCGACAGTTTGAAGAGCAATACTGGGATGAGAGCATACCTCCTGCCGACCTCGTGGAAGACCCCACAGGCCATGGCTTCTGGATAGGCACCTGGGGCAAGGGCATAATGCACTACGACCCAGATCATCGCCGGGTGACGACTTTTCCATGCACATACGGTGACATTAACACCTCACTCACCATTCATCTTGTCTGCGACACATCCTCCAGACGGCTATGGGCATCAACAATGTATGGTCTTCGCGCCTACGACATCGCAGACGACAATCTACGTCCTGTAAGCCTCGACGGCATTCTGCCTGATGGTATGAGCGTCATCGACAATATGGCCTTCGACAACAAGGGCAATCTATGGGTTTCTGGTTTCTCGCCCCACACATTTATCCTTTCGCACCCCGACAGGAGCATCATGAAAGACGACCTCTCACCTGTCAGAAAGCAGTTGCACAACCGGCCTTTTATCCGAAATACCGTGAAAGAGGGTGATAACATTTGGCTGGGGCAGGATCGTGAACCCATAGCACTCTATCAACAGGAAAAAGGAGCCATTATCTTCGACAAAAATACCAGCAGCGTTTCAAGACCCAGTGTAACGGATTTCTGCAAGCGCCATGACAAGCAAGGCATTTGGGGAAAAAAATTGAATCAGCTTTATTATCTCTGGTACGACGGGAAGAGCATCCAATCGCATGCAGAAGTCAAGGCACGGGGAGAGATTAACTGTATCCTCGATACACAAAATGGAGATGTTTACATCGGCCATCGGAACGGTATCGACATATACCATACTACAACAAAAAAAATCAGCTCTCTCCCTGTATCATCCAAACAAGTCGTGGCTATATTAAAAGCCCACGACGGAAATCTATACTATGCCTCCGATGAGAACCGCCTGACATGCTATAACCCCAAACAAGGCGAACGGATTCTTTCAGCAAAAAGCAAAATTACTGATTTAGCCGAAGATCGTGAAGGGCGTATCTGGGCCTCCACTCAATATGGCGACCTGCTATGCTATCATCCCGCAACGGGTAAGATCACTATTGATGACAAGGGCAGCAATGCCAGCGGCGACAACATCAAGCATATAACCATCGACAACAAGGGCCATCTATGGCTTCTTTCCGACCAGATGGTGAAAGAATACAATCCCCGAAGCGGGGCTTACAGGGTATTCCGGTCATCCGACAAGGCCATTCAGATGGATTGTTTCCATAATGTTAAGGCTGAAGGCGACCACGTGACGATTGACGGTGCAGGAGGCATACTCTACATCCAACCGTCGGCCAACATCGACAAGTTGTCATCCGGAGCATCACCTATCGTTACCTCGGTTTCCATCGACGGTGTCCGACGCATCGTAGGCATGAACAGCAAGGAGCTCAACATCCGTCATGATGCGGTCAACATCGAGATACAATTTTCTTCCCTCAACTATCTGCATGCCGACAAGGTTTCCTATGCCTACCGGCTCAGCTCCATAGATACCCAATGGCACTATTTGCCACAGGGTGTCAACAAGGCAACTTTTGTTCTGCTGCCCAAAGGCAATTACACACTCGAACTGATGGCCACTGACGAATACGGCTGCTGGGGACAAAGCATCCAAGCCCTCATGCTCCACCGGCTGCCAGCCTGGTACGAGTCGTGGTGGGCCTATCTTCTTTATCTGCTTACTGTCGCCTTGCTGATAGGCATGATCACCCGCTACTATCTGAGGCGTCAGAAGGAAAAGCAGCAACATCAGATGGATATACAACTGACAGAGATGAAGCTGCGCTTCTTTACAAACATAAGTCATGAACTGCGTACCCCACTCACACTCATACTCACCCCGTTGGAGAGCATGGTGAAGAAAATAGACCGCTGGCAACAAGACAACCCAGAGCAAATACATCTCTCTTTTATCAGCAGGCAGCTCAAGATGATCCAGCGAAATGCCCATCAGCTGCTATCGCTCGTAAACAACCTGCTTGACTTCCGCAAGCTGGAGATGGGGCAACAAAAATTAGAACTGAACAGCGGCAACATCATCGATTTTATACGCGCAGTCTGCGAAACGTTCCGACCCATATCCATCCAAAAAGGCATCGATCTGAAATATGCTATTCACGATGAGCAGCTCTATATCAATTTCGACAGTCGCAAATTGCAACATATTCTATACAATCTACTTGGCAATGCCCTCAAGTTCACTCCTACTGGAGGACAGATAGAGGTTAGTGTAGCCAAGACAGATACAGAATGGCTCAGCATTACCGTAAAGGATACCGGATGTGGCATCCCCAGTCGTGATATTCCTCACATCTTCGATCGGTACTATCAAAGCAAAAACACGGCAAGCCAATCAGTGCCCGGTACCGGCATCGGATTGCATCTAACCAAAGAATATGTGGCACTTCATGGTGGTAGTATCACCGTTAGCAGCAAACTTGGTGAAGGCACCACTTTCAAAATTCTTCTGCCGACAAACTTAAAGATTAAGGAACAGCCCATGCCTATAGAGCCTCATCCGCAGGTAGAAATGGCTGAAAGCGACTCTCAGAAGGTCAGTCTGCTCATTGTCGACGACAACGACGAGTTCCGCCAGTTTCTGTGCGACGAGCTGGCTGAGCAATACAACATCCATCAGGCATCCAATGGCCAGGAGGCACTCAACATGATTTCCGAGCATGATATTGACCTGATAGTATCCGACGTAATGATGCCCGTCATAGATGGTATAACACTCTGCCGCCGTATCAAGCAAGACATCAACACATCCCACATAATGGTCATTCTGCTGACAGCCCGCACAGCTATAGAAAGCAAGATAGAGGGATTACGCGCAGGAGCCGACGACTACCTGCCCAAGCCGTTCAATATGGAGATGCTGCAGTTGCGTATCAGCCATCTGCTGGAATTACAGCGCCAGCGCAATCAGGAATTCATGAAAGGCGAGAATGTAGAAGTAGAGGCAGTAACACTCAATGAGATCGACCAAAAGTTTCTTCGCAGTGCCGTCGAGGCAATAGAGCGTAATCTCCATAACGAAGAGTACGACATTGATGCTTTGGCTGCCGATGTTTGCCTGAGTCGCTCCACCCTCTACCGTAAACTGCATTCACTTACAGGACAGAAGCCAAGCCTATTCATTCGGGCTATACGCCTTAAACATGCCGCCCGCATGATAAAGGAAGGCAGATACAACCTCACAGAGATATCCTCGCTTTGCGGATTCTCATCACCGAGTTATTTCAGCCGATGCTTCAAAGCCCAATACGGCGTACCACCGGGTAGTTACTTTTCTTCATAAAGCCAGACAGAAAATAAGCATACATGTTTATTTGTAGCGGATTTTAAAGTATGCAAACCATTGCTGTCTGCTAAAACTTTTTTGAGCTCTAAATATTATGGCTCAATGCTCATGTATTACGTAAACTGCTACACTTTCATTGAAGAGCCCGAATAAGACCGGGCTAAAATGGTTCAGGAGGCTAAGGAAAAACCTCCTGAACCGAGCCTGTTTGATGAGAGAGGGCTTACTTTATGAAAGAATAAGCCCGAAGCCCTGTTAAATCGGGCTTCGGGCAGGATGTTTTTACCATTTTGAGTTTTAGCGGACAGCAATAAAAATTTACGTACATCTCTAATTGTCAGATGCTTATATTAACAGTCCCAGATTTCTGAAGATTCAATTCTTATTCCGTCGTCATTTTGATTTATCTTTCAAAACTTGAGAGGGAGTGACACCAAATTCTTTCTTGAAACTTTCACGGAAATGACTGAGATTATTAAATCCTGTCATATAAGCCACTTCGGTAACATTGTATTCTCCTGTTTTCAGGAGTTGCATACTGTGATGCAATTTTGCTGTCCGTATATACACCACGGCGGTCATTCCCGTCAGCGCTTTCACCTTACGATAAAAAGTCGAATGGCTCATGGCCATTTTATCAGTGAGAAAAGCCATATCCAGATCAGTTTTTACGATATTTTCATCTATCAGACGGTTCAATTTTTCCAAAAACTGCTGGTCGAGGTGAGACAAGACAGGCATATCATCCTTGGGATCCGCTGGGGTACCAGGTATCATTCCCTCCATATCTATACGTTCCGCTATCAGCTCTGCAAGTCTTCTCCTACCCGACAGCAGATTCCTAATACGGCTTACAAGAAGTTTGGAGCTGAAAGGCTTGGTAAGATAGGAGTCTGCTCCACTGTTGTAACCGATTTCCCGGTCACTGACACCTGTCTTGGCTGTAAGGAGGATGATAGGAATATGACTGGTGAGAATATTCTCTTTGAGATGTTTTGTCATTTCTATACCATCCATTACTGGCATCATAATGTCGCTCACTATAATGTCAGGTATTCTTTCCAAAGCGATGGTTTCGCCTATCTTGCCATTGGCCGCCTGTATGACACGATAATCTGCATCCAAGGATTCCTGTATATACTGCCGGATATCTTCATTGTCTTCGACGACAAGCACCAGAGGCGACTGAACATTGTCTCTTTCCTTCTCCTCACTGTCGGCTTTATCCACTGTAGTCTCGTTCATGTCATCCTTATGCAGAGCGTCGGGGTATACATTGTGGATACTAAGTGTAAGCATGAAGCGTGTGCCTTGCCCTTCTGCGCTTTGGACCTTGATCTGAGCATGATGGAGTTCTGCGAGTGATTTGACCAGTGCAAGCCCTATTCCTGTGCCCGATGCTTGATACTTGCTGTCAGCTTGGAAATAACGGTCAAAAATGTATGGCAATGCCTTATCAGAGATGCCATAGCCGGTGTCTTCGACTTTGATATTCACAGTTTCGGCATCATAGTCCATGGACAATGATATTCTCCCTTTAGGTGTATATTTGATGGCGTTTGAGAGAAGGTTGTTAAGGATTGTCTCTATCACTTCAGAGTCATAATACAAAGGTGGCGTGGCGGGGTTGATGCTGATAGAGAATTCTACTTCTGGATTGCGATTCAGGTCATAGAAATGACGACCTATTTCTTCCACAAGTCCTTTTAGGTCTTCTTTTGCCACTGTCAGCTTTCGGTTCTGAGTTTCAGTCTTGCGAAATTCTAAAATTTCATTGATGAGTGTGAGCAGTCTTTCCGCGCTCTTACTGATGGAAACTATTTTCTTGTGATATCTCTCAGGCAGTTGCCGGTCGTCTGCCAGATCCTGAACTGGTCCGATAATAAGGGTCAGTGGTGTGCGGAGCTCATGTGTAATATTGGTGAAGAAGCGGAGGCGTTCCGCATGTAACTCTTCTTGCTGACGGTTTTTATGCTGTGCCAGTAACAGTGAACTTTTCAACTGCAATTTGCGTCGGTAGGAAAGGATATAGTAAATGATAATTCCAAGAATAGCGAGCATATATAGAAGTTTGGCCCACCATGTCAGCCATACTGGAGGATTAACCACTATATTTACATCCGTAAATGTTGCTTCTGTCCAGTCACTGTTTTTGAGCTTTGCCTTTATTGTAAAAACGTACTCGCCTGGTGGGAGGCTTCTAAAAATGACTTTTGTGTCACCATTTGTATCATACCATTTGTCATCAAGGCCCTTCATTTGGTACATATAGTCGACATTGTTGACTTGGGCAAAGTCGGTGACAGAAAAAGAAACCTCTATTGAATTTCTGTCATGGTCTAAGTAGATTGAGTTCTTGCTGTCGGAGATGTAGTTTTTTTGCATATCTTCCGTTCCATTAGCCACCAGGCTTTCAAACGACACGATCTGCACAGAAGACACTTTTTTTTCTTTGTTGATGTCGAGGGGATTAAAATAACATAGCCCGAGGGGTGAGCAGAAGTACACGTTTCCTTCTTTGTCAATAGAAGTTCCTCCTTCGACAAAGCTTCCTCTTGGAATACCGTTTTTGTAATCATAATTATAGAACTGGCGTCTTTGCACGTTAAAACAAGATATACCGATAGATGTACTGACCCATATATTGCCTTGCAAATCTTGTTGAATGGCACGTATATTGTTATCTTTCAGGCCTTTTCTCGAGTCGTACAGAAAGAATGTGCCCAGGTCCTTGGTGTCGGGGATGTATATAAGTCCTTCATATGAGGCAACCCAGATACCACCATTCATGTCCTGAACAATATGATTGACCCTGTTAGTGGGAAACCCATTCTTCATGCATAGATGTAACACCAGATTTCCATTATAGTCAAAGACAAAGACTCCTCCACCGATCGTGCCTACCCAAATTCTGCCTTCTTGGTCAGAAGCCAACGTGTAGATGGTGCCTGAGGTCATTTTGCTGTTGAATCTTTCCTCTTTGGTGATGATACCATCTTGGTAGGAGAAAAGACCAATATCCGATCCGATCCACATCTTACCATTTTTCCCTTCTAGAAAAGCATGCACGTCCTGATATTTCAGCATTTGGCCGATATGAATCATCTGTCCATTGCCTGGAGAAAATCGGATAGCACCAAAATCATTCAGTCCTATCCACAAATGCTTCTTACTATCGATATAGATTGTGTTGACCGTAGAGAGTGACTCGCCAAGGTTCCATGACCTACTAAAATGGCCATTGGTAAAAAGTGCGACCTCGTTGTCTCCTCCAAGCCACAGATGGTCATTCTCGGTGGAAATCCCATAGACACTCCTTGGCAGGGTCATCATGTGCCCATCCTTGAAATACGGAAATATCCTGAACAAGGAAGGTCGCGTGCTCATCACCGAAACACCGGTTCCATAACATCCTATCCAAAGATTTCCGAACGAATCTTTTCTCACCGATCTGATGGAGGAGGAAGGCAGGTTAGTGTTAAACTTCGTGATATTCTTGAATTTAAACGAGGCCCTCTCCTTTGGTGAAAGATATTCCAGGTCCAATATGCTAATACCGCCCACGTCTGTGGCAATATATAATCTGTTGTCTATCTCTAAGATATCAAAAATATTGTTTCCACAGATGGATGTGGTGTCATTTTCCCGATGCCTGAAAGCAATCATTTTCTCTGCATGAGATGACAAAAGCCCCAGTCCGTTTTTTGTTCCGACCCATACCTGGTTGAAGTGATCGAAGAAGACTTTTCGAACCTGGTTGTTGGGAATGTCGCCTTTTTCCGAGGTCAGATGCCGACTGAGTTTTGCCTTGCCCTTTTTCAGGCTGAACACATATAGGCCATTGTTTGTGGTTCCCACATACAGATTTCCCATACCATCGTCGATGCATAAAGACAAAGACACAGCCTTCCCCACAATTTTATTTATTCGAAAGGTGCTGAACTTTTTTTTCTTTATGCAATAGCATTGGATGGTCCCATCTTCAAATGAGATCCAGATATTACCGTCTTTCGTTTGGGTCATGGCCTTGGGTTTAATACCTGTCAGCCCATCTTTCGCCTCCAGTTTCCTGATTTTGCATCCTTTTCCATCATAAATGAAGATACCATTGTGGGCGGCCACCCATATCTCATCGTTAAAGGCGTTGTAGCAGACAGCCCTTAATCCCTTGTTGGCATAGTCAGGGTTCCCCCATTCGACCTTCGTACACATATTTCCCAAAATCCGGTTCAGTCCGTTTTCAGTCGCCACCCATACGAAGCCATTCTTGTCGATGGCCATGTCGATGACATATCCATTCGACAGTCCCTGGTCTAAGCTAATGCTCTCAAATGACTTAGGACTATTTGCCATGACACACTGTTGCAAGATTAGCAATAATGTGAAAAGTAGGATTGTTTTAGGCATATAAATATGGTTTTTCAGCCCTGCAAATATACTAAAAAGAATTCAAATAGGCAATGGCAGATGGGTAAATGACGAAAAAACAGCTATAATTGACTTTTTTTCATCCATCGAATGCCTTTCCTAATTTCAATGCCCGAAAAACATTGGCAAAAGACTGATTTCAGATCATCTGTTAGACATAAATTTCAGATCTTTGCATCGTCTAAGAAAAACGTATGTACTCCGTCTGGATTCGATTTAGTATAGGTTAGATAGACTTGCATTAAGTAAGTGAGAATTGGTTTTCTTAGGGTATAGAGATTGTTGAGGATCAATAGCATGAATAATATCTTACACATTAATATAATATCTTTAAGAAATCCTATTATGAAGCAAAAAAAGAGAAGAATCGTATTGATGCTTTTGATGAGCATAGTGTGGATGGTGAGTCTTGCACAGAATGTCGTCAAAGGCAACGTGAAGGACACTAGTGGAGAACCACTGATTGGCGTCACGGTTTCTGTGGTGGGCTCTAAGACTGGCGCAGTGACAGACATGGAAGGAAATTTTTCTGTTGTCACATCATCGCAGGCTACCCTCCGGTTCACATATGTGGGCTATCAGACGCAGGATATTGCAGTGAAAGGGCAGAAAAGCATATTTATCACCATGGAGGAAGACAAAAAACTGGTTGATGAAGTGGTTGTTGTGGGTTACGGTTCGGTGAAGAAGTCAAACCTGACAGGAGCCCTGTCAACTATGAAAATGGACGATGTGCCACAAACCGCCACTACCTCAGTATCAAAACTTTTGGTCGGTCAGGTTCCAGGTTTGTCAATCAGACAGAATTCTGCATCTCCCGAAGGCGGTTATGACATGGTGATTCGTGGCTCGGCATCTATTTCAGCCGGAAATGAGCCTCTTTATGTCATTGACGGTTTCCCAGGAGCCGACATTAATTCAGTGAGTCCAGCCGACATTGAATCGGTGGAAGTATTGAAAGATGCCAGTGCCACCTCCATCTATGGAGCACGTGCAGCTAATGGCGTGATCCTGATCAACACAAAAAAAGGAAAAGAAGGCAAGATGAACATCAACTTTAAGTCGAATGTTTCCGTACAGACCATCGCCAATCCCTATAAGATGGTGGGAGCTCAGGACTATATGAAGCTGGCCAACGACTATTTTAGGGAAGAATGGCTATATAACAACAAAATTGCTCCTTATGGGATTACAGATCCCTCTACCATCACATCATCACCAAGAATAGCCTATACAGACGACCAGGTGGCCTCGGCCAAGGACCAAACCGACTGGTTTGATGAGATTTCCCGCACTGGTGTCATTAATGAAGAGAACTTATCAATTAATGGTGGTGCAAGCAAAGTGCGCTACCTTTTCTCCTTAGGTCATTTCGGTCAAAGAGGTGTCATCGTGAACAGTGGCATGCAGAAATATATGGGGCGCCTTAACCTCGACATCGACCTGGCTAAATGGCTTACAACAGGAATGGCCATCTCCGGAAGCCAAACCAATCAAGATCGCATTCAACAGCCATCGTCACCCTCTTCCGAAGGTGTGGTAAAAGCAGCCATGATGTTCCCAGCATACCTGCCTATCTATGATGAGGAAGGGAATTACATGGAGAACCCCAATCACCCAGGAGCGAGCCCCGTTGAATGGAGAGAGGTGGAAAACAAGAACCATACGATGCGGTTACTGATTACCAATTACTGGAATGTTAGACTGATGAAAGGTTTGGATTTCCGTATGAGTTGGGGGGTCAATTCTTCCACTGCCCGTGCCACCAACTATTATCCGACATCACATTTTGATGGCCGTGCAGTTAAAGGCAAAGGCTCCATTACAGAGAACCACAAAAACGACTATCTTCTGGATGCCACCCTTACCTACAACAAGACGATTTTTGGCAATCATAACCTTAAGGTGATGGCTGGTTATGCATACCAGAAATTCAGCACCGAGATGTTGTATGGCTATAATGACCATTTCGTCTCCGATGTATTTGGCGTGAACAACCTTCAAGCGGGAGGCGACTTGACAAAAAAGGTGGAAAGCAGCAAGTCAATCTCAAAATACCTATCCTATTTTGGACGTATCAATTATGATATTGCCGATAAGTATCTCTTCACTTTCACACTCCGTGCAGATGGAAGCGACCGCTTCGGTAAGGACAACCGCTTTGGATATTTTCCTTCTGGAGCTTTTGCATGGCGTGTGATAGAAGAGCCATTCATGAAGAATCAGTCAGTAATCTCAAACCTGAAACTACGCCTGAGTTACGGCCAGACGGGTAATGCCGAGATTGGCGGCAATGCTTATGGATTCTATTCTGCCGGTTCCTCCAACTATGTAATTGGTAACACTCTGTATACTGGAGTGTCAGAAAGCCAGCTTCCCAATCCGCGACTGAAATGGGAAACGACCACAGAGTTTAATATTGGCTTGGACTGGGGACTGTTTAACAATCGTTTGACAGGTACTTTCGAGTACTACACAAAAACCATTTCCGATTTGCTGAGCAGCCGCTCCGTAGGTAGCTATTATCCTGTGAGCTCTGTGGCCGACAATCTGGGCAAGACACAGAGCAAAGGATTTGAGGTACAAATCAACAGTGTCAACATAAGCAACAAGAACTTCAAGTGGCTCACCAACCTCAATTTCTACAGCTACAAGGACAGTTGGAAAGAGCGCAATCCATATAGCATACTCTCTGTCTACCAACATGAGCAAGATCCTCTTCACATCACCTTCGGATATAAAAGTGACGGTCTAATTCAGGCTGGTGAGACCGTGTCATGGATGCCTGACGCCCCTCCCGGAAGCATCAAAGTGAAAGATCTCAATGGCTATTTGCTCGACGCCGATGGAAAATACCTGCTTGATGACAAGGGACACCGCCAGCTCTCAGGAAAACCTGACGGAAAGATTGATGATGCAGACAAGGTCATCATCCTAAATTCAGCACCTGACTTGAGCTTCGGACTTGGTAACACACTGAGGTACAAAAATTTTGACTTGTATTTCTTCCTTTATGGAGAATTAGGCCGTCAGCTACTCAACTCCACTCGCCAGACCTTTCTTAGCTCCGACCGTTTCAGATACAGTGACAATGTCACTTTGGATTCCTTCGACCGCTGGTCATCGTCCAATCCTAATGGCAAATTTCCATCGGGTCTCTACAATAAATATGAATCCAATACTGATTTTTATGTAGAAGATGCTGATTTCCTGCGCTTGAAAAATATCACGCTGAGGTATACCTTCCCCAAGACATGGTTTAGCGGACTATTTAGCAATGCCAGAGTATACTTCGATGCACAGAACTTGTTCGTGATCACCGGCTACTCGGGTTCTGACCCAGAGACAGAAGGCTTTACAGCCTATCCCAACCAGAGAACCTTTTCTTTAGGAGTTGAGTTAACATTTTAAACCATAACCATTATGAAAAATATAACCAAGAAAATATTAGGGGCAGTATGCATCTCTGTTATAATGACTGGATGTACGGATCTAAGCTACGAGAACTTCAGTCAGATCAACTCGGAAAACTTCCCTGTGAGTGAGAGCGATCTGGAGGCATCTGCCATAGGAGTTTACAACACCTTAGCAAATAGCTTGGTGATGCAGTGGCTCAACAATGCCGGCTGGACCTATTCGGAATTACCCACCGATGAACTGAACACCGGTTGGGGCGGCACATGGCAGCAGCTCGAACGTTTCCAATGGACAGCCAACAGCATGCAGCCATCTACATGCTACTACAATTATCAGAAAGGCATCACCAAGGCCACAAGAATCATAGATGATTTCCAGAAATCTTCAGTAGACGAGGCCAAGAAGCAGAAATATATCGCCGAGCTCCGTGTGTTGCGCGTGCTCTATGCCAACTACCTGTATGATATGGTGGGTGCTGTTCCCATCGTCACCGATGCCGATATTGCCAATGACGTGTATAAGAAATGGACTCCCACCCGCCCATCGAAAGATGAATATGTACAATTCATGGTAGACGAGCTTCTTGACAGTTATCAGTCCTTGGATGTAAAGCAGACATCTGAGAGCATTGGACGAGTATCCCGTGGCATGGCACTCACATTGTTGATGAAAATCTACCTGAACGACAAACAATGGCAGAATGCAGCCAATACTGCAAAGCAAATCATGGATCTCGGTGTCTACTCGCTCATGCCATCTTACAAGTCGGTTTTTTCCATCGACAATGAGGGCACCAGCAACACAGAGCGAATCTTCTCCATTCAGCGCATCATGTCTGACCAAAGATTCGCCTGGAATTATCTCTCTGCTGTACTTCCCGCTGTACCTCTTTACCGCTGCAGTGGTGGCAACCAGTTGTCTATTGCCGGTGGTCTGAAGATGCCATGGGCGTTCTACGACAAGTATGAGAGTCAGGATACTCGCCTTGAGACTATTGTGAGATACTACATCGACAAGGATGGAAATGAGGTAGACTTCCGTGAGGTGAAGGACTCAAAGGCTACTGGTGCGGCTCCAATGAAGTATACGGAGGATCCTGACCAAGCTGGTCAGATGAGTGGCAATGACTTCATTGTCTATCGCTATGCCGATGTTCTTCTTTCACGAGCCGAGGCACTTAACGAACTCAACGGGCCGACACAGGAGGCTATCGACCTGATTAATCAGGTGAGAACACGCAGCCATGCCACTCCCATCTCGCTGGAGAATTTTACAAAGGAATCGCTACGCGAGTTTCTCTGCGACGAGCGTGGCCGTGAGTTGTACTGTGAAGGACACCGCCGCACCGACCTCATCAGGTTTGGAAAATTCATTGAGAAAGCCAAAGAAGCGGGATATACCGTACAAGACTATATGAAATTGTTCCCTATCCCACAGAGTGCTATCAACGAGAATCCTAATCTCACACAGAACCCGGGATATTAAAATAATCATGCTGTCCGGATTCCACAACATCGTGGAGTCCGGACATTCTTCAAACAAACAACATGAGGAAATTCATCACACTTATCATCCTTTTGACAGTAACAGTTTGGGTTGAGGGCAGACAGATCATTCCGTTGAATGACGGATGGAGCTACCGACCTATCAGCAACCTCAACGTCAAGGACATTCCTGTCACGCTTCCCCATACATGGAACGCAAAATATGTGGATAGCACATACTATAACCGCGAAACCATGGTATACCACAGGAGTCTGGACATTACGCCCCAGATGAAAGGAAAAAGACTTTTCCTCTATTTCGAGGGGTGCAACTCCGTGGCAGATGTTTTCATCAACCGTCAGACTGTAGGGCAGCACAAAGGAGGCTACACATCATTCTGCCTGGAAATAACTGACTATGTAAAACGAGGAAACAATGAGCTGGAAGTATGGGTCAGCAATGCTTTCCGCACAGATGTACTGCCTATCTCTGGCGATTTCAATATATACGGCGGGATCCACAGACCGTGTCATCTTCTCATTACGGAGCAAGACTGTATTTCACCCTTGTTCTATGCCTCCCCTGGTGTGCTGATCCATCAAGACAACGTCACAGAAAATGCGGCAGAATTGACCGTAGAGACCCTTTTGTCACTCAAGAGTGCTAAAAAAAACTTGAGGCTGAAGACCTCCATCATGGATGCCACCGGGAAAATTATATCCTCTCATGAATCCGTTGTCAACAGCGAGAATGTGAGACAACCATTCAAAATACCACATCCTATATTGTGGAATGGCAGGGCCAATCCCTATCTGTACACCATCATGGTGGAACTTTATGACGGCAAAAATTTGTTGGACGCTGTCGATGAACAGACAGGTTTTCGCTATTTCTATGTAGATGCTGACAAGGGGTTTTTCCTAAATGGCAAGCCCTATAATCTTCGAGGATTCAATCGTCATGAGGACATTGAGGGAAAGGGAAGTGCACTCACCAAGGAAGACTATAACCATGACATGAGTCTTATCATGGAGTCGGGTGCCACCATGCTGCGCCTGGTGCATTATCCTCATGCAGAACCTATTTACAATCTGTGTGACAAGATGGGTATAGTGGTATGGAGCGAAATACCGCTTTGTGGACCAGGTGGCTACGACTTTACGGGATATCTGCATCAGACAGGATTGGAGGACAATGCTCGTCAGGTAGCCTTGGAGATGGTCTATCAGAAATTTAACCATCCTTCTATCTGTTTCTGGGGTATTTTTAATGAGCTGTTAGTTACCGACGGTAAACGTTATAAAGCCTACGATGCTCCACAACCTTTTGTACGCGAACTTCATAAACTGTATAAAAGTGTAGATCCGTGCCGACTGACCACTTTGGCAACATGTGTGGACCATCAGTTCTATTATGGATGTTCCGATCTGATGGCATGGAACAAATACTTCAGGAAACCAGGCAATGAGCAGCAGGTTAGGCAATTCTACGAGAAAGTGCGCAAGACGTCTCATGCACAGCCACTGGGTATCTCTGAATATGGAGATGCCGGCAGCATCAACCTGCACTATGATCCACGTTATGACAAGGCCAAAACCCACGCTGAAGAGTATCAGCTCCTCACACATGAGGGTTACTGGAAAGCCATTAAGGACCAACAGTGGCTTTGGTGCAAGACGGTATGGCAGTTCGCCGACATGCAGACTTCTATCCGCAACGAAGGCGACAAGATGGGAATGAACGACAAGGGCGTGGTGACCTACGACCGAAAAACATGCAAAGATATCTACTACTTCTACAAAGCTAACTGGACACAGAAGCCAATGGTCTACTTGACGGGCAGACGGTTTGTCAATCGAACTCATGCCGTTACAGATGTCAAGGCTTATGGAAATGTGGAGAAGGCAACGCTGTTCGTGAACGGGAAAAAAATAGGTACAGCCCGACGTGATGAGATATGCCGGCTTGTGTGGCCTAAGGTCACACTTTCGGAAGGCGACAACCATATCCTTATTAAGACAAAGATAGGGAGTGACTTGCTATGCGATTCCTGCACTTGGCACCTGCATTCCAAGGAGATGCCAGCCGAGATAGCACCAATCTCGGCACCATTTAAGATGCCTCAACTGCGGCGTCCCTTCTTTCCCAAACGGAAGGTAAACATCAAAGAGGCGGGTGTGAGCCAGAACGTAAAGAGTACGAGAGCCATACAGAACATCATCGACCGACTGGCAAGCAAAGGTGGAGGCACCGTTATCGTGCCCAAAGGCAATTGGTTGACAGGTCGGCTGATTCTCCGCAGCAATATCAATCTGCATCTTGAGGCAGGTGCTGAGTTGCATTTCAGCGGTGAGATAGCCGACTACCTGCCTGTTGTACTCACCCGTTACGAGGGCATCGACATGTATTCTCTGGGGGCAATGGTGTATGCCAATGGAGCGGAGAATATAGCCATCACCGGGGAAGGCAAATTAGTGTCACCCTCACGCGACTGTGAGATTAGCCGTCGGCAGGATGGGGGCGTGAGTGAAGACTTGAACAAAATTCCTTTGGAAGAGAGAATCTTCGACGGAAAGGAGGGTCAACCTACTTTCATGCCTGTTTTCTTTGGTCCTATACATTGCAAGAACATTTTGGTAGAGGGCGTCACCTTCGAACAGTCACTTTTCTGGAACATCTCTCCTACCTATTGTGAAAACACCATCATCCGAGGGGTCTCCGTCAACAGCTTTGGTGTAGGGCGGACCGATGGCATAGACATCGACTCTTCCGTAAACACACTCGTGGAATATACAACATTAGACTGTGGAGATGACTGCTTCACCCTAAAATCGGGGCGCAGTTATGATGGCTTGCATAAGAATCGGCCAACAGAGAATGTTGTGATACGCCATTGCAGGGTGAAGCGTGGTGTGGGTGGTCTCGCCATCGGCAGTGAGACGGCTGCTATGATAAGAAATGTCTACATGCACGATTGCGTGATGGAAAATGCCCATTTCCCTGTTTTCATCAAGACACGCCGCCCTCGTGGAGGCGGAGCAGAGGGCGTATGGATGGAACGTGTACATATCATACATACCGACAACGCTGCCTTCTACTGGGACATGCTGGGCTCACAGAAATGGGTGGGTGATCTGGCTCATCGTTTGCCAGCCCGTCCGATCAACGAGCTGACACCCGCTTTCAGAAAGTTTCATTTCAAGGATATTATAGTTGATGAATGCCCAAAACTCGTCAGAGCCATAGGTCTCCCTGAGCGGCCTATTGAGGATGTGGTGTTTGAGAACATCCAGGCACCTAACCGCATCTGTGATCTACAAGATGTGGGCAGATTCATTATCAAATGAAAAAAATCATGAGAAAAATCATCATTTTATTATTCTGCATTCTGACCTGCATGGAAACAAGTGGGAAGAAAAAAGTAAAGAGCCCCAACCTGTGGCCTGGCGGCACAGTGATAAGCGAGTGGTTTAACGACACTGCCAAAATAGAAGTAGGCAAACTGGGCAAGAAGTTTGTCATCACCGAGTATGGAGTGAAAAACGATTCCATGCTTCTTCAGACCTCTGCAATACAGGCCGTGATTGACCGATGTGCTAAAGAAGGTGGCGGTGTTGTGGTCGTGCCAAGCGGGACGTTTCTGACAGGAGCCTTGTTCTTCAAGAAAGGCGTACATCTGCATCTTGAAAAAGGCGGAACAATCAAAGGCATAGACGATATCCGTCACTATCCGCTCATCAGTATGCACATGGAGGGTAAAATGATTAACTATTTCGCCGCATTGATAACAGCCGAGCACTGTGATGGATTCACCATTACGGGAAAGGGGAGAATAAATGGTAATGGACAACGATTCTGGGACGAATTTTGGATTCGCCGCAAACAGAATCCAAGATGCACCAACTTGGAGGCACTCCGACCACAGTTGCTCTACATCTCCCATTCCAACGATGTTACTATCCAGAATGTAAGCTTGGTCAACAGTCCTTTTTGGACAAGTCATCTCTATAAGTCAAACAGAATAAAATTTCTTGATTGCTTCATCAAGTCACCAGCGGAAGGAACGACACATGCACCCAGCAGCGATGCCATTGACCTTGACATTTGTGACAATGTGTTAGTGAAGGGCTGTTATATCAATGTTTGTGATGACGGAGTCTGTCTGAAAGGCGGCAAAGGTACTTTCGTTGATCAAGACTCCACAGCAGGGTCCGTCAACCATGTGCTTGTCGAAAACTGCACGTTTGGCAATCGTACCAATGCTGGCATCACCTTCGGCAGTGAGGCATGGGACTGTCATAACGTCATCATGCGTAATTGTCATTTTGACGATGCCGACCACATGCTTCTCTTTAAGATGCGTGCTGACACGCCACAATGCTATGGCGATGTGCTTGTAGAAAATCTGACGGGAACCACAAAATACGCCGCCTTCGAAGTATCAACTTGGACACAATTTCATCAGCTAGAGCAACGTACTGACATGCCCATCTCAAATGTCTACAACGTAACAATCCGTAATTCCACTATCAATGCCAGCAGTTTTTTCAGGATAAAAAAAAGGCATCCGTTCATGCTGAGTAATTTTTATTTTGAGAACATCAAGGCCGAAGACAGAAGCAACACCTTTGATACTCATGAAATAGAGAACGTCAAGATAACGAATGTCATATTGAATGGAGTTGGAAGATGAGGAAAACTGTATGTCTATTTTTAGCTCTGATACAAGCAGGGCTAATTTATGCGATAACTCCAGAACTAGATTCGCTGTTTCGCATGCCACCCCAAGAAGCCAAACCAATCATGATCTGGCAATGGATGGATGGTGTTGTTTCAGAAGAGGGTATTACCTGTGACTTGGAAGCCTATCGGGATGCAGGTATTGGTGGTGTACAGCAGTTTCAAGTCGGGGGAAAGCTGCAAGGAGTAATACGAGACACAACTAATGCCATAGGGAGTGAGTCGTGGAAGCGTCTCATGCGCCATGCTATCAAAGAATGTGCCCGACTGGGGCTGTCATTCGGTACACATAACTGCCCGGGATGGTCGTCGAGTGCCTCGCCAGAAGTTAAGCCAGAAGATTCCATGCAAAAACTTGTATGGACTGACACTATCGCGGATGCCGGCAAGACGTTGAAGCTGAATCTCCGTCGGCCTCAAATCGATCCTCGATGGAACTACTACCGCGATATAGCCTTGTTGGCAATGCCAGCTGACAGCTTGGTGAGACAGAATGATATTATAGACCTCACTGGTTGCACTGAATGGAAACCTACTGGAGGAAAATGGCGTATCATCAGATTTGGTCACACTACAAATGGACGAACGAATGTGAATACTGCACCATATGGCGGTGTCGGACTGGAGTGCGATAAAATGAGCCTTGAGGCCGTCAGAAAATATTGGCGAGGCTACCCCACCATGCTGCTCGGATTAGTTAAGGAAGAAGACGGCAAGACTTTTCAACGCATCGAGATCGATAGCTATGAGGCAGGCCCACAGAGTTGGACTCCTTTGATGCCACAGGAGTTCGTAAAAAGGCGAGGATACAACTTGTTAACATGGTTGCCTGTGTTGGCTGGACTTACGGTTGAAAGCGAGGAGAAGTCGAAGGCATTCAAACATGACTGGAACGAGACCATTACAGATTTATTTGCAGAATGCTATTATGGAGAAATGGGACGCATGGCCCGTCAGATACCGGGGATGAACCTGCTCATCCAACCCTATGGGAAACCACTCAATACTTGGAAAGTAGCACGACAACCAGACAACCTCCTATGTGCAGAATTTTGGACCCGTCCCAACTGGGGATGGCAAAGCATTCCTTCGGTCGTATCCTCAGCACACCGGTTGAATCGCAATCTGATATATGGAGAAGGCTTCACATGCTGGCCTCTCTCAGCATGGCAGGATGACCCACAATCTTTAAAGCCCATTGCCGACCACGCCTTCTGTGCTGGAATCAATGCGATTATGCTTCATGCCGGGGCACAAAACCCATGGCCCAATGTGAAACCTGGCATGACATTCGGAAAGTGGGGAACGCAGTTCACTCCAGGACAGACTTGGTGGGCAAGTGGAGGAGCTAAACTATTTTTCCAATACTTGTCGAGGTGTCAGGCTCTGCTGCAGGCAGGCTATTATATAGACTGTTACACAGACACCCAAAAGTCGGTGCTAACAGACTGTGACTCTGTTATGTGGATTCATCGAAGATCTGACAATACGGACTTCTATTTTATCGTCAACGCTCAAGACAAGCAAGATACCGTTTGTGTTACTGTCAATGTTAGTAAGAGGATACCTGAGCTATGGTATCCTGACAGGGGAACAATGAGGGAGGCTCCTTACTGGAAATCTACAGGTAAGCAAACACAAGTTAGGTTGGTAATGAACCCTCGTGAGTCTGTTTTTCTGGTACTCCGCAAACCGACACATTCATCTGGAACAACCCTTTACATACCACCGCTACAAGTCATTGCTACCAAAAACATCAGCAAAGAGTGGAGAATTTCTTTCCCGCCGGGATGGGGCGCACCAGAACAGCTTGTCAAGGATAGTTTATGCTCATGGACAGAAGAAACAAATAGCGGGGTAAGATATTTTTCGGGTACAGCTCGCTACAAGCGGTTAATCAAGATAGATAGAATTAGCAAACAATACAGGTATATACTTGACTTGGGAGAGGTAAAGAACTTGGCTCGCGTGTTCGTCAATGGCAAAGAGGTGGATCATTTATGGAAAAAACCTTTTCGTTGTGATATCACCGATTATATCCACCCACAAACCAATACCTTAGAAATAGATGTGACCAATCTTTGGGTAAACCGTATGGTTGGTGACGAGCAGGAACCAGACGACATTGAATGGGATAAGCCATTTGTCTATGATTATGCACCCGGAAAGCCAGAGGTAGGCAGGTTCATGAAAGAAATTCCTGAGTGGCTCCAAAAAGGGCTTCCCAGACCGTCACAAAACCGCCATACTGTGGTGTCCTTCAAATTTTTCAAAAAAAACTCACCATTGTTACCATCAGGGCTCCTTGGCCCAGTAAGTATTATCATCCTTCCTGGGGATTCGACTTGGTAATGGTTACAAACTATTGGTATAGAAGAAAAATGCTGCAAATCTGCTTTTTGAAAGAGCTTCGAGCAGTAAGATCATAAATAAAGATAGTTATGTCTCTCCCCCTTCTGGTCAAACCAGAGAAAAAGGGAGAGACAAGTTAAGAGATGCCTGCTAGCTCCACAAATATTCAAGAGTGTGCCAGTATAGCAGAAGTCTGATTACTTCACCGGTGCAATTATGACCTTGAAGGTCATGTCTTGTGCATGCAGTTGGTATTGCTTCAGCGGACGGGCGCCCCAACTGTTGATGCCACCCACACCATATTGGGCCAGGTCAAGGCACAGCTCGGTGAACTTGCTCTTGGGCACTTGGTTAGGATGGCGCTGAGCCTTCTCCAAGCCTTCATCGAGATCAGAGATATTGTAGTGCAAAGCACTTGCGTAGAACGGTTTAGCAGCTGTAATCCGCAGTCCGAAGCCCTGCGCATTGGTCTGCATCCACCAGCGTATGTCGCTCTTGGTGCCCGTCTCTTGTGGGCGGATGTAAGGATAGAACTGCTGGTCGGCTGTCTGCGTATAGATGCCGAGGCGTTCACTGCTCTTGCGGTCGGCATAGTTCTCGATAGGTCCGCGACCATAGAAGGTACTGCGGTCCATGTTGTAAGGCAAGTCTATCTTCAAGCCGAAGCGGAAGAGATCGCTGACCTTTGCACCCTGCTGCATCTTCATAGCCTCTGTAACGGTCAGCCTTCCGCAAGGCTCTACCTCGTAGGTCATGGTCAGTTGAGCCATCACGTCAGGCATATCATAGACGGCTGTTACCACATGATGGTTCTTATCCACCGTCATTGTCTTGAGGTTCATGGCCGGATTTCGCCATGCGGCAAATTGCTCTTGCAGTTTGGCCCCCATGTCGTTGTCTGTCACGGCTCGCCAGAAGTTGGGCTTCATGGTGCCACCATCGGGCAAGATGTTGCTGCCGTCCACGGTGTAGGCCTTGATCCAACCCGTCTGTTTATCAAAGACAATATTTAGACCAGATTTGTTGCTCAGGCTGATGGTGGATGTCTGCTTGTCGTCTTTCACCTTGATTCGGCTATGCTTGTCGGTTTTTTCTGCATTCTCCGTTGCGCAGCATACTGCGGGAGCTGGCTGCTCGCGCACAGCCAGCTGACGATAGGCAACGGTCTGTCCCTTAGCCATCAGCGGTTCTGCATCCTTCAATTGAAAATCAACGTTAAGCATCACCTCGCCCGTAGCCGGCACCTGATAGGGCAATGTCAGTGTGGCACGCTGCTGGGGGGCTACGTTCAGGTCGGTAATCTCACCATTTTGTACGGCCTTACCATTCTGGAGCAAAGTCCAAACGAGCTTATAGTTGCTCAGATCACGAAAGAAATTCTCGTTATAGACCGATATTTTTCCAGTATTCAGGTCAACGGGTTCTGCCCAAATATTCTGATACTGATAAGCCAACTCATAAGCATGGGGGTTGAGCTGACGGTCGGGGCCGATGATACCGTTGCAGTTGAAGTCGTTATCGCTGGCATCTGTTTTGTTATAGTCACCGCCATAGGTGTATTCGGGCGCCATATTACCGGTTCCGGGCTCAAACTTTGCAGCTATGACGTCGTAGTCGGCTACCGTGCGGTCAGCCCTGAAGTCGGGATGGCGATGAAGGCCCTGGTCCACGAAGTCCCAGTCATATCCCCCCTGGAACTTGGGATACTTGCGTATCAGATCCCAATATTCCTTTAGGTTTCCGCCCGAGTTGCCCATCGTGTGGTTGTATTCGCACTGGATGAGCGGGCGCGTGTATTGTGGATCCTTGGCATAGGCTTCACAGTTCCACGGCGAGTAGTACATCGGGCAAAAGATGTCTGTGTTGGCTCCGGTCTTACCGGCTTGCTCATACTGCACGGGGCGGCTCTGGTCCTGGCTCTTGATCCACTGATAGGCAGCCGTGAAATTGGGTCCGTCGACAGTTTCGTTGCCCATGCTCCACACGATGACGCTGGGATGATTGAAGTTTACAGCTACATTGTGCTGGTTGCGTTGGAGAATAGGCAGGCCAAAGTTTTCTTTCTTTGCCTCAGAGCTGCTCTTATAGCCAAAGCCGTGGCTCTCCTGATTGGCCTCAGCAGTGACATAGAGACCATATTTATCACAGAGGTCATACCAGCGTGGATCGTCGGGATAGTGACTGGTGCGCACTGCATTGATATTCAGACGCTTCATAATCTTAATATCCTGTATCATGCGGTTGAGCGTGACGACATATCCGCCGTCGGGATCCATCTCGTGGCGGTCTGCACCCTTGATGAGCACAGGCTGTCCATTGACGAGAAGCTGGCTGTTCTTGATTTCAACCTTGCGGAAGCCCACTTTCTGCGGGATGACCTCCACAACATTGCCGCGACTGTCTTTGACGGTGGCGAGGAGCGTATACAAATAAGGAGTCTCAGCCGACCACTTCTTCACGTTGCCTAGCCTGAGGCGCACTGTGCCCTCCTTGCGTTCTGCGAACTTACCGGTGGACTTGGCGACAACGAGATGATCCTCGTTGAGCAGTTGAAAGTCGATTGTCGGATTGCCTTTGACGCTGATACCTACGAGCAGCACACCGTCGTTATAGTTATTCTCCAGGTCGGGGGTCAGTCGGATGTCGCTGACCTGCACCTTACTGTCGCGTGCAAAGAGATAACACTGACGGGCCACGCCACTCAGTCGCCAGAAGTCCTGGTCCTCGTCGAGCGAGCCATCACACCAGCGAAAGGTCTGGAAGGCTATGAGATTCTTACCTGAATGAACATATTTTGTGATGTCGAACTCAGCGGCAGCTTTTGCGTCCTCGCTATATCCTACATACTGTCCGTTGACATAGAGATAGATATTTGAGGTCACAGAACCAAAATGGGCGATGACTTGCTTGCCGTTCCAGTCAGCCGGTATGTCAAACTCACGTCGATAGGAACCTACATGATTGTCCTTCACAGGCACATTGAGTGGATGTTTCCAGTCGAACTGATAGCGCCAGGCAAAACCAATGTTGAGATATTCAGGGTCGCCGAAGCCGTTGAGTTCCCACATACCAGGCACCTGCATGGTTTTCCAATCAGAGTCGTTCAGGTCAGTCTTATAGAAATCTGTTGGGCGCTGGTCGGCATTGGCCACCCAAAGAAATTTCCAAGGTCCTTCAAGTGACAGATAGTTGGCCGAGCGGGTGATATCGCCCGCAAGCGCTTGCTGATTGTTCTCGTAGGCAAAAAAACTGGTGTGCATCGGGAAGCGATTTACTTCGTTGACCTGTTGGTCGTGCCATTCGGTCCATGTTGGCTCCTCCACACCTTTAGCCATTGTTGACTTCTGCGCTGCTTGGGCTCCCACTGCCATCAGCATTATTGCAGAAAGGATAATTGTTTTGTTCATAATGTTTAGGGGTTTAATAGATGTCTTATATTGTTACAACTGCAAAAATACAATTATTTTTTCAGAAAGAATAGTTGTCGTGTGTTTCTTTCGGTTTTTCTTCTATTCTACGACCCTATTCAGTATTCCAAAATATGGAAGCCATAATGCGTTCTGACTGACAGAAACACAGCCCATTCAAAAAAATGTGATAATTGTGGATATTTTTGTACCTTTGCACCCCCGTCAACAGGATAATAACAAATGCAAAGAACAAAAACGATATGCTGCCTAATCGGCTTGATGATGACAGTTAGCACAACCCGGGCACAAGACAGCACCGCACAGAAGCGGTTTACAGGCTATGTGATGACTGAACTAAACCAAGGCTACAGACATGAGAACGAACATCCCTCAGTGGTTGACTTTCCACACATACAGGGCTCCGCCACGCTGTCGCTCGGAAGAGGATGGCAAATCGTGGCCGAAGTGGAATATGAGCGGATGCGCTTTGATGGTGAATGGGGCAACAACTTCCGTGAGAACTACACCACCAACAAACTCTACGTAAGCAAGCATTACAGCGAAGCACTCAACATCAAGGCAGGCATCATAGACATACCTGTGGGAACGACCAACTCCGGCGGACCGGCACTCACCATCTACGACCCACTCAGTGAGAGCACGCTCATGCCCATGACGTGGCACGAGGGCGGTGCGGCGCTGTGGGGCAGAAAAGGCGTGGTGCACTATGAGGTGGGCGGATATGTTTACTCCGCCCTACCCCTGAAACACTCTAGGCTTCTCGGCTTAGCCACACGCGTTGGCATAGAGCCTGTCGATGGCCTCGACCTCAGTGTGTCTGCCTTTTACGGCAGCAACAAGGAGGGAATGGTGCAGCGTTGGAATCCCTATCTGGTGGAATATGACCATCTCTATCATGCCGCCTTCGACTTTGCATATCTTGCCCATGGCTGGACGATAGACGGACAAATGCTGACCAGCAACGCGCACGGATATAAGGCTGCCGGCATAGAGCTGGGCTATGACATCGCACAACTCTCGCGTCTAAAGAATTTCTCTATTATCCCCTTCACCCGCTTCGATGGTATCTTTCATGTAGAAGGCGTGTCGGCCAACAAATGGACTTTTGGCCTTAACACCAGTCTGCCACTTGGCTTCACTTTTAAGGTCGAAGGTGCCTGGAAGAATCCGTCCAACGACAAGCACACCACAATGGGCGACATCAGCATAGGTTGGCAAAAGAATTTCTAAGCTACTTCTTGCAAAAGAACTCTGTTAGCAATGAACGTCTTAGGCATACTCCTTGCAGAAATGACATGAGAATATGCAACCATAAGTCATACTACCATCAGAAGCCACATCCATTTATTGAAGAAACAATACATAAAGCTCAGGAAGAAAGGGAAAAAGTAACTTTTTTTTTTGCGTTTCCTTACAATTTACGTATCTTTGCATAAAGTTAATAAAAGAAAGATATGAAAGATACTTTAGAGGCTTTATTACTAGCGTCCATGATGACTTTTACCTTAAACGCATCAGGACAAACTTCGCACGTAGCAGGAGGAAAAACTACAGCAATAGACAAACCGGCCGACCAAGAGGTGATAGACAAGGTGAATCATCGCATAACTTATGCTTCAAAAGCTGTAGACGACACCACCAGGCGTGACTCTACGGGCGGCTATGATTACAGCAACGACGATATGCGGCTAGACGTGGGCGCGTCGGTGAGCAAATTTTACAGCGCACGGACGGCCGAGTTCGAAAAATGGATAAAAGACAAAATAGCCCGTGGAGAAAAAGACTTCTCCAATCTGCCCCCCAACCCCTCCATCGGATGGGTTGTGTACCGCAACTATCCCAAAGGGCAAACCAGCTTTCTGAGCAATGCCATGATGGACTACTACAGAATATCGGAGGCTACGGTAACACCGAAATGGACCATCTGCTCTGACACCTGCACCTTGATAGGCTACCACTGCACCAAGGCCGAAACGTTCTTCAAGGGACGGCATTGGACGGCATGGTTCACTGAAGACATTCCTCTCAACGAGGGACCATGGAAGCTTATCGGCCTGCCAGGACTTATTCTCAAGGCGGAGGATACCCAAAAGCAATACATCTTCGTGGCAAACGGACTTGAACAGATAAACGGCAAGGAAGACATCACGCTGGTGAAGGACTATAAGAAATATGAATCTGTGACGCAGAAGCAGTTCGACAAAATCAACCGCACATCATCTGCGGCCGACGCCCTCAAAGCTGCGGGTATAACCATCAGCGCAAGCAACTTAAAGGTGGAAGGAGGCGACGCCGAAGATGTGATGAACCATCTGAACGACGTGCCACCTTATAACCCCATAGAGATTGCCGAATGATGTAACAGCGCAGGAGCTGTCATCGCCGGCAACCACACCAGTATAAACTTATCAGCATAAGGAATGAGAAAAGAAATAATTTCCATACTATTTCTTCTTGGGGCTGTCACTCTTCAGGCACAGGAAACCGTAGACAAGGTGATGTATCGCATTGTCTACAAGACCGACTGTGTAAAGGACACCACGGAGCGAGACTCTGGTGGGAACTATAACTATGACCACGACGAGATGGCCCTAGACATTGGCACAAGGGTAAGCAAGTTCTACAGCCTGCTAAACGTAAAGTTCAGAAACTGGTTAAGCAGAACCATCAAGCATGGCGGTGAACCGGCCCTCAACGACCCGCAGCCTCCCAGAGCTTCTATCTTATGGTTCTCCTTCCATAATTATCCCGAAGGAAAAGAAACAACGCTATGGTCGGAAGATAATACAACATTCAAGACGGAAGAGCCCATCACACCCATCGCTTGGAAAATCATCGGCGACACCTGCACCCTGCTTGGCTATCGTTGCACAAATGCCGAAGCCGACTATAAGGGACGCCACTGGACAGTGTGGTATGCTGAGGACATTCCTATCAATCAGGGTCCCTGGCAGCTGGGAGGGCTGCCGGGACTGATACTTAAGGCCGGTGATTCGCGCAGCCAGTGGATGTTTACAGCCACGGCACTGCAGCAAATGAAAGAAAAAGAAGCCATTGACCGAGGAAAGAGATGGGAAAAATATGATTTGGTAACCAAGAAGAAATACTATCATTGGAAGCGTACGGTCACCAAAGACGACATGATAAAACAAATGAGCGCTGTGGCAGGCGTCAAACTGACCTACGTAAACAAAGACGGAGAGGAATACAGTCCAGAGGAATATCGAAAGAATTTTATGAGGCCCGACCCGTTTAACCCTCTTGATTTGAGCGAATGAGATGTATGAACAGAATCATCTTGATAGGAATATTACTATTGCTGACATCGGTGGATGCAGCAGCCCAAAGCACTATCACCGGCACCGTGATAGACTCTCTCAGCTCTGCGCCGCTGCCCAAGGCCAGCGTCATGCTGATGCGCGGCGGGCGCACCATTCTCTTTGCACGGGCAGACAACAACGGACACTTCAGCTTAGAGGCTCAGGCACAACCGGGCGACGAGCTGCAAGCCACATGCATGGGATATGCCAAGCACCGGCAACCCGTGACAAAGGACAACATTCTGCGCCTGGCGCAACAAGCCTTTCAACTGAAAGAGGTGACGGTGCAGGGCCCGCCTGTGACCCAACGAAGAGACACTATTGTGTACGACCTGACGAAGTTTGCCACCGAACGTGACAATAACCTGAAAGACGTGCTCAAGAAGTTGCCGGGTGTTGACGTGGAGAAAGACGGACAGATAAAATACAGGGGAAAGGCTATCAGCCGCTTTACCGTAGAAGGTCTTGACCTAAGCAAAGGACAATACAACAAGCTGACCGACAACATACGTGCCAAGGACGTGAAGAAAGCCGAGGTAACTGAGCACGACCAGCCCATAAAGGCTCTGCGCAACCGCGTCTTTACCGACGACATCGGTATGAACATCGTGCTGAAGGATTCTGCCCGCGACCAGCTCTTCGCTACCCTCCGACCCTATATGCTGGCCGACGACCCCACTCACGTGGGAGGCGATGCCGTTGTTATGCAGATAGGCAAGGAACGACAGATGGAGACAACGGTACAATACGACCGCTCAGGACGTGACCTCAGCAACCAGTTCTCCATCTTCTATAACCTATCCGACTTCGCTTCTACAGCCTCAATGCCTCAGTGGTTTTCGGTGCCTTCGCTTCAATCGCCCATAGATGAAGAACGGGTGCGCAGGAATACATCGCAGGCCTACAGCCTGGATTATCTCACAAAAGACAAGCACGATGCTGAGAACAGTATATCCGTGAGCTATAACCGAAGCGTTATCAGGCAGCACACGCAAAACATATCCCAGTACTTTCTTGGCGGTCAGAGCCCCACCGAGACGACCGAAGACCGACAGATGACGCTTCGGCAAGATGCTTTTTCCCTGGACTACAACCACCGCATCAATGCCGACAGCCACTATGGCAACATCGTCTTCAAGGCAAGAGCCAACCAGGACGACGGACTGAGCGATTACGCTAACGCGTTGACCCAAACAATTAAGACACCGGAGCTGAACCTCAGCGCAGCGGCCAACCAGACATACACGCTAGGCAGAAGCACGCTGCAATGGTGCTCTACAGCCGACTATCACTACGCTAAAGATAAGTTCAGTTTAGACGCCTCAGGCGACACCACGTCTTTGTCTGCCCATACCTATCAAGACAGGCTGACCAGCAACCTTTGGCACACCGCACATTCGCTGTCATGGAACCGGCAATACGGCAAATGGCATCGCAACTACATATTGCGGTTTGAAGCTGAAAACTTGAATATAGAGCATAAAAACAACACCTTGCTGCAGGGAGGCCTAACCCCATCATGGTATTATAAGGATGAAGACTGGCGCATCTATCTCACTCCGGGTATAACCATGAAGCGGTTTACCCGGCAGAATGCCAATATGCTGTTGCCTAGCGCGTCGGTTTACATCAACCGCGACTATGGCAACCGGGCTAACTGGAAGCTCGGAACAAGCTATACTGAGAGCACGCCGTCATGGGAAACGCTGGCTTTGGAACAGCGCCGAACAGACTATCGCACGTGGATAGACGCGCCAAGCTTCGTGCCACGCACCAAGATGCTGCTCAGCCTGTTTGAATATAACTATAAACGAACCATCTACCAGTTCTTCTCAAACGTAAAGGTGAATTGGTCGCGCAACTGGGGCAACGCGGCCATGGACATGACCATCAACGATGGCAATTATCATTTTGTCTGGGCACGCCACAACACACGAAGCGACAACTTCAACACTTCTGTCAACCTATCCAAAGGATGGAGTGTCCTACATCTCAAGACAAGCCTGCAACTTAATGGGAGCTACTCACTTGGTGACCAGTATTCTAACAGACAAAACATCACCTACAAATATACTTCCTATGGTATTCATCCGGAAATAATCTTCTCACCGACATGGATGGAAGTAGACTACAAGGGTGACTTCAGCTTCAACCGGAGCAAGGCTAATGAGGAGTGGACCGAGACGTTGGCCAACTGGACCCAACGACTGACACTCACCTCCACCATCAACCACGTAGATTTGTCGCTCTCCGGAGTGCTTTATCACAATGAGATGCCCGGTTCGCCAGCGGCCAATATTCTTCTTGCCGACGCAAAACTGACATGGCGCACCGGCAAAGTGCGATTTTCAGCCTCACTGCGTAACCTCTTCAACAAGAAGACTTACGACGAAACGACCTATAGCGGCGTGGGCATCTTCACCAACCGCTACTGGCTCCGCCCACGCGAGCTGATGCTTAACATACAGTTTTCACTCTAGCAGCTCCAGATCTCACCTGTTTTACCGCATCAGAAAGCATATTGCAAGCCTATATTGAAGGCATTGATGCACGTTACTTTCTTGATAATCATTCGACTGTCAAACACATAGCCATAATCACCCATACCAAAGAGGTAGATGTTGTGATTGAAGAAGCCAGACAAATGGCGCGAGAAATCATACGTAAGCATCAGTCCGCCGTTAGCGCCGAAATGTGCTTGAGTTTCATAATCGGGGAAAGAATTAGCATCCTTACCCGCCTTAAGCGCACGGGCATAGGCCGGTCCGGCATAGATATTGGCATCCCAACGACGGTTGCCATAGTAGCCGGCAAACAACGACATAACGTCTAACTGATAATTAACAGAGAAGATAGCCACATTGAGACGTCTAGACGAATAACCGTCTACCACCTGCGTCTTACCCTTCAGATAACCTTTGTTGTCAATAATACCATCCGAAATATACTGTATATTGGCGCGCACACCATTATAAGCGTCGAAATTATAACCACCATACAACAGTCCGTTCCACCTCGCAGCATTCCCATCATAAGCCTGTTTAGACAACAGGAAGTTCCAACCACCGCCTATACCAGCAAAGATGCCCTGCTTAGGCGCCACCGTCTGAGCCTTCATGCCACGCGAAGGATGTTCGTCGAGCGATAAGCTCAAACCCATTCGCACAGAAAAAGCATTATAGTGCTTCAGGCTATTGCCTCCTTTGTCAGCATCCTCGGCAAAACTATGATTCCTAGGGTTATAATAAAGACCGTTCAAATATAACTGCTCATAGAGAGGTTGTATAAAGAAACGAAGGTTCTTATCAAGACGCATCCACAGCTGCGTGCCGAGCCGGATGCCGTTTACCTTGCCTTCTGCCTTGTTACTGGCATCCCAGAAGGCGGCGCGTCCCAACTGATAACCCACAAAGAAGTTCATGCCATAGAGGTCATCCCATGTGCTATGCCGCGACGCTGCAAAAGGATTGAACATCAAGTCGAGCGAACCTGTGGCCAAAGCAGTATTGCCATTTAGCACATGATCGGGGTTATGATCGAGCGCAGGTATCTGCACGGCAACACCGCGTGAAGTATTTACCGATAAGCGAGTGCCCAAATAGGGTGTAAACCAATAACCCAGAGCTCCGCTGAGTGCCGTTCCCCATGAGTGTGATGCGTCAGAAGGCAACATAGGATAGTCGCCATAGCCATAGCCATACTCCAAGAAGAAACGACCGTTAGGCATACGCGAGCTGTCTGCCGGCACACCATTAATGCTCCTGATGAACTTGCGCAACGATGCAGCCATGTTGGTGAAGTTATACATCAGACCTACATTCAGACTGTTGACCACAGTTCCATGAGCCGTATATATCTGTCCGCTTGGATAATGGCTGCTGGGCATGAAGAAGAGTTTATGCGAATAATAGAGCGAGAGATTACGGGCCACACGATAGCTCACCTGTCCGCTCACGTCAAAAGCCCAGTCGGCCTGACCGCTACTTGCCGCAATGCCGCCACCAGCCAACAGATAGACATTCCATCGGCGTGAAGGTCGATATCCAGACAAGAAATTAAGCAAATTGAACTGATAGTCAAGTGTCATCAAATGCGTCTTGAAATCATGCCGCAAGAGTTGCGCATTGCCGCCCTGCTCATTCCATATAGCATCTGTGATATACGAGCCTGAAAGTCTGAGACCGTTTATTTCGTCGAAATTATAGCCCGCAAAAAGTTCTCCGTTCTTCAACCATGAGGTGTGCTTGCCCTGATAGCTCCATTCATGAACGGTGGTATTCCAGCCCAAACCACCTCCGAAGAACACGCCACGCAAGGGCAAGGCAGCCTCTTCTGTAGCATCCCAATGGCGATAACGGGGCGTGCGCAGCAGGGCGGTGAGTCCCAGCTTCACATTAAACTCATTATATCTATGCCGCTCGTGGGGCTCCCGATACTCATTAATAGAATAGGTGGGTTCTACGTTGAACCTTAAATCATCTGTAAGACGCAGCCACAACTGAGCTCCCATACGATAGCCGAACAGTCGTCTGCTATGCGACAGACCATTCAAGCCATTGTCTACGATGTGCAACTTACCAGCCTTATATCCGCCAAAGAGATTGATGCCAACCGGCTCGTCCCACGTATAGTTGCGCGTAAAGCCGAAAGGATTGAGCAACAAGTCGAGTGAGCCCGTCTCAGAACCCATCTTATTGTAAATGGTCTGCGCGTCATCCTCAGTAAAATTGGCATTGGTGATATTAAGCCCGGCACGTAAGCCGATGGCCGAAGACATCCACCAGCCCAGACCTACACGCACATGATAGCCTGTTGCGTCGCTACTGGACAGCGAAGTATTGCCAAGAAAAGCAGGACCCATGCCATATTCCACAAAGAGCGGATGGCGCCACGTATAAGATTGGGCCATCTCCTTGAACAAACGCGAACCGGGTTGGAATCTGCGCTTAAACAATCCCGCATTGCGCTCAGCGCTGAGCATCGGGGTGAAATACCATATATAAGAAAGGTTGAGGCCATAGCCCAAATCGAAGCGATGCCAATTAACGTCATTCCGTGTCAAGTCCATGCCGTCGCTACCCAGCAACACATAAGGTTCTATAGCCAAGGCTGCATGTGAACCGGCAAAGAACTTAAACTGAAAGCCTGCATGAAGATTGGCCGCTGTGCCACTGTGAGTAGCATACGTGCTCACAACGCCCTCCTGATCCATCATTCGGCCATACTGCATACCCACGCCCATCATGAGCGAAAAATCGAACGGACGTTCCGGACGGTAGCCGTAGAGATAGTTAGAGAGGCTGTAGAGAAGGTCGAGGTCGGCACCTATCTTACCTGAGTAAGTGCTGGTGTAGATGTCAGGCTGCCCAAAAGAGGCAAAGCTTACTCCCCCGCTGACACCGGCACGGAGGGTTACCATCGGACTGAGTTGTCGGCCTATATGGACATGAAAATCGGTTATAGGTGTGAAACGATAGCTCCCATTGCGCGCATATTGCAGCATACCACCTCCTAAATCCATCAGCCAGTGACGCCAGAAACCTCGGTTCTCAAACTTATCGCCGGCAAAACGATGACGACGGTCGAGAGTGTAGCGCAGCGCATTAAAGTTACGTTGCTTGTTTTGAAGAGTATTTGTGGTATCGACAGGTGCTTGCAAGCCCATCGACTGCATCTTACTCTCCAAATCGCCCAAATCTCTTACAGTAGTGTCAGGCTGCTGTTCAACATAGCTAGCTGAGGCTGCTGCCTCTACAGGCGCAGCCAGTAGCAAAGCCATCAGACACACAGCATATATCGATAATATCTTCATCTTTGACTTCATCTTACTCATTGCCTTTTTTCTCCTCACCCTTCTCTTCTGTTGCTTTATCCTTAGAGTCCTTGTTGGTAATATTTGTGAGGCTCTCAAATTTCTCTCTGTAAACATCAGCCTTCTTAGGATCATAAGGATACTTCTTTCTTATCTCATCGCTGATGTTAGCGTCTGTTACGTAATATTTCTTATAATAATCAGGGGCTAAGTCAAAACAATGCTGAAAATAGGCCAAGAACTCAGGCGTGGTATTGTCAAGCATCTTCAGAGCTTTCTCAGTTCCATACTTCTCAACGAGGCTCATAAAATCAGCATCAGATGATTCTGAAGAGATGCTGGAGGCCATCACACCCTTCATATACCACTTTTGGGGGGCATTGTCGGGCAACGAATCTACCAGCGGCATTATCTCTTCATAGGTCTTACCCAACTCAGAGGCTAACTCAAACTGCAATACAGCATTGTTCATCCTACTGGTTCCCATGGCATAGGCAAGGGCTTCCTTGGCGCGTCGATCCTCATCAGGCGTGCGATTACTCTTAAAAAAGAGTGTCTCCAAGTCGGTGAACATCTTAATGCTCCGATAGTCGTCTGTGTCAGGAAGTTTCTGAGCCAGATGCGCGGCTTCGCCCAAACGTTGTTTCTTGAAATACATAATAGCCTGATTGGCCACAATGGGCAGTCGGTTGACAGTGTACATATAACTGTTGTCAAAGGCTATGGGTCTCTTAACCTCGGGTCCTGACTTCATGTCAATGAAAGGGGCAAGTATAGAAAGGTCAATAGAGTCTTTGGCAATTGCATCACAAGCCACACGATTGGCAAGATAGGCTGCGAACGCACTATACTTCATTGTTCGTCGAACCCTATTCTCAGCCCATGCTCTTTGGGTGAGACGCTGGAGCTCGGCCGAATCTTTTATTTGTTTAAACAAGTTATAATAATCGCCGTTTGAGAACACATTCTCACCTCCGACAGCAAAACTCTTGTCGTTGTAATAAGTCCATAAAACCTCGCTGGGATCGAGTATCTTGTTCTGTCTGATGGTGTAAGAACACTTCATCAGTCGTTGGTTCTGCATGATTTCGTCTATAACGGGAACCCTGTCACGCATTTTGCGAATAGCTGCCTGCTTATTATTGTTAGCAAGACTTCGCAGTTCCTGGGCCTCACTCGTCAAACCTCTTGCCTGAAGTGAGTCGGCCACGTCGTTCCAAGTATAAATCAGAGGGGTTTTAACCTCCAAACCAGCCGTGCGAATATAGCTTCCTATCATGTTAAGAGCCTTGCGCGAACGTTTCTCGGCCAACTGTCGGTTGATGTCTTCATTTCCTTCGGGCGACGCGGTACCCTGAACAGCAAAGCTCATGAGCGACTTGCCGTAAGAACGCAACTCACGAACCAACATCTTTACATTGTACTGGTTGGCTGAATCAGCTGTCAGCACATCGCGCCCTTGCATGAAAGTGAGTTGCAGATCGCGGGGTATCTGGCGCAGCAACGAACGAGCTTGCTCATAAAAGCGCTCATCGAGCGGCATCTCTTTGCGGGCCATAGACACATCGAGCATCTTCCAGGGCTTGCGGCTATTACAAGTTCCCTGCTTGGTGTCGTCGCGCATCACTACATGAGTATAGTCTTCTATCTGCAACACCGAGCCCCATTTATAGGTACGGGCAAAGTCGGGCTTGGCATAAGCCACGTTCCATGTAAAGGTGAAGGGACTGCTGGTTGTGGCCGGTTGGCTTATATAATAAGGAGAAAGCGAGTCATTGCGCATATAGTCGTAACTCTTTCGCCTGATTTGATTAGCGTGATAAGCCTTGCCCTCATAAACCAAAGGCTCGAGATATTGCAGTGTATCTTCCGTCTGACAGTCTATCACAACAGGCTGAAAGATAAGACGTGTGTTCTTTCCCGTATAATAAGCAGGCAGCGACATGGTTACATTCCAGTGCAGCACCGGGCCCTCGTCTACCGGAGGCAGAGCCTTGATGGATACGCCTTGCCGTTTGCCGTAGACGTCTACGTTGCTTATCAAGATGCCATCATCACCACTCTCCAACGTTATGTCGTATTGCAACTTCTTCGGATCGATGTCTACGATGGTTACCTTGCCCTCATTCACGATCAGCAGAGCACCTGTCGAGGCCACGTCGGCCTCGAAGTGTCCCTCGTAGTCGGGCACTACATAGTCGTTGCCTTGTATTTTCAGGTCGGTTCCAAAGTTTCTGCTTGCTGCCTTGTAACGGTCACGCTCACGACGGGCTGCCGCAGCATTGTCAAAGATGTGCACGGGAACAGAAAGAGCCATGCGCTCAGATTTTCCACCAGACATACTCTTCATGCTCTTTTGCAGGGTGCCCGTGATGTGCATGGCCTGAGCATGCAAGTCAGAGGCCGTAAGCAACAGAACAGCAATGAGCAGACTGATGATAAATAATCGCTTATGTGTCATGATGATGTGTTATCCTTTCTTCTTTACTACCTTATTATATATGAGAGCGTGATGCCTATCTTGGTGGGCAAAATCTGATAATCAGAATGGGCTTCGCTGGCATCATTGCCATTGGGCTGATGCAATGCGGGCCTGTCGGCATCTGTAAATTTCGTCTTCTCATGATAAAAAACCAGGCCCAGACCGGCATGGGCATCCAGCGTAAGCCTGCTGGAAAGGGGCACCACATAGCCGAAAGTAAGTCCGCCACCCACAGCATCACCACGGTGGTTGCGGTCTTTCCAATCTACGTCATAGGTCATAGCCAATGCGCTTAAGCCAATGAAGTGGTGATACATAGGCCTACCACTGAAATAATATCGCAATTCGGGCGCAACACCATAAGTTTTCATATCCTTATGAAAATAGGGCTTGTTGTTGCCAAAAACCTCTATGCCCATGGTGGTACGGTTGCCCACTGTCATCTCAGCACCCACATTATAGGTCTGCAACAACCATTTGGCCACATCTGCATTCACCGAAAAACTTTGAGCTTGCACAGCCGAGATGCTAAGCAACACGACTAAAAACAATATGATACGTTTCATAAACTCTCTTACTTACTTATCTTCTTTTTCTGATGCTTTCTTTCTTCTAACCTCTTTACTACGTGCCTCACGGGCCTGCTCACGCGCTTTCTTTTTTGCTGCACGCAGTTCGGCTCTAGCTTCCTGCCGTCTCACTTTGGCTGCCCTACGCTCCAACTGTCGCTGCTGTCGCTCTTGTCTTAGCGTGTCTTTCCTGAGCTGGCGAACATTGCGCAGGCTGTCGCGCTCATGTACACGTGTCTGGAGGGCATAACGATAATCATCGTCTATGGCGACACGACGCTTATAGCGGTCGGCTACCGAACAGCCGAAGTGATAAACAAAGCCTATGCGAATAACGTCGTTGCCCAAGGCATAGAGCAACGGATTGAAGGTGAAGCCATAACCATCGCTAGGCTTGGTGATGACATAGCTGTCGTAACCATCGGCACTGGTCTGTCTGACATATTCATCATACTTAGCAAGCAAAGCACCTACAGACACACCCATCTCGAAATCCAATTTTCCACCATTACGGTAGGCGTAGAGCGGAATAACGGTACCAGCCGTAAGACCGCCTAATAAGCCGTTGCCCTTGCGTCCGGTAGCGCTCAGCTTAACATCAAACTTGTTTACGCCGCCATACACACCCACATAGAACACCCGGCGAGGATTGCGACCATGCCAATAGCGACGCAGTTCTGCACGGCCGTCATAATAATCATACACATTATAAGGAACCGAGTTGGAAGCAGTTTTCCAATTTGCACGACCGTAAAAGCCCAATGTGTATTTGTTCCAGTTATGATTTCCCAGCGTAAACTCCATGCCCAAGTTTGGCGTAAGAGCCAACCAGTCAAGGGCATTTACACGAAAACTGATGCCTTGCCAAAAAGACAGAGGCTGCACTATATTGTCATATAACTTTATTTCTTGCGCATTTAATCTAGCAGAACCAAGAAACAAGCTGCCAACGACAGCAAAGGCCATACGCACGGCCTTTTTTTTAATCTTCACAAACGACATACATAGAGTAGACTTATCTAGTTTATTATCCTATATTACTTTCAGCTTGCAAAATTACTGTTTTGCTTTGAGACTTGCAAAACAATGTACAACTTTTTTGGTTTTCGTTGAAAATGATTGATTTGCAAAGAGTTTGAATATACAGGAAGCAGCATCAAATAGAAAGAAAGACAAATAATATATTTCGCAAAAAGGACGGAATGAAGTGTAAAAGCCGAAACTAACAGGCTAAAAACAAAAAAGGCATGAGAAAGGAGATAATATTCCCGTCTCATGCCCCACTCACTGAAAGTCAGTGTATGCTGTTAAGCCTCACCCTTATTGTTGCCAAAAGGCGCGATGGTGCGTGGCTGCTGGTTAGGAAGCTCTATTTTGCCGAACTCCTGCTCATAGCGCAACACGTTTTCTTGCAGTGCGGCCAGCAGGCGCTTTGCGTGCTCAGGAGCCAGAATAACACGGCTCTGCACGGCTGCCTTAGGCTGCATGGGCTGCATGGCAGCAAAGTCGATCATGAACTCTGAGTGTGAATGATAGATAACGGCCAGGTTAGCATAAGCACCTTTAGCCACCTCAGGGGAGATTTCAAACTGCAGTTGTTGCCCCTGGTTATTGTTTTCGTTTGCCATAATGTAATTATTTAGATTTAAATTTATTTTCTTTCACAAAGGTACAACAACTTAGCCGGATAACCAAAACATTCAATATTTTTTTTCAAAGATAGCATCTCAAACGTCACATAATTGAAACATAGAGTGCTGTTTTTGTCATCACAGCATCCCAATATGCCCTTTTCGCTTTCAAAAAAGCATGGTTTTGCTTACCAAAAGCGCCTATTTCGCTTGACAAAAAGGGGTGTTTTGTCCGATGCATGAGACTGATTGGGCAAACAGTTGTCATTCAGTAGATTACAAATTGCAAAGAGGGCTGTGGAAGAAATTGCATCCACAGCCCTCTTGATATAATTTTTCTGAAAGAGAAAAACGATTAGTTCTTGTCTTCCTCTACAGGTTCCTTGTCTGAGAAGTCAAGCACATTCTTGCGGTTGGCTTGCATTCTGTCGTAGTCTTCCTTTGAGCCTACGATGATGCGTTGCCACTGACGCAGTCCTGTACCGGCCGGTATGAGGTGACCGCAGATAACGTTCTCCTTCATACCCTCGAGGTAATCGGTCTTTCCGCGTATAGCAGCCTCGTTGAGCACCTTGGTTGTTTCCTGGAAAGAAGCGGCACTCATGAAGCTCTTGGTGCCCAAAGCGGCTCTTGTGATACCTTGCAGCACCTGAGTAGCGGTGGCCGGACGGGCATCACGAGTCTGCACCAGCTTCATGTCGCGGCGGCGCAGCGTAGAGTTTTCATCACGCAGCTTGCGCACCGATATGATCTGACCCTTATAGCAGTTCTCGCTCTCTCCCGGATCAACCACTACCTTCTTGCCCCAGATACGGTCGTTTTCGTCAGCAAAGTCGAGCTTATCTATCAAGTCGTGCTCAAGGAATGTGGTGTCGCCCGGATCGTTTATCTGAACCTTACGCATCATCTGGCGCACGATAATTTCAAAGTGCTTGTCGTTGATCTTCACACCCTGCAGACGGTAAACGTCTTGCACCTCGTTCACGATATACTCTTGAACGGCGGTAGGACCCTTAATGGCCAAGATGTCGGCCGGCGTGATGACACCATCAGAAAGCGGTGTTCCGGCACGCACGGCATCGTGCTCCTGAACAAGGATCTGCTTAGACAGCGAAACGAGATACTTGCGCTGCTCGCCTGTCTTGCTGGTTACGATAATCTCACGGTTACCGCGTTTCACCTTACCCATGGTCACCTCACCGTCGATTTCTGATACAACAGCAGGATTAGAGGGGTTGCGGGCCTCGAACAACTCGGTTACTCGAGGCAGACCACCGGTGATGTCGCCGGCGCCACCCATGGTGCGTGGTATCTTGATAAGTGTGGTACCGGTCTTTATCTCAGTGCCATTCTCTATCTTCTGTTCGATATGTCCACCCACCGGGAAGTTGTAAGTGCCAAGTATATCAGCATCATCATACTTCTTAGTAGAGCGGTTGGGCTTGGCGCCCTTCTTCACTATGAGGCAGACAGGCACAAGCGTCTTGTCCTTAGACTCAATGATAATGCGATCTTCCATACCGGTGGTGTCATCGGTAACCACCTTATAGGTAAGGTTCTCTACAACGTCCTGGAAGCGAACAACGCCCGCATACTCACTCACAATGACAGCGTTGAAGGGGTCCCACTTAGCAATGAGGTCACCATTCTTCACCTTGTCACCTGCCTTGTAGTAGAGCGAGCTACCGTAAGGCACATTGAGCGTGTTGAGCACGATGCCCGTATTGGGATCGACAAAGCGAACCTCGGCCAAACGGCTGACAACCATCTGGCACTCCTTGTCCTGATCGTCGACGAAGGGAACGGTGCGAAGCTCATCAAACTCCAGCTTAGCGTCGTTCTTTGAAACGATGCTGGCGTTGGCTGCTGCACCACCGGCCACACCACCGGCGTGGAACGTACGAAGCGTAAGCTGCGTACCCGGCTCACCAATAGCCTGGGCTGCGATGACACCAACGGCCTCACCAAGCTGCACCATGCGTGCTGTGGCCAAGTTACGGCCGTAACACTTCATGCAGACACCCTTCTTGCTCTCACAGGTAAGCACGGAACGAATCTCCACCATCTCGATAGGCGACTCTTCGATAATCTTTGCCTTGGCCTCGGTAATCTCGTCGCCGGCAGCAACAATGATCTCACCCGTCGAAGGATGAATAACGTCATGCACTGACACACGGCCCAGGATGCGCTCATAGAGAGTAGAGATAACCTCGTCGCCATTCTTCAGCGCACGGCACTCAAGACCACGGAGCGTACCGCAGTCTTCCTCTGTGATGATGACATCGTGCGACACATCTACCAGTCGGCGAGTAAGATAACCGGCATCGGCCGTCTTCATGGCGGTGTCGGCAAGACCCTTACGTGCACCGTGTGAGGAGATGAAGTACTCCAGCACCGACATTCCTTCCTTGAAGTTAGAAAGGATAGGATTCTCAATCGTACCACGACCCTCGGCACCAGCCTTCTGAGGTTTGGCCATCAAACCTCGCATACCGGCCAGCTGAGCAATCTGGTCAGCCGAACCACGGGCACCAGAGTCAAGCATCATGTAAACGGCGTTGAAGCCTTGGTCGGCCTCGGTCATGTGCTTCATAACCGATTGCTTGAGGTTGTTGTTTACATGAGTCCATGTATCGATAACCTGGTTGTAACGCTCGGTATCGGTGATGAAACCCATATCATAGTTAGACGTGATAGTGTCTATTTCTTCCTGACCCTTCGACACGATGTCTTTCTTCTCGTCAGGTACGATGATGTCATCCAGATTGAACGACAAACCGGCTACGTAAGACATGTGATAACCCAGGTTCTTGATGCCATCGAGGAATTCGCAGGCACGTGCCATACCAACCACCTTGATAACATCTGCGATAAGCCCACGCAGCGTCTTCTTGGATATAATATCATTGAAATAACCCAACTCATCGGGGATGATGTCGTTAACGATGACACGTCCTACAGAAGTTTCTACAATGCGCTTCTGCAGCTTGCCGTCTACAAGGTCGTTAACCATCACCTTCACCTTGGCATGGAGGTCGCAACGGCCCTCGTTATGGGCAATGATAGCCTCCTCAGGACCATAGAACGTGAGTCCTTCGCCCTTGGCTCCGGCACGCAGCTTGGTGATGTAATAAAGACCGAGCACCATATCCTGCGAAGGCACAGTGATAGGAGCGCCATTGGCAGGGTTAAGGATGTTGTGGCTCTGAAGCATCAGTATCTGCGACTCCAGCACGGCCTCATTGCTCAAGGGGAGGTGAACGGCCATCTGGTCACCATCGAAGTCGGCATTGAATGCCGTACATGCCAATGGGTGCAACTGTATAGCCTTACCCTCGATGAGCTTAGGCTGGAAGGCCTGGATACCCAGACGGTGAAGCGTAGGAGCACGGTTGAGCAGCACAGGATGACCCTTCATGACATTCTCAAGAATATCCCAGATAACGGGCTCACGACGATCTACTATCTTCTTGGCGCTCTTCACTGTCTTAACGATACCACGCTCAATGAGCTTGCGAATAATGAATGGCTTATACAGCTCGGCGGCCATCAGCTTAGGCAGACCGCACTCGCCCATCTTCAGCTCAGGACCAACAACGATAACTGAACGGGCTGAATAGTCTACACGCTTACCCAGCAAGTTCTGACGGAAGCGGCCTTGCTTACCCTTTAGTGAGTCGGAGAGTGACTTGAGCGGACGGTTGCTCTCGCTCTTCACGGCGCTCGACTTACGGCTGTTATCAAACAGTGAGTCAACAGCCTCCTGCAACATACGTTTCTCATTGCGGAGGATAACCTCAGGAGCCTTTATCTCCATGAGCCTCTTGAGACGGTTGTTACGGATGATGACACGGCGATAGAGGTCGTTCAAGTCGGATGTGGCAAAACGGCCGCCATCCAACGGCACGAGCGGGCGCAACTCAGGAGGAGTGACAGGGATAATCTTCATGATCATCCACTCAGGACGATTGACGTTCTTGCTCATCCTGAATGCTTCAACCACCTGCAGACGCTTCAAGGCCTCGGTCTTGCGCTGCTGCGAAGAGTCGGTTGTGGCGCGATCGCGCAGTTCGCCGGCCAATCGGTCAAGACCAGTCTGACCATGAGCATCCTCTACAGAGAGCTCGCACAGCAGGTCATAAATGGCCTCTGCGCCCATCTTGGCAACGAACTTCTTAGGATCAGAGTCGTCCAGGCGGTCGTTACCCTCAGGCAGTCTGTTATCCAATATGTCGTTATACTCATCCTCTGACAAGAGGTCAAGCTTATGCGAGCCATTCAGCTCCTCGCCTGTCTCGCTATTGGTCATGCCCTCTACCACTCCGGGACGTATAACGATGTAACGCTCATAATAAATCACTGCATCAAGCTTCTTTGTGGGCAAGCCGAGCAGATAGCCTATCTTGTTAGGTAATGAACGGAAATACCAAATATGAGCCACCGGAACCACAAGCTCGATATGGCCGGAACGCTCGCGGCGCACTTTCTTTTCTGTAACCTCTACACCACAACGGTCGCACACGATGCCCTTGTAGCGAATGCGCTTATACTTACCGCAGGCACACTCATAATCCTTTGTAGGACCGAAGATGCGCTCACAGAAGAGGCCATCGCGCTCAGGTTTATAAGTACGATAGTTGATGGTCTCAGGCTTGGTAACCTCACCATACGAATTCTCAAGGATTTCTTCAGGTGAAGCAAGCCCAATGGTAATTTTCGTAAAATTACTCTTTACTTTATTATCTTTCTTAAAAGCCATGTTTACTCTTATTTTGGGGTGTACGTATTATTCTAGTTTGATACTCAAGCCAAGGCCACGCAGCTCGTGGAGCAGCACGTTGAGAGACTCAGGTATGCCCGGTGTAGGCATAGGATCGCCCTTGACAATGGCCTCATAAGCCTTAGAACGGCCAACCACATCATCCGACTTGATGGTAAGAATTTCTTGCAGCACATGCGAAGCGCCGAAGGCCTCGAGTGCCCAAACCTCCATCTCTCCGAAACGCTGGCCACCAAACTGTGCCTTACCGCCAAGAGGCTGCTGAGTAATCAAGCTATACGGACCGATAGAACGAGCATGCATCTTGTCTTCTACCATGTGTCCGAGTTTGAGGAAGTAGGTGATACCAATGGTGGCAGGCTGGTCGAAGCGCTCACCCGTCTCACCGTCATAGATATAGGTTGAGCACAAGCGGGGCAGACCGGCCTTGTCGGTCCATTCCTGAAGGTCCTTCAGCTTGGCACCATCAAAGATAGGTGTTGCAAACTTAACGCCCAACTTCTTGCCGGCAGCGCCTAAGATGGCCTCGAATATCTGACCCAAGTTCATACGAGAAGGCACACCCATAGGGTTAAGAACCAAATCTACAGGACGGCCATCTTCCAAGAATGGCATATCCTCCATACGTACAACCTTCGACACAATACCCTTGTTGCCGTGACGACCGGCCAGCTTGTCACCTACTTGTATCTTTCTCTTCTTGGCTATATACACCTTAGCCATCTGCATGATGCCCGAAGGCAGCTCATCGCCAATGGTGATGGCCAGCTTGCGACGCTTCATCTCAGCATCCATAAGCTTATACTTGCGGATGTAATTCATGATGAGCTTCTGAATGAGGCCATTCGTATGAGCATCGTCCGTCCAGCCGTTAGACTGGATGCCCTCGTAGTCGAGGTTCTTCAGCGTAGGCACGGTAAACTTGCTGCCCTTAGGCACGATCTCTGCATCAGAGTAGTCTTTGATGCCCTGAGAAACCTTACCGTCGGTGAGCTTCATGAGTTTCTCTACGAGAATGTCTTTCAACTCATCAATACGCTGAGCATACTCGTCGTCTATCTTCTGCAGGGTAACCTTGTCCTGGCGCTTGCTCTCACGAGTCTTAACGGCACGAGAGAACAGCTTCTTGTCAATAACCACACCGCTGAGTGAAGGATTAGCCTTGAGCGAAGAGTCTTTCACATCGCCTGCCTTGTCACCAAAGATGGCACGAAGAAGCTTCTCTTCAGGTGAAGGATCGCTTTCGCCCTTAGGCGAAATCTTACCGATAAGAATGTCGCCCGGCTCAACACGAGCACCCACGCGAATGATACCATTGTCATCCAAGTCCTTGGTGGCTTCCTCACTCACGTTAGGAATGTCGCTCGTAAATTCCTCAACACCGCGCTTGGTCTCACGTACATCAAGTGAATACTCATCAACGTGAACAGAGGTGAGCACGTCCTCACGCACCATGCGCTCAGAAATCACAACAGCATCCTCATAGTTATAACCCTTCCAAGGCATGTAAGCCACCAGAAGGTTGCGGCCAAGTGCCAACTCACCATTCTCTGTGGCATAACCCTCGGTGAGGATGTCACCCTTCTTCACACGCTGGCCCTTGTCGCAAATAGGACGAAGGTCTACAACCATGTTCTGGTTGGTACGGCGGAACTTAGGTATACGATACTCCTTCAGGGCAGGCTCGAAGCTAACGAACTCTTCCTCCTCGGTACGGTCGTACAAAATGCGAATTGTGGTAGCATCAACATATTCTATCACACCATCGCCCTCTGCCGTTATCATCGTACGCGAATCCTCGCACACCTTCTTCTCAAGTCCGGTACCCACGATAGGCGCATCATTATGCAAGAGAGGCACAGCCTGACGCATCATGTTACATCCCATTAGGGCACGGTGACCGTCATCATGCTCCAAGAAAGGAATAAGTCCGGCTGAAACAGAAGCAATCTGCTGCGGAGAAACATCCATCAGGTCTACCTTGTCAGGCGACACAACAGGATAGTCGGCATCCTGACGGCACTTCACATACGAACGGATGAAAGAACCATCGGGGTTCAGCGGAGCATTACCCTGACCGATAATCTTGTCCTCTTCCTCTTCTGCGGTCAAGAAGACAACATCTTTATTATCCATATCCACCTTGGCATCCTTCACCTTACGATAAGGTGTAACGATAAAGCCCAGGTCGTTTATCTTTGCATAGAGGCAGAGTGAAGAAATCAAACCGATGTTAGGACCTTCAGGACTCTCAATAGGGCAAAGTCTGCCATAGTGAGTATAGTGAACGTCACGAACCTCGAAACCGGCACGCTCACGCGACAGACCGCCGGGGCCTAAGGCTGACAAACGGCGCTTGTGCGTAACCTCAGCCAGAGGGTTGGTCTGGTCCATGAACTGACTAAGAGGGTTGGTGCCGAAGAATGAATTGATCACACTGGAGATAGTCTTGGCGTTGATCAAGTCAGTGGGCTGGAACACCTCATTGTCGCGAACGTTCATACGCTCACGTATCGTCCTGCTCATACGGGCCAAGCCGATAGAGAACTGGTTGGCCAGCTGCTCACCTACGGTACGTACACGACGGTTTGAAAGGTGGTCAATATCATCTACCGTAGCGTTGGAATTGATGAGCTGGATGAGATACTTGATAATCTCAATAATGTCTTCCTTGGTGAGCACACGTACATCCATGTCGATGTCAAGACCCAACTTCTTGTTGATTCTGTAACGACCCACCTCACCCAAGTCATAACGCTTGTCTGAGAAGAACAGGTTCTGGAACACTTCGCGTGCACTCACGTCATCGGCAGCATCAGCATTGCGAAGCTGACGGTAGATGTAGTTCACGGCCTCGGTCTCTGAATGGCTGGGGTCCTTAGCGAGCGTGTTGAAGATGATGGCGTACTTGTTGGCTTGCTCCTCATCTTTATGCAAGAGAATAGAAGAAACGCCACTGTCAAGTATCTCTTCGATGTTGTCTTCCGTAAGCTCAGTCTCACGCTCAACAACAACCTCATTACGCTCAATAGAAACAACCTCACCGGTATCCTCATCCACGAAGTCCTCGTTCCAGCTCTTCATCACGTTACCGGCCAGGCGTCTGCCAATAGCTGCTTTCAGATTTTTCTTGTTAACCTTAACGTCCTCGCAAAGATCGAAAATCTGAAGTATATCTTTATCGCTCTCGAAACCTATGGCTCTAAGAAGGGTGGTTACAGGCAACTTCTTCTTACGGTCGATGTATGCGTACATCACATTATTGATGTCAGTAGCAAACTCTATCCAAGAACCCTTGAAAGGAATGATACGCGCGCTGTAAAGAACAGTTCCGTTGGCATGAACACCCTGGCCAAAGAACACACCAGGCGAACGGTGAAGCTGAGATACCACCACGCGCTCGGCGCCATTAATCACGAATGTGCCATTCTTGGTCATGTAAGGTATGGTACCCAAGAACACATCCTGAATAAAGGTTCCAAAGTCTTCATGGTCGGGATCCGTACAATAAAGCTTCATCTTAGCTTTCAATGGAACACTGTAGGTAAGGCCTCTTTCAAGGCACTCATCTATGGTATAACGCGGCGGATCAATATAGTAATCCAAAAACTCCAAGACGAAATTATTGCGCGTGTCCGTAATTGGGAAGTTCTCTGCAAACACCTTATACAGCCCGTCGTTCTTGCGCTCTTCAGGAGGAGTATCCAGTTGCAGGAAGTCATGGAAAGACTTGAGCTGAACATCGAGAAAATCCGGATAGGGATACGGATTGTTCACGCTTGCAAAATTTACTCTGTTATCAATAATCTTTGTAGCCATAAATTTTTAAAAGAGTCATTTATATTAGTGGCAAAGGAGCTTTAGCAATCATCGCCATTAGTGTCTAAAGACACAAAAAGGTTAGGAATAGCCTACTTAGCTAATCCTAACCATATAATAAAAGTAAAGTAATCAGAATTACTTGAGCTCAACCTTAGCGCCCTCAGCCTCGATAGCCTTCTTCAGGTTCTCAGCCTCTGCCTTAGCCATGCCCTCTTTCAGAGTAGCAGGAGCGCCGTCAACGAGGTCCTTAGCCTCTTTCAGACCAAGACCGCAAGCTTCCTTAACAGCCTTTACAACCTTCAGCTTGCTAGGACCTACCTCAGTAAGAACAACATCGAAAGATGTCTTCTCCTCAGCTGCGGGAGCTGCGCCACCAGCAGCAGGACCAGCAACTGCAACAGCTGCAGCAGCGGGCTCAATACCATACTCGTCCTTCAGGACTGTTGCCAACTCATTTACTTCCTTAACAGTAAGATTTACTAATTCTTCTGCAATAGCTTTAACGTCTGCCATTTTATCTTAAATTTATTTTTTAATTTATACTTTAATAGTTGCGACTTATATTGATTTTACTCAGGACGCTCGCCTAAAGTCTTCAGCACACCATGGATGGTGTTTGCGCCTGATTGCAAAGCAGAAACAACGTTCTTTGCAGGAGACTGCAGCAATGCAACAACCTCTGCGAGAAGTTCGTTCTTGCTCTTCAATGCAGCAAGCTCATCGAGCTTATCAGCACCTACGTAGAAGCCTTCCTCGGCATAAGCAGCCTTCAGGGAAGGAATGCCCTCTTTCTTATACTCCTTCAGCAACTTGGCGGGAGCATTTGCCACATTGGCAAAAAACACTGCCGTATTGCCCTTCAAAGAACCATAGAGTTCTTCGAAATCCTTATCAGAAGCCTCGAAAGCCTTGTGAAGAAGCTTGTTCTTCACAACAACCATCTTAATATCCTGCTTGAAGCACTTGCGACGAAGGTTGCTTGTTGCCTCAGCATTCAATCCTGTTACATCTACAAGATAAAAGTGAGAATAAGTATTCAGCTTCTCACCCAGATCCTTTATAATAGTATCTTTTACTTCCTTTTTCATCTTTCTAAACTTTTAGAGTTATTCAACTGATTTAGGATCAATCTTGATACCCTTACTCATTGTACTGGAAATGAAGATACTCTTAATATAGGTACCCTTAGCAGCAGCAGGCTTAAGACGAACGACAGTAGAGATAAACTCCTTGGCATTACCGTAGATCTGCTCCGGGGTCATGCTAATCTTGCCGATAGAGGTATGGATAATACCAGCCTTATCAACCTTGAAATCTATCTTACCTTGCTTTACTTCCTTGACAGCTTTTGCCACATCCATGGTCACAGTGCCACTCTTGGGGTTAGGCATCAAGCCACGAGGACCGAGCACTCTACCAAGAGGACCAACCTTACCCATGCAAGAAGGCATAGTGATGATAACATCAACATCAGTCCAACCGCCCTTTATCTTGTCTATATACTCATCCAAACCCACATAGTCAGCGCCTGCTTCTTTAGCAGCAGCTTCCTGATCAGGAGTACAAAGCACGAGTACACGCGTAACCTTACCGGTTCCATTAGGCAGAGAAACCACGCCGCGAACCATTTGGTTAGCCTTGCGGGGGTCTACACCCAGACGTACATCAACATCAACCGAAGCATCAAACTTAGTGGTGGTAATCTCCTTCACCAACTTCGAAGCCTCACTAAGAGTGTATGCCTTCCCTGCTTCAACCTTCTCAGCTACTGATTTTTGATTTTTTGTCAGCTTACTCATTTTAATTGAAGTTTTTAATTATAGTTCAGGGAAGTCCCCTTTTACAGTTATACCCATACTACGAGCTGTTCCGGCTACGAGACGCATAGCAGACTCGAGGGTGAAGCAATTCAAATCGGGCATCTTATCTTCGGCGATAGCCTTAACTTGATCCCAAGTAACAGTTGCCACCTTGTTTCTGTTTGGCTCACCAGAACCTTTCTTTGCCTTGGCTGCCTCTAGCAACTGTACAGCTGCAGGCGGAGTCTTAATGACAAAACTGAAGGATTTATCAGTATAGTAAGTGATAACGACAGGAAGGATCTTCCCGGCTTTATCCTGGGTACGGGCATTGAACTCCTTGCAGAAACCCATAATGTTTATACCCTTAGAGCCCAAAGCAGGACCCACGGGAGGAGAAGGGTTCGCAGCGCCACCTTTAATCTGTAACTTGATTAATCCAGCAACTTCTTTAGCCATTTTCTTTGTTAATATTTAAAATTGAAATTATAAAGAAGAATCAGTATCCGTAACTATACTTACTCTTCCTTAGCAACTTGCATAAAGCTCAGCTCGACAGGATTCTGACGGCCAAAGATCATTACCATGACCTTCAGCTTGTGTTTCTCAGAATTAACCTCCTCTACGATACCGTGGAAACCTGAGAAAGGACCATCGATGACTTTCACCGACTCTCCTACCAAGTAGGGTATCTCCGGCATATCGGTAAGCTCAGATTCCTCTGCGTTACCTAACAATCTGTTGATGTCAGACTGACGTACGGGAGTAGGCTCACTCATTCCACCCAGGAAGCCAAGTACGTTAGGCATGAAGCGTAATGTAGAAGCTACATCACCCCTCAGATTGGCCTGAACCAAAACATAGCCAGGAAGACTTAGTTTCTCCTTGACTACCCTTTTGCCATTGTGCATTGTAGCATGCTTTTCTGTAGGAAGCAACACTTGAGAAACACACTCAGCCAATTTTGGGTTATGCCCCATCTCAGCTTCAATATATTCCTTTACCTTTGCCTCCTTGCCACTTATGGCACGAAGAACATACCATTTCATTTCAGTATCAGCCATTTCCCTATTACTTTAACCTGGATAAACGAATTCCATGAGATTTCTGAACACGAAGTCAAATGCGAACACCACTAATGCAATGACAAGGGAAGCAGATAAAACAACCATTGCAGAGTGTGTAAGTTCAGCCCGTGTCGGCCAAGTAGTCTTATGCGCAAGCTCATCGTAACAAGCTTTGCTATAGCTTATGCAGAAGCTTACAAATCTTTTAATCATACTCTTTTTACTTTAGCACGGGTTGAAAGACTCGAACTCTCGACACCTGGTTTTGGAGACCAGTGCTCTACCAACTGAGCTAAACCCGTAAGTAATCTCCGTTGCCGTTGTTGACAACGGAGACATTTATTTTATTAGTCCTTAACGTCAGGAAGGATCTGTGTAATCTGGCCAGAGCCCACTGTACGACCACCCTCGCGGATAGCGAAACGAAGACCCTCATTCAGAGCAACCTTGTAGATGAGCTCAACCTCGATCTCAACGTTGTCACCAGGCATTACCATCTCAACTCCCTCAGGAAGCTTGATCTCGCCGGTGCAGTCCATCGTACGGAGATAGAACTGAGGACGATACTTGTTACCGAATGGTGTGTGACGGCCACCCTCTTCCTTCTTCAGCACATAGATAGAAGCCTTGAAGTGATCGTGAGGAGTGATTGCACCCGGGTGCACAACTACCATACCACGCTTAACCTCGTTCTTATCTATACCGCGGAGGAGCAGACCTACGTTATCACCTGCCTCGCCTTCAGCCAGAGTCTTGCGGAACATCTCAACGCCTGTGATCACAGACTTCTTATCCTCACCAAGACCAAGGAGCTGAACTTCATCACCTACCTTGCAACGACCTGTCTCGATACGGCCAGTAGCAACAGTACCACGACCAGTGATTGAGAAGACGTCCTCAACAGGCATCAAGAAAGGCTTATCAACCTCACGAACAGGCTCCTGGATCCAATCATCAACGGTATCCATGAGTTTCTTCACAGAATCAACCCACTTTGGAACGCCGTTCAATGCACCAAGTGCAGAACCACGGATGATAGGAGTATCCTCTTCATAGCCATACTGCTCCAGGATTTCGCGAACTTCCATCTCAACGAGTTCGAGCATCTCCTCATCGTCTACCATATCGCACTTGTTCAGGAATACAACCAGACGGGGAACGTTTACCTGACGAGCCAAAAGAACGTGCTCACGTGTCTGAGGCATAGGACCATCAGTTGCAGCAACTACCAGGATGGCACCATCCATCTGAGCAGCACCAGTAACCATGTTCTTCACATAGTCAGCGTGTCCCGGGCAGTCAACGTGAGCGTAGTGACGCTTCGTTGTCTCATACTCGATATGAGCGGTGTTGATGGTGATACCACGTTCCTTCTCCTCGGGTGCGTTATCAATCTGATCGAAAGACTTCACTTCCTCGTTGCCAAGACCCTCGTCATGGAGAACCTTTGAAATGGCAGCAGTCAGAGTTGTCTTACCATGGTCTACGTGACCAATAGTACCAATGTTAACATGCGGTTTGGTGCGCACAAATTCTTCTTTAGCCATAGCTTTTTCTTTTATTTAATATTAAATGAATAATCTGTGTTTTCTTTAGAATTAAACACTTCTGAAAGTAGAGCTGTAACTGAGAGTTGAACTCAGGACCTCTTCCTTACCAAGGAAGTGCTCT
>CABVAZ010000014.1:0-63854 GCA_902496445.1 uncultured Prevotella sp. | reverse complement strand
GCCTTGGCTGCATATTGCTTTTTCCCAAAGAAGCCCTCCATTGCAGTTGAACGTTCCATTGACTGTCAGCTTACTCTGTTCTAAATTCATCGAACTCACGTTAAACTATAAGCAGCTTTTCAGCTGACTAGCGAATAATATTGCCCCCAAAACGGCGGACAACAGAAAAGCAATGGCATTCAAGTCATTGCTTTTTTATATTCTGCCAGCGTGCGCCATAGGCGTATCGTCTGGCATGGCATTGCGCACTCTTCGCTTGTGGACGCGCCACGGCGCGTCCCTACAAGTTGGGTGTGGTTTAATAGCATTGGGACATTTATTTCATGTAGGGGGCACTCCATGGAGCATCCACATCCTTGTTCATCCAATCAACACTCGATGCAAACAGCAAAAGAGGAACACCCAAACGGATATTCCTCTTATAATAAAGTCGGATTAGGGCGGCATTTGGCCCAGAGACCGAGGGGCATAAACGCAAAAGAGGAACACCCAAACGGATATTCCTCTTATTTCTCTGTCGGATTAGGGCGGCATTTGGCCCAGAGACCGAGGGGCATAAACAGCAAAAGAGGAACACCCAAGCGGATATTCCTCTTATTTCTCTGTCGGGATTAGGCGGCCTTTGGCTCAGAGACCGAGGGGCATAAACAGCAAAAGAGGAACACTTTTTTAGCATTCCCCTTTCAAATACTTTCGGGATTAGGCGGCATTTGGCCCAGAGACCGAGGGGTATAAACAGCAAAAGAGGAACACCCAAACGGATATTCCTCTTATTTCACATGACGATTTGTAACCATCATCTGTCGGGATTAGGCGACTCGAACGCCCGACCCCTACGTCCCGAACGTAGTGCGCTACCAACTGCGCTAAATCCCGAAGCCTTTAATAGCGACTGCAAAGGTACATTAATTTTCTGAAACACGTGCATTTTTTAATCAAATAATTTATCACGTGCCATTATATCATAGCCCGAAAGGCAGTCGCCACTATTGTTACAGCAATTGAGGAAGCTCAAAAAGCTTGATGCTGTTAGAGCCTTTTATCAATATGTAATAGCCTTCCGGACGGTTTTCGGCTATGGCCTTCTTCACCTCCTCCACATCATTAAACTTACGGAAGGAGCATTGCGTCTTGGCAAACTCGCTGCCCACCAGCCATACCTCATCCAACGAGCAGGCGGAGATGGCATCCACCAGCTTCTGATGTTCCTCGGCCGACACGTCGCCCAGCTCCTTCATATCGCCGAGTATGGCCATCTTGGGGCTCACCTGCATGTCACGGAAGTTGGCCAAAGCAGCCTGCATACTTGTAGGGTTGGCGTTATAGGCATCCACGATGAGCTTGTTGTGCGCCGTCACGGTGAGCTGCGAGCGGTTGTTGCTGGGCTTATAGCCTTCCAAAGCCTCGTTTATCTGCGCAGGAGCCACGCCGAAGTGCAGACCAACGGCAATAGCTGCCAGCATGTTATCGATGTTATAAGCGCCGATGAGTTGTGTCTGCACCTCATAAACTTGCGGTTCGCCCTCCACGCCCCAGCTGAACTTGAGGAACGGCGCGCAGCTCGTCACGGTGCCATGCACGCGTCCGTCATCGCCCGTGCCGTAGCTCTCTATGCGTGACAGCTCGCGTTGGCGCGCCATGTCTACAAGGTTTTCGTTGCTCTCATTGAGGAACACGAGTCCGTTGTGCGCCTTCAAGAAGTCGTAAAGCTCACCCTTTGTGCGCTTCACCCCCTCAAAAGAGCCGAAGCCCAACAAGTGAGCGCGCCCCACGTTGGTGATGAGTCCGCACGTAGGCTCAACATATTCCACCAGCTTCTTGATGTCGCCCGGATGGCTGGCGCCCATCTCCACCACGGCAATCTCATGCTCCGGAGCCAGTCTGAGCAGCGTTTTGGGCACACCCACGTCATTATTGAAGTTAGCCTCTGTGTAGAGCACGTTGTATTTCTTGCCCAACACGGCCGACACAAGCTCCTTGGTTGTTGTCTTGCCGTTGGTTCCCGTGATGCCCACCACGGGAATGGCGAACTGTCGGCGATGCTCTCTGGCCAGTTCCTTATAAGCCACCAGCGCGTCGTCTACCAGTATGTAGCGACTGTCGGAGGGCACAAAATAGTCCTTTTCATCGATAATAGCATAGCTGCATCCCTTTTCCAAGGCCGATGCGGCAAAGCGGTTGCCATCAAACGAGGCACCCTTCAGCGCGATGAAGATGCTGCCCTCGGGGCACACCCTGCTATCGGTGGTCACCACGGGGTGCTGCTTGTAAATCTCGTAAATGTCTGTTGCATTCATATCACTGTGTAGTTTTTGCTGCAAAGTTACAGCAATCCTCTAACAAAACAAAATGCGCCGGCGCCTTTTTCTGCTTTTCACCCCATTCCTTGCCACCGCCGGTAAAGGTTTGTGCGCTGCACCCGGGCGCCACATCCAGTCGTATGAAAGTGGCCGCGAGCCCTATCAGAATATGTTAAAAAAAATATCTCTTTGTCAAATAATTACCTTTCAGGGCTTTCGAATTGCTCTTTTATGATTAACTTTGCCCGTATGAAACCTTTTAACGACTATACTTTAAACATTCGCGGAAAGCTTTTCTCTCTCCGCGAGCCCGTGGTCATGGGCATTCTCAACGCTACCCCAGACTCTTTTTTCGCTGCCAGCAGAGTGCAAACTGCCGATGAAATCGCAAAAAGAGCGCACCAAATTATAGCCGAAGGCGGCAAGATGATAGACGTGGGAGCGTGCTCCACGCGCCCCGGAGGCGACGTCTGCACCGAAGAAGAAGAGATGGAGCGCCTGCGCAAGGCCCTGCCCATTGTGAGAGAGGCTGAGCCCGACGCGGTGGTGTCGCTTGATACGTTTCGCGCAAGCATAGCGCGCGAGTGCGTAGAGCACTATGGCGTGGACATCATCAACGACGTGGCGTGCGGCGAAGACCCCGACATGTTCGGCACAGTGGCACAACTTCAGGTGCCCTACATACTGATGTCGCTGGACAGCAACACGCGCGACATCTGCATGACCTTTGCCCGCAAGGTGCAAGAGCTGCGCGACCTGAAGGCCAAGGACATCATCCTCGACCCCGGGGTTGGCTTCGGCAAAGACGTAAAGCAAAACTATGAGGTGCTGCGCAACATGGACAAGCTGCAGGTTTTCGGCCTGCCCATCCTGGTGGGCATGAGCCGCAAACGCATGATACACCAGTTGCTGGGCATCACAGCCAACGAGAGCCTCAACGGAACAACGGTTGTCAACACGCTGTCGCTGCTCAAGGGAGCCAGCATTCTGCGCGTGCATGACGTGAAAGAAGCCGTGCAGGCAACAACCATCGTAAGCCAAATGCTGCAAGCATAAGACCAGACAGCCCTACCACATAACCCTTAACACCCAATAGCATGTTTTTTGAATTCGGCATAAAAGACTTTATCGACATTTTCCTTGTGGCGCTGATGCTCTTCTACATCTACCGCCTGATGAAAGAATCACGCTCACTGAATGTCTTCATAGGCATCATGGTGTTCGTGCTGGTATGGCTGTTTGTGAGCCAAGTACTTGAGATGCGGTTACTGGGCAGCATTCTCGACAAGCTCGTCTCTGTGGGTGTGATAGGACTCATCGTGCTCTTCCAGGAAGAGATACGCCATTTTCTCTACACCCTGGGAGCCCATCAGCACTTTCGGTCACTGCTCAAGTTCTTTCGCGAAGACGACAATGCTGAGGCCGACAAAAAGGCCATCATGCCTCTGGTGCTGGCATGTATGAGCATGGGCAAGAACAAAGTGGGCGCGCTCATCGTCATTGAGAGGGCCGCGCCGCTGGATGATATAGTAGACACAGGCGACTTGATAGACGCCAATATCAACCAACGGCTCATTGAGAACATCTTCTTCAAGAACTCGCCGCTGCACGACGGGGCCATGATTATCAGCAAGAAGCGCATCAAGGCAGCCGGTTGCATCCTGCCCGTAAGCCATAAGCAAGACATACCCAAGGAGCTCGGACTGAGGCACCGCGCCGCTATGGGCATCTCGCAGGCGTCAGACGCCATTGCCATTGTGGTGTCTGAGGAGACGGGACGCATCAGCGTGGCCATCAAAGGCGAGTTTCAGCTCAGGCTCTCAGCCGAACAGTTGGAGAGCATTCTTACTCATGAGATGACGGTGTGACGCAGTTGCGGTTGCGATATTCTTTAGGCGTCACGCCAAACTTGGCCTGGAACAGACGATAGAATGTTTGAGTAACGGGTATGCCACAGTCTCTGGCTATACCTTCTATCTTGTATTTGGGATAATCAACGAGCAGCTTGGCAGCGTAATCCAACCGCAGGCTGTTGATATAATCGGGGAAAGACTTTCCTGAGCAAGCACGGAACAACGGAGCGAACTTGTTTTTCGGGATATGTACATAAGAGTCTAACAGTGTCCTCGACATGTCATGCCGGAGATAAAGCTTATGCTTCAGTATCACTGACTCCACCTTTTTAAAGAGTATTTCGTCGTTGCTTGTCATCAGAAAGACTATTTAGATTACGCTTTTATTGTGCAAATTTATGAAAAACAAATGTAAGTAAAGTATGTTTTTCTGTTTCTTTTATCGCAAAATTTCCTATATGTTATCACTTTAATTCACAAAATAAAAATTTTTGTCGCAATATTTGCATTATAAGCCCATGAAACCTAAGGCGTAGCTAACATATTGTCAAAATCATCTTTTAAATATCTTAAATGTTCGCATACATCTTCGTTAAATACCGTTTTATCGAAACAAAAATCTTGTTAACACCTAGAATCATTGCGAAAAGTGGACTAATAAAAGTCAAAAGCAAGGAAAACGGGTGCAAATATAGCTTATTTTGTGTCGTAATATAAATTATTTTACATTGTATTATAATTTGTCTTACACGCCTTTTTGGGCTAAAGCCGGCTATAAAAGCATTTTTCCAGAATGAAGAAAAAGAAGAACACCAAGATTGAAAAGCAAGAAGAAAAATTACACAAATCGTGCAAACAACTGTAAAGATTATTCGCATAAAAATTACGGAATGGCATGACACCGCGCAAGCCATGCCCCAAATGCGCTGAAAGCCAATAATTTTAGAAATTTTATCCGTTATATTCCGACCTATGCAGATTATTTTTTGTACTTTTGCAAAGTGTGACAAACACTGCTAATTTTCAATATACTAAATACAAATTATGGACTTATTAGAGCAAATTGTGGCGCGTGCTAAAGCTGACAAGCAGCGCATCGTGCTCCCCGAAGCTGAAGAGGAGCGCACCCTTAGGGCAGCAGACAAAGTTCTGGCCGACGATCTGGCTAACCTCATCCTTATTGGCAATCCTGACAACATACGCAAGGAGGCTGCTGAGTGGGGACTCTCTCACATCGACAAGGCTACTATCGTAGACCCGATGAACAACCCCAAGAGCGAGGAATATGCCGAGCTGCTGGCCGAACTGCGCAAGAAAAAGGGCATGACCATTGAGCAAGCCCGCGAACTGGTGACCAAGAACAACCTCTATCTGGGCTGCATGATCATCAAGACTGGCGATGCCGACGGACAGATTTCGGGTGCCCTCTCAACCACAGGCGACACGCTGCGCCCCGCACTGCAAATCATCAAGTGCGCTCCGGGCATCACATGCGTATCAGGTGCCATGCTGCTCATCAGCAAGGAGAAGCAATATGGCGAAAACGGTGTTGTGGTGATGGGCGACGTGGCCGTCACTCCTAACCCCACAGCCGACCAGTTGGCACAGATAGCTTACACCACGGCGCAGACCGCCAAGAGCGTGGCTGGCTTTGCTGAGCCCCGCGTGGCCATGCTGAGCTTCTCTACAAAGGGCTCTGCCAAGGACGCTAAAGACAAGGCTACGGGCAAGAGCGTGTATATCATAGACAAGGTGCTGGACGCCACCAAGCTGGCTAAGGAGAACTATCCTGAACTGAAGGTAGACGGCGAACTGCAGGCCGACGCTGCCCTGGTGCCCACCGTGGCTGCCAAGAAGGCTCCGGGCAGCGACATAGCAGGCAAGGCCAACGTGCTCATAGCACCCAACCTGGAGGTTGGCAACATCGGCTACAAGCTGGTGCAGCGCCTGGGCGGAGCCATTGCCATAGGCCCCATCCTGCAGGGTATAGCACGTCCGGTGAACGACCTGAGCCGTGGCTGCTCTGTAGACGACATATACTATATGGTGGCCATCACCGAATGCCAGGCTCAAGACGCCAAGAAGGCATAACCGTAACAAACAAGAAACAATAGGAAAACAATAACAGAGAAATGAAGATATTGGTTTTAAACTGCGGCAGCTCATCCATCAAGTATAAGCTTTACGACATGAAGGACGAGAGCGTGCTGGCACAGGGTGGTGTAGAACGCATAGGCATAGACAACGCATTTATCAACGTGAAACTGCCCAATGGCGAGAAAAAGAAGATTATGCGCGACCTGCCTACTCATAAGGAGGGCGTAGCACTGGTGTTTGAGGTGCTGCTCGACCCCGAGATAGGCGCCATCAAGAGCCTTGACGAGATAGATGCCGTGGGCCACCGCATCGTGCAGGGCGGCGACTTATTCGAGAAGTCGTGCATCGTAACCAAGGAAGTGGAAGACGGCATTGAGAGCCTTTGCGACCTGGCTCCCGTGCACAACGCCGGCCACCTGAAAGGCATCAGGGCCGTAGACGCGCTCATGCCCAACACACCACAGGTAACAGTGTTCGACAACGCCTTCCATAGCACCATGCCCGACTATGCTTATCTCTATGCCGTGCCTTACGAACTGTACACGAAATATCATGTGCGCCGCTACGGCTTCCACGGAACGAGCCACCGCTACGTGTCACATCGCGTGGCCGAACTGGAGGGTAAGGACATCAAGGACCTGAAAATCATTACCTGCCACATAGGCAACGGCGCGTCGCTGGCTGCCATCAAAGACGGCAAGGTGATTGACACCTCCATGGGTCTTACACCGCTTGCCGGTGTGATGATGGGCTCGCGCTCGGGCGACATAGACCCCTCTGCCGTTACGTATATCATGGAGAAGCTGGGCAAGCAGCCCCAGGAGATGGCCGACTACCTGAACAAGGAAAGCGGCGTGCTGGGCATCAGCGGAGTGTCTAGCGACATGCGCGACGTGGAGAAGGCAGCACAAGAAGGCAACAAGATGGCCAGACTGGCCCTGACTATGTACAACTATCGCATCAAGAAGTACATCGGCTCTTACGCAGCTGCACTGGGCGGCGTGGATGTCATTGTGTTTACGGCCGGCGTAGGCGAGAACCAAGCCTCCATGCGCGAGGGCGCTACCGACGGACTGGAGTTCTTGGGCATTAAGCTTGACAAGGAACTGAACAAGAAGGTGCACGGAACAGAAACCAAGATTTCGGCTCCTGACTCTAAGGTAGACGTGTGGGTTGTGCCCACCGACGAGGAAATCGTCATCGCACGCGATACACAAGAGCTGGTTATGAATGCTAAAAAATAAGTAATTTGTAACGAAATATAAAGAAAAGGTGGGGATTTTCTCCACCTTTTTTCGTATTTTTGCCAAACGAAACAAGCTACATCATGAAAAAGAACAAAATTGTTACATTCGGCGAGATTATGCTTCGCTTGTCGAAACCGGCCCATTGCAGGCTGTTTCAAGGAAGCACGTTCAAGGAGAACTATGGCGGCTCAGAGGCCAACGTGTCGGTTTCACTGGCCACGCTGGGCGACGATGTGGAGTATATAACACGTGTACCCGACAACCTGATAGGCACCAATGTGTGCCTGAAACTGAACGAGTATAACGTGAGCACTGCCCATGTGGTGAGGGGAGGCGACCGACTGGGAACCTACTTCTTTGAGGGTGCGGCTGCCATGCGCAACTCGTGCGTGGTGTATGACAGGCAAGATTCGGCGTTCTACAGCCTGCGGCCGGAGATGATAGACTGGCACCAGACCTTGCAGGGAGCAGGCATTCTGCACACAAGCGGCATATCGTGCGCCGTGTCGCAGGGGGCTCTCGACACGGTGATGGCCGCCATCAGCGCCGCCGAAGACGAGGGCTTGACCATTTCGTTCGACATCAACTATCGCAAGAACCTATGGAAATATGGCCGGAAGGCTGAAGATGTGCTGCCCGAGGCGTGCCGACATGCCGACATCATCTTCGGCGATCAGGGCGAATACGAGATACTCTCGGGCATGAAGCGCGTGCCTTTCACGGCCTCTGACAGCAACTACAGCATGGACTTGGATGCCTTCAAGGCCTACTTTGAGGCTGTGCAGGCCCTGTACCCTAAATGCAAGAAGTTTGTCATGGCGTGCCGCAACCAGATAACAAGCAACCATCACACCCTCTCAGGGCTTATCTATACCAACGGGAAGCTATACTCCACACGCATCTATGACATCACAGAGGTGGTAGACCCCATGGGCGTTGGCGATGCCTTTATAGCCGCTTACCTGCACAGCTACATGAAATGGGGCGACGACAATCAGCACTGCCTGGACTTCTCGCTGGCAGCCTCGGCTGTGAAGAACTCTATCGTGGGCGACTTTAACCTCGTAGACGAAGAGGAGATAAACCGCATCATGAACGATGATGATGAAGATTTTAAAATCTACGCAGAACTAGACTAATAAACAAGAGAAAGGTGGAAATCTCACGACTTCCACCTTTCATTACTTGACTAAACTTAATCTACAAACCTGAGTTTTATAACATCTAACCCTATTGAAAAGGTGATTCAAACCAAAAACTAATCCATATTACCTAAACCAATACCTCTGATTTCTGTTGCAAAGGTAAGTCTTTTATTTGTAAGCATCAAATACTTTCAACGAAAAAGGCTTTTTTTTCAATGAAAATAACCTTTTTGAATGAAATTAAGAAGCATTTAGAGCTTTCGCTACTCATCATCTGTCTCTGCTCAAGTGGCTGAACCACTGCGGCATCAGGGTTGGCTCTCACCCTCAACATATTCCTCCAGAAACATGTGCTCGCCGTCGAAGACGGCATAGGTGAACTGCCATATCCAGTCACCCAGTATCATCATGCGGGCACGACGGCTCAAGTTAAGGTCCAGCTCAATGTGCCTGTGCCCGTAAATAAAGTAGTCTATGTTGGGATGCGTCTTCATATACTGACGCGTAAAACGCACCAAGTACTCCTTGTTCTCGCCCATATAGGGCGCTTCTTTGCCATCGGCACGCTTCAGGCGGCTGTGCTTGGCCCACGTAAGGCCCAGCCACATGCCCCAACGGGGATGCATGGCATTGAGAAGATGCTGACAGATGGTGCTGTGGAAGAGCTTCCTGAGCACTTTGAACTTCACGTCGGGGTCGCCAAGACCGTCGCCGTGCGCGAGGAAAAACACCTTATCGTATATCTCTGTTGTGAGTGGAGCCCGGTGAACAATCACTCCGCACTCCGACTCCAGATAGCCATAGGTCCACAAATCATGATTGCCGGTAAAGAAATGCACCTCTACGCCCATGTCGGTAAGCTCTGACAGCTTGCCCAGAAAGCGTGTGAAACCCTTGGGAACAACATATTTATACTCGTCCCAAAAGTCAAACATATCACCAAGCAGGTAAATGGCCGCGGCCTTATACTTGATACTGTCCAGAAAGCGCACCAGTCTGCGCTCCTGGGTTCGCCTATGCTGCAAGGCCAGAGAGCCCAGATGGGCATCAGAAAGGAAGTAGACATTGTGCCGCACGGCATCATGGCTTCCGCTCCAATGGCCTTGCTTTGATATTGAATTGCTACCTTCCATCATGCTACAGTTTAAGTGTTAATCGAAGCCCAGCTCTTCTCTGGCCTCTTCAGACATCATGCTCTGATCCCAAGCAGGCTCGAACACCAGGTTCACATTGGCTTGCTTCACACCCTCAACACTCTCTATCTTGGTGCGAACATCCTCCAATATGAAGTCGGCAGCAGGACAAGAGGGGGCTGTGAAGGTCATATCCACATCTACAGAACCATCGTCTTTGACATCTATCTTGTATATCATACCGAGGTCGTAGATGTTTACAGGGATTTCAGGATCATAGACTGTCTTCAGAACATCTACGATACGTTCTTCTAATTTTAGTTTTTCTTCGCTTGTCATGGACGTTACTTTTTTGCAAAGATACGATATTTTTCCATAAAACCATGCAATAAAGGCTTTTTTTCATGATGTGCCGTGGCGGCAAGGGCCTTGCTATGGGGCGGCAAGGAGGCTCTGGCGAAACCAGACAACAGGCGCCGTCAGAACTCCACATAGGGCTCCAGACGCGCGATGGCCTCCGGAGGGAAGTCTTTCAACAGCCGTAGTTGCTGCAAACTTTTAAGGGGTCCGTGCAGCCTTCTGTAGTCGCAGATGTCTCTGGCCTGATAGAAATTGATGTAAGGATGGCGCCTCAGCTCATTGAGCGACAACTTATTGACATTCATCTTGCGCATGATGCCATTCTTGGCAACGAAAAACGGGAGGGCCTCATGGGGAAAATTGTCTATTTCCAACAACTGCCCCACGGCATAAAAGCCGCCCAGCCGCTCGCGATAACTCACAATGGCACGGGCCCATCCCGACCCTATTCCGGGCACTTTCTTGAGCATTGACGTATCGGCCAGGGCTACATTGACGTGTTCGCCAGCCTTTATCTTGATGGGAAAACGCACTGTGTCGCGGTCGTATTCCTTATAAGGTTTATGAGCATAGGTCGGTTCGTAGGTCTCTTGGGGTATCATGGAGGCGGCAGGTTCATAATCAGACGATATATGTATGTATGGCCGGAGCTCCATATACTGCTTTTTGGTGAGGCCGTAAAGGCGGGCAAAATCCTCCGGACGCCTGTAGATGCCGCCCTTCGACCTATACTTATAGATGCTACGCACCTGCCAGGGCTGCAAACCAAGCCTGAGCAGCTGAGCAGAATCGGCCGTGTTGGGGTCGAAGACAAACCGTTCGGCCCGCCGGGCCTCTCCTATCTGATAATAACCGCCCTTACTTCCGCTTCGCGTACCCCTGGATACGGATGCCGAAGAGAGCGAGTCGGCCTCTGAAGATGCCTTCATGGTGTACATTCTATCAGAGAAGAAGTACATCAGAAACACCAGAATGCAGATAACAGCCAGTAGGAAGAAGATGACTATTCGGTCGGTTTTGGATAGATAAAAGAATTTTATAAACATGGCATAAGGATATATTCAGGTTATAAGATGTTCATCAAAGCAAGTGCAACTGGTGAAGAAAGACGGCCAGGATGCACACGGGCGAAACTATCCTGACCATAAACAGCCACACCTTATATATATGTTGCGACACTGTTCCCCAGTTGGTAAACTCGTCTTTCACCAGTTTTCGGGGAGCCAACCAGCCCACCAGCACACACGTAAAGAACGATCCGATGGGCAACAGATAGTCGGATGTGAGATTGTTAAGGAAGTCCATGAGCGTGTCGCGGCCTATGCTCAGCCCTGGAACGGCTCCTACCGAGAGGGCGCACAGCACAGCCAGCAGGCAGCACACGGCGGTTTCGATGGCTGCCGCCTTGTCTCTGGATATGGAAAACTCCTCACGAAAGAACACTGTACCTATCTCGTGCATCGATATGGTTGAGGTGAGCGCAGCCAAAACCAGCAACACATAGAAGGCCACCGAAACCAGATAGCCCACCAGGGGCACGCTGGCAAAAGCCTTCTGAAACACACTGGGCAGCGTGATAAAGATAAGGGCAGGCCCGCTGTCGGGGTTTACGCCCACCGCAAAAGCTGCCGGAAAAATCATCAGTCCGGCCAAGATGGCTATCAAAGTGTCTATCAAGGCTATCTGAACAGCCGTCTTCTGAAGGTTGGTGCTGCGCCCGAAGTAAGACGAATAGGTACAAAGGCACGCCGTGCCAAGGCTCAGCGAGAAGAACGACTGGCCCAAAGCGTCGATGACTATGCTTGAGTTGATTTGACCAAAATCGGGCTTCAGCAGAAAGGCTATGCCCCTCCCGGCTCCCGGAAGCAGACAGGAGGCTATCACTAAGGCCACCAGCAACACGAAGAAAACAGGCATCAGCACGTTGCTAACCTTCTCTATGCCATTGCGAACGCCCTTTACAACCACCCAATGGGTGATGAGTATGAAGGCAACAGCCATCAACGAAGGCCGCAGAAAGCCGCTGGAGAAATCATGAAAATAGCTTGTGGCCTGACTCAACTCACCGCTCACGCCCCCTCCTATGGACGCAAACATATATTGCAAGCACCACCCTGCCACCACAGAATAGAAACTAAGGATGAGCATAGAGGTGAGCACACCAAGGTAACCCAGCCAGCGCCAGAAGCCCGAAGGCGTTATACCGGCAAAGGCGCGGGCTGCATTAGAGGCTCCATGACGCCCCACCACAAACTCAGCCACCATGCCGGGAATGCCTAAAAGCAAGATGCAGAAGAAGTAAACAATGAGAAATGCCGCTCCACCATCGTGCCCCGTCATGTATGGAAAGCGCCAAATATTGCCCAATCCAACGGCAGAACCAGCGGTAACCAGGATGGTTCCCAAGCGTCCAAAACGTGCTCTCTCGTTCATGTACTTGCTCCTTTATTCTTTAAAAGACATGCAACTGATGCAGGAAAATAGCCAGGATGGCCAGCGGACAGACATATCTCACCAGGAAGTAATAACATCCGAAGAGCTTGCCGTTAACCGTTCCCCAATTAGTAAACTCATCTTTCACCGTTCGCTTGGATATATACCAGCCCACGAAAAGGCTCGTCAGAAAGCCTCCGACGGGCAAGAATATCTGGCCGGTCACAAAGTCGAAGACGTCGAAAAGCGTCTTACCGCCTATCTGCAACACGCTGCCCTTACCCAAAGAGAGTGAGCACAAAGCGCCAATGAGCGAACAGCCAACAGTTACTATTGTGGCTCCCCACTTTCTGCTGATATGCAGTTCCTCTTGAAAAAAGGCCGTACTCACCTCATGAAGTGAGATAAGAGAGGTCAGGGCAGCCATGGTGAGAAGCACAAAGAACGAGAGCGAGATGACATAACCCAGTATGGGCATACTGCCAAACGCCCGTTCAAAGACGTTGGGAAGGGTGATGAAGACCAGTGACGAGCCGCTGTCAGGGTTCACGCCTACGGAGAACGCCGCCGGAAATATCATCAGTCCGGCCAGAATGGCGATGAGTGTGTCTATCGAGGCTATCTGCACTGCCGAGCCAGGCAGATTGGTTTGCCGGCTGAAATAAGACGCATAGGTGCAGATACATCCCATAGCAATGCTCAAAGAATAGAACGATTGGCCCAGCGCATCAAGAAAAACCTCGTGCGTAACCTTGCTAAAGTCGGGCTTAAACAGGTAGCTGATGCCCTTCATGGCATCAGGCAGCAGGCACGAAGCCACTACTACGATAAGCAAAAGGATGAAGAGCAACGGCATAAGCATCTTAGAAGCGCGCTCTATGCCATTGCGAATGCCATGTATAATCACCATGTGCGTTATGCCTAATATAACTATCATCCACAGAATTGGCTTCCACGGGTTAGACGCAAAGTCGGAGAAATACTGCTGAAAATAGGTTGGCGAACCATTGAGGTGCCCCATGAGCGAGGCAAAAACATACTGGCAGCACCAGCCAGACACCACTGAGTAATAGCAAGTGATAAGAAATCCGGTGATAACACCCAGAAAGCCCACCCACTTCCAAGGTGTTCCGTTGGCCAACTTGGCATACGCTCTGGCCGTGTTTGAGGCCGCATGGCGACCTATGATGAACTCACTCACCATGCAGGGAAAGCCCATCAGTATCACGCAACCTATATATATAATAATGAAAGCGGCGCCTCCGTTGTGTCCTGTCATGTAGGGGAAACGCCAAACATTACCCAATCCCACGGCTCCTCCGGCCGTTGCAAGTATCAATCCTAACTTGCTTCCAAAACTTCCTCGTTCTTGTTGTGACATAGAAACAATCTTTTAGATAGATGCAAAAGTACAAAATTTAGCGCTATTTACATTCAAACAGTTACAAAAAGTTACAAGAAAGCTATGATTTATTAATTTATTTAGCTTTTATCTCTGTCTTTTCTATAATTCGGCATAATAGGTTTCGTTGATCCAACAAGCGGCAGTCATCCTCCCGAAGCCCTATCTGTAAGCTTCAGGCAAGGTGTCTTTCCAGTTCTTATAAGGATTTTGGCGCATGTGCGAGTTGTAGAAGCGAGCGTCGCCCGTCACTTCCGGGCCGATGAAATCGGGCTTTTCGAAAGGTTCATCAGGCTTTTGCAGTTCCACTTCTGCCATCACGAGCCCCTCGTTGTCGCCATAAAACTCATCCACCTCAAAGGTATGGCTTCCGCTCTTCACCAAGAATCGTCGTTTGTCTATCACTCCCGGCGCGCACAACTCCATGAGATGGCGTGCCTCGTCGAGGGTTATCTCCTTTTCAAACTCATATCTTGATATGCCGTCACGCGAAGGTCCCTTGATGGTAAGGTAGGCTTTCGAGTCGCGTATGCGCACCCTGACCGTGTTGACAGCTGCAAAATAGCCCTGCACGATGTGGCTGCTGGCATAAGCCTGAGCCTTCCAGTCCGTATCCTTACGCACCAAGAACTTTCTTTCTGTCTCTATACCGCTCATCCGTTAGCAAGCCATATAACATAAATCATATAAACGATAGCCAGCAAGAACAACACTCCGGCTATCCATTTAATCACGCGCTGAGCCTGCTTTTCCTGCTTTTGCTCGCGCTTGCTTCGGTTAGTTTTACTTCTTTCGCTCATAGTTTAAATTTTTATTAAGGTATTTACTGATTGTCATCTGTGGTAGGGAACTCCATCAGATAGGCTTTGATAAAGTCGTCTATCTTGCCGTCCATCACGCCATCCACGTCAGATGTCTGATAGTTGGTACGATGATCCTTCACCCGTCTGTCGTCAAACACGTAGCTGCGTATCTGACTTCCCCACTCTATCTTCTTCTTCGAGGCCTCTATCTTGGCCTGTTCCTCCATGCGTTTCTTCATGGCCCGGTCGTAGAGTTGGCTCTTCAAGAGCTGCATAGCCTTAGCTCTGTTCTTGGGTTGGTCGCGTGTTTCGGTGTTCTCAATGAGTATTTCCTCTTCCTCACCCGTATCAGGATCTTGGTATAGATACCTCAATCGCACACCCGACTCCACCTTATTAACGTTCTGACCGCCTGCTCCACTAGAGCGGAACGTATCCCACGACACGCGGGCCGGGTCTACATACACCTCTATGGTATCGTCTACAAGGGGCGTAACAAACACGCTGGCAAAGCTGGTCATGCGTTTTCCCTGCGCATTAAACGGACTTACGCGCACCAGACGGTGCACACCGTTCTCGCTTTTCAAGAAGCCGTAGGCATATTCACCGCCTTCAAACTTCATTGTGACGCTCTTTATGCCGGCCTCATCGCCTTCCTGCATGTCAGACACCGTCACTTTATAGCCGTGAGCCTCGCCCCAACGCATATACATACGCATGAGCATGGATGCCCAGTCCTGGCTCTCCGTGCCCCCGGCACCGGAGTTTATCTTCATGACACACTCCATAGGGTCTTCTTGCTGCCGCAACATATTGCGCAGCTCCAAATCCTCTATGGCTTTAATGGCCTTGGCATAGTCGGCGTCAACCTCTTCTTCGGTCACCAGGTTTTCCTTATAAAAGTCAAAAGCCAGGCTCAGTTCGTCGGCCATCTGCTTCACTTCCTTATAACCTTTGAGCCATTTTTCTATGCCCTTCACCTTCTTCATCTGCTCTTGGGCGCGCTTAGGGTCGTCCCAAAAGTCGGGAGCCTGCGTGCGCAGTTGCTCCTCTTCATATTCTATTTTCTTTGCGTCTATATTCAGATAATGGTGCAAAGCCTCTGTGCGCTGCTCTACATCCTTCAGTTGATCGGCTGTTATCATTCTTCGTACATCTTATCTATGACATCCTTAAAATTCTTGTTGATCACCGGTCGCTTCAGTTTCAGCGTGTTGGTGAGCTCTCCGTTCTCCATGGAGAAGTGGTGGGCAAGCAGCGTGAAGCGCTTGATTTGCTCGTAAGAGGCCAGCTGCTGCTGCAGCGTCTCTATGCGCTCCATCATCATCTTGTGTATTTCCTTGCTGGCGCACAGGTCCTCTCGCGTCTTGAAAGGTATGTGATGCTCCGTGGCATACTCCTCCAGCAGGCGGAACTCCGGCACGATGAGCGCCGAAACAAACTTGCGCTGGTCGGCTATCACGGCTATCTGGTCAACATACTTGTCTACGAGCAGCTTGGCCTCCAGAGCCTGCGGCGCGATATACTTGCCATTAGAGGTCTTGAAGAGGTCCTTGATGCGCTCCTTCAAGTAAAGCTCTCCGTCTTTCAGATAGCCTGCGTCGCCCGTATGAAAGAAGCCGTCTGCATCAAAAGCCTTGGCATTCAGCTCGTCGCGATGATAATAGCCGGGCGTGATACTGGCTCCTTTCAGCATGATTTCATCATTCTCTCCTATCTTTATCTGCACGCCGCTCAGAGGTCGGCCCACCGAACCTATGGTGTAAGGTTCGCCTACATGGTCACACGACACGGTGGCCAAACTCTCCGTAAGGCCATAGCCCACAATCATGTTTATACCGATGGAATGGACAAATTCTTCCACTTGAGGCGACACCGTAGCACCCGCCGTGGGGAAGATATTAGGCTTTTCGAGCCCCAACTGTTTGCGCACAAGGTTCAGTATGGCCTTGTTCACCACGTTATATTCAAGCCTCAGCGCAAGAGGCGGGCGCTTGCCGCGGCTCAAGTAGTCGATGTTATACTTCTTTCCGACGGCCAGTGCATGATAAAAAATCTTACGTTGCACCTGGCTGGAGGCATCCATACGGGCCATAACGGCCACATATACCTTCTCCCAAAAGCGCGGCACAGACGACATGCTGGTGGGATGCGTCTCACGCATACTGTCTTGTATCTCTTTGGGATAGGTGTTCACAATGAGCTGGGCGCCCTCCGAGAGAGCCAAATAGGCCCATCCGCGCTCAAAGATATGGGTGAAAGGCAGAAAGTCTATCACCCTGTCTTTCTCGCCAACCGGCACACACTTGTCGTTGTTTTCAAGCGCGGCATGATACTGTCCGTAGGTTAGCATCACGCCTTTGCTGTCGCCTGTGGTTCCGCTAGTGTACAGAATGTTGCACAAGTCATCATAGTTGGCCTCCTTCCACAGCTTTTCCACCTCCGGCTGACGGGGGAATCCCTCGCCCAACTTCAGGAAGTCCTCAAAGTAAAGGGCATACGGGTCGTGCGTGCTGATGCGCACGCTGGGGTCGAAGATGACGATACGTTCCAGCGAAGGACATAGGGCAAACACTCTGTGAGCCTTGTCATATTGCTCTTGTTCGCCCACAAACACTATTCTCACGCCGGCATCCTGTATCATGTATTGTATCTGCTGCTCCGAGCATGTAGCATAAAAGGGGATGGAGCACACCCTCACTCCGTAAGCGCCAAAGTCGGTATAAAGATACTGTACACAGTTTTGCGAAAACACAGCAATGTTTTCTTGCGACTTAATGCCTAAGTTTAAGAGGGCATTTGACACCTGTTTCACTCTAACTGAAAACTGGTTCCATGAAACGGTCTTCCACTTCAGACTTCCGAAACTACGGAACGTAAGGGCTGGCTTAGTTCCATATTTCTTTGCCTGCTCATGAATTAGCACTGAGAGATGGCAATTTGTCTGCATAGTTTAATGTGTGTTTTATTTATGCAAAGATAAAATAAAATAAGCAAAAAACAAAATTTTTTGTGTAAATTTGCGAATGCAATTCATCTCTACTAAGTACAATTTATGAAGAAACAATCAAAAAAATCCCATTTCATCGCACTTATTTTGCTCCTTCTGAGCATCTCAGCCAGTGCGCAGACAGGCGTGCAAGCCCTGTCAGAAGCAAGTATCGAGCCCATTCAGGCGCCCTTTGACATGCCACAGTTGCAAAGGCCTGCCATACCCAAAAGAAGCATCAGCATCACGCAGACGGGTGCCCGACAGGGCTCGCTCTGCACAAAGGCCATTGCCAAAGCCATAGACCGGATGGCCAAGAAGGGCGGCGGAACGGTCGTCGTGCCGCAAGGCAAGTGGCTCACGGGGCGCATCACGCTGAAGAGTAACATAGAGTTAAGAATAGAGAAGGGGGCCGAACTGCACTTCTCCGGCAACATCAACGACTATCTGCCGGCCGTTGCCACACGCAACGAGGGGGTAGATGTCATCTCGCTGGGGGCGCTTGTCTATGCCTATAAAGCCGAAAACATCGCCCTGACAGGCCAAGGCAAGCTGGTGGCACCGCCTCGCGACTGCCCCATCATGCAGCATGCCAAGGGCAGCATAGACGAAGCGCTGCAACAAACACCCTTCAATCAGCGGCTCTTCAACAGCACATCGACGGGCGTTTTCCTGCCCGTTTTCTTCGGACCGATGTACTGCAAGAACGTCATCGTAGAGGGGCTGACCTTCGAAAACTCGCTTTTCTGGAACCTGGTGCCCTGCTATTGCGAGAATGTAATCATTCGTGGGTGCACCGTATCGAGCAGAGGAATAGCCCGCACTGACGGCATCGACCTCGACTCGTCGCGCAACTGCCTCGTTGAATACACCACCTTAGACACCGGCGACGACTGTTTCACCCTCAAGTCGGGCCGCGGCATGGACGGAAAAATGAAGAACATGCCCACCGAGAACGTGGTGATAAGGCACTGTAAAGTGCTCTCTGGCGTGGGCGGAATAACCATCGGAAGCGAAACGGCGGCCATGATACGCAACGTATATGCCTATGACGTAACCATGAAGAGCCCTAGATACGCCTTCTACTTCAAGACTCGAAGGCCCAGAGGGGGCGGAGGAGAGAATCTATGGTTTGAAAACATCAAGGTAGACTCTACATCACACACCGCCATCAACTGGGACATGCTGGGCTCAGCCACCTATGTGGGCCGACAGGCCGAACGTTTCTACAAGCCCGAAAGCGATGTTCTGAAGCCCGTTTACCGCAACATCTTCTTCAAAGATATCACCATCAACAAGTGCCCCGCACTCATCAAGGCCAAAGGGTTACCCGAATCGCCCATAGAGAACGTGAGCTTTGAGAACCTGCAAGCCGACAATCACGACATCAATTTGCAGGATGTGGGCAAGTTTTCGATGAAATGGGGAAAAATAAACGATAATAACCATGAATGAATATCCATCACACACCCATGAAGCAGTGGCCTTGCTGAGCCGCCTCATCACCATTCCCAGCATCAGCAGGGCAGAGAAAGATGCGGCCGATGCCTTGCAGGCATACCTCGAAAAGTGCGGGCTTGCGCCCAGACGTGTGGCCAACAACGTGTGGTGCACAGACCCTCTGTATGACAAGAGCCGCCCCACGGTGCTGCTCAACGCGCACATCGACACGGTGAAACCGGCCGCCTCATGGACCAAGAAGCCCTTTGAGGCCACCCTTGAAGACGGAAAGCTCTACGGATTGGGCAGCAACGACTGTGGCGGCGGATTGGTATCGCTGCTCCAGGCTTATCGCATCATGCTCGACAAGCCACGTTGCTATAACCTTATATATTTGGCTTCGGCCGAAGAAGAGGTGTCGGGCAAAGACGGCATCAGCCTCATCCTGCCCGCTCTGCCCCCCATCAGCGTAGCCATCGTGGGCGAACCCACGGGCATGAAGCCCGCCATAGCAGAAAAAGGACTGATGGTTCTCGATGTCATAGCGCACGGCAAGGCGGGTCATGCCGCACGCAACGAAGGCGTGAACGCTATCTATGAGGCGCTCGACGACATGCTTTGGATACGTGACTACAGGTTTAAAAAGATCAGCCCACTGCTGGGTCCGGTGAAGATGACGCTCACTGTGATAAACGCCGGCACGCAACACAACGTGGTGCCCGACGAATGTAGGATGCTGGTAGACGTGAGAACAAACGAGATGTACACCAATCAAGAGGTGTACGACATCATCAAGAGCCACCTCAGAAGCGAGGTGCGGGCCCACTCCTTCAGGCTCAATTCATCACACATAGACCCTCAGCACCCGCTCATCAAGCGCTGCCGGGCCTTGGGACTGGAGCCTTTCGGCTCGCCCACCCTATCCGATCAGGCCCTCATGCCCTTCCCTTCGTTCAAGCTGGGGCCCGGAAACTCGGCCCGCTCACATGCTGCCGACGAGTTTATCAGGCCTGACGAGATAGCCGAAGCTATATCACTGTATGTCAGGCTATTGCAAAAGCCCGAGTAAAACAGCCCTTTTTAGGAGCCAAAAGTGCCTGTTTTGGCTCCTAAAAAGCATGGTTTTACAACGCTAAAAGCCCGCTTTTGCAAAGCCATATCACAAAGCATGCTCCGCCAAACCGTTCTTCAGCCCCAACAAGAACATCTTTAGTACATCCCCTTTACAGCATATAGCCTCAACAAGATGCGTTACAATACTCATGCAAATGGCTGCCCACATTTCGCCTTAACAGCCTATTATACCTATATTTATCATAAAAACACATTGTAACATTCCGTAAGTAAAAGTTTCTTTTTTACAATAAAAAGAGATAACTTTGCACAAATCTTACTATAATTTAACTCAAAAGCTTATGAAGAAACATTTAACTCAATTATTCTTCAGCACCCTGACGCTGGTCTTCATGCTGGGTTTGAGCCCCGCTTACGCCCAACATCCAACCGGCAAGAGCAACCTGTTGCGCATGCAACTGGGTGCTTTCGGGCAGGGGCAACTGACTACAAAGGTGAAGAAACCCATTCACCCGGCGGCCGGAAACAAGGCCAATATGATGGAGAAAATACTCAGCACAAAAGACGGAGCTGAGATTTGGGGCGTTGTGCAATATGCCTCAACGGCCGATGATTCCTATTTTCAGGATCAAGGCGTTTACTCCTTCAACGCCAAAGCGCCCATTAGCCTAAAGCCTCTGATAAAGTCGTCTGACCTGGAACTATTCAGTGGGGGCGCCATCTTCGACGGTCACTTTCATTACACATCTTATTACGCACCCTATCCGGGCTACGCCAACGTGACGCTATACGACTATGACATCACCACATGGCAAGACCCGGCTTACACCAGCATTTATCCGCAGGGCAACATCGTATCTACAGACCAAGCTTATGACCCTATAACTAAAAAGGTGTATGCCTATTTTTACAACCCAGACGACACGACTGCCAGCAATCAATTCGGCACAATAGACTATCAGACGGGCAATGTGAGCATCATCAAGGACAATGAGGACTTGCTCTTCGTGGCACTGGCCTTCGACAACAACGGACAGCTGTGGGGCATTAACAACTATGGCAATCTGTGGAAGATAGACAAGACAACGGGCCAGACCACCCTGGTGAGCGTGCTCTATGGCGTTGAGCCGTCTACATTCTCACAAAGCATGACCTTCGATCCCAACACGGGCAAGCTCTATTGGGCGTGCTTCCGCAACGACCATACATCAGGACTGTATGTCATAGACACGCAAGAGAGCAAGCCGCAGGCACAGTTGGTGGCCGATTTTCCAAACAACGAAGAGGTTGCCTGCCTCTATATACCCAAGCAAGACACCCAAGACAAGGCTCCGGCTGGTGTGCGCAATCTGACCGTAACGTTCAATGAGGGCAGCACAACAGGCCAGTATGCCTTCACCATGCCCAACGAGACATTCGACGGTTCGGCGCTCAACGGAACGCTGGATTACTATCTTGTGGCCAATGAAGACACCTTGGTGAGAGGCCAGGCTGCCGCTGGGGCTACCGTTAGCGGCACGCTTACGGCCCGGCAAGGCAAGGAGAGCTTCAGCGTAGTGACGAAGAACAGCGCCGGGATGAGCCCTGCCAGCGAGCCGGTTAACCTGTTTGTGGGCTATGACACGCCGCTCTTCAACGGTCCGGTGACGCTCAGCATCGACTCAGACAATGTGGCTCACCTGTCTTGGCAGCCCGCCACGAAAGGTATGAACGGCGGTTATGTAGACTCAACCAACATCAGATATAACGTGACACGCTATCCCGGCGAGCAGGTAGTGGCCACTCAGCAGGCTGACACCACGTTCACAGAGACGCTGCCCAACGAGGCTATGAAGGTATACAGCTATGCTGTGGTTGCACTAAACGACACCATGAAGAGCGAGCCCGTCACTTCCAACAAGGTGGCTGGAGGTTCTGCCTTCGACATTCCCTTCTCTGAAGACTTCTCTAACGATGATGACTTCAATCTGTTTACGGTTCTTGACCTGGGAGGATCGGGCTCTTGGAACATGAGTTGGCAGAATGTGCGCATCTTCCACTTTAGTGGTCAGAGCGACGATTGGCTCATTACGCCGCCCATCAAGCTCAAGAAGGGCAAGACATATAATGTGTCTTGTGTGGCTAGTCCAGGATATTCATCCGCTCCCGATGCCCTTCAGATACTCGTAGGACAACGCACCGACACAGTAGGATATAGCGAGGTGGTGCCCAAGACTGCCGTCAACAAGTCGGCACAGCAAGTGGGCGGCACGTTTAGCGTAGCAGCCGACGGCAACTATCGCTTGGCTTTCCGCAGCCTGGGTGATGACAACTCGTACGGCATAACGCTCGATGACATCAGCGTAACAGAGGTTGCCGTGAAAGCTCCGGCAGCATGTGGCGTGAGCATAGAAGCCGGAAGCCGGGGCGCTAAGAAGGCTACCATACATGTCACCGCACCTTCTTTGAACAAGGAAGGTGGAAAACTGAGCGCCATATCACGTATCGTAGTGGCCAGGAAAGACAAGAGCGTGGTCGAGACATTCAGCAATCCCGCTCCGGGAGCACAGCTCTCAGCCACAGACAGCAAGGCAGTGAACGGCTGGAACACATACTACGTGACGGCTTATACAGGCGAAACAGCGGGCGACGTAGCTACCGACTCGGCCTATGTAGGACAAGACAAACCGCTGCAACCCAACAACGTAAGGCTGAAGGACAACCTCGACGGAACGGCAACCCTGCTTTGGGATGCTCCCGATGAAATGGGCCAAAATGGCTTCTTCGTAGACAAGGACTCTCTAACTTATACAGTTTATGATCAAGAAGGCAATGTGCTGAAAGGCAACATCAACGCGGAAACACGGCAGATGACCATTGAAGACGTTGCCCAGACGGGACTCTTCAGCTTGCTCTACGCAGGAGTGAGCGCATCAAACATAGCTGGAACAAGTGCTGTGGCAACATCCAACGCCCTCGCCATAGGCCAGTCTGACAAGCTACCTGTTACAGAAAGCTTTGCCAACATGAAGCAACACTATCCACACTGGTGGGCAGACGGCACGGGAAGCTTCAACACTCCCGGCTTCGACGGCGATATGTACAGCGACCGTGACAGGGGTTCTTTCCGTTGGGAAGCCTTTGACAACGGTGAAACCGAATGGTTCAGCACAGCCAAAGTGAGCATGAGCGGAGCCAAGCAAGTAGGTGTGGTGTTCAGCTATTATGTTGAACCGGGCCATAACAGGCAGGTGACCGTGCTCGCCGTGCACCCCGACGGCATCACAACCGACACGCTGGGCGCGGTGAACGACTCGCTTGAGACGGGCAAAGCACGTTGGATGCAGAAGGTGTTATATCTTTCGCAAGCGCAGATGAGCGAACCTTATCTCGTGTTTAGATTTATGATGCACGCTCAGAACAGACTGGAGACCTTCTATCTCGACAATATCAAGATAGCCGACATACCTCATAAGGACCTCGCAGCACAGATGAGCATGGCTTCAGGTGCCTATCGGGGCAAGCAAGCCGTGGCTAACGTGACGGTAACCAACAACGGCAGCGATGTTGCTCAGGGCTATAGCGTGAACGTTTATATGAATAATGAGTGTGTGGCTACGCTCGACAACGGCAGTAAACTGGCCGCGCTGAGTGACACTACGGTAAGAATGGCCTTTGATGTGCCTATGAACAGCGCTGATTCGTCATCTGTCTATGCCGTGGTAACCCTGTATGGCGATGAGAACGACGTTAACAACTGCTCTGACACCACTCTTCTGAAACTGGAGGACAGCAGCTATCCCACTGCCTCAGGACTCACCGCACAGGCTAAAGGCAATGGTGCCGAACTGTCTTGGCAGGCTCCTGAGCGTGCCAACAGCCAAGTAACAGAAGACTTTGAGACGGCACAGCCATGGCTGACCAACGGCGTGAACGGCTTCACTACGGTAGACGGAGACACCACAAAGACCAATGCGTGGACCGCTATGTGGTATGAACACATGGGCGAACCTTTTGCTTGGCTTCTCTTTAACGACCAGCAAGCCCTCATGGATGTGTCACAACAAAGCTGCTTTGCGGCTCACTCAGGCCATCAGATGATGACTACCGTGTCTACAGTGCACGATTACATGGACCCAACTACCGTATCCGACGACTGGCTCATATCGCCACAGCTGTCGGGAGAGGCTCAGACAGTGAGCTTCTATGTGAAGTGTATCGGCTCATATGAGGAAGATTTCGACGTGTGGTACTCTACGGAGGATGCTGATACGGCCAGCCTGAAGAAGCATAAACTGGAGTTTGTGAAGTTCACTCCGCTTGCGTGGACACGCTACAGCTATGACCTGCCTGCCGGAACCAAGTATTTCGCCATTCATTGGATGTCGAATCTCACCGGCATAGGTGTGGATGACGTGACCTACGAGGGCACCACGCTCACCCTGACGGGCTATAACATTTACAGAGACGGCAGGCTTCTGGCTACCGTTCCGGCCGGCACGACACATTACACCGACAATAATCTGGGTGAAGACGGGCATATCTATCACGTGAGCGCCCTATATAAAGAAGGTGAGTCGGGCTGGAGCAACGCCGCAACTGTGGTAACCGGCATTGAGAACATAACCCTTCAAGCGGGTCCTTCTGATGTATACAACCTCTCAGGTATACTGGTTAAGCGCAACGCAACAACCCTCGAAGGTCTGCCTCACGGTGTTTATATCGTCAGAGGACATAAAGTTGTGAAATAAGCAACAGGCGTTTTGCCTAACAAAATGATAAGTAACGGGCTCTCTTCTACGGCGGAAGAGAGCCTGTTTCTGTTATTACTTACTTGAAAATGGGTATACTTAAAGTACTTATCAACTTTATCTTTCATTCATCGAGAGCCGCTTCTGCCCGGTAATAGTGGCTCACTCAGCGTGACGGATATCCTTCTTCTTCGACCTGATGCGTGACCGTGTGGTGCGTATGGCGCCTTGCGAGATGCCCAAAATATGGCAGATATCAGCATCACTGAACCCCATATCCTGAAGAATAAGGAAGAGACGGTTGCCCTGCGACAACGATGTATAGTCGGTATCAAAACTCACTACGAAAGTAATATTGATGAGTTTATAGTAAACTATGAGGTCGTTGACATCTGTTTTTGTCCACTTCACCACCGTGCCACCCTGCTTCAGACTCTCAAGAAGTTGTCTGCCATGAGCTAGCTGATCGGTTTGTCGGTTAAGTATCTCATTGATTTTCCGCTCCAACATCCTAATCTTTTGACTGCTTCGCCGCTCTGTGTCCTGTCCATTGAGCTTGAGTTGCTCTATCTGGCGATTGTATTCACTCAGCAATATCTGGTCTCTATCGATGCGTTGTTGGGCTCTATAGCTCTTGACCAGCACGCGCACGATGACAAGAGCCACGATGATGATAAACAAGATGGAGGCATAAAGAATGCGAATAAGTAGTTGGTCGTAATGGCGCCGGGTGGTTTCGTTGTCATACTTCATCTGTATCTCCCTGATATCTGCCGTGCGCTGCTGCGCCGACAAGCTATCTTTGGCCTGCATAAGCCACCTAGCCACACGGGCAGCGCCCTCATAGCGTTGTTCAGCCAGCTGAATTTCGTAAATGGAAGACAGGGTGCTCACCCGGTCTTGGAGGTCACTGCAATGTCTGAGAGCCTGACTGATGTACCACTGAGCCGAATCTCTTAACTGGCGTTGGCGGCATATCTGCGAGAGCGCCACACATACTTCGGGCAACGGATAGTCGGCATAGGCTTGCCGAAAATAATACTGTGCCTTATCTGTCTGCCCCTTTTGTAGGTAATGATGACCTAATGCCGAAAGGATGTCAGAGCGGTCGCGGGGAGGCATAACCTTAGATTTGGGAATGCATTTACGGATATAATACTCGGCACTGTCCTGCATACCGAGGTCGTCAAAGATATAAGCGAGATGATTATACGAATAGGCCAACCAGAAATCGTTGCCCTTTCGTTCGGAACATCGTAACGACTTGCGGGCGTAAGCAAGCGAAAGTCCCAGGTTCTTACTATAATAGTTAGCCACTACCAGCGCCTCGTATATCTTATGAGAAAGGGCTAAGTCGTGAAGCGAAAGGGCCAGATTCTCAGCCTCTTTCAGACAAACAAGAGCCTGACGGGGCTTCTTTTGATAGTTGTAAAGCACCATGCCTTTATAAAAAAGGGCATTGGCATACCTCGTAAGAGGCCCTTCATGGCGATAATAATCAACAGCCGAGTTGATAACGGAGTCTTTCTCTATGGGCTTATAGAGGAGATAGTCGAGCTGCGTGGTCAACAACGCATAGTAAGCAGCATCAGATTGACGGGTAAGGCCCATCATGCCGACCTGCCTCAACACTGCTTGCGCCTCGCTGAAACGACGTTGCTGCAACAGTGAGTCGGCTTGTTCCAGGGCCTGCTGGGTGTGACTGCGGCCACATCCGGCCAATATCACAACCACAAGCCCTACTAACAAGCATATCACCCTCATTATGACAGATGATTAAAAACGTTTAGTCATCATCCAAGAGAATTATCTCAGCCAGGCTTCCGGGTTGAGCTTAGATGTCTCTTTGCGCAACTGGAACTGCAAGATACCGTCGTTTCCCACTGTGCCGATGGTCTGATAAGCGCCCACTTTGCGCCCTCTGCCCACGCTAACCGACTTGAGGTTGCAGTAAACAGAGATGTAAGCACCGTGTCTAATCATCACCACCATGGTGCCAGAGAAACCAAACACGGCACTCACCTCGCCTGCATAGACGCTGTGCACGGCACCTCCGGGGGCTCCCTTGATGCTTATGCCGCTGTTAGAAAGCTGCACATTGCGCAGTCCTTGCACATTATACTGTCCGAAGTGGCTCACGATACGCCCTGCAAGTGGCATGGGCAGACGCCCGCGCTGGTTGGCAAAGCCCCCCGTAGCACGCATATCCTCGCTGCTAAGGTCCATTCTGGCCATCTCTTGTTGCTTCTTTGCCTGAGCCTCAGCCCTTTCCTGACGCTCTCTGTCGGCTGCTGCCTTGCGCTCAGCGGCCACTCTGGCTGCCTCAGCCTCACGTGCTTTCTGCTCGGCACGGGCCTTTTCAGCTGCCGCAGCGGCTGCCGCACGTTGCGCAGCCTCGCGTTCAGCTTGCTGTCTGGCCGTTGCTTCACGCTCAGCAGCCTCTCTTCGTGCTCTCTCGGCGGCCTCGGCAGCCCTCCGGGCTTCCTCTCTGGCTCTCGCCTCACGCTCTTTAGCCTCCTGAATGCGCCGCGCGTTTTCTCTCGCTGCGGCAGCTGCGGCGGCGCGTTTGCGTGCCAGCTCTTCCTGATAACGGCGCTTTGCGGCAGCACGGGCAGCAGCCTGAGCCTTCGCCTCAGCCGCAGCACGGGCGCGGGCCTTTTGTATTTCAACAGCAATAAGTCTGTCTATCTGCGAGTTAAGAGCCTGTTGCTTCTTTCGTCTCTCGGCAATCACGCCTTGCAGAGTGGCCTGCTCTTGCTGCAACGAGTTCACTACATTCTGCTGCTCAGCCTTCTTTGTCTCCATCTGAGCATGTACCTGACGGTTCTTGTAGAGCAAGGTATTCTTGTTGCCACGCACCGTTTCCAACTGCTTATGCTTGTTGTCTACCTGCGCTTGCTTGGCTTGCAGCAGCTCACCTTGTGCTCTTTGATACTTGGCATACTCGCGCACGAACCTCAACCGGCGGTACATCTGCGTGAGATTCTTGGCACTGAAGATGAACATCAGCTTGTCTTGAATGCTGCGATGGCGCGACATATAGCGCATGGAGCGTATAAACTTAGCTTTACGTTCGCCTAACTGAACCTCCAAAGAAGAGAGTTGGCCCTTCAGAATGCCTATATTGCCGTCCAGATGCTTGATATCAGCCTGTATATGATCGATGGAATGCTGGTGATTGTCTATCTCTGTGTTGAGCTGTACAAGGTTTTGGAGTCGCTTTTCCACGTCAGCCTTCTTGGCATTCAGCTCTTTTTCCTTGTCATGAATTTCTTTTTGCAGCTTAGAGCGCTCGCTCTGCAAGCCCTTTATCTCAGCCGTAGTCTGCCATTTCACGGCATTCTTTTTGGTGTTTCGGCCCGTAGCGCCCTTTCGTTGAGCCTTAGTCCGAGCATGAGCCTGCTGCTTGGCAGGCTTTTTAGTAACAGTCTGAGTCTGCTTGGCCTTAGCGTGAGCCTTCTTAACCTTAGCCTGCTGGGCGAAGGGAGCCATGCAAAAAGCGAGCAACAAAAATGTGATAAGAAAACGTTTCATGCCTAGAGTTTAGTTATTTTGGCCAGAATGTCCTTTACATCCATTGGGGTATACTTTTCAGGCACAGCGGTCTGTGCCTCCCAACTGTCTGAAGTATTCACTTCACTTACACTGATATTGAGTTGTGCCTCGCGCTTTTTCTGCGTTGCCGTGGTTGAAACGGCAATGTTTTGAGCATACGGATATTGCTTTGAACCCAGGGGTTTGAAGTCAGAATAAGTCCATTTCATCGAGGAAGTGCCATGTTCCTTACTGCTGTAAGCAATGTCTGCCTCCTTGATAATCCCTGTCTGACCGTCGGCCAACCACTGGTAGCTCATCTTATCGCGTGACAGTTGCACCGCCTTGCATTGCAGTTGGGCGCTGTCTCTCACGCTATAGTCTTCTAATGCGGCCTCGCCCACTCTCTCTTTGCCCGGCATGAAGAGCTGATTCCAGAACAATGCCTGCAGCGAATAGAAGTTAAGACCGTTGTCGCGCAAGAAGTCCACCTTATTATAATCGGCCTTTACATACTCCTTATGCAGTCTGTCGATAATCAGCACATAGTCTGGCGTGAGCTCCATGCGTGCCACCTCAATGCCCAAGATAGGGGCCTGAAACTGCAATCTGATTACCTGGTCCTTGCGCAAGCGCACTTGTCCGGGCACCGTGATATGGTTGTCGCCCGCCTGAATGCTCATCGTGACGCGCGCCACGATGTTCTTCTGATAGAGCGCGTTGTCTGAAACCTTCTGCACAAAGGCCAGTTGCTCTTTGTCATTATGCTTCTGCTTGCTAGCCTCCACCTTTGACTGGCCCCCCTGATGAGCCACTACGGCCTTGCTCGTAGAGCAGGCACAGCAGGCCATGGCGAGCAAGGCAGCCGGCAATATATTCTTCATTCTCATTCCTTAATATATTTCTTGAGTTTTATCTTCTTTTGCAACACAGCGTTGTCCTTATTCTTTTGCAGCGCCTTTTGCCAATAATCAAGAGCCTTAGCCGTATCTCCTGTCATGGCATATATATCCCCCACGTGCTCCAGCACCAGCATATTCTCGGCGCTGTCGCGCGAAAGGGCGTGCTCGATGTATATCTTTGCCTGCTCATAACGGCCCTGATTGAAGAGCACCCAGGCATAAGTGTCGAGGTAAGTGCAGTTGTCCGGCTCAGCCTTAATGGTTTGATAGCTCATCTTCTCGGCCTTATCAAGGTTCCGGCCCAGCATACAGAGGTTCCAGGCATAGTTGTTCATGCAGCCATAGTTGTCTGGTTTCCACTGCAAACAGCTGTCGTAAGCGGCGAAGGCATCCTTATAGAGCTTCTTTTCGTATAAGATATCGCCCATGGTAGCATAGAAATCAGACACGAAGTCGGCGTTGCTGCCTTTGTTGATTTGGCTTACGCCCTTCTTAAAGGTCTCCAACGCCTCGGTGTCTTCACCTTTCTTATATTGTGCCATGCCCTGGAAGTAGTAGAATATCATCTCGCTGGGGCTGTATTCTTGTGCGGGCTTGCACAAATCTATCACCTTATCATATTCCCCTTTATCCCAAGTATACCTGATAAGCTCAAATCTGGCACTCTTGTTTTCGGGTTCCACCTCCAGCGCCTGCCTGTAAACGTCGTTTATTTGTTCCTGTGGCATCTTCTTAAGCGTCATATATGCCGCCTTGAGCATATACAGATCGCTGGTCTCGTGCTGCCCTTGCAGAGCCAGGTTCATCAGTTCCAGCACCTTCGTACTGTCTTCTCCGCTCTGCGCGGCCTGCGAAACAACCTGCCTGAGCAGCGTTGCCTTGTTGTCGTCGCCCGTATTAGGACTCGACAAGAGATGCCTCAGCAGCTTGTCGGCCGCGTCGTTTTGCGACAGCGACTGATAATAATCGTACATCGAGAGTTGCGCCGAGAGATTGTCAGGCTCCTGCTTCAGCACGTTGTGATAAGCTTTCAGCGCCTGCTTGGGCTTGCCGTTCTGCAGTAGCCAGTTGCCCATCATGACCTGATAGTTGAGGTCTAGCGGATGCTTCTCTACCAAAGCCTGCAGCTCGGCCAGCTCTTTGCCGGGCTGTCCCTGCTGCTCATACACCTGCATCTTAGACAAAGAGATTTGCTCGCTGCTGCCTTCCAGCGTCTCCATGCGGTTGAGCACGTCTATCATCTTGTCGTAGTCGTTCTGCATGGCATAGAGTTGCAGCATGATGTGTAGCACGTCTGAGCGGTCAGACTGCATCTTGCACAGCTCCTCATAGGTAGAGAGCGCCTTGTCGTAGTTCTTTTGTGTAATGTAAAGCTGGGCCAGCCGCTCTTTATAAAGGGCGTTGCTCTTGTCTAAAGCCGATGCCAGCTCGAGATGACAACGTGAGAGCGAGTCTTTATGAAGGTCTACATAATAGCCCGCCAGATGATAATGAGCCTCTGCCGCCTTGGGATTGATGGCCGCTGCGTGGCGCATCAGGTCGAAGGCAGCCGCGTAGTCGCCCTTCTGTTGTTGTATCATCGACTGCAAAAAGAAGTAGTCGTAGCGGCGCAGCATATTGCGCGTTGACTCTTGCTGCGAGGCTTGCGCGGTGCTGTCGGCGTCATGTGTCTGCGCAAAGACATGCACAGGCGCGAGCGATGTCAAGCCTACGGCGGCCCAGAAGCACGCTGCCACAAGCGGCGTATGCGCAGTCATGTATTGTATTTTCTTTCTCATAAAACTCATTTCAGACCGGTATGGCCGTAGCCACCCTCGCCTCTCTCTGTTTCATCCAGCTCATCTACCACGCTGAAGGCCACCGTTTCGTGGCGTGCCACCACCATCTGTGCGATGCGCTCGCCATCGTTTATGACGAAGTCTTCGGCCGAAAGATTGATTAAAAGCACACCCAGCTCACCACGATAGTCGGCATCTATGGTTCCGGGAGCATTGAGCACGGTGATACCATGCTTCAGAGCGAGCCCGCTGCGGGGCCTTACCTGCGCCTCAAAACCGGCGGGCAAAGCGATGTGAAGTCCTGTGGGTATGATGCGGCGCTCCATGGGCCGGAGGGTAACGGGGCCATCCAGATTGGCCCGAAGATCCATGCCCGCGCTCTGGGGCGTGGCATAGCCGGGCAAGGGCTGATGGCCTTTGTTCACTACTTTTATCTGTATCATAGTGCAAAAATACGCATTTCCCGCCATAAAAACGCATTTTTCTAATCAAAAAGAGCTAATTTAGCCAATTTTACATTACTTTTGTCGCCGGCCGCAACCATTGGGCCAAGGCAGAGAAACAAAGAAGCAAGAAAATGAACTGGCAAAAATTGATATCTAACATGCGGCTCGGGCAGGAGCACAAGCACCCCGAACGCCACGACGACAGGTCGGAGTTTAAGCGCGACAGCGACAGGCTGATATACTCGGCACCCTTCAGACGACTGCAAAACAAGACGCAGGTATTCCCGCTTCCGGGCAGCATCTTCGTACACAACAGGCTCACCCACTCCATCGAGGTATCGTCGCTGGGCAAGTCGCTGGGCGATGATGTGGCTCATTTGCTCATTCGCCGGCACCCCGAACTGGCCGGCACGCTGTTTGAGGAGATAGGAACCATCGTGCAAACAGCCGGTCTTGCCCACGACATGGGCAACCCTCCGTTTGGCCATAGCGGCGAGACAGCCATACAAGCATACTTTCTTGAGGGCAACGGAGCGTTCTTGCAAGAGCACGTGAGCGCGCCTTTCTGGAGCGACATCACACATTTTGAGGGCAACGCCAATGCCTTCAGGCTGCTCACCCACCGCTTTCAGGGCCGTCGCGAGGGCGGTTTCGTGCTCACCTACCCCATGCTGGCAAGCATAGTGAAGTATCCTTGGGAGTCGGCAGCGGCAGGCAAGAAGCGCAAGTTCGGCTTCTTCTACACAGAGAAGGCCATTTACGAGCGTATTGCCGATGAATTGGGCATTTTAAAGCTACAAACTCAAGATGGAAAGGTGCGCTACGCACGCCATCCACTGGTCTATCTGATGGAGGCAGCCGACGACATTTGCTATATGATAATGGACATAGAGGATGCCCACAAGCTCAAGTTGCTATCGTTCGGAGAGACAAGCGAGCTGCTGTTGGGCTTCTTTGGCGAGGCCGACCGGCAGCATATCGTAGACAAGGTGAGGGAAGAAGGCGTTACGGATGAGAACGAGCAAGTGGTGTATATGCGCGCCTGCGCCATCGGAAAGCTGGAACATGCGTGTGTGGAAGCCTTTGTCAGGCACGAGGAGGACATACTTGCCGGCAGGCTGGACGGGCCGCTCGTAGAGCACATAGAGGCTCCGCTGCGCGACGCCTACCACCATTGCGCCGAGGTGTCGCACCGCAAGATATACCAAAGCAAGCTGGTAACAGACGTTGAACTGTCGGGTTACAAGATAATGGAGACGTTGATGGACGCCTTTGTCATGGCGGCTTGGCAACCCGAAAAGTTCCATAGCAAGCAGCTCATTCGCCGTGTGGGCAGTCAATACAACATCAAGAGCGACGACCTGGAGACGCGCATCATGGCTGTGATAGACTATATCAGTGGCATGACCGACGTGTATGCGCTCGACATCTATCAGAAGATTAACGGCATATCCCTGCCCATTGTCTGACCAAAACAAGGCCATTGCCTTCTCTAAAAGCCTGTACTTATAGGTTGAAACGAGGCATATAGTGACGTAAAACAAATTGTTTTGCGTTGCAATATAGATTATCTTGCAACACAATATAGTTTATATTAAAATGTGATATTGCTTATATAACATCACGAAAGTGATGCTTTGAGAGTCACAAAAAGTGACAATAATGCGATGAAATGGGCTGAAACAGCAAAGCCAAGGCCACTTTCACAACGGAGAGAGTGGCCTTGCCACAAGCTATTTAGCGCTTTTGTCTTTGTAGATAACATTGTTGGCACCCGACGTTATGTGCAGTGCCTCAGGGTGTTCCTTAATGAAACTGTTGATGTGACGCACACGCTTCTCCTCGAATATCTCATCAACGGCTATGAGAATACCCGTTTCTTCCACGTCGCCGAAGCCATAGTTGATGGCTGTACCGAAGAGTTTCATGGTGGGACTGAGGTTCATATATGCATTGACAAGAGGCGGAATGTTGTAGCCCAACTTGCGAACCTCATGATTAAGGATGCGGTAATCGTCTTTGAAGTTGTCCTTATAGAATATCTTCTTGAGCTCATCCTCAGGCGTATCTATCACCAACGGCTTGATAGGCACAATGAGATTGTCCTTGTCATCAAAGTATTTCTTGAGAAAATAGAGTATCATGTCGCGTCCCTTACGTATGTAAGAGGGATACATGGTCATCTTTCCGAAGAAGTATTTCAGGTCGGGATTGATGACGGTAAGGGCGCCCAGACCGTCCCAGAGATTGTCTAAGGCAAAGATGCTCTTGGTGTTTTTGCGCACGTTCTGATATTCCAGCGACACGAAGGAGCGTCCCAGCTCGACGGTATAGGGCATGTATTCTTTCATGAACCGGTCGGAGAAGTGGAACATATGGCTTGTTGCCAGCTTGGGCTGACCATTTTTTTCTATCTCCCAATCGCGGCCCAGGAGGTATCTGTAGCCCCCAATGATTTCCTCTTCTTCGGGATTCCACACGATGAGTTGCTTATAGCAGTTGTCGCAAACGTCGAACTCGTCGATGTCAACGGCCTTTCCTGTGCCTCCGCCTGCCGTTCGGAAGGCTATCTCACGGAGCCTTCCAATCTCCTGCATGACGTTGGGCGCGTTGTGAGCGTCTACTATATAAATTTCGTTATGGCTCTTATTGGTCATGCGCAACTGCCTTTCAGGTGTCAGTTCCTGTCTCAGCAGTTCCTTGCTTATGGGTTGTATAATTTCTTCTTCCATGTTACTCATTCTCTCTAATCATTGAAATTAATGCTTGAATAGGCTTATTCCAGACTTTGCTTGTTATAGTTTATAAACGGATTCCTCAACAAATTGCGCCCATTCCATCGGTGTTTTAGACTTGTCGAAGGTCTGCCAGGGAATGGGTTTTCCTATGGCTACTCTGAAGGTTTTATGCACATTGCGATACATCTCGTCTACCAAGAAGAGCGTAGCCAGGTTTATTTTGAGGTGCAAAGCCTTGCAAATGTTGGCTATTCGGTAGAATCTGTCGGAGTTACGGCCTCCGAAATGAATGGGCACCACGTCTCTATGGTATTCCACACTCTTGGTAATAAATGTCTTCTTCCATGGTATGTCATGTATTTTACCGTTAATCTTTCTCGAACAAAGGCCTGCGGGGAACATCAGCATGTGGTTGTCGCTCTTGAATCCGGCCTCTACCATCTCCGGGAAGCGCCTGCTCTGATGGCCCGTCTTATTGATGCCGATGCTCACGGGCTTGAGTCCGGGCAGCCAAAGCAGCTCGTCGCGCACCAGATAGCGGAACTTTCCGTCGTAATGGCGGCCGATGATGGAGCCCAGGGCAACGCCGTCGGCCCCACCCAGCGGATGGTTTGACACGAAGGTATAGAGCTTTCCGTCGTTCTTGTCGGGCAGGTTCTCGGCACCCACTATATCCAGTGTCATGTCGAGATAGCGCACACACTCCTCCAGCCACTCCGTTCCTGACTCGTGGCGGCTCTGCCACAAGTAGCGGTTTACCTCGTCTTCATGCAGCGTTTTCTTCAGCCAACGCACCAGAAAACCGGGAACGTAACGGGCCTTGCTGCCCATTTTAGCCGAAAGAATCTTGTCAATGTCTATCGTTTTCTCTATTTCTTCGCTCATGCTTAGTTTGTTCTTTCATTCTGCAAAAATAACGAAATGTTTTCTAAAAGTAAACTTTTTAGGCAGAAAAAAACGCATTAAACATGATTTTGCAACTGTTTTGTGTTTGCACAACCATCTATCTGGTTTGCAAGAGCCATATTCCACAAAATCAAGACGTTTTTGGAGAAAAAGTAAAAGCAGCCTTTTTGGCTTCCAAAAACATGCTTTTTACAAGCCAAAAAGCCCTATTTCGCCTTGCAAAACCATGCATTTCAGAAAGCAGCCACGCCGGGCCCGGCTCAGCAGACCATCGTTAAAATATCAAAAAACAAGTGGCATTAGGAAGAAAAGTGGAGCATAGTGGCGGTTTGTGGGGAATTTTGTGTAACTTTGAAGCCCAAATCGGATTATATAAGAAGTACACATGCGATTTATAGGAAGTGCAGAGGCAAAAATAGACGCCAAGGGAAGGGCTTTCCTGCCGGCATCTTTCCGCAGGGTGCTGCAGGCATCCGGCGAGGCCGGACTGGTGATGTCGAAGGACATTTTCCAGCCTTGCTTGTCGCTGTATCCCGAATCGGTGTGGAACGAAAGGCTGGACGCGCTGCACGCAAGGCTTAATCCTTGGAGCAAGACCGACCAGCAACTGCTGCGCCAATACATATCCGACGTAGAGCAGGTGGTGCTTGACACGAGCGGAAGACTGCTCATACCCAAGCGCTACATGAAGTTGGCCGGCATTGGCGGACAGCAAATCAAGTTCATAGGAATGGACAGTTACATAGAGATATGGGCTGAAGCCGAAGACGAGAAGTTGCGCGTCAGCGCGGAAGAGTTTGCCAAAGCCATTGAAGAAAAGATGAGCCAAAGGCAGGAAGGAGGTCAGACGCTATGAGCATAACCACCGCAAGAGGCTATCATGTGCCCGTGTTGCTGAACGAAAGCATAGAGGGGCTCAACGTGAAAGAGGGCGGCACGTATGTTGACGTGACCTTCGGAGGCGGCGGACACTCGCGTGCCATACTGCAAAAACTGGGCGGAAGCGGGCACTTATACAGCTTTGACCAGGACGCCGACGCCGAGCGCAACATCATAGACCAGCCCAACTTCACTTTCGTAAGGAGCAACTTCCGCTATCTGAAGAACTGGATGAGATATTACGGCGTGGAGCATGTAGACGGCATATTGGCCGATCTGGGCGTGAGCAGCCATCACTTCGACGACGAGACACGGGGCTTTTCCTTCCGCTTCAACGCTCCGCTGGACATGCGAATGAACAAACGGGCTGGCAAAACGGCAGCCGACATACTCAACAACTATAGTGAGGAGCAGCTGGCCGACGTGTTTTATCTCTACGGAGAGCTGCGCAACGCGCGCCGAATAGCGGCAGCCATAGCAAAGGCACGGCAAGAAAAGCCCATCAACATGACCTCCGACCTGGAGCAGGCCGTGGGTAGCCTCTTCAAGAGAGAACGTGAGAAGAAGGACACGGCACGGCTTTTTCAGGCTCTGCGCATAGAGGTAAACCAGGAGATGAGCGCTCTCAAGGAGATGCTTCTGGCCGCTACAGAGGTGTTGGGCGTGGGTGGCAGGCTGTCGGTCATCACCTATCACTCGCTCGAAGACCGTCTGGTGAAGAACGTAATGCGCTGCGGCAATGCCGAAGGCAAGTTGCATCAAGACTTCTTCGGACGCATAGAGACTCCCTTCAGGCTGATAAACAACAAGGTTATCACGCCTACAGCCGAGGAGCAAGCGGCCAACCCAAGAAGCAGAAGCGCGAAACTGAGAATTGCAGAAAAGAAAGACAATGAATCAAGATAAGGACAATCATAACACCGCAAAGCTTATTATCCCTACCGGAGAAAAGGTTGACGACGACAGTTTGAGGCCAGACGAGGCTGAAGACAAGCAGCCGGCAGGCAAGAAAAGCATTGCGGCCGACAGCAAGGTGGTGGATGCAGACGGGCTGGATGACGATGCCGACGTGCAATCGCTGAAAGACTCGCTCACCGAAAAGCTAAAGGCGGGCAGCCATTCTGAGGGGGGCGCCAACACGCTGCGCATGATTCTAGGCGGCGACATACTCTCGGCACAGGTGCTCAGACGCAACGTATGGCTCATCATGCTGATAGTTGGCTTCATGATATTGTACATCACTAACAGATATAGCGTGCAGAAGAGCCTGCTGGAGATAGACAAGCTCAACACGCAGCTCACCGATGCCAAGTACAGGGCGCTCTCTACAACCAGCGAACTGACAGAGGAATGCAGGGAGAGCCACATACTGGAACTGCTGAAAAACAGCAAGGACAGCGTGCTGAAGATACCCAATCAACCACCTTACATTATTAATGTACCTGACAAATGAGCAAGTTCTATTATAAGAAAGTATTGCCTCGATACAGCCTGGTGGTGGCCATCATGACCTGCATAGCATTGGCCGTGCTGGGTAAGGCATTCTATACGATGACGGCCGGACGCGCTTATTGGATGGCTGTGGCCAGCCAGCAGAAGCGCGACAGCGTGAAGGTGATGCCGCTCAGAGGCAACATTCTGAGCTGCGACGGGCAGCTTATGGCCTCTTCGCTGCCGGAGTTTAAAATGTATATGGACTTCGACGCACTGAAAAAGGCGGGCAACGACACGGCATTCGTAGACAGCATCAACTACATAGCCAAGGGCTTGAACCGCATATTCCCGCAACGCTCCAGCGAGATGTTCAAGCAACAGCTCATAGAAGGCTTCAAGAAGCTCAGCAAGCACTGGCCTATCTGGGACGATCGAGTGGACTATAACACCTTCAAAGAGGTGCAGGAGCTGCCCATCTTCAAGCGGAAGAAATATCAGAGCGGCTTCCACTGGGAAGAGTTCAACGCAAGGCAACGCCCCTTTGGGTCGCTGGCACAACGCACCGTGGGCGATATGTTCGGAGCGAAAGACACTGCGCGCTGCGGCTTGGAGCTGTCGTACGACAGCATCTTGCGTGGAACAACCGGCATCAAGCACCGCCGCAAGGTGCTCAACAAGTTCCTCGACATCATAGACACACCGCCTATTGACGGCGCAGACATCGTGACCACCATAGATGTTCAGATGCAAGACTTGGCCGAGAGAGCCGTCATCAACGAGCTGAAAGAGATTAACGGCAACGTGTGCGTGGCCATTGTCATGGAAGTAAAGACGGGCGACGTGAAGGCAATCGTCAATATGGAGAAGTGTGTAGACGGCCAATATCGCGAGATAAAGAACCATGCGGTGAGCGATTTGCTTGAACCTGGCTCCGTATTCAAGACTGCCAGCATCATGGCAGCACTGGATGACGGCGTGGTAGACACCAACTATGTGGTTGAAACGGGCAACGGCGTGTGGAATATGTACGGCCGCGACATGAAAGACCACAACTGGCGACGCGGCGGTTACGGCACCATGAGGCTGCCCAAGACGCTGCTGGTGAGCTCAAATATCGGCGTGAGCCGCATCATAGACTTGCATTACCACAACAATCCGGAGAGGTTTGTGCAAGACATATACCGGTTAGGCCTCACAACCAACTTTCATATCCCCATCGTGGGAGCCACTCCGGCTCGCATCCGAATGCCAAAGAAGAACAAGCGAGGGCAGTATGTCAACTGGAGCAAGACCACTCTGCCCTGGATGAGCATAGGTTATGAGACGCAGGTGCCGCCCATCTCCACGCTGGCCTTCTATAATGCCATTGCCAACAACGGCTGCATGATGCGCCCGCGCTTTGTGAAGCAAATTGTGAAGAAGGGTGAGGTGATAGCCGATTTCCCGCCTCAGGTGGTGAAAAAGCAGATAGCCAAGGAAACAACCATCAAGGAGATACAAACCATTCTTGAGCATGTGGTAAGCCAAGGCTTGGGTAAGAAAGCCGGTTCGCCATCGTTCAAGGTGGCAGGAAAGACTGGAACAGCGCAGATGTCAAAGGGTGCGCTGGGCTATAAGACGGGTGGAACCGACTATTTGCTGAGCTTTGCGGGCTACTTCCCGGCCGATGCGCCGCGCTATAGCTGCATTGTCTGCATACAGAAGCATGGCCTTCCGGCATCAGGAGGCGGCATGAGCGGCGTGGTGTTTCATAACATAGCCGAGGGAATCATGGCACAGAGCCTGAAACTGAGCGTTACCGACGCCCGCGACTCAAGCTCCATACTCATCCCAACGGTGAAGAACGGCAACCTGATAGCCGCCAACTACGTGCTGTCACACCTCGGTTTTAAGGTAAACGGCAACTTCAACCTGTCTAACAGTCTCTCTACGCCCGTCTGGGGAATGGTGACCGACAACCGCAACTCACTCACCCTGCGGCGCTATCGACCCACAAGAGGCAACACAGTGCCCGATGTTATGGGCATGGGGGCACGCGACGCCGTGTACGCTCTGGAGTCTAGGGGCATCAAGGTGCGCCTGTCTGGCTGCGGAAAAGTAACGGAGCAGAGCCTTGCCCCAGGCACTACGGTGCGCAAAGGCATGGTGTGCGACATCATATTAAGATAATAACAAACAAATAATACACTTTGTAAAGATGAAAGTTTTAAGTGATCTTATCAAGAGCATCAAGACTCTGAACATTACAGGTGACACGAACATAGCAGTTACTGGAGTGAACATCGACTCACGAAAAGTGGAACCGGGCAACCTGTTTGTAGCCATGAAGGGCACGCAGGCCGACGGACACAAGTTCATACCCAAGGCCATTGAGAAGGGCGCAACATCCGTGCTGTGCGAGGATATGCCTGAAGAGCTGAAGCCGGGAGTGACCTATGTGCAGGTGGCATCGACCGAGGAAACAGTAGGAAAGGTGGCTACCATGTTCTATGGCGACCCCTCCAACAAGCTCATCCTGGTGGGCGTGACGGGCACCAACGGCAAGACTACCATCGCCACCTTATTATATAATATGTTCAGAAAGTTTGGCTACAAGGTGGGATTGCTCTCAACGGTGTGCAACTACATAGATGGCGAGGCCATACCGGCCGACCATACCACACCCGACCCCATCGAGCTGAACGAGCTTTTGGCCAAGATGGTTGACGCAGGATGCCAGTATGCCTTCATGGAATGCAGCTCTCATGCCATACACCAGCACCGCATCGGCGGCCTGAAGTATGCCGGAGGCATCTTCACCAACCTCACCCGCGACCATCTTGACTATCATAAGACCTTCGAAAACTACAGAAACGCCAAGAAGATGTTCTTTGACGGACTGCCAAAAGACGCATTTGCCATCACCAACGCCGACGACAAGAACGGCATGATAATGGTGCAGAACACCAAAGCCACGGTGAAGACCTACAGCACACAGCGCATGGCCGACTTCCGTGCGCGCATTTTGGAGTGCCACTTCGGCGGTATGCTGCTTGACATAGACGGTAAGGAAGTGGCTGTGCAGTTCATCGGCCGCTTCAACGTGAGCAATTTGCTGGCCGTTTACGGCACTGCCGTGATGCTGGGCAAGAAACCGGAAGACGTGCTCGTGGTGATGAGCACCCTGAAGAGCGTAAACGGTCGCTTGGAACCCATCCACTCACCCGAAGGATTTACCGCCATCGTAGACTACGCCCACACACCTGATGCCCTGGAAAACGTGCTGAAGGCCATTCATGACGTGCTCAACGGCAAGGGACATGTGATAACCGTGTGCGGAGCAGGCGGTCACCGCGACAAAGGAAAGCGCCCGCTGATGGCTCAGGAGGCCGTGAAGCAGAGCGACAAAGTCATTCTGACAAGCGACAACCCACGCGACGAAGATCCGCAAGCCATCATAGACGACATGATGGCAGGCCTCAACGCCCAGCAAAAGAAGAAGGTGCTGACAATAGTAGACCGCAAAGAGGCCATCCGCACTGCCTGCATGATGGCACAAAAGGGCGACGTTGTGCTCGTGGCCGGCAAGGGACATGAAACCTATCAGGAGATAAACGGCGTGAAGCACCACTTCGACGACCATGAGGTGCTGCGCGATATATTCGGTATAAAATAAACGTTTAAAAGACATACAACATGTTGTACTACATCTTCAGATGGTTAGACCAATTCGGTATCAGCGGTTCCCACCTATGGGGCTACATCTCTTTCCGCGCCATTCTGGCCCTGATCCTGTCACTGACCATTTCGGCTTGGTTTGGAGAAAAATTCATCAAGCTACTGAAAAGCAAGCAGATAACAGAGACGCAACGCGACGCCAAGATAGACCCCTTCGGCGTTAACAAGATTGGCGTGCCCTCCATGGGCGGCATCATCATCATCGTTGCGCTGCTCATACCCGTACTCCTGCTGGGCCGTCTGCGCAACATCTATCTCATACTGATGATCATCACCACGGTGTGGCTCGGTTTCTTGGGCGGCATGGACGACTATATCAAGATATTCCGCCACAACAAAGCGGGCCTGAAAGGCAAATACAAGATAGTGGGCCAGGTGAGCATCGGCCTCATCGTAGGCCTCGTGCTGTGGGCCTCACCCGACGTTAAGGCCAACCTTAACCTTGAGGTACAGCAGCAGAACGGCCAGGAGGTGGTTGTGAAGCACAAGGCTACAGCCGAGAAGACCCTCAAGACAACCATACCGTTTGTGAAGAGCCACAACCTCGACTACTCCAAGCTCATGTCGTTCTGCGGCAAGTATAAGACGGCAGCGGGATGGATTTTGTTTGTCATCATGACCATCTTCGTTGTGACGGCCGTGTCTAACGGAGCCAACCTCAACGATGGCATGGACGGCATGTGCGCCGGCAACTCGGCCATCATAGGCGTGGCACTAGGCATACTGGCCTATGTGAGCTCGCACATAGAGTATGCCGCCTACCTCAACATCATGTACATACCGGGCTCAGAAGAGCTTGTGGTGTTCTTCTTTGCCTTCATTGGCGCGCTGGTGGGCTTTCTTTGGTACAACGCCTACCCCGCTCAGGTGTTCATGGGCGATACGGGTTCGCTCACCATCGGCGGTATCATAGCCGTGGGAGCCATCATCATACACAAGGAGCTGTTGCTGCCCATACTGTGCGGCATATTCTTTGTAGAGAGCCTGAGCGTAATCTTGCAGGTGTGGTACTTCAAGGCTGGCAAGCGAAGGGGCGTCAAGCAGCGCATCTTCAAGCGCACGCCGATACACGACAACTTCCGTACGCAAGACTCGCAGCTAGACCCTGAGTGCACCTATCTCATCAAAGTGCCTCACAAGGCTGTGCATGAGTCGAAGATAACCATACGCTTCTGGATTATCACCATCATCCTCGCGGCCCTCACCATTATCACGCTGAAGATAAGATAGTTGGGCTGCGCGCCTGCAAAAACGGCGCTTTTGCCATGCGAAAGTGCCTGTTTCGGACGCTGAAAAGGGCCTTTTGAGAAGGCAAAAAGCACTATATTGAAAAAAGAAACAACATATAAGCAAAGAAAGGAATATAAGTTTATGGCTAGAATCGTTATATTAGGAGCTGGTGAGAGTGGCGCCGGAGCCGCTGTACTGGCCAAGAAGGAGGGCTTCGACGTGTTTGTCTCTGACACATCTGCCATTAAAGACAAATACAAGAAGATGCTTAACGACCATCACATAGAATGGGAGGAGGGCCATCACACGGAAGAAAAGATTCTGAACGCCGACGAGGTGATAAAGAGTCCGGGCATTCCCAAGGAGGCTCCCATGATACAAAAGCTCATGAAGCAGGGCACACACATCATCAGCGAGATAGAATTTGCGGGAAGATACACGCACTCTAAGATGATATGCATAACGGGCAGCAATGGCAAGACCACCACTACCAGCCTGATATACCACATCTTCAAGGAGGCCGGATATGATGCCGGACTGGCCGGAAACATAGGCCGAAGCCTGGCTCTGCAGGTGGCCGAAGACCCACATGAGTATTACATCATAGAGCTGAGCAGCTTTCAGCTCGACAATATGTACGACTTCAGGGCCAACATTGCCATCTTGCTGAACATCACCCCCGACCATCTGGACCGCTACGACTATAAGTTTGAGAACTATGCCGACGCCAAGATGCGCATCACACAGAACCAAACGCCGGAGGACAGCTTCATTTACTGGAACGACGACCCCGTCATCAAGAAGGAACTGAAGAAGTTTGACATCAAGGCTATACGCTATCCGTTCTCCGAACTCAAGGAAACGGGTTCCATCGGCTACATAGAAGAGGGACAATATAAGATAGAGAAGCCCACGCCCTTCAACATGGAGCAGGAAGACTTGTCGCTTACGGGCAAGCACAACCTGTATAACTCGCTGGCTGCAGGCATAGCCTCTAACATCAGCGGCATCAAGAAGGAGTGCATACGCAAGTCGCTCGGCAACTTCCCCGGCGTAGAACACAGGCTGGAAAAGGTGTGCAAGGTGGCCGGCGTGCAATACGTGAACGACTCAAAGGCCACCAACGTAGATGCCTGCTGGTATGCCCTGGAGAGCATGAAGACCCCCGTCATCCTCATCTTGGGCGGAAAAGACAAGGGCAACGACTATCATGCCATAGAGAAACTGGTGAAGCAGAAATGCGTAGGACTGGTATATCTGGGCGCCGACAACACCAAGCTGCATAACTTCTTCGACGGCATGGGCATACCTGTGCGCGACACTCACAACATGAAAGACTGTGTGCAGGCCTGCTACGAGATGGCCAAGCCAGGACAAACCGTGCTGCTGAGCCCGTGCTGTGCCAGCTTCGACCTCTTCAAGAACATGGAAGACCGCGGCGAGCAGTTCAAGTCGCTGGTGAGAAACCTTTAATTCATCGATGGAGAAGAATAAGATAGGCAACCTTTTTAAGGGTGACAAGGTGATATGGATGGTGTTCTTCTTGCTCTGCATGATTAGCATCGTGGAGGTGTATTCGGCCTCCAGCTCGCTGTCATACAAGGGCGGAAACTACTGGAGCCCCATTCTGAAGCACTGTGGCCTGCTGTTTCTAGGCGTAATGGCTATGCTGGTTATTGTGAACATTCCCTGCAAATACTTCAAGTTTGCCACGCCGTTCCTCATAGGCATATCGCTGTTCATGCTAGCCATGGCACTCTTCGGACCTAAAATCAACGATGGCGGCAGATGGGTGAGCATCCTGGGCATACAGTTTCAGCCTTCCGAGATAGCCAAAGGCACCCTTGTGCTGTCGGTAGCGCAAATATTGAGTGCCATGCAGACAGAAAAAGGAGCCGACAGACAGGCTTTTAAGTACATCATGATTATCAGCTGCGTGCTCATCTTGCCCATCATGGTGGAGAACTTGTCTACTGCCATGCTCATAGCGCTAACGGTTCTCATCATGATGTTCTTGGGCAGGGTGCCCGGTTATCAGCTGGGCCGGCTGCTGGGCATCGTGGCCATCACGATAGTATTGATTGTATCGGCTATCATGCTGGTAGGCGACGACAAGCAAGCCGAACTGGATGAGAAGCAAAACCTCACCGAGCAAATGGCCGGACAACCCAAGGAAAAGCCGGGCGTAATAAAGAGGGTGTTTCACAGATTCGACACATGGAAAGCCCGAATCATGAAGTTCTCTGACCATACCTATGTACCGCCAGAGAAATACGACATCACCGACAAGGATGCTCAGGTGGGTCATGCCAACATAGCTATAGCATCTTCCAACATCGTAGGCAAAGGTCCGGGCAACTCTACCGAGCGCGACTTCCTGTCGCAAGCCTTCTCTGACTTCATCTACGCCATCATCATAGAGGAGATGGGCATAGAGGGCGCAGCCTTCGTAGCGCTGCTTTACATCATCCTACTGTTCAGGGCGGGCATCATAGCCAACCGTTGCGAAAACAACTTCCCGGCCTTTCTTGCCATGGGACTGGCCGTGCTGCTGGTGAGCCAGGCACTGTTCAACATGCTCGTTGCTGTAGGCCTTGCACCCGTGACAGGCCAGCCTCTGCCCCTCATCAGCAAGGGCGGAACATCCTCTATCATCAACTGCCTTTACATCGGTGCGCTGCTGAGCATCAGCCACACGGCCAAGCGCAAGACAGAACTGGCCAGCAGCAGTAAAACGAGTGGAGCGAACCGGGCTGACAACGATGAAAATTGACGAATAAAAACAGATACGAAAATTGCAGAAAGATTAAAAAAATAAGTATCTTTGCAAGTTAATAAAGCTGATTTATGAACGAAGAACTCAGAGTAATCATAAGTGGTGGCGGTACAGGAGGGCATATCTTCCCGGCCGTGTCTATTGCCAACGCAATAAAAGCGCAACATCCGGACGCAAAAATACTGTTCGTAGGGGCGCTGGGTCGCATGGAGATGCAACGCGTGCCCGCTGCCGGCTACGAAATCAAGGGACTCCCCATTCAGGGATTCAACCGCAAGCACCTGCTGAAGAATGTTTCCGTGCTCATCCGGTTGTATAAGAGCCTGCGCATGGCACGCAAAATCATCAAACAGTTCAGGCCTATGGTGGCTGTAGGCGTGGGAGGTTATGCCAGTGGCGCCACGCTCTACGAGTGCGCAAAGATGGGCATACCCTGCCTCATACAAGAGCAAAACTCCTATGCCGGAGTGACCAATAAGTTGCTGGCTAAGCGCGTTCAGAAGATATGCGTAGCCTATGACGGCATGGAAAGGTTCTTCCCAGCCGATAAAATCATCATGACAGGCAATCCTGTAAGAGAAAACGTGCTGCAAACGAGCCTCTCACAGCAAGAGGCAAGGACGTCATTCGGCCTGCAACCCGACAAGAAGACCATTCTCTTGGTGGGAGGCAGCCTGGGAGCCCGCACCATCAACGAGAGCGTGATGAGCCATCTCGACATGATAAAGGATAGTGACGTGCAGTTTATATGGCAAACCGGAAAATACTATCATGCCGACATCATGAAGCGCCTGGAGGGCAAAGACCTGCCCATGCTCAAGGTTACCGACTTCATCAGCGACATGGGCGCAGCCTATAAGGCCGCCGACGTGGTGATAAGCCGCGCCGGAGCAAGCTCTATCAGCGAGTTCCAGCTCATCGGAAAGCCCGTGATACTGGTGCCAAGCCCTAATGTGGCCGAGGACCATCAAACAAAGAACGCCCTGGCTCTGGTCAATAAGCAAGCCGCGCTGCTGGTTCGCGACGCCGAAGCAAGGGAGAAATTGCTGCCACTGGCGCTCCAGACAGTGAAGGACGACGCCAAGCTGGCATCGCTAAGCGAAAACATCAAGAAATTAGGTAAGGGAAACGCCGCCGGAGTAATAGCCCAGGAGGTGCTTCGATTAAGCAAAAAATAAAAATGGAAATCAAAGACATTAAAGCTGTATACTTTGTAGGAGCAGGCGGCATTGGCATGAGTGCCATCGCCAGATATTTCTTGCATAAAGGTGTTGTAGTAGCCGGTTACGACAAGACACCCTCTGACCTGACACACGAACTGGAAAGAGAGGGCATGCTCATACACTATGACGAAAACACCGAAGAGATACCTCAGGCGTGCCGCGACAACAAGAGCACGCTCGTGATATACACCCCCGCCATTCCTGAAACACACAAAGAACTGGCTTACTTCAGGCAGAACAACTTTGAGATAGAGAAAAGAGCGCAGGTGCTGGGCACCCTGACACGCACGCATAAGGGACTCTGCGTGGCCGGTACACACGGAAAGACGACCACATCCACTATGTGCGCGCATATCATGCACCAGAGTCACGTAGACTGCAACGCCTTTTTGGGAGGCATAAGCAAGAACTATGGCACCAATTATATCCTGTCTGACAAGAGCGACTACGTTGTGATAGAGGCCGATGAGTTCGACAGAAGCTTCCATTGGCTGCGCCCATGGATGTCGGTCATCACAGCTACCGACCCCGACCATCTGGATATTTACGGCACTAAGGAGGCTTACTTGGAGAGCTTCCGCCACTACACAGAGCTCATTCAGCCGGGAGGCGCACTCATCATACATAAGAATCTTGAGATGAAACAGCATGTACAAGAGGGCGTCAGGGTGTACGAATACAGCCGGGACGAAGGCGACTTCCATGCAGAGAACATCAAAATAGAAAACGGCGAAATATCATTCGACTTCATCTCTCCGCTTGGCAACGTGCAGGGAGTGGAATTGGGCCAGCCTATACCTATTAATATAGAGAACGGTGTGGCCGCCATGGCAATGGCACAGCTCAATGGCTGCACGGCAGAAGAGCTGAAATACGGCATGAAGACCTACAGCGGAGTAGACAGAAGGTTCGACTTCAAGATTAGAAACGCCAAGCATGTGCTGCTGTCTGACTATGCTCACCACCCCAAGGAAATATACCAGAGCGCCAAGAGCTTGCGCGAGCTATACAAAGGCCGCAAGATAACAGCCATATTCCAGCCACATCTCTACACGAGGACAAGAGACTTCTACAAGGATTTTGCCGATGCGCTGAGCCAGCTCGATGAGGTTGTGCTCACAGAGATATACCCGGCACGCGAGCAACCCATACCCGGCGTGACGAGCCAGCTGATATATGACAATCTGAAACCGGGCGTGGAGAAGCACATGATAAAGAAAGACGACGTGCTCGACTACGTGAAGAGCCGCGACTTCGACGTGCTCGTTATTCTGGGTGCCGGCAATCTGGACAACTATGTGCCGCAGATAACCAAGATTATTCTGGCTAAGGAGAACAACTAAGGAAGTGAGATGAAAGTGTCAGTGAACTGGAAAAAGACGTTTATTTGCCTCATGGACGTGGTCATTGCCGGCTATCTGGTCATGGCCATAACGTCGTGGAACAAGCCGGTGGAGAAGATGTCTGTCTGCACAAAGGTAGACATTAACATTGCTGACACCAACAACGCAGGGTTTCTAAGTGCCAAGGAGATAAAATCTATACTGCAACAGCAGAACCTCTACCCACTGGGCAAGAAGATGCAAAGCATCAATCCGAGGAACATAGAAGACATGCTCAAGGTGAGCCCCTTCGTCAATACGGCACAGTGCTACAAGACCAAGAACGGACATGTATGCATGAATGTCACGCAAAGACTGCCCATCATACGGATAAAGAACAGTCAGGGCGCCGACTACTATCTTGACGACAAGGGCGGCACATTGCCCAACTCCAACTACACCAGCGACCTGATTATCGCTACGGGAAGCGTAAGCAGATGGTTTGCCAAATACTATATCACCCCGCTGGCCAAGGCTATCATGGCCTCAGACTTCTGGAGCAACCAGATAGAACAAATCAACGTGCTGCCCAACAAGGGCATAGAGTTGGTGCCGAGGGTGGGCGATCAGATTCTCTTCTTGGGCTTCCTGCCCAGAGAGAAGAGACAGGCTGAGCGAGAAAAAGCCATATCCGACTTTGCCAACCGCAAGTTGAGCAGGCTCGAAAAGTTCTATCGCTACGGACTGTCGCAAGCCGGATGGAACAAATACTCCTACATCGACGTGGAGTTTGACAACCAAATCATCTGCAAGAAAAGAACATCAAACAACGAAAACAATAATAATATAGAATAAAAAAGCGTATGGCAGAGTTTATAGTAGCCATTGAGCTGGGCTCATCTAAGATTACAGGCATCGCCGGAAAGAAAAATCCCGACGGCAGTATATCCGTGCTGGCCGTCGTAAAGGAGAATGCCGCTGAATGTATAAAGAAAGGCGTTGTCTATAACATCGACAAGACCGGACAGTGCTTAACCAACATCATCAAGAAGCTGCAAAACCAACTGAAGTGCGAGATTCTGCATGTTTACGTGGGAGTTGGCGGAAAATCAATACGCAGCGTGCGCAATGTGCACGTAAAGAACCTGCCTGCCGAAACCATCATCACATCGGAGATGATTAACGAGCTGATGGATGCCAACCGCAACATGGTATATCCCGGCAAGGAGATACTGGATGCCGCAACACAAGAATATAAGGTAGACAATCAGTATGTCATCGATCCTGTAGGCATAAAAGCCACCAAGCTGGAGGGCAACTTCCTCAACATCCTGGAGCGCAAATCTTTCTATGACAACCTGAACATCTGCTTTGCCAAGGCCGGAATAAACATCGCTGAGATGTATCTCGCTCCTTTGGCTCTGGCAGACAGCCTTCTGTCTGAGCAAGACAAGTTGGGTGGCTGCGTGTTGGTAGACTTGGGAGCTGACACAACCACCGTTTCTGTTTACTACAAGAACATTCTGAGGCATCTGGCTGTCATACCTTTGGGCGGCAACAGCATCACAAAAGACATTGCTTCGCTGCAAATGAGCTTTGATGATGCCGAGAAGATGAAAATAAAATACGCTTCAGCTTATACGGAAACCAACGAGATAAACCCCACCATCAAATATCCTATCGATGCCGAACGTGATGTTGAGAGCTCTAAGTTCATCAACATCGTAGAGGCAAGAGTGATGGAAATCATCGAAAACGTGTGGAACCAGATACCAAGCGAATATTCTGACAGGCTGCTCGGAGGCATCGTGCTCACCGGCGGTGGCTCTAATATGAAGAACATCGAACGGGCTTTCCGCATCGTAACTAGGACAGACAAGGTGAGAATAGCCAAGTTTGTCACACAAACCATCAAGTCGAGCAACGCCGACATCAACGCCCACAATGGCATGATGAACACCATTCTGAGCTTGCTTGCCAAGGGTGACATGAACTGCGCAGGCAATCCGATAGACCCAACACGCGACATCTTCCATCAAAACGGAGCACAGCAGACCTCTGCAACAGGCGCAGCGCTGCACAATCCAGCACGAAACCCTAACGACTTAAACGGTACTGGCGTTGTGATGACACCGGCTGAAAAGGAAAAGGCAGAGCTGGAGAAGAAGAAGAAAGAAGCTGAAGAAAAGATAAAGCGCGACAAGGAAGAAGAAGAACGCAAACGCTTGGAGGAAGAAAACAAAAAAAACAAGACCATCAATAAGATAGGCAAGTCTATCAGAAGTTTCCTCGACAAAATGATGAACCCGGAGGAATAAGCCTTCTGAAGTCAACTACAGCTGTAACAAACCCACTTTAATTATTATGTATATGCCAAACGATAAAGATAAGAAAGAGCAGCAAGCCAAGCCAAACATACAGATTCTCGACTTTGACGACAACGAGAAGCACGGCAGCATCATCAAGGTCATCGGTGTAGGTGGCGGCGGCGGCAATGCCGTAAACCACATGTACAAGCAAGGAATACACGATGTGTCATTCGTGGTCTGCAATACTGATGCCCAGGCACTCAACGATTCGCCTGTGCCAGTGCACCTGCAACTGGGCAAGGAAGGACTGGGAGCAGGCAACAAGCCCGAAAAAGCACGGCAGGCTGCCGAAGAAACCATCGACGATGTGCGCAACATGCTCAACGACGGCACCAAGATGGCATTCATCACTGCTGGTATGGGCGGCGGAACAGGAACGGGTGCAGCACCTGTCATTGCCAAGATAAGCAAGGATATGGGCATTCTCACCGTGGGCATCGTCACCATACCGTTCCGCTTCGAAGGTCCAAAGAAGATAGACCAGGCACTAGAAGGTGTAGAGGAAATGTCGAAGCACGTAGACGCACTGCTCGTCATCAACAACGAGCGACTACGCAAGATATACCCAGACCTCACCGTGCTGGATGCCTTTGCCAAGGCCGACGACACGCTGAGCGTGGCTGCCAAGAGCATCGCGGAGATTATCACGGTGCACGGACTCATCAACCTCGACTTCAACGACGTGAAAACCGTGCTGAAAGATGGTGGCGTGGCCATCATGAGCACAGGCTACGGCGAAGGCGAAGGCAGGGTGAAAGAGGCCATCAACGACGCTCTCAACTCGCCGTTGCTCAACGACAACGACATCTACAACTCAAAGAAGATACTTCTGTCCATCAATTTCAGCGGTGACAACACAACCGACAACAACGCTCTCACCATGGAGGAGATGAACGACGTGAACGAGTTTATGGCTCAATTCAACAACGGCTACGAACTGAAATGGGGACTTGCCGTAGACCCTGAGCTGGGCAAGCGCGTCAAGGTGACCATTCTCGCAACAGGATTCGGGCTTAACAGCGTAGACGGAATAGAGGAAAGAAACAACCGACAGGCTGAGAAAGACTCGCATCAGAGAATAGAAGACCGAGAGATAGAGGCAGCCAAAGAGGCCAAGCGCAACAGATACTACGGCACCGACAACGATAAGTCATCGTATAAGATACGCCCACACATCTTCTACTTCCGCCCCGACGACCTCGACAACGAGGAAATCATACTCAAGGTGGAAGAAACGCCTACCTATAAGCGCACCAAAATGGAACTGAAAGAGCTGAAAGGCTCCAGCGACCAGGACCAGGACGACGACGAAAAGGACAAGGGCGATAAGTTTAACGGAACAATTAAATTCGCATAAACAGCATCATGAATTTATTCGATCAGATTAGTGAAGACATCAAGGCTGCCATGAAGGCGCGCGACAGAGTGCGCCTCGACACCTTGAGAAACATTAAGAAAGTGTTTCTGGAGGCTAAGACCGCACCGGGAGCCAACGACACGCTGGACGACGCAAAGGCTCTGAAAATACTCCAGAAGCTGGCCAAACAGGGCAAAGAGTCAGCTGAAACCTTCAACCAGGCCAACAGAAAAGACCTTGCCGACGGCGAGCTGGCACAGGTAAAGGTGATAGAGGAGTATCTGCCCAAGCCTCTTTCTGAAGAGGAGATAACCGCCAAGGTGAAAGAAATCATTGCTCAGACAGGGGCTTCTTCTATGAAAGACATGGGCAAGGTGATGGGCATCGCCTCAAAGCAAATGGCCGGACGGGCCGAAGGTGGTACCATATCAACCATCGTTAAAAAGCTCCTCGCCTAACCATTGCGGCAGCTTTCCGTTTCAGTATGAAACTATTCCATTCTCCCCAAAGGGCATACCGTGTCGTGGCATAACCCTTTGGGGATTTTTCATACCTATAGCACACAGCCAAAGTCCGCAGACATATAAGAGACAAGCAGTCACAGTGTCAACACTCCCAACACCCACCAATGCACGGTGCCATTCAGTTTTGTTTTGTTATCTTTGTAGCATGATTGCCCATAAGAAGCAAAATAAATGCAGACACCATCAGCATTGTCGTCGTCAACAAGCATGGCTGTTTATAGAAAACTTTTTTTCTTCTATCTGGTTAGGTTTCTTACTTTTCATGTGTATAGAGAGTAAATGATGAACAAAGAAACCATAGCACAACTGTTTCGCAGTTACTACCCCGACATGTTGCGGCTGGCCCGTCTGCTTTTGCACGATGGAGCGGAGAGCGAGGATGTCGTGGACGAGGTCTTCGCCACTCTCATGCACAAAGACATCGTACTCACAGGTTCCACCATCCGGCCTTTTCTCATGACCGCTGTACGCAACCGGTGTCTCAACATCCTGCGAAGCCATAGCATTCAGCAACGCATACAAGGTCTCTACCTTCTCGACAGTCAGTTGGAAACAGCCTCAGCCGAAGACATTGAAGAGCGCATCGGCCACATGAGAGTGGCCATTGAAAGTTGTCTCGATGACAGAAGCCGGAGGGTGATCGGCCAGCGCTACACCCAACAACTCTCCTACGCCGAGATAGCTGCCGAGGAAGGCATCAGCGAAACAGCCGTTTACAAGCGCATCAAGAAGGCGCTGGACACACTCAGAAAGGAACTCATAAAAACCAAATAGAACATGGACAAGATTGAACGCCTCATCGCAATGATGGAAAAGCCTGACCGCTATTCCCAGAAGGAATGGCAGCAAGTGCTCAGCGATAAAGACTGCCAGGAATACTACCAGCTGATGTGCTACACGTCGGCCGCGCTCCACGATCACCGACCTGGCAAAACAGAAACGGAAGAAGCACTGCAACGCTTCGAGAAACGATACATGCCCGAGAGACGACACATTACCCTCTGGCGACAGCTGGCTGCCGTATTCGCCGGTCTCATACTCATCTCGGGATTGGCTTTTGCCACCATCACGATGGTGAGACACCGCCAGCAGGCTCCCAAGAAGGAAGTCGTCGTGACTCCCGCCAAGGCTAAGGCCACAGCAAAGACCACTACGGCTGTAAGCGACACCGTCAAAAGCCAGCCACAAGAAGCCGACGGCATGAAGCAATTCATCAACATGCCCGTTGCCGACATTGTCAACGAGATAGCTTCCTACTATGGTTTGAAGGCTGAAATTCGCAACTCTCAGGCAGCTGGCATCCGGCTTTACTTCAACTGGAACCGGCAGTGCAGCGCCGCTCAGGTGGTGAGCCAGCTCAACCAGTTCGACAACATTCACCTCACCCTCGACGGCAACAGCCTCGTGCTGGAATAAATAAGGAGGACCCATTATGAGAAAAAAGATCATCCTGCTTGCCGTTCTGGCACTACTGACTTTAGGGATAGATGCACAAACCGTCACCCATTCTTTTCGCAACACCTCCATGTCCGATGCCCTGCGCTATCTGAGCACTGCCAACAGGCACTATGTCATCAACTTTGCCTACAACGATCTTGAGGACTTTAAGGTCACCTCTGAGGTGCGCAACCAAAGCGTTCCCGACGCCATCCGTCAGATCATAGGCTTCTACCCCATCGCCATGAAAGTTGTCAGGGGCGAAGGTCATGACAGCAAAGGCCACGCGCTGCCCGACATGATCTTTGTGGAGTGTATACAGAAGGAGGACCACAAACTCACAGGACGTGTCGTCGACGAGAAGGGACAGCCCATGGAGTTTGTCAATGTCGCCGTACTCAGCCCGCACGACTCATCGTTCATCAATGGCGGCGTAACCACGGCGGCCGGCGACTTCGTCATTCCCTGCAAAACCACTAATGTGCTTGTCAGTCTCACCAGTGTGGGCTACCGCCGGCTCGTCCGCCATCTCACCACGGCCAATGCCGGTGTGCTGACCATGCACCCCGATGCCTACCAGTTGAAGGCGGTAATTGTAAAAGGCCGGCGCAAGGTGGAACACGAGGACCGCAATGTCTACACCTTCTCCGATGAGGAGGTGAAAGCGTCGCGACAAGCCCAGCAGCTCATTGCTACGCTGCCCGGACTACGCGTAGACATGCTCAGCGGACAGCTCTCCACCCTATCGGGCAAGCCGCTGACAATTCTCATCAATGGCATAGAGGCTAGCGACAACGACCTGAAAGCACTGCAATCCAAAGACATACGCAACGTCGAATACTATGTGGTGCCACCTGCCCGCTACGCCGATGCTGGCACCGTGCTCAACATCCACACCCGTGCCGCCGAGAACGGCTACGCCACAGGCTTCGACGTGATGCAAGGCACAAAGTCGGGATTCAACAACACCAACGCCTATGCCAAGTACAACCACGGCCCGCACCAGTTCTCGATCGATTATCGACTCGAACTGCGCAACGCGTCTAACTGCGACGAGCAGGACACCTATACTTTTAAAGACGGAGACAAGCAAGCTACCTACGACTATAGTGGTACCTATCACTTCGGATATGCTCAGCACGACTTCAACCTGAAGTACCTCTTCACCCATGGCGACAGCCTCAACTTCCAGGCGAAGTTCACCCCCACCATCTTCACCTGGTTCTGGAACAGTGACATGGTCATCAACGCAGAAGGCAACCCGCTGTGGAACAACGGCACGCAGGACAAACGGCAGCGGCGCAACAGCTTCTCGCCATCACTCGATCTCTATTTCGACCGCAAGCTCCCCGGCGGACACGAGATCATGCTCAACGCCGTCGGGACGCTCTTCCACAACAGTCAGCATGTGCACAACATCCAAGACAACGAGACCCAGCAGATCCTCGACGACGACATGCGGCAACACAACAACAAATACTCGTTCATCGGCGAAGCGGCTTACACCAAGAATTGGGGACGCACACAGCTAGCTCTCGGCTACCGTGCCACGCTGGCTAAGTCAGACTATCGCATCAGCAACATCCTCTCCGACTATACGGAATACGACTACCATGCCACCGATGACAAGCACTATGGCTACGCACAGCTCAACGGCAGCATCGCCAAGATCGGCTACCGCATAAGCCTAGGCGCCACTTATATCAACACGAGCAACGACAACACGCACTTTCATAAGCTCTACTTCACGCCCGAGGCTCTGCTTTCCTACAACGTGAAGAATGGTGCCCTCCGACTGCATGGCAAGATGTCGACCATCACGCCTAACATCTCCAGTCTGAGCAACAACAGCACAGTGACCATCCCCGGACTGCTCTTCTCGGGCAATCCCTGGCTGAAGAGCGCGCTCGACAAAAATATCTCACTCACCTACTCGCTCAACCTGCCTTGGCTTAATATGGACCTGACAGCAGATGCCCGCAAGATCGACGATGACTTCAGTACCTATTACCAGTGGCAAAATATAGACGGCAACCACGTCATCGTGGGACGCGATGAGAACTGCGACTACCTGCTCAACTATGGCTTCTCGGGCACGCTGAGCCTCAAGCCATTCAGCAACGACCTGCTCTCGATAGAATTAGAGAGCGGCTACCGCTGGCAGAAAGAGAAGAGCGAAATCATCGGCACGCACCACCATCACTATATGCCGTTGGCATGGACGGTGAGCATGCGTAAGGGCGACTGGGGCGCCGAATACTACCAGTGCATCCCACACAAGCAACTCAACGGCAGCTTCATCAATTCGGCCGAGAACACACAGAACCTCATAGTCTACTACCAGAAGAAGCAGCTGATGATAGGACTGGTGTGCATCTTCCCCTTTGCCGCGGCCAAATACGACAACAGCATTCTCGACAACAAAGTGATCGACATGCACTACCACAACAGCGTCACCAGTCAGAAGCGCACCTTCTGCATCACCCTGAGCTATAACCTCTTCTCGGGTAAACAGAACAACGACGCAAAGAAGCTCTACAACAAGGACAACGACCGGGGTTTCTTCTAGTTTACAACCCAAGCCATTAAAAGCCTTTGTGAAGAAGCAATTTCAAAGATGAAAGATTGAAAGGCTTAATAAGCAGTTGGAGAGGTCGTGCCCAGTGCCGACCTCTCCAACAACGAGCAAAAGCAGACATCCATGAACCACATCCTAACGCTTACGGACACTCTCCTCGAGCGTCCGTAAGCGCTTCCGCTCTGACGTCTTACGGGTTATAATGCCCCATTGATCAGGCAGGAGAGCCTAATCATGATATAAAAATATTTATTTTATATTGTAATATAAATTGTTTTATAATATAAAATAAATCATATTATTATTAATATAATCTATATTACTTAAAGAAAGCAATACTTTTACACACAGTAAGCATTGGGCTTAACCGCCACCATTATGTGATGACAACAGCGCATAGGGCTTGAGGCATACGCACTATGCCTCGGCTGATAGGGTCACCAACTCCTTAAAGAAAAGCCTGAAGCACCGGCAAAATGCAAAGAATAACTAAGGGGGAAGGCAGAACGCAATAATATATGCCTATTTTATCCATAAACAAACATTTAACTTTAATAGTTTGCAAAAGAACTACTATTTTCTTTTCACAATATAAACAATTTTATTTAAATTTGTAAGCTATCAAGAGGTATTAAAGAAAATTCGGAAGAAAGTAAAAAGAGCAAATATCTATATCTTATTCATTTAATTTTCATTCGTTTATGAGGTTATTCTACACATTGATGACCAGTTTTTGCTTTGCCTTTCATCCACAACGGCAAGAGCAAACGATTTGACGGAGAGCCAGCGCTTGATAGGCGCATACAACACAGACGACATTGCGTCGTCGGGCATGGGCTTTCCAGGCTACGACTTAGGCACCGTAAGGGTGGGCAATGTGCTCACGCCCGACAAGTGGCAAGAGTACAAAGGCGGAAAAATCATAGCCATACGCTATGCCGACATGCATCCCGGCAAGGTGTCGAAGCTGTTTTTTGCACCGGTGAAGAGCAATGGCAGCACAGGCTCCGACCTTTTCTCGGTGAATGTTAGTGGAGCTGTGCAGGGATGGAACACCATCACTCTGCCCACACCCATCACCCTTCCCACCGACGGTAAGAGCTATATGTTGGGACTTGAATATACGCAAGACGAGACCATGGAGGGTGGCGACTACACCGATGCCTGCAAACCTCTGTCGCTCATATCATCGGGCAACACGCTGCGCATGTACGGAAATCTCAAGGCCGACTATGGCGGCACAGGCTTGGGATGGTATGATTTCGGCTATTACGACGTGAGCGTGCAACTCATCATTCAGCTGGCCAATGGCGGCGCCGAAGCTCTCAAGCCAGCCGACTTCGGCATCGTGTCCGCACTGAAAGGCAACAACGGAACGCTCAACCTCACAGTGACCAACACCGGAACCAAGAGCCTGAAGAGCTTCAGCTATATCACCACCATAGACGGGACGGCACAGCCGGAAGCCACTATGACCCTCGACGACTCTCTCAAGGCGGCTACCAGTACGACGTGCAACATACCTCTGCCGGCTTACAATGAGCCCGCCAAACGTGCCATGACCGTTGAAGTGACCAAGATAGACGGCACAGAAAACACTTGGAGCGAGAAAACGGCACAAGGCTACTACGCCACCGTGTCACAGTATTACGACCGCAATGTGCTGATAGAAGAGTTTACAACTGAGTATTGCACCAACTGCCCCGCCATGGCAAAGGCTCTGGCACAGGCACTGGCCGAACTGAAGAGCAACAGGCTGAACGTGGTGGCTCACCACTCTGGCTATGACACCGACTGGCTGACGCAACCCTGCGATGATGACATGCTGTGGCTGTTTGTCACCAACAAGATTTCGGCGCCCAACCTGATGATAGACCGTCAGCCTTACTTCACCAACGACGAGGGCAACGACGACAACATTTTCCACCCAAACAACAGCAATGAGATAAAGCAAGTGGTGAACTATGAGCTTGCACAGCCCACCAACGCCCAGCTACAGCTCACCCTTACACCTAGTGACGACGCGTCTGAGGTGGTAGCAACCGTTAAAGGAACGTGTAACGAAGCCTTCGACACCGACAGCCAACGCCTGACCTTCTACCTCACAGAAGATAGCATCAAGGCACATGATCAGGCAGGTGCCGACGAAAATTATATTCAGAACCACGTGATACGCTACTACAACAGCTCCTGGGGAGACAACATCACATGGACGGGCAACACCTTTGAAAAGACGTTCACCATCAACCTGAACAGCGATTGGAAAAAGAAAGACCTTACGGCTGTGGCTGTCATCAACCGATATGACGGCAAAGACAAGCTCAACAGCACCATCAGTAACGCAGCATTCGCCACCTTGCCTCCAACAGCAACGGCCATCCAGCAGCTAAGCAAGGAGGCAATCCGTGCCATCACCGGCATATACAATGCGGCAGGCAACCGCATTCAGAATGTGCAGAAAGGTCTGAACATCATCAAATATGCCGATGGAACGGCAAGAAAAGTTATGATAAAATAGTTTTCACAACCCAATACGTATGAATAAATTATTATCTTTCTTGGCAATGAGTACGGCCGCCATGGCCGTTACATTGCCGGCTTGCGGGCAGAAACTCTCACCAGTAGCCAGACGCTATCCGGCTATCAAGGTGATAGAGGGAAGCCAGCTGCAAGCCCAGTCGCCCTTTGCACACGTGTTCAGCACGGTGAAGGGCCGACCCAGTATGCAACTTGCCGCACCTCTGAAGGCAGCGGCCAACAACACCACCCTTCTTTGCAACCTCTGGCAAACGGGCATGAAGGGCATCTACTCCTTCCAGCCGCAAGCCTCTATCGGCTTCAACCAGCTGGTGAGCTATGACCAGGCACACTTCAATGGCGGCAGTGCCATCGTGGGCAACAAGATGTATGGCATCAACTATTATGTCTCGTCAACTGACGAAACGATGGTCATCACATCGTATGCATTCAACACCGACACCTGGGCACTGGACGGTACGCCAACCGAACTGACCAACCAGTACGACCTGATAGCTGAGGAAACAGCCACAGACCCCAACACACATGAGGTGTTTGGCGTGTTCTATGCCAACTTCTTCGGAAGTCTGGAATGGGGCGTAATAGATTATTCTAAAGGCACACGCACCAAGATAGCCGCAGCCAATCACGATTATGTGGCACTGGGCATAGCAGCCGACGGATATGCCTATGGCGTTTCAGCAAACGGCAACCTGTATAAGATAGACCGTGCTACGGGTTCAGAGAATCTGGTGGGCAACACGGGCGTCACGATAAGCAAGCACGACGGCACCTACTACAGACAGAGCGGCGAGATAGACCCAACCACCAACACCTTCTACTGGGCTGCAGCCGACTCTTCTGACGTTACAGGACTGTACACCGTAGACCTGTCTACGGGCAAGGCAACGCGCTTGGGCAGCTACGACCAGCCCACCCATCTGGAGGCTTTGGGTTCTTAAGCCAGCGCGGGGGCAAAGATGCGCCGGCTGATGCGCAAAACCTGAGGCCCAACTTCGTCAACGGCAGCACGCAAGGCACGCTGAGCTTCACCCTGCCCACAAAGACGCAAGGCGGTGAGGCGCTCACGGGCGACATCAACTATCAGGTAAAAGCCAACGGCAAAGATCAGGCTACAGGCACCGGAGCAGCGGGAAGCACCGTTACACAGAACCTGCAACTGGAAGAGGGCATGAACAAGCTGGCCGTCATTCTGAGCAACAGCGAGGGCACAAGCAATCCGGCAGACACCACCATATACGTGGGCTACGACACGCCTAACGCACCTGCCGACGTGCAGCTCAGCCTGGGCAGTGACCGCAAGGCCACTGTAACATGGGCAGCACCCACCCAAGGAAAACATAATGGCTATCTGGGCGCGCTGAAATATGATGTTTACCGCATAGCATCAGGCGACACCACAAAGGTGGCAGAGAACCTGGATGGCACATCGTTCAGCGAGACCCTGCCCGATACCACTCTCTCTAAATACGTTTATGGCGTGGTGGCCGTTAACGGAGAGAAGTATGGAGACATGGGTCTGAGCAACGGATCGATTATCGGACAGCCTTTTGAGGCTCCTTATCAAGACGACTTCAACAACGGCATAGACCTCTATACGGTTATCGACGCCAACAACGACGGCCGCACATGGAACTGGAGCGCAAGCCGCCAAGCCTACTATCAGTGCAACTATGTGAACAGTGCCGACGACTGGCTCATCTCACCTCCTATCAAGCTAAAGGCCAGCAGAACCTATAAGGTGGCCGTAAGCACAAAATCTACGGGCACTTACTTCCCCGAGAAGTTGGAGGTTAAGTGGGGCAACGCCAACACCGTAGAGGGTATGACTGGCGAAGTGCTGCCGGAGACTACCATAGGGTCAAGCTCTTACAAGACCTATGAAAAGGTCATTAACCCGACAACCGACGGCACTTACTACATCGGCCTGCACGCCAAATCAGGCACCGATGGCTTCTTCCTCTTTGTCAACTCGCTTAGCGTGACGCCGGAGGCACTCGCCACAGCGCCCGATTCTGTGACCGATCTGAAGGCCGTGGCAGACCAGAGCGGCGACCTGAAAGCTACCATCACATTCAATGCGCCCACAAAGGCCATCAACGGCACGGCACTGTCTGCACTCACCAAGATTGTGGTGAAGAGCGGAAGCCGCACCGTGGGCACGCTCACCGCTCCACAGCCCGGACAGACTTGCACCGTGACTGACGAGAACGCATCATTAGGCAACAACACTTATGACGTGATGCCGTATAACGAAAGCGATGGAGGCGTATCAAGCTCAGTAACCGTAAAGGTGGGTCCTGACGTGCCGGGAGCACCCGTAGTGAAGGCCATCGACTACACCGACAAGGTGAAGCTCGACTGGGACGACGTGGCAGGTGCCAACGGTGGCATCATCATTCCAAAGAAAGTCACTTATAACATATATGAGCTCACCTCCGACGGCTATGTAAGCACCAAGCTGGGCAGTACCTTGGGTGGTGTAACCGAGTATATGGTAAGCAACGTGAACACAGCAACCGGCAACGTGCAGCAGCTCAAGCAGTGGGCAGTAAGTGCCACCAACGCAGCCGGCACAGGCTCTTACGGCGTGGGAGCCATCGTGGTGGGCAAGCCTTACACCCTGCCCTTCCACAACAGTTTCAAGGACGGCTCACTGGAAAATCAGTTCATTGGCGAGGAAATGAGCGACCAGGAAGTGGCATGGACCATAGGCACTGAGAGTTCTGACAACGACGGCGGATGCGTGTCGTTTGCTCCCGAAAAGGCCGGCAAGTGCGTGCTCTACACCGGAAAGATAAACATGAAGGGTGCCAAGCGGCCTAAGCTGGTGCTCAGCTACAAGGGTTCAGAGGGCACGAAGGCTCAGCTCAGCGTGGCTCTCTGGCATAAGGACGGCACTAAAGACGCACCGTTGTGGACCAACGACTTCGCCCAAAGCAACAACGATGGCAAATGGCATACCGCCATCATCGACATACCTACCGACAAGGTATCTACCGAAGACTATGTACTGCTGCGCATAGAGGGCAACGCCACAGAGGCTATAGACGACAGTCCGCTGCTGGTAGACAACATCAATGTGATAGACCCAGTAGACAATGACGCTGCCGTGCAGCTCACAGCACCCGAGAGCGTGAAGAAGGGACAAACGGCCAGCGTAACGGTAAAGGTTGTCAACAACGGCCTCAACACGCTGACCAACCCGGAGCTCAAGGTGAATGTTGACGGCAAGACAGTGATAGACTCTGTACTTAACAAGCAGTTGGCTCTTCTGGAAGTAGCAGAAGTGAACGTAGAAGTGCCCACAACGACACTTAACAACGCCTCTTCTACTACAGTGAGCGCACAGGTTACGGGCGCCAACGACAGCAACGCCGACAACAACAGCGTTTCGGCTGTCATCAAGCTGCAAAGCACTGACAACATGGCACCGACCAACCTGACGGGCGACATCAAGAACAGCCACGTAACACTTACATGGAAGGCACCGGCCACACAGCCGCTCACCGTAACTGATGACATGGAGAGCTACAAAGCATGGAGCACGGAAATGGGCGACTGGACGCTTGTAGACGGCGATAAAGGCTATGCACACTCACTGTCATCATCTGTTACCTATCCACACCAAGGCAGTCAGTTCGCCTTCATGGTATGGCAGCCCGATGACTACTTCAACACAAGCAACGGCCTGGCACCACACTCTGGCAAGCGAGCTGCTGTGGCTATCTACGCCACCGATGCCAAAGGTAATGATGTTGACGCAGACAACTGGATGATCAGCCCGCTGCTCTCTGGCAAGGCACAAGACGTGACGTTCTGGGTGAATGCGGGCACCGAGTGGGGCAATGAAGACTATGACGTGCTCTATTCTACCAACAGCACCGACACAGCCGCCTTCGTCAAGATTGGCGACTCGCACAACATCGCGTCAAGCACATGGCAGCAAGTAACCGTGAGCCTGCCCGAAGGCGCAAGACACTTTGCCATTCACAACAACACAGATGCCTACGACTCTTATCTGTTCATGGTGGATGATGTGACCTATGAGAAGAACACCGCTCCTCTGGCCTACCGCGTTTATCGTGACGGGGCACTTGTGGCTACAGTAACCGACACCACCTTCACTGAGACAGAAGCTATTGGCGACAACGCTCCTGTATACAAGGTAACGGCTGTCTATGCCGACGGCTCAGAGTCACTGCCCGTAGAACTGAGCATCAGCAATGGCATTGCAACCATCAGCGCAACAGCAGAGGGTAGCTACAATGTGTATACTACAGACGGCGCACTGGTAAGAAGCCAGGCCAAAACGCTCGAAGGCCTGCAGCCGGGCATATACATAGTGAACGGAAAGAAACACGTAGTAAGGCGATAAAACCTAATAACTAGTTATTATAAAGGTCTCCCGAAACCGGGGGACCTTTATTTATTGTAGCAACAAGGCAAGAAAGCCATCAGCAAAAAAGCTAATGAAAAGACATGGTTTCACGCCCCCTGTCAAAGTCTCTCACATATATCAATAAATTTGGGGACATTGCTATTCCACCCATTCCACCCAATGAGTTAACATATTGATACCTAGACGGTTGTAAATCTTTGATTTGCAAAAAACACACCACCCATATCCCACCCACATTCCACCCTTCTGCTTTGTTCTCACACATGAATACAGACTTTATATAAAGACATTCTTTCACTACACATACCTTTTTTGTAGTCTTTAAGAAGGATGCTATCATTGCAGAACGCGAAATGGTATAGCTATTCGCCAGCATAGTGTGCGCATCGAGATACTCGTCAAACTCCGAGGCTCCGTATGCTTGTAATTTCAGGATGGCTATCGGGCATAGGATGCCCACCGTCACGTGGCCTACATGCCAACAACGCTGTCTATATATCAGCCCCGAAGGGGTTGACTTATCCATAACCCCAGTTTGGGCGAGCGGAGCGAGAACAGACTGGGGACACCAAATGCCACTAATCTCTCAGCCCCGAAGGGGTTGACTTATCTATAACCCCAGTTTGGGCGAGCGGAGCGAGAACAGACTGGGGAAGTTCCCTGTAATCATTCTATTGCGATAATCAGCAGTTGTAGTGGCCGTGCCTTGTGCCGGCCTCGCACCAGTCATCCCACAAGCCCGTAGGGACGCTCGTTCG